>JAFDVJ010000119.1 GCA_018269075.1 Acidobacteriota bacterium
CTTTTCCACTTTTCCACTTTACTTTGCCACAGTTGCGAGCGTTTCGAAAAACGCCGGGAAGGACACGGCCGCGCAGGCGGCGTCCTTGATTTCGGTCGGGCCGGCGGCGAAGAGCGCGGCGACGGCGAAGGCCATCGCGATCCGGTGGTCGCCGCAGGAATCGACCGTCGCGCCCCGGAGCGCGGATTTTTCGACGCGCAGACCGTCTTCGAATTCCTCGACCGCCGCGCCCATCCGCCGCAGGTTCTCGACGACCGCGCGGATCCGGTCCGATTCCTTGACGCGCAATTCGGCCGCCTCGCGGATCTCGAGCCCGCCCGCGAGCTGCGTGCCGAAGACCGCGAGAATCGGGATCTCGTCGATCAGGTTGGCGATGATCTTGCCGCGCAAAACATTCGCGCCGGCGCGCGGCCGCAGCGCTCCGCGCCCGGACACACGCAGGTCGGCGACCGGCTCGTTGGCGATCTCGCGCTCGTTGAAAATCTCGATCTCCGCGCCGAAATCCCGCAAAACCTCGACGACCGCGTTTCGCGTCGGGTTGAGCCCGACGTTCGGCAGGGTAAGCGCGGAATCCTTCAGACCGGCCGCCGCGACCAGAAAAAACGCGGCCGACGAGACGTCCGACGGGACGATCAGATCGCGCGCCGCGAGCCCGGCATCGCCCGACACCGTGATCAGCCGACCGTTTTCCGTCTCTTCTTCGGCGACCCCGACGCCGAACCAGCGGAGCATCCGCTCGGTGTGGTCGCGCGTCGGCGTTTTTTCGAGCACCGACGTCCGGCCGGCGGCGTTGAGTCCGGCGAGCAGCACGCACGACTTGACCTGCGCCGACGCGACGGCCGGCTCGAACGAAATCGCCCGGAGCGGATTTTTCCCGAAAATCCGGAGCGGCGCGTGGTTGTCGTCCGCTTCGAGCCGCGCGTCCATCCGCGTCAGCGGCTCGATCACGCGCTTCATCGGACGCTTCGACAGGCTCTCGTCACCGGTCAGCACCGAATCGAAGGGCTGGCCGGCGAGAATCCCGGCGAGCAGCCGCATCGTCGTCCCGGAATTGCCGCAGTCGAGCGGCGCGGCGCTTTCCCGAAAACCGTTCTTGCCGCGGCCCGTCACGACGACCGTATCGCCTTCGCGCGCGACCTCGACGCCGAGCTGTTCGAAACACGACAGCGTCGACGCGCAGTCGGCGCTCGTCGCGAAGTTTTCGATCCGCGTCGTGCCGCGCGCGAGCGACGCGAACATCGCCGCGCGATGCGAGATCGATTTGTCGCCGGGTAAATTGATCGTCCCTTGCAGATTTTTCGCGGGTTGAATTTTCATAACAAAAAATTCGATTATAATGGCGATTGATGCCGTCGCTCAAACTGCATATTAAAACCGCGCTCATCGCCTCGGCCGTCGCGCTCGCCCTGCTGGTCGTTTCGTTTCTCGTGATCAGCGCCGAAATCGCCTCGCAGATCCAGGACAACGAGCGGACCGAGGCCCGTCTGCAGGCCGAAAGTCTCGCCAAAACCCTGTCGCTGTTTCCCGACCAGTCGACGGCCGACGACCTCGACCAGCTGACGAATCTCGTCGGCGGCTCGCGGCCGAATCTCGTCACGGCCCGCGTCTGGAAACTGGAAAACGGCGATTTCGTCGAACAGGCCGCGTCCGACGATTCGCTCCCGACCGAGACGATTCCCGGCGATGTGAAAACCGCGCTGCTGACCGATTCGGCCTCGCAGACCGTCGACACGCCGCAGAAAAACTCCAACGAGCCGCTCTACCGGATTTTTACGCCGATCGTCATCAAGAACAAACTCTGGGGCGCGGTCGAGGTTGTCGAGCGGCTCGACACGGTCTCGACGATCGCGATGCGCTACGCCGGCAACCTCGTCTGGATCGTGGTCGCGACGATTCTGCTGATGACGGCGGCTTTTTATCTTTTGTTTCAGAATCTGGTCTACGAACCGCTCGAAAAGATCCTGTCGGCGATGGACACGGCCAAAACCGGCAACCTTTCGGCCGAGATCACCGAAAATCTCAAACAGGACGAATTCGGCCGGGTCTCGGCGAACTTCAATTCGATGATGTCGCAGATCCGCGAGATGACCGCCGAGCGCGAGCACCGCAGCGAGATCCTCGAAGAAAAAGTCCGCGCCGCGACCGTCGAGCTGACGCAGAAAAACGAGCAGCTCGAAACGGCCAACCTCGAGCTCTTCCGGACGACGCGGAGGATGACCGAGATGGAACGGCTCGCCGCCGCCGGTCAGACGGCCGCGCAGTTCGCGCACGAGGTCGGGACGCCGCTCAACCTGATCAGCGGCCACGTCCAGCTGCTTCAGTCGTCGATGGCGTCCGATTCGAAGGCGGCGACGCGGCTCCGGACGATCAGCGCGCAGATCGAGCGGATCGAGCAGATCGTCCGCGAGATGCTCGACCGGACGCGGTTCGGCGCGAGCGAGCACGTCGCGCTGAATCTCAACGAGCTGCTCCGGAAATTTCTCGACGCGCTCGAACCGACGCTCGAAAAAAACCGGGTCGCGCTGACCGCGAATCTCGCGCCCGCGCTGCCGCCGGTCGCGGGCGACGCGAACCGTCTGCAGCAGGTCTTTCTGAACCTCGTCAACAACGCGCTCGACGCGATGCCGGAAGGCGGCAAGCTGACCGTTTCGACCGCCTGCGAAGACGGCGAAGTGATCGTCGAATTCGCCGACGACGGCCTCGGGATGAGCCGCGAGACGAGTGCGAAGATCTTTCAGCCGCTTTTCACGACCAAGGAACGCGGCCGCGGCACCGGCCTCGGCCTGGTCGTCGTCAAACAGATCCTCCAGGAACACGAAGCGACCATCGCCGTCGCAAGCGCCCCGGGCAAAGGCGCGAAATTCTCGATCACTTTTAAAGCCGAAAAACCCTAACGAATTCGGATTTCGGATTATGTCGATTTCGGATTTCGGATTGGTCTGTTTTCGAATTGAGAATTTCCCTTGTAAATCTCAGACGTAGAACCACAGACCAATCCGAAATCCGAAATCCGAAATCCGAAATCGTCCGTCGTGGCGTTTTTGATGCCTTCGCTAAAACGCCACAGGACGGGGCCGGCCGTTAGGTCTTTAAGTATAATCGTTTCAACACTTCGCCGTGGTATGAGCCTTGCTATGTCAAGCAGCGTGCCGTCCCGATATATTTTACGGCTGGGAAGTTTACACCGATGTCCGATTTAAAATTGCCCGTTTTTTACGCCCCTAACGGAAAACGCTGGAAAAGAGCGCGGCTCTTCGCCGTTTCCGTTTCAACTTTCGTTTTCATACTGATCGCCGTCTTTTTCTTCAGTCTTTACGCGACGCCGTTTCTGCCGGCCTTCAGCATCCGCGCCAAGCCGATCTCGTCGTCGAACGCCTCCGCGCCGAACACGGCCGCGCCCGAACCGGCCGAAATTCCCGCGCAGTTCGAGGCGAGCCCCGCCGAAACCGGCGCGCGTCCGCTGACGATCGGTTTTTACGTCAACTACGACGACACGTCCTACGCGTCGCTCAAGCGCAACATCGACAAGATCGACTGGCTCGCGCCCGAATGGGTCCGCCTGCGCGACGGCGACGACCCGCTCGTCCTCGATTTCGACCAGAAGGCGCTCGATCTGATCGCCAGGGAAAAACCGCAGATGCCGGTGCTGCCGCTCGTGCAGAATTACAAAGACGAGGTCTGGAACCCGCAGATTCTCGCGCGGCAGGTCGCCACCAAAGAATCGCGCCAGCGGCTCATCGACGCGCTCGCGAAGATGGTCGAGACCAACAAATTTTCGGGTCTGACGATCGACCTCGAAGAAGTGCCGTCGAAATCGCAGGCCAATCTTTACGAGTTTATGAAGGAATTGTCGGCGACCTTTCACGCGCGCGGCTGGCTCATCGCGCAGGCCGTGCCGTTCGACAATCCCGACTGGAACTACAAGGCCTACGCCGAATTTTCCGACTATCTGATGCTGATGGCCTACGACGAGCACTGGGCGACCGGCGGCCCGGGCGCGATCGCGTCGCAGGGCTGGTTCGATTCGATCCTCGCCAAACGGATGAAGGAGCTGAATCCGGCGAAAACGATCGTCTGCCTCGGCAACTACGGCTACGACTGGTCGAACCGCGAAAAAGAGGCGTCGGAAGTCTCGTTTCAGGAATCGGTGCTGGCGGCCCGCGATTCCGACGCGAAGATCAGTTTCGACACGGCCACGCAGAACCCGTATTTCTCGTACGAAGAGGACGACGGCTCGCACCACACGGTCTGGTTTCTCGACGCGGTGACGGCCTTTAACGAGATCCGGACGGCGCAGAAATTCAAGCCGTTCGGCTACGCGCTCTGGCGGCTCGGCTCGGAAGACCCGAGTTTGTGGAGCGTTTTCGGCGGCGACGCGACCGCGCAGCCGAAGATCGAAGACCTCAAGACGATCCGCTACGGTTACGACATCGATTTCGAAGGCATCGGCGAGATCCTCCAGGTGATCGCCGAGCCGCAGGACGGCAGCCGGACGTTCAAATTCGCCGACGGCGGCGCGATTCACGCCGAAACCTACACGGCGACGCCGTCGAGCTACGTCATCCAGCGCACCGGCGATCATCCGGGGATGGTCGCGCTGACCTTCGACGACGGCCCCGATCCCGACTGGACGCCGCGCATTCTCGACGAACTGAAAAAGGAAAACGTCCCGGCGACGTTCTTCGTGGTCGGCAGCTACGGCCAGGAAAATCCCGAAATCATCAAGCGGATCGTCGCCGACGGCCACGACATCGGCAACCATTCGTTCACGCACCCGAACCTCGGCGAGCTCCCGCAGCCGGTCACCGATTTCGAGATCAACGCGACCCAGCGGCTGATCCAGTCGCTGACGGGCCGCTCGACGACGCTCTTCCGCGCGCCCTATTTCGGCGACGCCGAGCCGCAGACATCCGACGAGGTCGAGCCGATCGTCGAGGCCAAAAAGCTCGGCTACATCACGGTCGGGCTGCACGTCGACCCGGACGACTGGCAGACGCCGGGCACCGACGAGATCGTCAACCGGACGATCGACGGCATCACCAACCAGACGACCGACGAGGACGTGCGCGGCCAGATCGTGCTCCTGCACGACGGCGGCGGCGACCGCTCGCAGACGCTCGCCGCGCTCCCGCGAATCATCGAAACCCTGAAGGCGAAGGGCTATAAATTCGTGACCGTCTCGCAGCTCGCCGGCCTTCCGCAGGAAAAGACAATGCCGTTCGTCGCCGAAAACGAGCGCGTCATCACGCGGGCCGACGGCGTCGCTTTTTCGATGTTCTGGTTTTTCGACAAGACGATGAAATGGCTTTTCTGGCTCGGCATCGTGCTCGGCACGGGGCGGCTTCTGTTCATCGCGCTGCTCGCCGTCTGGTCGCATTTCCGGAAAACGAAAACGCTCGTCGACGAAGGCTTTCAGCCGTTCGTCTCGGTCATCGTCCCGGCCTACAACGAGGAGCGCGTGATCGTCAAAACGCTCAAAAGCCTGCTCAAATCCGACTACCCGAACCTCGAGATCATCGTCGTCGACGACGGCTCGACCGACGAGACGAGCCGCACGGTCCGCGAAAACTTCGGCGACGCGGAAAAAGTCCGGCTCTACACGCTCGCCAACGGCGGCAAGGCCAACGCGCTCAATTACGGGCTCAAACGCGCCCGGGGCGAGGTCATCATCGGGCTCGACGCCGACACGGTCTTCACGCCGGCGACGATCGGCGAGCTCGCCCGGCAGTTCGCCGACGCGGCGGTCGGCGCGGTCGCCGGCAACGCCAAGGTCGGCAACCGCCTGAATATGATCACGAAATGGCAGGCGCTCGAATACATCACGTCGCAGAATCTCGACCGCCGCGCGTTCGACGGGCTCAACGCGATCACGGTCGTGCCGGGCGCGGTCGGCGCGTGGCGGCGCGCGGCGCTCGAACAGGCCGGCGGCTTCGAATCGAACACGCTCGCCGAGGATCAGGATTTGACGCTGCGCGTGCGGCAGCTCGGCTACCGGATCGCCTATGCCGAACGCGCGGTCGCCTACACCGAAGCGCCCGACACCTTCAACGGGCTCGCCAAACAGCGCTTCCGCTGGTCGTTCGGCACGCTCCAGTGTATGTGGAAGCACCGCCGCGCGCTCTTTAACCGAAAATTCGGCGCGCTCGGATTTCTGGCGATGCCGAACGTCTGGGTCTTCCAGATCCTTTTCCCGCTGGTCGCGCCGCTGATGGATCTGATGTTCCTCTGGACGATGGTCGATTACCTGATCCAGCGGCTCGAACATCCGAAGGAATTCATCGCGCCGCACGTCGCCGAGGTCGTCTATTACTACGCCTTCTTCCTCGCCGTCGATCTGCTCGCGGCGGCCGTCGGCTTCACCTTCGAGCGCCGGGAAAAATGGCGGCTGCTCGCGTGGCTTCCCGTCCAGCGCTTCGGCTACCGGCAGATTATGTATTCGGTGATGGTCAAATCGGTCAAGAACGCGTTCAAGGGCGCGGTCGTCGGCTGGAACAAGGTCGAGCGCAAGGCGACCGTTTCGGAGATCGTTTAGCCGCGCTCCGAACGGCAAAAAATATCGATGAAATCTGCCGGCGGGCGAGACCGGACCGGCACCGGTTATGACGGGTTTGCCCGGTGTCGTTTCGGAATCGCCCGCCGGCAGACCTTTTTCGGCCCCGCCGCCGAATAAATTTTGTATCAAAGCCCGAATTCGCGGGACTTTGTTTGTAGTATTCCGAAATCTGCGTTAAGTTGTTCAGGATACGTTTCACCCCGTTTAGAAACAAAAAGTGAATTTTAGACGCGGTCGCGAACCGCGCGTCCTTCTTTCGGTTTTACGGCGTCCCTTCGAAGGCCGCCGGTCAGGCCGCAGGGATTTTTAAATTTATGTCGAAAAAACCCATAAAATCGGTCCATCTGACGAATTACTATCACAAGAATTCGGGCGGCGTCAGCACCAACTACAACAAGCTGCTCGAAGCGGCCGAGCGTCACCGGAGATTCGTCCGGCTGATCGTCCCCGGCGAGCACGACGCGGTCGAAGAGATCAACGAATTCGCGAAGATCTACTACGTCGCCGCGCCGCCGTCGCCGATCATCGACAAGCGCTACCGGCTGATGATGCCGTGGCAGTATATCCAGAACGAAACGCCGATCCGCAAGATCCTGATCGACGAGATGCCGGATATGATCGAGATCTACGACAATTATTCGCTGACGCTGCTCGCCGGCATCATCCGCAAGGGCAAGTTCAGTCAGGTCAAGCGGCCGATGCTCGTCTATTTTACGGGCGAACGGTTCGACACGATCGTCTCGTCGTTCGTCTCGAAAGGCAAAATCGGCCAGTGGTTCGCGCGCCGGCTGATCGGCAACTACAACCTGCCGATGTTCGATTTCTACATCGCCAACTCGCCGTTCGTCGCCGAGGAGCTGATCGAGTCGGTCCGCGGCGAGGACAACCCGCACCGCTCGGAAACGTTTTTCAACAAATGCTGGCAGTTTTTCCGGGCCTCGAAGATTCCCTTCACGGAACGGCTCAAAATCTGCCCGCGCGGCGTCGACACCGTCCGGTTCAACCCGTCGAAAGCGTCCGACCGCGTCCGCCGCGAGATGCGCGAAAAGGCCGGGATTCCCGAAAACTCGGTCGTCGTGATGTCGTCGACGCGGCTTTCGACCGAGAAGAACATTCAGGTGCTGCCCGAGATTATGGAGGTGCTCGCGAAGGACGAGCGGACCGATTTCCGGCTGCTCGTCGCCGGCGCCGGCCCGAAGGCCGAATGGATCGCCGAGGAAACCGAAAAGCGATTCCCCGGCAAGATCGTCCAGACCGGCCATCTCGACAAGGAGACGCTCGCCGAATATTACGCGAGCGCCGACGTCTTTCTGCATCCGAACCCGCGCGAGCCGTTCGGCAACGTCGCGCTCGAAGCGATGGCCTCGGGCGTCGCCGTCGTCGTCCCGAACGCGGGCGGCGTTTTGTCGTACGCGAACGAGGAAAACGCGTGGCTCAGCGAGCCGACCGCCGGGGGCTTCGCGGCGACGATCCGGAAAGCGTTCGAAGACGAGCCGGCCCGCGCGCGGAAGATCGAACGGGCGCTCGAAACCGTCGCCGCGCACACGACCGAAGCGGCCAACGACCTGCTTTTCGCGACTTACGACGCGATGTACGAGGATTTTGAGCGGCGGAACGATTTTTTTGCGTATCAGGACGTGTCCAAAGCGGATAAATTTACCGATTTGTATTATACTAATCTGCCCACACATTAATTTATTCGAAGCGTAATCATTAATTTTTAATGGAAGAGATAAAAACCGAAACCGTTTTCGGAGTCTTGAAATATACCGCCAAACATCCGATCGAGATGTTCTTCTGGCGCTGGAACTGGAAATCCGCTTTTTTCGCCGGGCTGTTTCGCGGCTCGATGTATTTTTTAACGCATATCACCGAAGGCTGGCGCGCGGCGCTCGGCGCGATGAGCGTCGAATTCATCTTCCGGGTCATCCACGGCGGCATCAGCGGCTCGCTCGTGCAGTCGCTCCGAAAGGCCTCGCCGGTCTGGATGGCGACGCTTTTCGTGATGGTCCTGATGCCGATCTACAGCCATTCGGTCGAATACGGCCTGCACACGCTCAACGGCGACCAGAACCGCGGCAAGAGCATTTTGATCTCGATCAGCTTTTCGATCATCTCCGCGCTCTTCAACCTCTTCGCGATGCGGCGCGGCGTGATGATCACCGGCGCCGACGAAGACAACGAATCGCTCTGGTCGGACCTCAAGAAATTCCCGCGCATCGTCGTCGATTTCGTCGGCTTTCTGCCCGTCCGTCTCTGGCGGTTCTGGCAGAACAGCTGAGACCGGCGACTTAAAAAGTCTTGAGTCTTACAGTCTTGAGTCTTGAGTCCCTGTTTTGAAGATTGACTGCTTTCCCCGAACCGGCCGCCGTTATAAAATAGTCTTGTATTTACCGAATCCGAGCGACTTAAGACTCAAGACTTAAGACTCAAGACCGTTTTATGAAAAAAATCCTGGTAGTTGACGACGACCGGGCGTCGTGCGAGTTGTTGGGCGAGATTCTTTCCGCGCAGGGCTGGGAAGTCTCGACGGCCGACTCGCCCGAAAAAGCGCTGCTGCTTTCCGATCGTCAAAAATTCGATCTCGTCATCAGCGACATCAATCTCGAAGCCGATCTGTCGGGCCTCGATCTGCTCCCGCGGCTGCGCGAAAAATCGCCCGTCATTCTGGTCACCGGCTTCGGCTCGCTCGAAACGGCGATCGAAGCGACCCGCGAGGGCGCGTGGGATTTTATCTCGAAGCCCTTCAAGGTCGACGAGATCGTCGCGACCGCCAAACGCGCGCTCGAACAGAACCGCGAAAAGGACGAAGAGATCGTCACCGAAAACATCTCGTCCGGCCCGATGGTCGGCCGCTCGCCGAAGATGATCGAGCTTTACAAGGAGATCGCGCGCGTCGCGCCGACCCGCTCGACCGTCCTGATCCTCGGCGAATCCGGCACCGGCAAAGAGCTCGTCGCCCGCGCCATCCATCAGAATTCCCCGCGCAAGGACGGGCCGTTTATCGCCGTCAACTGCGGCGCGCTCACCGAATCGCTGCTCGAAGCCGAGCTTTTCGGCCATATGAAGGGCTCGTTCACCGGCGCGACCGGCGACCGGCGCGGGCTCTGGGAAGAAGCCGACGGCGGAACGCTTTTTCTCGACGAGATCGGCGAGACGAGCCTCGCGATGCAGGTCAAGCTGCTCCGCGCGCTGCAGGAAGGCGAGATCCGCCGCGTCGGTTCGACCGTCAGCCGCCGGGTCGACGCGCGGATCATCGCCGCGACCAACCGCGATCTCGAGGAAGAAGTCCGCAACGGCAGTTTCCGCGAGGATCTGTTTTACCGTCTGAGCGTCGTCACCTTGCGCGTGCCGCCGCTTCGCGAACGGCCGACCGACATCTCGATCCTCGTCGAAAAATTTCTTCTCAAGGCGCGCCGGAACGTCGGCCGCGAGCATCTCCGCTTTTCCGACGAAGCGCTCAAAACTCTGCAGATTTACGAATGGAAGGGCAACGTCCGCGAATTGGAAGCGGCGGTCGAATACGCGGCGCTCCGGGCGCGCGGCAGCGAGATTCTGCCCGAAGACCTGCCGGTCAAGCTGCTCAGCGACGAGTTCAAACAGCAGGCGACGCGCTTTCACCTGTCGCAGCTCTACGGCGATCTGCCGAAGCTCGACGAGCTCGAAAAACGCTATCTGCTCCACGTGCTGGAAAAAACCGCCGGCAACCGGACGCGGACGGCCGAGATCCTCGGCATCGACCGCCGGACGCTCTACCGGATGGCCGAGCGGTTCGGCATCGCGCTCGATTAGCGGCGGCGCGCGCGGCGCGGCGACGAATAGTCGACCTCGCGCAGCTGATCGTTGTTGGAATTGAAAACGGGCGCGTGCGTGGTGATCGTTTCGACGGTCGGTTTCGCGGTAAACGCCGTCAGCCCGTATATAAGCAGTCCGAGCAGGCACGCGGCCAGCACGAGCCACTGGAAATATCTCGAAAGGACTCTCTTTAAATCTTCGTACTGTCGAAAAAAAACTCTCACGATGCTTTCTGAAAAAAACGGGCGCAACTTCTGGCTTGAAAGTTACGCCCTGTTTTTGCTTTGAGAAGAGAAACGATTTTTTTCTTAATGACTTCTATGGACTATAGGCTTTTCCTCCTTATTTATTTTTTTTCGACGTGATAATCGTTTTTTTCGTCATCGCTTTACGCTTGTGATGATGACGACGATGCTTGTGCTTCTTCCCAGACAGTTTTTTGCCGGCCTTAGCCTTCAAAACCGCCGTTTTCCCGGACGCCACGCCCGGAACCGACGCCAGCGCCGAGCCGGCAATCACCAAACTTAAAATCAACGCAGTAAAAATTCCGAGTTTGTTTTTCATTCTGTCTCCTTAAATTAATTTCAAAAACTGCGTGGGCGAAAGAACCCTTTATGCCTCGTTTTTATGCCTTCCGATATTTCTTAAACGATTCTTTCGCTCACGTTTCTTCTCAATTACAAGCCGCGTGCCAAATCGCCGCGACGGCCAATCTCCTGTTATTGCACCACTTACGAAACGCAGCGCGAAGCGGCCGGCCGGTTTCGCGCGTAGCGCTTTGGCAGGCGCGCGCAAAATCGCCACAAACGCTTTCGTTCAAAACGCGGCGGTCGGCGGCCGTCATTTTCGGCGGCCGGAATATCTCGCCTGAGTTCTTGACATAACCTTTAATAAAACGCAAACTTACAGTAAAGTTTATTGTAAATACCAACGCTCCTTGATCGGTAACCGGTGGACGAAAAAGAAACGACATTTTCCATCTCAAGCAAAATCGAAGCGATCGACGAAGCGGTGCAGAAAGCGACCGCTTTCGCGACGAGCGCCGGTTTCGGCGACGATGCGCTGTTCGGCATCGATATGGCCGTCCGCGAAGCGCTCGCCAACGCCGTCAAACACGGCAACAAGCTCGATGAAGCGAAATCGGTCGAGATCGGTCTGATCGACACCGGCAGCGGAATGGAAATCGTCATCCGCGATCACGGCGAGGGCTTCGACGTTTCGCTGGTTCCCGACCCGACGAATCCCGAAAACCTGCTCAAGGCGTCGGGCCGCGGCATCCTGTTTATGCATAATTTCGTCGACAAGGTCGAATGGGCGGAAGGCGGAACGGTCGTAAAAATGACAAAAAACCGTTAAGCGCTTTGTTTTACTTGGACTTTTTTGGTAAATTTCATCTAAAATTTGCAATCGATTATTTAATTTTTTTATTACGAGGAGACAAAAATGGCTGAACTTAACATTGCGGAACGCCAGGCTGGCGACATTACAATTCTTGATATGGACGGAAAGGTGACGATCGGCGAAGGCAGCGTCGCGCTTCGCAACACGATCCGCCGCCTGCTCGGCGAGGGCAAAAAGAAAATTCTCTTGAACCTGGGCGGCGTCGGATACATCGATTCGAGCGGCATCGGCGAACTGGTTTCGAGCTTCACGGCCGTCAACAAGGAAGGCGGCAGCCTGAAATTATTGAACCTGACGCAGAAGATCCAGGACCTGCTGGCGATCACCAAGCTGCTGACCGTTTTCGACGTCTTCGAAAACGAAGGCGACGCGCTGAGCAGCTTCAACTAAACCGAAAATTTCAAATTCAATGAGACAAGGATAAAGGAAAACTCGCGGGCTTTCCTTTATCCTTTTTTTCCAAAGGCATCTTTGACAACCGTCAAAGCATCTTTAAACGTTGAGCAAAGGCGCGAAATCCCCAAAGAAAACCGTAACTTATTCCCTTAAATTCTTTGCCGATTCTGCGTGCTTTGCTCGTTTCCGTGGATTTACAATGAAAAGAGTTTTATTTCCGGCGCTGATCCTCGTTTTCGCGATCGGCGTTTTCGCGCAAGACACTTCCCGGCCCTTCGACCTGTCGCAGTACGGCGTCAGGATCGAGCCCGACCGCCGTCTGATCGTCGTTCTCGCCTCGCTCGAAGCGGCCGGCCTCGAAACGCCGCTGACCGACAAGGGCGGCGAATTCCGGCAGAAGCTGAAGACCGACCTGACGACGTTCAACCCCGATCTCCGCCAGAAAATGAAGTTCTTCATCGATCAGTATAAAAAGCGCCACGCGCAGGCGACGCCGGCCGAGCTCGTCGCGCCGTTCGTCTCGATGGCCTACACGCTCGGGCCGGTGCCGGATCTCGTCGAGCCGACGCGCGCGACCGACCTGCCGGGCGATCTGCTCGAAGTGCTCGATTTCTCGCCCTACATCCGCCAGTTTTACCGGAGCATCATCAAGGTCGGCGACGGCGGCGCCGAAAAGACGACGACCGTCGGCGCGCGAATCGAGGAATATTACAAGGATTATCAGGCGGCCGGCGACGCCCTGCGGCCCTCGACTATCAGAATGGTCCGCGGGCTGCTCGATTATCTCCACACGCAGCCGCAGACGACCTTCGTCGAACAGGTCAAGGTCGAAGTCAAAAAAGGAAAATCGACGCTCTCGAAGATCGAAACGCGCGAGCGCGAGCGCCGCTTTTACATCGTCCCGGATCTGCTCGCGCAAAGCGGAACGATCAATTTCCGCAACATCGGCGACGATTACTACGCGATCGTCCCGCCGGGCATCGATCTCGACGAATCGGAAGTCCGCCGCGCGTTTCTGCAGTTCGTGCTCGACCCGATCATCCTCAAAAACTCGAAGGACGTGCTGACGTTCAGGGAAGGCATCAAGGCGCTGCTCGACGAGCGCCGCAAGACCAACCCGGACGTCTCGCCCGATCCGTTTCTCGCCGTCTCGCGCTCGCTCGTTTCGGCGGCTGACGCGCGCGCGGTCTATTTCCAGAAATTTCAGGAAGCGACGGCCGAGGCGCGCCGCAACGCCGGCCGCAAGCCGCTCAGCGAAACGACCGACGCCGAGGGCCGCAAGGTCGTCCGGCTGACGAACGATCTTTACCTGATCGACGGCCGGTTCGCGATGCCCGAAGCCGAGGACGAGATGACGCTCAAGCTCGCCGAAGCCTACGAGAAGGGCGCGGTCCTGTCGTTTTATTTCGCCCGCCAGCTGAAGGGGCTCGAAGAATCGCAGTTCGACATCGCGAGCTCGCTGCGCGATATGATCCTCTCGATGGACACGACGAAGGAGGCGAACCGGCTGGCCGAGACCGCCGACGCCCGCAAGCGCGCGCTCGCCGCGCGCGAGGAACAGCGCAAGGCGGCGCTCGCGATCATCGAAAACCCGCTGACGAAAAAGCTCGGCGAGGTCGAGCCGCTCATCCAGTCGCAGAAATACGCCGAGGCCGAAACCGAGCTCAAGACGCTGCTCGAAGCCAACCCGGCGGAGCCGCGCGTCTACTATGCGCTCGGCCGCGTCAAAAGCCTCGCGGCGGCGGCGATCACCGATCAGGATAAACGCAATCAGCTGCTGGCCGAAGCCAAGGATTATTACACGAATGTGCTGACCAAAGCGACCGATAAGACCGACCCGGCGCTGATCTCGCTGACCTACGTCGCGCTCGCCCGGCTTTACGAGTATTACGATCAGAACCAGTACGCGATCAAGATCTACGAAAAAGTGATCTCGATGGGCGATATGAAGGGCGGCGGCTATCAGGAAGCCGTCGTCGCGCGCGCGCGGCTGATGAAACAACCGTAGGGATTTCGGATTTCGGATTTCGGATTTCGGATTGGTTCGGAAGGGCGGATTCAGGCCGGGCGAGACGGGAAATGTCTTGAAAATCAATCCGAATATATTTGAAGCAATGAAGAAAGTCGTTTTTTTGACTGTTTTACTCACTTTGGCGATCGGCGTTTGCGGGCAGAAGCCGAAGGCGCCGGTGCGGCCGGCGGTGAAAACTGTGCCGGTTCAGCAGACCGTCTGGACGGAAGTTCCCGACGCCGAATGGGGCGCGCTGGCGAAGGCGCTCGCCGACGAGGACTGGAACAAGGCGGCCGCGCTCGCCGCCCGCGATCTCGAACGGCTGCCCGCCGACAACGACCGCAAACAGCTCGCCCAGCTCCGCTATATGTATCTCTACGCGCAGACCGGCCGGATTCTCGACGCCAACGCGCGCGCCGACGCGACCGCCGCCGAGACGGCGTGGAACGAGCTCGACGTGATGATGGCAAATTTTATCGGCAAGGAATTTGTGCTGCCCCCGCGCCGTTTCGTCGAGGACTGCGACAAAAAGCTGAACGTCATCTGCCGCGTCAGGGACACGCCGAACGCCTTCCGCACGACCGCCACCAACATCGAGGGCAACGCGATCCATTCGTTCGACTACGTCGTCTTCGAAACGCCGGTCGACATCAAGGAATTCGACGAAAAACCGACCTTCATCGGCGGAATCCTCCGCAAAGCCGACTACAACGAAGACAAAACCAAACCGTGGGTCCTGCGCCTCTACTTCAACAAAGGCTTCGTCCGCGTCGTCGTCAAATAAAACGATTTCGGATTTCGGATTTCGGATTTCGGATTTCGGATTTTGAGAGGCGGACGGATTCGCCGGCCGGTGAAGGATAATCCGGCCGCCGCCTTCGATTTTCGATCCGCTGAGAGGGATTTTCTTCGAACAGTAATAAATTCGCACCACGATGTAAAAGCTTTGCACCGCGATGTAAAGGCTTTGCATCGCGGTGCAGGCCTTTTACATAGCGGTGCAAAGCTTTTCCGATCCGCCGCAATTCAAGCCCTCAATCCGAAATCCGAAATCCGAAATCCGAAATCGATTCATTTTTTCCGGTGATGATGATGCGGGAAGACGACCGGGGCGGTCGCGAGGACGGCGAACAATAGGAAGTAGAAGCCGTTCGACGACGTCCGCAGCGGGAAATCGAAAAAGCTGTGGATGAGGATTCCGAAACAGCCGGCGAGCCCGCCGATCGCCGCGCTCTGGCCGAAATGGCTGTGTTCGCCGCCGATCCGCCGGAGGCCCTGTCTGAAGAGCAGGAAGATGAACGAGCCGACCGTGATCAGCCCGAGAATCCCGGCGTCGGCGAGCGTCTGCAGATAATCGTTGTGCGCCTGCTCGACGCGGAGCGTGCCGTTCCACGTATCGTACCGCGGAAACGCCGTCCCGAACGCGTCGAGGCCCGCGCCGAGAATCGGGTAATCCTTGAAAATCTGCCACGCGACCGCCCAGAAATGCGTCCGGCCGCTGCTGATGTCGGCCTGGTTGGCGAGCCCGACGCCGCGCATCAGCGACGCGTCGCCGCCGAGCATCACGACCGCGCTGACAAGCAGCAGAACGATTGCCAGCCCGCCGCCGAGAATCGCCAGATTGCGCCGGAAACGCGCGTGTTTTTCGGATTTCGCGACGTCCTCGCCGCTTCTTTCCCGGCGCAGGAAATTAGCGAGAAAGACGAACGCGACGACGCCGAACAGACTGAGCAGCCCGCCGCGCGAACCGGTCAGCAGAATCGCGAGCGTCATCAGCACGAGCGCGATGATCAGCAGCAGGCGCTTGTCTTTGGCCGTCGCCTGCCCGACCAGCAGCGCCAGCGTCAATGCGGCCGTCATCTCCATAAAAGCCGCGAAATGATGTTGGTTGACGAACGAGCCGAACGGGATCGACTGCGGCGTCGGACGCAGACCGTAAATGCCTTCGGGGTTCGCGATCCGCTGCAGGATGCCGAAAAACGCCATCACCGCGCCGAAGATGACGACCAGCGCGACGATCTTGCGGAGCCGCTTCGGGCGGTTGAGATAGACGAACGAAGCGCCGAAAAATATCGTGTAGAGAATCAGCTGCGCGACCATCAGCCGCGTCGCGTAAGGATTGATCGAAAGCGAAGCGACGGCCGGGATCGATAAAAGCCCGTCTTCGAGATTCGCGCTCCGCAGCGGCAGCAATTGGACGAGGCCGATCAGGATCAGCCCGCCGAGCGGCAGCAAAAGCGGGCTCGTCCCGACTTCGAGCCGGCCCGCGATCCACGATTCGGCCAGCCGGCAGAGCACCATCAGACCGGTCAGGATCGAAATAAAGCCGAACGCCCACGTGTCGACCGCGCCGTAGGCGACGACCGAAAAGACCAGAATCACGCACAGCAAAAAGAACCCCGCGCCGTTGAACCGCGACGGCTCGGCCGCCGGCATCGCCTCGCCGGCCGCCTCCGCGAGCTCCGAATTTTCCCGTTCATTTTGCATCTGACACCGTTAAGATTTCTTTCCCAAAGCCGCCGACCATCGTAACCAGCCAAACCGCCTCAATGCCCAACAATCCGAAATCCGAAATCCGAAATCCCAAATCCGAAATCGTTTACCGCGCGCTGAGGCTGAAATCGTCGAACCATAATCTCCCGCTGATCGGGCAGGCCGCCGATTTGCAGGCGCCGCGGACGAGCCGGACGACGACCGCTTCGGTCGCGGCGGGCACGACGAATTCCGTTTTGAGACTCGACCAGTCCGAATTGGCGGCGACCGTGTCGGTCGCGGCGAGCACCTTGCCGTCGGCCGCGTCGACGATCTCCCATTTGACGGTCGCTTCGGTCTTGAGCTCGGCTTTGTAAAACACCTCGAACGCGTATTTTTTGTTCGATTCGACGGCGACGGTCTGCGTCACGCCGCGAAAGGCGCTGCCGCCGGAGTTGAATATCAGCTTGAGGCTCATATTCCCGCCGTGCCGCTGCGCGTTGTCGACGCCGATCTGCGGCTCGGTGCCGTCGGCGATCTGCCACTCGAAAACGCCCGCGTTCTTCGGGTTTTCGGCTTCGAAGCCGCCGTTCGTGAGCTGGCCGACCGCGAACTTTTTATCTTCGGAACCGGCGAGCCCGCCGAAAACCGTCAGCGCCGCGCGGTATCTTTTCGCTTCGATCATTTTCTGGTAGATCTCTTCGCCGTTCGTTTTGAAATCTTCGCGGCGCGCGTCTTCCGGCAGGCTCTGCCAGACTTCGAGCGCCTCGTCGAACCGCTGCGCGCGCGCCGACACGAGTGCCAGCGCGGCTCTTAAATTAGGCGAATCGCCGGCGTAGCGCCGGAGCGCGGCCGCGTCGCCCTCGAAAAGCTGCGACGCGCTCGCCATCGCCGGGTTCGCAAAGCTCTTGTCGCTTTCGGCGGCCTTCCGGATCTCGACGAACGCCTCGTCCGATTTCCCCTGCCGGAGCAGGAAGTTGCCGAGCGTCCACTGGACCTGCGCGTAGTTCGGGGCGAGCGCGAGCGCCCGCCGAAGCGCCTTTTCCGCGCCGTCCGCGTCGCCGCTCCGCTCGCGCGCGCGGCCGAGCTCGTACCATAAACGGTAATCGTACGGCGAGCGCGCGGCAGCCTCTTCGAACTCGGCGAGCGATTTCGGCAGATCTTCGGGCAGAAACGACTTTTCGTGGAGAATCGCGGACGCGAGATGCGCCTGCGGATTGGACGGCGCCATTTCGACCGCGAGGTCGGCGACCTCTTTCTGAACGGCGCGCAGCGCGATCGTGTCGGCCAGAAACCAGTTCGCGAAGATGTACGCGCCGGCGACGCAGATCACCGCCAGCAGCGGGATGAGCAGACGTCCGGCAGTCGTTTCGAGCTTGATCGTGCGAGTCGGCATAACGGATTCGCGGTCGCGGCTCGCCGTTTCCGGCGGCCTTCGAGTCGCTTTTTATCGAATCTTCAATCTATAAAAACAATGATGATTTAAGTCGAATCGCCGACAAATTGCAAATCGCCGATCGCGAATCACTCGAAATCGACGGGTTCGATTTTGATCAGCGCGCGCTTGAGCGAAACGTTCGCTTCGTCGCAGATGCCGCGCACTTCGCGGAGCCTTTCGGCCGACAGATTCCGGAACGAGATCAGGATTTCCTGCACGTCGTTTTCGCGGCAGATCGCGTCGAGCGAGCCGTTGCCGCCGTAGACCTTGAGGCCGTGAATGACCTTTCCCTTTTTGAGCGGATCGTCGTCGACGAAGCCGATCGGCCGGTATTCCCACTCGGGGTTGTTGGTCAGCTCGCGCAGGACCATCTCGCCGCCGTCGCCCGCGCCGTAGATCAGGACGTTGCGGCCCTCGTTCCCGCTCGGCGACGGCAGCAGCTGGCGAAAGAGCCGAAAGGCCATCCGGCTGCCGGCGATCGCCGAAAAAAGGATCAGGCCGTCGAGAATAAAGACCGCCCGCGAAAAATTCTGGAACCGGTAAAGCAGCAGGATCGCGAGCACGCTGAGGATCGAGCCGAAGACGACGCCCTTGAAAAACGTCAGAAAATCGCGGACGCCCGTATAGCGCCAGATGCCGCGGTAGACGCCGGCGAACAGCAGCGCGAAAAGCTTGATGACGATCAGGATCGGGACGGTCTGGATGAAGAGATCCCAGTTGGCCGTGTCCTCGAACGCGCCGAAGAGCAGCGCATAGGCGGCGTAATACGAGAGCGTGATCAGCAGCGCGTCCATCATCACCTCGAAAATGCGCCGCTTGTGCGAGAGATTGAGCAGAAAGCCGAACGCCGCGCCGGTCTGCACGGCGACCTGCGCCTCCTGTTCCTGGTAAACCTTGACCTTCGCCAGATAAACGCCGATGATCGTCAGGATCACCGTGAAGACGGCAATCAGCGCGAGGCTCTGCGACGTGTCGAGCTCGCGCACGAAGAGCGCGAGAATGCCGGCCAGCAGCGCAAAGCCATAGAGCATCAGGACGGCCGTGCGTTCGGAAAGACCGAGCGCGACCAGCCGGTGCGACGTGTGATCGCGGCCGCCCTGCGAGGCCTTGCGGCCCCAGAGCTTGCGGAGGATCGTGACGAACGTCGTGTCGAAGATCGGGACGAAGAGGATCAGCGCCGGCACGGCGAGAATCGTCATCACGCCGCGCGAGCGGCCGCCGACCTGGTTCATCAGCACCGAGCCGGCGAGCAGAAACCCGACGAACATCGAGCCGCAGTCGCCCATAAAGATCGACGCCGGATTGAAATTGAAGACCAGAAAACCGAGCAGCGCGCCGATAAAGGCCGTCACGAAGAGGAGCTCCTGCGTCTGCCCGCTGGCGCCGAAACCGGCGGCCAGCGAGATCGCGGCGATCGCCGAGATGCCGGCCGCCAGCCCGTCCATATTGTCGAGCAGATTGATCGCGTTGGTGATGCCGATCAGCCAGACGACGGTGATCCAGATGTCGACGATCTCATAGCCCGTCCACGGCAGCGTCAGCCGAAAACCGATCAGGATCGTCGCGCCGATCAACTGCCCGACGAGCTTTTGATACGGCTTGATGTTGAGGAGGTCGTCGAGCAGGCCGACGAGAAACAGAAACGAGCTCGCGCCGAGAATGACGAACGATTCGCGGTTGTGCGGCACGAAGAGCAGATAAACCAGCAGCGTCGTCAGAAAGATCGCGACGCCGCCCATCATCGCCGTCGGCTTTTTATGCCAGCGGTCGGCTTTCGGTTTGGCGACGAAGCCGAAGCGCCGCGCCGCGCCGCGCACGACGTAAGTCAGGCCGACCGCCAGAACGAAACTGATTGCCGCAACCCAGAGCGGGTTTGAAAAAAGATTCAGCATAGAGGTATTGCGGAATGAAAGATTCCTTTAAAATACCTTTCCGGAAACAAATTCTGCTCGTGCTTTATTACAAAATAGATTGACCGCAAAAGCAAGCAGATGTTCATTAATTTTGATTTAAATTGCGGTAAAGATTGATTATATCTTCGGTGAGCCGTTCCTTTCCGTAATGCCCGCGGACGAATTCGCGGCCGTTTTCGCCGAGGCTTTTCCGGAGCGCTTCGTCGCCTGCCAGACAAAGCAGCGCGTCGCGCAGCCCGCGCTCGTCGCCGGACGCGACGCCGATCCCGCGCGCGCAGATCCGGAAATTCTCTTTCTCTTCGCAAACCTCGCCGAGCAGATCGACGACGCCGCCGACCATCGTCGAAACGCACGCGCGGCCGTTCGCCATCGCCTCGATCAGCGACAGCGGCGTGCCCTCGTTGAGCGACGTCAGGACGATGATGTCGAGCCCGGCGTAAAAAACGTCGGCGTCCGCGCGATTGCCGAGAAAGACGACCGCGTCGCGCACGCCGAACGCGTCCGTTTCGCGTTCGAGCTCCGCGCGCAGGTGGCCGTCGCCGATGATCACGAACCGGAGCTTCGGCGCGGCGGCGTCTTTCTCGTCGCGGTAAATCTTCGCCGCCCTGAGGACGAGCGGGATGTTCTTGATCTCGGTCAGCCGCCCGACGAAGCCGACCAGCAGCTCGTCGTCGGCCGCGCCGAGCTCCGCGCGCAAAAGGTGTTTTTTGGCGTCGGCCGCGTCGAACGGCGAAAGATCGATGCCGAGCGGGATGACGCGAAACTGGGCGGCGCGGCCGACGCCGAATTTTTCGTTAATCTCGGCCCGCTGCTGGTCGCTGATCGCGATGATCCGGTCGGTCAGCCGCGCCAGCGTCCGTTCGATGAACAGAAAAAGGGCGGTCTTGCGTTTGCCGTAATAGCTGTGAAAAACGTGGCCGTGATAGGTGTGGACGAGCTTGACGCGGCGCCACGCGAGCCAGCGGTAGAGAAAGCCGGCGACGCGGCCGATCGTTCCCGCCTTGGCCGTGTGCGTGTGAATGATGTCGGGCTTTTCGCGCCGGATGTGCCGGAAGACCTTCCAGAGCGAGACGACGTCTTTGGCCGAGAGCTCGCGGCTCATTTCGGGAATGAAGACCGGCTCGACGCCGTGGTCGGCGGCGAAATAGCTCATATCTTCCTCGCCGTCCGGCACGGTCCCGGTCAGCAGGACCGACTCGAACTCTTCCGACTGCAGGGCCTTCGTCAGCCAGACGACGTGCCGCGCCGGGCCGCCGACGTTGAGCCTCGCGATGATGCGGACGATCTTCATTCTTGACGATTCAACAGTGTCTAAAATAAGTTTTCCGGCGAATTTCGATCCGGTCTTCGATCTTCGATCTTCGATCTTCGATTCCATTATGAAAATCGAAGCCCGAATCTGCCGGCGGGCCGCGCCGGGCGCAAAAAAAACAAAACCAAAATAGCTTCAGTTTTGCCTCGCGATGATGTCGTTTTGTAAAGGTCGGCGGCCGGTCAATCGAACGCGGCTTTTATCTTTCAAAAAGTGGCGTCCGGTTATACGATAGTGCGGGAAAATCGCGACGGGCCGCCGCCAACCGTTAGTCTAAACGTTCGCCGCCGGAAAGACCAGCGAGCGTCGACCGGATTTAATCTTCCATCCTGAAAATCGTGTCGGGATCGTCCTCGTGACGGATCTCGTCGATCGGCTCTTTTTTGTTTTCGCCCATATAGAGGCGGTTCGGACAATTGACGACGACGCCCTTTTCGGTCGTGCTGACGTTCTTGTAGGCGTGGACGATGCCTTTCGGGATGATCACGGCCTGCGGGTTGTCGGCGCCGACGAAAAGCGTCATCACGTTGCGAAAGGTCGGCGAATCCTCGCGGTTGTCCCACAACCGCAGTTTGTAGTTGCCGGGCCCGATAAAACAGAAAAGATCGGCCTGATCGACGTGCTCGTGCGGCCCGCGCTGGACCAGCGGCTCGGTCACCGAAAGATAGGCCATCGTCGGGTAAAACTCTTCGGCGAGCTCGTCGTGCCGGAAAAGCTCGGCCAGCCAGCCGCGCTCGTCGACGAACTTTCTGAGCGGATAAACCACGACATCCTGAATTTTTCCTTTTTGAAACCCGGCGGCTTCCTTGCTCGTTTGCGTCATAAGCTTAAGCTTAGATTATGTCCAAACATCGCCGAATCCGCAAATTGAATCGGCGCGACTCAAAAAAAATCGCCGCCGGAGCTTTCTTTTCCCGCCGATAAACTTTCCTGATGACAAACATCGTTTTTTTATGTTATTATTTTTAAGGCTTTCTATCCCTTGCATCTTTTACAGCCGCCCAAACCCGACATATTCCCCACACTCAGGTTCTGAAAATTTGATTGAAACCGTATGGAAAAGTTAAACGATTATCTCCAGACTTTGCTTTCGACCTGCAGCTACGAGCTGCACCTCGAACCCAATAAAAACCCCTATCTGGTCTCGGCCAACGGCTCGAACGACATCAACAGCGCGCCGCTCCTCGGCACGCAGATCAGTATGATGGTTTTCCCGCTGATCCCGAACGACGTCAAACAGCAGCTGCCGAGCAAATCCGAAGTCGAGTTCGTCCATCCGCACAATCTCGGAAAATTCAACTTCCTCGTCCGCAAATCGCCGGCCGGTTTCAACGTCACGATCCGCCCGCTGCTTTCGGACAAGATGCCGCCCCAGCAAGCGATGGTCGAAAGCATTATGCAGACCTCTTCGGCGCTCTCGACGACCGAAACGGCCGCGCCGGCCAAGCCCGCGACGAGCCCGTTCGAGCCCGACGTGACGGCCTTCAATCAGCCGCCCGTCTATTCCTTCGAAAGCTCTTCGGCCGCCAAACAGGACAGCGCGCAGATTCCGGCCGACCGGACGACGCCCGAAATCGAATACGAAGAACCGCTGACCGGCGGCTACTCGAATTTCGACGCGCCGCGCATCGAGGTCGTCTCGGTCAACGATCCGACGTTTCAGACGACCTTTTCCGACAGCTCGACCTACGAGCCGCCGGGCAAACGGCAGGATTTCGAAGCCGTCGAATACGTCCCGCCGACCAACACCTATTCGCCGTTCGACGACGGCTACGAGTTTCAGTCCGAACCGCAGGTCGTCGTCGAAAACTATCCGCAGACGCAGAACTACGCGCCGGCCGCCGCGCCGGAATACGCGCCGGCGACGAACGGTTTCACGGCGGCCCGCGAAAACGCGCCGGCCCGCGCGCGGATGGACGCGCTCTTTCATAAGATGTCCGAAATCGGCGCTTCCGATCTGCACCTGAGCGTTTCGATGCCGCCGATGATCCGCAAGGACGGCAAGATGCAGAAGCTGCCGTGCGGCGAAACCGTGATGACGCCGGAATCGATCAAGGAGCTCCTGACCTCGATTATGCCGAATAAGAACCAGGAGGAATTCGCGCGCCGCAACGACTCCGACTTCGCTTACGAGATCGCCGGCCTCGCGCGCTTTCGCGCCAACATCTTCGCCGACCGCAAGGGAATGGGCGGCGTTTTCCGGATCATCCCGACGAAGATCCTGACCGCGCAGCAGCTCGGACTCTCGCAGGCGATTATGAATCTCTGCAGTTTGTCGAAAGGCCTCGTCGTCGTCACCGGCCCGACCGGCTCCGGCAAATCGACGACGCTCTGCGCGATGGTCGACCATATCAACAAGGACCGCGACGATCACATCATCACGATCGAGGACCCGATCGAGTTCGTCCACGAAAACCACCGCTGCCTCGTCAACCAGCGCGAGGTCGGCAACCATACCGACTCGTTCAAGGACGCGCTCCGCGCCGCTTTGCGCGAAGATCCCGACATCCTGCTCGTCGGCGAAATGCGCGATCTCGAAACGATCTCGATCGCGATCGAGACGGCCGAGACCGGCCACCTCGTTTTCGGGACGCTTCACACGACGACCGCCGCGTCGACCGTCGACCGGATCATCGACCAGTTTCCCGCCGACCGCCAGCAGCAGATTCGCGTGATGCTTTCGGAATCGCTGAAGGGCGTGATCGCACAGACGCTTTTGCCGAAACGCGGCGGCGGCCGCGTCGCGGCGCTCGAAGTGCTGATCATCACGCCGGCGATCTCGAATCTGATCCGCGAGGGCAAGACGTTCCAGATTCCGTCGGCGATGCAGACCGGCAAACAGCACGGGATGGTGATGCTCAACGACGCGCTCTTCGAGCTCGTCCAGAAAGGCCTCGTCGAACCGCGCGACGCCTACATCAAAGCCGTCGATAAAACCGGCTTCGAATCGATCCTGACGCGTGCCGGCATCAGGATTTAAGACTTTCGGAGAAGCTCCCGGTTTCGATAGAAATAAGGATCGCGAAACGACCGTTTGCCGAACGGCCGTTTCGCGATCCTTATTTCTTTGCGTTCGAAAAAAAATGAGAGACTTTTCGCGTCGAAAAGTCTCTCGTCCAAGGGGGGTGAGGCGTCGGGTTATCTGGCGAATTTTTCGTACTCGAAATCGTAAAACGTCAGGTGATCGACGAGCTCGCCGCTCGGGCGGATCACGTCCGCGTCGAGCTCGAGCCGGTATTTGCCGCGGCCGAGCTGAAATTCGTCATACGGCATAAAAACCGTCAGATCGTCGTAGTCGGTGTCGTCGAAACCGGGCTTGAGCGCGCGGTAAACGGCGATCTGACCGTTGCGGTCGGCGAATTTTTTGTTCGTCGTCCGGAGCTTCGCGCCGTCTTTCTTCGCGAAATGAACGGCGAGATACGAATCGACGTCCTTCATATTGTCGACCGAGAACTTGACGTGAATCCGCATTCCCAGACGCTTGTTTTCGGTGACGTCGTAATCGACCCAGATCCGGTCGAAACGCGCCGCCGCGACGCTCGACCGCGCGCGGTTCGTGTCGCTGTCGGACCGATCGGTCTCGACCCGGCCGGGACGCACCGGCTCGACCGTCCGTTCGCGCTCATACTGCGGCGGTTTGACCGGCTCTTTGTGAAACGTCAGGTAAACCAGCGCCGCGCCCGCGCCGGTGACGGCGAGCAGCACCAGAAAGAACGCGCCGAGGGCAAGCACGATGCCGCCGTAGCTCTGCGCGGCGGCCGGTTTCTGATACCGCGGCCCGGAAAAATTCTGGTAGGCGCTGAAATCCTGCTTCTGGTTGCGAAAATCGTATTCGTCGGCGAGATTGAAGGCCTGCGTCGGCGCCGCGCCCTGATAGCCGCGGTTCGCGCCGTTCGGCGTTTCGAGCGATGTGCCGCACTGCCAGCAGTAATCGATCATCGCGCCGTTCTGGAAATTGCATTTATGACATCTTTTCATATCGGAAAAAATCTTCCCCCCAAATTCAGACAGATTTTCGCGGCCGTTTTTGCGTAAAAAACGGGTCGCCGGCGGATTTTTCCGGCGAACCGGCGGCGAAAGATATTTTTTCGCGCCGCCGGTGCAAGCGTCCGGCGAACGTTCGTTCTGTGGTTGGATCGACCGAAATTTTATTTGACCGAGGAATTTATCGAAATGAAAGAAAATAAAGAAACAAGCGCGATTTGGGGAAGAATTTCAATGTACAGCGGCCTCGCGGCCGTCGGGTTGAGCGGCGTCGGGCTGTTCGTCGCCTATCTCGTGCGGGAGGAAGTTTATTTCGTGGCCCCGTTTCTGGTTTCCCTTTTTCTGATCGTCGTCGGCCTGCTGAGCGGCATCGTCGGACTTTTCGTCAAACGCGCCTTCGCCGGTCTGCTGTTCAACCTGCTGCTCGTCTTCGCGGTTTACCAGTTCTTCGTCTATATGATGACCACCTGCTGCGCGCGGCCGCTGCCGGTGTCTTAACTTATTTCGCAACCGTCCGCGCCGCGCGTTTCCCGACCGGCGGCCGCTCATTGCCGGCCGCCGCCCGTTCCCCGGCGGCCGGCCCGCGTCCCGCGAATCCGGCCAACCGCCGCCCGCTTGCCCGCAACCCATCGGACGCAGCGAAAAAGCGCCGCCCGCTTTCCCGATAATCGCCGAAAAATAAAAAACATCGCCGCTCTCGACCGCCGGCCCGCCCGATTTTTCGCGGATGTCGCCGGAACGTTATCTGAAGTAGCCGGAACGTTATCTGATGTCGCCGGAACGTTATCTGATGTCGCCGGAACAATATCTGATGTTGCCTGAGCATTATCTGAAGTCGCCGGAACGATATCCGATGTCGCCGGAGCATAATCTGAAGTCGCCGGAACGATATCCGAAGTCGCCGGAACGATATCTGATGTCGCCGGAACGATATCTGATGTCGCCCGAACGATTGTGGATGTCGCCCAGACGTGTGAGGATGTCGCCCGAGCGTGTAAGGATGTCGCCCGGACGTGTGAAGATGTCGCCAATTCAATTGAGGATGTCGCCTGAGCGTGTGAGGAAGTTGCCTGGACGTTTGCGGATGTCGCCCGAGTTTGTGGGGATGTCGGGTTATCACATTAGTATCGACACATCTTTAACAGCTTTATTTTCTGCGGCTCCGCCGCCCGATGTGCGGACGGGCTGTGCCCGTCCGGCGCGCAGTTCGTAATTTTCGGCGAAAGGCTGCGCCTTGAGCCGTGCCGCGCGAGGCCGATCCTCGCCATTTTAACGAAAAGCCGTCCCGGCGAGGCGGAGCCATCGCCGCACATCGGGCGGCCGAGCCGCAGAAAAACAAACCTTTTGACTTGTGTAGATACCAATGATCATCGCCCGGGGCTTTACACCGTCGCCGATGGCTGAATATGGATTTTTTCCAATTGGTTTTGTCAGCCGCTATAATCACCTGAATCTATTTTGTAATGAACAGCGTTCGCTACCGCTCACTGTACTGATCGATTCGCCCGGCCGCATTTCGATAATCTTTCAAAAAGATCAAAGACCAAAGATCACTCCTCAAATTCCCCCCAAATTCAATCCGCCGTTCAACAGTTTTTTTGCCCCGATCAACGAAAAGACCGTCAAAAAGATCGTGCTGACCGACGACCGGCTCAAAAAGCCGAGGGAAGGCTTCGCGCGGACGAATCCCTTCGCGCTCCGGCCGTTTTCGGTCCCGTCGAACAGTTGTTTTCGGCAGCCCTTTCCGACCGAATTCGTCTATCTCACGAAAAACGGCGGCGTCCGCGTCTACGTCGCCACGCCGTTCGGCTTCCCCGGCGGGCCATACGCCGGACTGACCGACTTCTGGGGCGCGCTGCCGGTAACGAACGGCCTGTGATGAAAAACCGTTCAGCGCAAACGCGCCGGCGCGAATCACCGGCCGCTCAGAAAAGGCACGAATTATCTGGTCTTCGTCCAGGAAGACGGGGAAAGTTTCGAATTGTAGATCGAAATTGTTCGGCCCGTTCATTGCCGGAATGCTCTTTTACGATTCCGGATTAATCGAGCGGCCGGTTTTCTTCCCGCAGAGAAGCAGAGCCCGCAAAGAAGCTCCGAGTATTCTCCCGGTCGAAATGATGAATGATTGAGGCCGTTAAAAAATAGGCCGCGGATAACGCGGATGACGCGGATTTTCACGGATTTATTAATCTTAAAAAAGAATCCGCGCTAATCCGCGTCATCCGCGTTATCCGCGGCCTATAAAGAAGTTCAATATACTCAACTTTTCGCTTATAGTGTGTGACAAAACTTGTTGGAATAATGAGCGTTAAACCCGCGGGCGTTTTTAAACGATCCACTAAAAACACGAAAAAACACGAAAGAAATTTAGTGTTTTTAGTGTTTTTAGTGGAAGATCAAAAAAGCTGCCGCGACCGGAATCGCCGCCTTTTCCAATAAGTTCGGTCATTAACTATAATTTACCATTGGGCGTTTTGGCGAAGTTCGGCGGAAAAGATTTTGATTGTTTTTCGAGGGCGCGGCCGTCTAAACGAGAACCGTTGATCTTTGGTCTTTGATCTTTGCAGCACGGGATATTTATTCCGAAGTTCATATTACATTCTAAATTTTTTAGTGGCATTATTCTTAAGGGAGAAACTGAATGTTTAAAATATTAAATGTTCTTCTGATGTTGATTGGTTGTTTCGGGTGGATTGCATGTAATCACGCTGTTTCAAAAAGCCCCGGGTCGGAGATATCCTCCGAAGTTAATACTAATCTCCCTTCCGAAGCCGAAAAAATGGAAGTCGTTGGGGAAAACAATTTCTGGAAGTGCAGTGTAAAACTGACAGATCCAAACAATTCCTTTGTTAAAGTACAATTTTTGAGCAATTCGGAGGGGATTGCGATCTCCTCAAATGGATTTTTGTTTAAAACCACTGACGGAGGCCAAAAATGGCAGTCATTTAAAGTTGGGATTACTAAAAAAGGTAGAATTTCGGACATTTACTTTGTTTCTTCACAAATAGGTTGGATAACGATTGCAAAGGAAAGAGAGGACTATTTGAATGAACTCGGCGACGAAAGTGTAGTTTTGAAAACCGAAGATGGTGGAAAAAGCTGGAAAAACAAGTTTTCAATTAACTCGGTAGTGATTGAAAAGGTTAGTTTTCCTGGAGAAAAAGAAGGATGGGTGATTGGTAGAAAAACATTATTAAAAGACACTTTAATTGACCAGATTTTTGTTAATCACACGAACGATGGAGGGGAAACTTGGAGCGATATTACAGGTGATCTTCCGGAAAGTTTGAACGATATGGCAGAAGATATAATTCCCACGAAATTAAATGAGGCCCTGCTGCTAACGAACGGAATAATTTATAAAATTCTTGCAAACGAAAAGAAATTAATTTTATTGGCCAATTTAGATGAACGACCCCAGACATATTTTGGGAGTTTCGGGCTTTTACCGAACGATAATTTATGGGCGGCCGGCGGGGCTGACAGTAAGGAAGGAATTTGGGGAATTTTGAAAAAAAAAGAGGGGAATATTTGGAAGAGTTATGAAACAAATGCTTATTTGAGAAAGTTGATATTTATTTCTGAGAATGAAATCTTTGCAAGCGGTCATTTTGTCAGCGATGTTACTTCAAAAACAGATATTGTAAGAAAGCCGTTTTTAAGATTCTCAAATAACGGGGGGAAAAGTTGGGAAAATGTATGTGGGGACAAATCCATTGCAGAGATTTCTTTTTTTTATTTTATGAATACAAATCGTTTGTGGGCAATTGGAGACAATAAAATAATTCTTTTAGAAAGATTATAAGATATTAGCGTCTGGTTATAAGTCGAACAGATTCGACTGTTTAGAATTATCTTCCACCGAGTTCTGTCAGCAATTCTCAGTTTGACAATTGCCAAAATAGATGACGGGTCGACAAACCATCAAAAATCCGCCCGCGAAATACGCGAAATACCCGAATGGAACAAAATCAGACCGGTCAGTCGTTGAAAATCCGGTCAAACCGAAATATATTTTGTGTTTATTGCTCGGCTTTGTTTTGAATTTCGCGCTGTTCAAAGATCAACGGTTCTCGAAACTAGCTAAAGAAACTTATTAAGTTTTCAAAATCTGAATCGCCGATCTTCTTCACGGCAACGATCCGCCAAAGGACGGCAGTCCGTGGCGGCGGGTTTCCTGTTTCCTTTTATTTTCTTTTGATTTATAATTTTCCCGTTACCCGGGAAGTTAACAAAAGTCTTTACATCGTTGGCGGACCGCCGCACGGATTCGCCGTCACAATTCCTGAACCGCCGGAAGGCTTGCTGTCTGCTCACGCGCCGGAGCACTCATTCGGCCGCTTTCGGCGGACCAGTTTCATAAAGGAGAAAAAATGAAAAAAATCAATCTGATCCTCGCGCTGCTCGTCGTCGGACTGGCCGCGCAGTTCGCTCTCGGACAAAAGTCGAAACCCGAAGATCTGCAGATGCTCGTCAAGGCGGCGCGGTTTCTCGAAGCCAAACCGCTCGACAAGAACGCCAAGGACGTCCGCGCCTGGGCCGTCGCTTTTCTGATCGAGGCGAAAGACGTTCATCTCCTCATCTGCGGCGGCGAGCTGATGGAGCCGGTGCTCGATAAGAAAAACAAGTACAGCACCGAGCTCATCGGCCAGTATTTGATCGGAATGGGCGCGTTCAAGATCGAAAATGCCGATAAGGCCGACGATGAGAACGCCGCGCAGCTCGCCGGTCTCGAAAGCCTGCTCAAGGTCTACGAGCAGATTCTCGCCGAAAAACCGAAGGCCAGGCACGACGGGATGGACGCGCTGCTCGCCAAACGCAATCAAAACCAGCTCCGGGACGCGGTCATCGCCGCCGCCTGCACGAAAAAGTCCGATAAATGAATTCGACGGACTTTTCGGAGGCGGCGACAGCAGGCGGCGACAGCATCCGCTTTCCCTTTTATCTTCGGGAAAATGAAGCGCTGTGACACCGCTTGCGCAGCGTTTGCCGGCAGGATGCCGGCGCTCCGTTATTGCCGGCCGCAATGCCGGCGCTCCGCCCTGAGGTCGAACTTACGTTAAAATAACAGCGATGAACCCGATACGGAAAAAAGAACGGCTTCGCCTGACGCGCCGGCTTTCTCCTTTCGGAAATTTACGGAGATGAAAACAATGCGGGGCAAAATATTGGTTCTGTCGGCGGCCGCGGCGGCTTTCGTTTCGAGCGTATTTCTGACGTATCTGCTTTGCGGCCGGGCTTTCGGGCCAATACTCGTGGCCCCGAAAATCAGCGTCGACGCCGTTGCGCCGACCGAAAAATCCGCCGGCGACGAGCCGAACCGGGACGTCAGAAAGATCGATTTCAACAATTTCACCTACGACTGGTTTCCGAAAAACGATGATGTTTTCAAAAAAAAGATCGTCCTGCGCGACGGGCAGAACGAAACGGTTCATCTGGAAGGCCGCCGATACGGGCCGCTCGGCGAGGATTACACGGAGCTGTTGGTAAACGTTTCCTACGCCGATCTGACCGGTGACGGCCGGGAAGAAGCGATCGTCACGATCGGGGTTTCGTTTTATCGATGGCTGCCGCAATGCACTTTCGTCTTTTCGGAGAAAAACGGGAAAGCGGTTCCGCTCTGGAAATACGAAACGAGCGTTTACAACAGCGGCCGGCAATTTCGCGGGCTCAGAGTGGAAGGGCGCGAGCTCGTTTTCGAAGAATACGAAGAAGGAAGCGCGCCCGCCTGCTGCGCCGAAAATTACCAGCGCCGCAAATTCGCCTGGAACGGTCGCGCCTTCGTCGCAACGGGCCTCGAAACTTTCCCCTATTATAACAAAACCAAAGACTTCAAAGGCTATCCTTCGGAGAAGTATTAGCTTATGAAAATGCCGCTCGGCCTCGTAATTTTATTCTTCGCCCTCGCGCCGGCCTTCGCGCACAGCTGCGCGGCGTTCGAAAATCTCTCCGACCGGGAACACGAGGAAAAACTGCGCGAAACGGACGCGATCTTCGAGGGCGAGGTCGCGGCGGTGACGGATCTCGGCGATCGGTCGTATCTGCTCGAAATAAAAGTCTCTCGGGTCTGGAAGGGCGATAAAACGCGGGAAATCACCGTCGTTTACGGCAACCCGTGCGGGACGCCGGCGCCCGCGACCGGCGAAAAACGGATCGTTTACGCGTTCGGGCGGAAAAACGAGAAGTATCTCACGGTCGACTGCTGCCCGTCTTTCGACGACGCCCGGATGAAGCTTTTCTACGGCGCGGGCGAACCGGTCGCGGAAAACGCCGCTCAGGCCCCGAACGAGGACGCGCCGGCCGCCGGCTTCTGGTCGCGGTTGTGGAAGCAAATCGTCTCTTTTTTCTGATCATCCGAAAACGGAGCGCCGGCATCTCGGCCGGCAAACGGCGCGCAAGCGGCGTAACAGCGTTTCATTTTCCTTGGAACGCCGGCATCCTGCCGGCAAACGCCGTGCAAACGGCGTAACAGCGTTTCATTTCCCTAAAAGCTTTAGAGAAACGAAACGCTGTTTGCGTTTTGCAAACGCATTGCCGGCAGGATGCCGGCGCTCCTTGTTAGTTCTGGTACGGCTTCAGCTGGTCGGTGATGACCGACTTGTCGCCGACGACGACGATCGTCATCTTGTCTTCCGACAGGTATTTCCGGGCCATCTCCTGAATGTCCGCCGGCGTCACGGCGTTGACGTTCCGGATGTAGTTGTCGATGTAGCCCTTGTCGAGCTCGTTGTAGTTCATCGATTCGAGCTGGTTGATGACGCCGGCGCGCGTCGAGTTCTGGAGCACGTAGATGCCGATCATATAGTTCTTGATGCCCTGCAGCTCGGCGTCGGTCGGCGGCTCTTTTTTGAGCCGGTCGATCTCGTAGAGAATCTCCTTGATCGACGCGCCCGTGAATTTCGTCGTCACGTCGGCCGTTTCGTACCAGTAGCCGGTTTTATAGCGGTTGAAGACCGTGCTCGACGGCGAATAGGTGTAGCCCTTGTTCTCGCGGATGTTCGACGTGATCCGCGAGCCGAAGCTGCCGCCGAGGATCGCGTTCATCACCGTGAACTTGATGAAATCGGCGTCCGACGGCGCGACGGCCGGCATTCCGAGAAAGATCGTCGACTGCGGCGCGCCCGGCCGGTCGATCACCGTCAGGCTCCGTTTGGGATTGATCTGCGGCACGTTGCGGCGCGCTTCGGTTCCCTTTTTCCAGTCGCCGAAGAGCTTTTCGATCGCCGCTTTGACCTTCGCGCCGTCAAACTGGCCGACGACGTAGAGATGCGTCCGCTGGGCGCCGTAATTGTCGTTGTAATAGGCCTTGACGCCGTCGAGCGTGTAGCCCTTGATGATCTCCTCGGTCGCGAAAACGTCGCCGTAGGGATGGTTCGGATAGGTGAGCTGCCGGAATTTTTCGAGCGCGATCGTGCCGGGCCGGATCTTCGCGACCGCCAGCTCGCGGAGACTGTTGGCGCGCAGCGTCTCCATCTCGTCGGGCGCGAATTTCGGGTTGCGGATGACGTCGGCGATGAGGCCGAGAAAGCGCGTGTCGAATTCCGAGAGCACTTCGCCGCCGACCACCGTCTTGTCGGTCTGCGCGCCGGTAAAGAGGCTGCCGCCCATCTCGGCCGTCTCGCGCGCGATCTGCTCGGACGTGCGGGTCGTCGTGCCTTCCTTGATCAGTGACGCGACCATCGACGAGATCCAGCGCTCAGACGGTTTCTCGTCGAGGCTGCCGGCGCGGATGTTGGCGACGATCTGGACTTTCGGGACCGAGCCGTACTGGACGAGCGAGACGCGCATCCCGTTCTTCAGCGTGTAGGTCTCGACCGCCGGGAAGACGAAAGGTTTCGCCGGGCCGCCGGCCGGCGGCGTTTCCTTCTGCGCGAACAGATTGAGCGCGAAGCTGAGCAGGATTAACGCGAAGACGCCGAGGCGCAAAGGATTTTTGACTGATTTCATACCTGAATTTTTAATTTTGAATTTTGAATTTTGCATTGTCTTCCCTCCTTAGTCCGTCTTTTTGTCCGTTTTTTCGGGGTTGACGATGACGACCGTGCGGTTGGTTTTGCGCAGGTATTCTTTGGCCGTTTCCTGGATCAGCTTCGGCGTCACCTTGCGGAAGTTGGCTTCGATCTGGTTGATCGCCTGCGGATTGTCGTCGAAGAGCGCGAAGCTCGCCAGCAGATCGGCGCGGCCGAATCCGCCGAACTGCGTCATCGTGTCGTAGAGATCCGAGCGCAGCTTGACGATCGCGCGGTCGATCTCGGCCTGCGAGACGCCCTTCGTCTGGATGTCGTCGATGACGGCGTCGTTCGCGGCGAGAATTTCCTGCGGCGTGAACTGGTCGTCGTGGACGAAGTTGACGGCGAAGAGCATCGGGCCGTTGTAGTTGAACATATTGCCGAGATAGTTGATGCCGCCGCTGATGCCGCTCGTGTATTTCTTGTTCTTGACGAGCTCCTGGTAGAGCCGGCTGTCCTCGCCCTCGATCAGGATCTGGTCGAGCAGGCCCATCGCGTAATATTCCTTCGTCCCGCGTTTCGGCATCTGGTAGCCGAAGCCGAGCGCCGGCTTGTTGGCGAGCTTGTCGGTGCGCGTCACCGTTTTTTCCTCGGTCTGACGCGGCTCGGAGATGTCGGGCTGCGGTTCGGCCTTCTGCGACGGGATCGCGCCGTAGTATTTCCGGACCCATTCCTTGCCCTCGGCGACGTCGAAATCGCCGGTCACGACGAGCACCGCGTTCGACGGCGTGTAGTATTTCTTGAAGAAATCCTTCGCGTCCGTCAGCGTCGCCGCCTCGATGTCCTTGAGATCGCCGTAGAAATTATGCGAGTTGTACCAGTTGGTGAAGGCGGCCATCGGCAGATCGATCCACGGGAACGTGCCGTAGGGCTGGTTGAGGACGTTGACCTTGACCTCGTTGCCGACGACGCCCTGCTGGTTTTTCAGATTCTCCTCGGTGATGTCGAGGCCCTTCATCCGGTCGGCCTCGGCCCAGAGCAGCGTTTCGAGCTTGTTCGACGGGACGACCGCGAAATAGTTCGTGAAATCGAAGCGCGTCGAGCCGTTGAGCACGCCGCCGTTCGACTGGACGAGCTTGATGTATTCCATCTTGCCCATATTCTTCGAGCCCTGAAACATCAGATGCTCGAACAGATGCGCGAAACCGGTCCGGTCCTTCGGCTCGATCCGGAAACCGATGCCGTAATAGACGGCGACCGTCACGAGCGGCGCGCTCTTTTCGGGCGACAGGACGACCCTTAAACCATTCGGCAGCTTGTAATAAGTCACCGGCACGCTGATCGACCGCGTCTTCTGCGCGCTGACCGAAGCGAAGCCGGACGCGAGCAGCGCGAGCAGGACGAAGCCGGCAAAGACTTTTCTTAAACGAATTTTCATAAATAACCATTGGTGCTAGTGAATC
>JAFDVJ010000011.1 GCA_018269075.1 Acidobacteriota bacterium
AATCTCTTATCAACCGCGGTAAATCTTCTTTCAACCGCGGTAAATCTTCTTTCAACCGCGGTAAATCTCTTATCAACCGCGGTAAATCTCTTATCAACCGCGGTAATAAACGCGGGGCGCGCGGTAAAAAAAGCAAACACCGCGGTAATTTTTCCATCTACCGCGGCAGATAAGCCGAAGAACGCGGTAAAAAAGCCTTCCACCGGAGACTGTCAAACAAATTATGTGATCCCTGCTCTACGAAACCCGAAAAAGCGGCGCAGCCGCACGAGGTCAGTAGCGTCNNAGCGTCGGCGATAGCCGATGCACCGTTCGCCGGCCGGGCTCCTGCATCTCGAATCGTTCGATAACCAAGGGTTTTAGATCTTCCCGGATAGTCACACCGGCGCGGCGGTGCATCGGCTATCGCCGACGCTACTGACCTCGCGCGCGGCTGCGCCGCTCTTTCCTTCGATTTCACAATTACTTTTACAGTCCCTTCCGCCGCAGGCGAAAGCTTTTCGCGGGCGAGGTAAAGACTTCGGCCGGCCATCGGATCAACGAGAGGGCGCGAGCCGCGTGTTATTACCTGAAACCTGTCTGAATTGACTGATAAAGCCCGCGACCGGATTTGTCGGAAAATGAAAAGACCGGACGGCGAATAGTAGTTTTCGATCCACTAAACACACCAAAAACACGAAAGAAATTTAGTGTTTTTGGTGTGTTTAGTGGATCAAAAAAACAACCGTTCGCCGTTCCGACGGTTCCGATTCAATCGAAAGCACGGTCCACGCACGAGTCGAAAGCTCGATCAATTACCGGGCCGAAAAACTCCGGATCGGCGAAACAGACTCGCTACCGCTCGCTTTACTGATTTTTATTGCTTTAACGGTCAATCCTTCTCGATCCAGCCGCCGCCGAGGACTTCTTCGCCGTCGTAGAAGACGGTCGCCTGGCCGGGCGTGATCGCGGCCTGCGGTTCGTCGAAGACGACGCGCGCGCGATCGTCGGGCAAGGCGTAAACGGTCGCCGCCGCCGGTTCGTGACGATAGCGGACCTTGACGAACGCGCGCACCGGTTCCGCCGGCGTGTCGAAGGCGACCCAGTTGACGCCTTTGGCGGTGAATTCCGTCTGCGCGAGCTCTTCTTTCTCGCCGGCGATGATCTGGTTCTTCAGACGCTCGATCTTGACGACGTAGAGCGGTTTTTCGTGGGCGATGCCGAGACCGCGGCGCTGGCCGATCGTGTAGCGGTGAATGCCCGTGTGGCGGCCGATCTTTTCGCCCTTCGTGTTGACGATGTCGCCCGCCGCCGGCGTTTCCGAGGCGCGGTCTTCGTGCGCGAGCCAGCGGTCGATAAAGCCCGCGTAATCGCCGTCGGGGACGAAGCAGATCTCCTGCGATTCCTGTTTTTCGGCCGTGTAGAGATTCGCCGTGCGGGCGATCTCGCGAACCTCCGACTTGAGCATTTCGCCGAGCGGGAAAAGCGCCCGCGACAGCTGTTCCTGCGTCAGCTCCCAGAGAAAATAACTCTGATCCTTCCAATGGTTGCGCCCGCGAAACAACCGGTAGCGGTTATTCTCCGAATCGTGTTCGACGCGCGCGTAATGCCCGGTCGCGACCTTGTCGCAGCCGATGCTGACGGCCATCCGGTCGAGCGACGCGAATTTCAAACGCGAATTGCAGGCGACGCACGGGATCGGCGTCTCGCCGGCGAGATAGCTCGCGACGAACGGCTCGACGACCGATTCGTCGAAATCGCGTTCGAGATTCAAAACGTAGAACGGAAACCCCAAACTTTCGGCGACGCGGCGCGCGTCGTAAACGTCGTCGAGCGAGCAGCACCGCGACGGCAGCGGATCGCCGTTTTCGTCGACCGAGATATGCCGCCGCTGATTCCAGAGCTGCATCGTAAAGCCGACGAGCTCGTGCCCCTGTTCCTTAAGCAGAGCCGCCGCGCTCGAAGAATCGACGCCGCCGCTCATCGCCACCGCAATTTTCATCACTTCCCCAAATCCTCTCGCCGCCGCCCGAAAAATCGCGGGTTTCCGCTTTTTCGCCGCGACGATTTATAATCTAACAATGCCGCCGGACCCGAAAAGTTTTTCGCTTCGCGAAAACCCGCGCGACGTCCGGCTTAAATCCGAAATCCGAAATCCGAAATCCGAAATCGGTATTATTATAGCAAACGCGCGAAGTTTTTTTAGATAGCCGAACGATATGAAAAGATGTCCTCGATGCAACAGCGTTTTCGACGACGGGCTCGTCTACTGCACGACCGACGGCACGCCGCTCGTCGCCGAGAGCTTCGTCCTGCCTTCGGAAGCCGCGCCGCCGGACGACCGCGAAGAAGCGACCGTCATCCGTTCGACGCCCGTCAGGATCGAGATTCCGCCGGAAAACCCGCCGGCGCCGACCGAAGCCTTCAACTTTCAGGTTCCGCCGGCCGTCAACGTCGTCCCGCCGGTCGTCGTCGAAGAACCGTCGCGCACGGGCCGCGGCTGTCTGCTGCTCGGTCTCGGCATCGTCCTCGGCGGCCTGCTCGTCCTCGGCGCGGTTCTGCTCGGCGTGTTCTGGTATCAGAAGACGCAGACCAACACGAACGCCGCCCGCAACGCGCCCGCCAACAATTCGCCGACGCCGAAAGCGACGCCGACCTCGGTCGAAGCGAGCGCCGTCCATTCGAAACGGACCGACGCCCCGGACGACAAATTCAACGGCCGCGTGATCACGATCAACGCCTTCGTCCGCACGTCGCCGAACCGCAACGCGAAGGAAATCGACATTCTGCCGGTCGACGACCGGCTCGACATCAAAGAGCGCGAAAACGACAACAGCCCGTGGTACCGCGTGACCTGCGAACACGGCACGAGCGGCTGGATGCACGGCAACACGATCGAGTTCACGCGCTGACGTTATGTTCGGGATATTTTACCGGATAAGCGAAACGCCGCGCCGCCGAGGGTGACGAGCAGGCTCAGATAAACCAGAAGCCATTTCGACGTGGAAAAAACCGTAACGGCCAGGGCGAGCGGGCGGATTTCCGGATTGCCGGAAAAGGCGAGAAAGGCGATCGAAAAATTTTCCGCGAGATCGGCAGCTCCGGCCAAAAGCGGGGCGAGCAGTAAATATCCGCCGGCTCGCGGCGGAAAAAGCCGGACGATCAGAAACACGAAAAGGGCGACGTAGACGACCGGGAAAACGAGATCGAGCGTGATTTCGGTGACGGCGTAGAGAGGCAGTTTGCCGATCGCGTCGAGGTCTTTCAAAACGCCGAAAACCGTCGCCGGATCGTAAAACCATTGCTCATCGAGCGTCCTGATTCCGCCGAAAGCCCGTCCCCGCCAGGCGAACAGCAGCAGACAGGCGAGCGCTTCCGCGACCAGCGCCGAAAAAAACTTCCAGCCCGTCTCGTTTCTGAATTTCAGATAGATTTTTTCCGGCATTCAGTTTTTTGTCTCCGGCCGCCGACCTCAAACCGCTTCGAAAACCAGATAAACGACCTCGCGGTCGCCGCCCGTTTGCAGCTTGCGCGCCCACGAGGTTTCGAGCCGCGACCATTCGGCGGGCGGCAAAAAACCGCACCCGGCCGCTTCGAAACCGGCCGCCGCGAATTTCGGCAGCAGCTCGCCGCGCAAATAATCTTCGGAAAGACGCGGCAGCCCGAGCCGCTCGATCTCGGTGCGGTCGCGCGTTTCGTCGAGCCCGACGACGATTTCCAGCAGGCATTCGGGCGCGGCGATCCGGCGCAGCGCGGCGAGCGCCCGCGCGTCGCCCGTGACGATCGTCTTCAGCAAGCTGCCCCACGGAAAATGGATGTGAATCTCGTCGGCGCTTTCGTCCAGCTCCGGCGGCAGATCCTCAATCGCCGCCTGCACGAACAGCGCGTTAGGCAGACCGCCCTTCGCCGGTTTGCGCGTCGCCTTCATCGAGACTTTTTCCAGCGGCTTCGCGTTCGCGTCGATCCCGATGTAGAATTTGCGCGGATTCGCCCGCGCCGAACGGGACACAAAGCGCCCGTCGCCCGTCCCGATGTCGACGATCACGCCTTCGCCTGTACGGCTCGATAAGTTTTCGGAATTCCCTCTCGTCGAGTTATCAGATGGTGCTGCCACGAATTGCCTTGATCATAAGTTTGTCGTCCTTTGAGTTTTCGAAAATTATAAGTTTTTACGCGCCGGAACTCAAGTTTTTTCTGAACGTCGGCCGGCGCGGGCATCAGGCGGATCGAATCAAGATTTACAGCGGCCGGAAAAACTTTCCGAGCCGCGTCTCGATCGCTTCGGCGTAGGCGCGCGCGCCGGCTTTGTTGGGATGCGCGACCGAGGCGAGCTCGCACATACGTTCCGAGATCAGGCCGAACGGCCGGTATTTGATCTCGCGAAACACTTTCGGGCATTCCGTCAGACGTTCGGCGTAGAGCTCGTCCTCGGGCTTGTTGTCTTCGTTCATCCCGAAGAGCAGCGAGTTTTTCGTCGCGAAACAGTTTTCCTCGGTGATCGGCGATTCGACGAAGACGACGCGCTCGCGCCGGCTTTTCTCGTTCGCCTCGCGGACGGCGTCGCGGAGCTCCTTGTTCGATTCATAAACCCAGATCCGCGAGCGTTCGGCCGTCGCCTTGCGGACGATCTTCATAAACTGCTTGCTGAAGAGGTTGGTCAGCAGAAACTGCAGCGGGTGCGGGAATTTGACGATCTTCATCAGATATTTCGTGAGCGTGTTGACGTCGCTCTTCGTCGAGACGATCGGGAAATAGCCGACGACGACGACGAGCGCCCGCGGGAAGACCTCGGCGATGTGATCGAGCAGGTTCGCCATCGCCGCGTGCGAGTATCGATGGATCAGGCGGCGCATCTTGCCCTCGCGCAGGAAGGGGTTGACGGCGTTGCCGACGACGAGATCGGTGATCCCGCCCGACAGCATCACGAGCCCGACCGCGTCGCCGGTCTCGTATTCGCGGCGCGCCGCGTCGATCTGGAAAGTGATCGACGGAAACGAGAGATCGGCTTCCGGATAATGAAATTTTTCCGGGTCCTCGCCGCATTCGAGCATCTCGGCGAGCTGGTCTTCGTGGATGTAGATGCGCGCGCCCGAATGCGCCTTGACCTTGAGATTGACGCGCCGCGTCGCGCCGAACAGGTCGCGCTCGAGCCAGTCTTTGACGAGCGTGTAAAACTTGTCCTTCTCGCGCAGGCCCTGTCCCCAGATAAACGAATCGCCGACGACGAGCATCTCGAAATCCGTCTTGCCGGCGGTTTGCGTAAAAAGCGTCTGCGGAAACAGCAACAATCCCGCCGCGGCTCCGAGAGTTTTCAGAAATCGGCGACGCGAAAGACCGGTCATAACGTTTCTCTTTAATTATAAACCGCCCGGAAACGCGTCCTCAGCGCCGTCAATCGATGAAAAGATTATATTATTTTGAAAGCGTTCTACTTTGCGGCGGCGCGACGCGGCGATTCCAGAACCGGCGCGAGCGCGTTTTCGATCGCTTCGGCGTAGGCTTTCGAGCCGGCGACGTTCGGATGGCCGATCCCGGCGAGCTCGCAGGCGCGCACCGAATAGCCGACCTCTTTGTTTTTGGCGAGCTCGGCGAAATCGCGGCCGCAGGCGGCGCGGCGCGCGTCGTAGAGCGGGTCCTCGCCGCGTCCTTTTTTGCCCATTCCCCAGAGCAGCGAGTTTTTCGTGCCGAAGCAGTTGTCGGCGGTCACCGGCGATTCGATGAAGAGCGCGCGCCGGCGGCCGGCCTTCGCGTTGACGCGCGCGACGGCGTTGCGAAATCCGGCGGCGGACTCGTCGGCCCAGAAATCCGAGCGCTTGATGACCTGTTTGCGCATCATCTTGAGAACCGGCAGCGTCAGCGGGTTGTTCATCAGCGGCTTGACCGGCCCCGAAAAGCCGTAAATTTCGAGGATCGCGTTGAAGACCGCGTGCGTCGAGCTTTTTTTCGAGATCATCGGATAATAGCCGACGACCGCGAGCAGCGCGTTCGGAAACGCGGCGGCGGCGTAATCGAGAAGCCGCGACAGATCTTCGTCGCAGTATTTCGGAACCAGCGCCCGAAATTCCTTTTCGCTCCCGAAAATATTGAGAATATTGGCGACGGCGAGATCGGTGATGCCGCCCGTCAGGAGAATCAGATCGACGTTTTCCGGGCTTTCGTATTCGGCTTTGGCGTTATCGAGCTGCGCCTTGATGCTCGGGAAGCCGACCGCGACCTCCGGGTCGAAAAACGTGTTTTCGGTCCGCCCGGTCTTTTTGAGTGCGGCCGCTTCGTCGTCGTGCAGAAAGATCGTCGCGCCCGAATGCGCCTTCATCTTGAGCTCGACGCGGCGGCGGCCGGCGAAAAATTCGTTTTCGAGCCAGTTTTTCGTCAGCGTGTAGAATTTATCTTTTTCTTCGAGTCCCTGGCCCCAGATCAGCGAATCGCCGACGACCAGAAAATCGAACGGCCGATCCGCTTCCGGCAATTCGAACGACGGCCGCCCCGCGCGCGCGGTCAGACAGACCGCCGCCAGCGCCCCGAGCTGTTTTAAAAACTGACGACGCGAAAAATTTGTCATAGCTTCTCAAAGTATGATGGATTTCCCCTTTTCGCTCGTGAAAGATATTCGTCAATGACTTAATCGTCTTTTCGGGTAAAAAAGAGATTACAGATTATCGCTTCCAGATACAATATTCCAAACAATCCGACCAACAGCAGCGGAAATCTGAAGATCATAAACATCAAAAACTGAAAACCCTCCGAATTGGCATAAGCATCGTCCCTGAAAGGCGGCGTGAGAATCGAGACGATATACCAGCGGCAGTATAAAACGCAGCCGGCCGCCCAGAGCAGAAGGGTCGGAACATAAACCATCCATTTGGTTTTCGTCCTCATCGCATCAGCGCGGCACTTCGACGCCTTTGATGATGTCGGCGATCACGGCGTCGGTCGTCGCGCCGTCGAGCTCGGCCTCGGCGCGCAGGGCCAACCGATGACGGAGAACCGGCGCGGCGACGTCGCGGATGTCGTCGGGCGTCACGAAATCGCGGCCGCGGATCGCGGCGAGCGCCTTCGAACATAAAAGCAGCGCGACCGACGCGCGCGGGCTCGCGCCGTAGAGGATCGTCGGATGCGAGCGCGTCTTGCGGATGATCTCGACGATGTATCTTTGAACGCCCGGTTCGAGCCGCATCTGGCGGATCTCGGCGCGGCAGTGCTGGATCGCCGCGACGTCGCCGAGCGGCTCGACGTCGACCTGTTCGAGCCGCCGCGAATTAAAGCCCTGATCCCAGCGCGCGACGATCTCGAGCTCGGCGTCGGCCGACGGGTAATCGATGTTGATCTTGAGCAGAAAACGGTCGAGCTGCGCCTCCGGGAGCGGATACGTGCCCTCGTATTCGATCGGGTTCTCGGTCGCGAGCACCGTAAAGAGCGGCGAGAGCTGGTAGCGGTCGCCGTCGATCGTCGTCTGGCGCTCTTCCATCGCTTCGAGCAGCGCGGCCTGCGTCTTCGGCGGCGTCCGGTTGATCTCGTCGGCGAGCAGGATGTCGGTAAAGATCGGCCCGTGACGCAGATTGAATTCCGACGTCCGCATATTGAAGACGTTCGTGCCGGTGATGTCGGACGGCATCAGGTCGGGCGTGAACTGGATGCGCGAAAACTGCGCGCCGACGATCCGCGCGAGCGTTTTGACGATCAGCGTCTTGGCCGTCCCGGGCACGCCCTCGATCAGCGCGTGGCCCTCGGCGAGAAAGGCGACGAGAATCTGCTCGATCACCTTGTCCTGCCCGACGATGATCTTGCGCAGCTCGTTCAGAATATGTGCAACGGTTGATGGTGTATGTGTCAGCATTTAATGTCTCAAAATTGTAATTTCAGATTATCGGACGAAATCGAGCAGCGTCTTGACGGCCAGCAGCAGAACCGCGCCGAGAAAGATCCGCCGGAGCCAGACGTCGCTCAGTTTCGTGACGGTGTGCGCGCCGACGTACGCGCCGACAAACATCGTGACGGCCAGGATAAAGCCGATCCTGTAATCTACTAAACCTTGCCACATAAAGATTAAAGTGGCAATCCCGGACGAAAAGATGTTGATCACTTTCGTCGCCGCGACCGATTCGGTAAACGTCATCCCGAAAAAAGCGATGTAAGCGGCCGTCAGCATCGTCGTGTAGCCGCCGCTGTAAAGACCGCCGTAAACGCCGAGCACGAAGGTCAGCAGATACGTCAGGACGGTCGCCCGCGTCGAGACTTCGGCGACGGCCGCGATGCCGGCGTCGCGTTTGACGAGCGTGAAGATCGTCACCGCGATCATCGCGATCGAGACGAGCAGCTTGATGTTGGCCGGCGTGATCAAAAGCACCAGCCCCGCGCCGATGCCGGACGCGACGAGCGTGATCGCGACGAGCGGCGTGAGTTTTTTCCGGTCGAGCACCCCGCGCCGCAGAAACGGAATCGTCGCGCCGACGTTCATAAACGTCAGGCCGAACATATTCGTCGCGACCGCGATCTTCGGATCGACGCCGAACTGGAACATCACCGGTACCGTGATCAGCGAATTGCTGCCCGTCACGACGCCGATCGCGCTCGTCACGAAAAACAGAAAGATCAGTAAGATCAGCGCGTTTGTCGACATCATCCAATTCTAGCGCAAAGCCCCGTCGCCGGTCAGACCGCACAGCTTTTTATTTTATCCGCCTCACTTTCGGCTTTTCCGGCGCCGCTGAAGCCCGAGCTTCGCTTCGAGCTCGCGGAGCCGCGTCGTCAGCTGCAGGACTTCGCGTTTGCCCGACGCGTCGCCGTGCATCACGTCCTCGCATCTTTCGATCAGCCGTTCGAGCTCGGCGGCGTTTTCATCCGGCAGCCGCTCGGCGATCAGCAGCGCCAGATTATGCGGCCGGACCTTCAGCGCGTCGACGCCGACGAGCCGCGCGACGCGCCGCCGGAAATCCGTGTAGATGTTCTCGATCGCCAGATCGTAGGCGCGCGTCCGCTGCTGCAGCTCGGCCATCGCCGAAATATATTCGAGCTTCGAGAGCCGGTTCGGTTCGGGATCGGGCACGGCGCGCGCGAACCGGCGGCTCTGCGAATAAAACAACAGCCCGAGCAGCACGACCGCCTGAATAAAGATCGGGACGACCGGCGTGCCCGCGAAAAACTGGAAAAAGCGGTTGGCGTTCGCGCCGTAGCCGTGATGATACTCGTCGAACGCGATGACGCCGCTGCGCGAAGCGACGACGTTGACCGCGAGCGACGCGTTGTCGACCTGATTGATGCCGCCGTTGGCGACGATGTACGGATCGGTCAGAAAAACGATCTGACCCGCGCCGTAGGGCACGTCGACCAGCAGGTTGCGCTTCTCGGCCGTCAGATGAACGACCGGCGCCGGCTGCGACGGCGTGGAAACTATATCGTAATCGGAGTCGTCGGCGCCGTCACCGATGCCGACACCATTGCCGTTCCCGGCTTTCGGCGGCGCCTTCGGCGGCGGCGGCGTTTTCATCACGAGTTTATCGCCTTCCGTTTTTTTGGGATCGTTCTGATCGGCGCTGCCGATGCCCGCCCCTTCGCCGACCGGTTTCGGCGTCGAATAAGTGGTCGGCGTCGCAAACGACTTCGGCGGCGTCGCGGGTTTCGGGGTCGCTTTCGAAAAGGTCGTCATCGGCACCGGCGTCTTTTTGACGATCAGCGGCTTTTTTTGAGCTTCCTCTTCGGTCAAACCGGCGAAATCGACCGAGGTCGCGAAGACGGACGGCTGGACGCCGTTGATGCCTTTCGTGTAAACGGTCGGCTGGACCGGCCGAACGGCCTTCACGCCGGCGGTCATCGCCTTCTGGTCGGAAGCGTCGGTCGTAAAGGACGGCTCGGGAAAATAGGAATTGAACGAGAGCTTCCAGGCGGCCGACGTCTTGAGCAGCTCTTCCGGCGGGCGGCGGTCGATCAGGACGAGCTTTCCGCCCTCGGAAACCCACTGCAGAATCGCCTTCGCCTCATCCTCGGCGAGTTCCTTGCGAAACGGGCCGATCATCACGAAGGTCGCCGGCCGGTTCTTGCCGCTCGTCAGCAGCTCGGCCGGCGCGTCGCGCCAGCGCACGGGTTTGCGGCCGGTTTCCGTGAGCAGATCGAAAAAAGCCCGCGTCCCGGTCGCGCCCGGATTATAGGTCGAGCGGTTCGGCCGCCCCTCGCTTTCGGTCTCCGCTTCCTTCTGCGTGTAGGAAACGGCGTTGAGCCCGATCAAAACGAGGATCAGCAAAGCCAGCCCGAGGATGATGAAGATTTTCTGACGCACAAATCGATTTCGGATTTCGGATTTCGGATTTCGGATTGCCCGCGGCGCGAAATCTTACTTCCCGACGTCTTCTCCGTTAAAGTAAATTCATTGAATTCAGTTTATAAGACCAATCCGAAATCCGAAATCCGAAATCCGAAATCGCCTTATTGTTCGCTGTTCAGGGCCTGCTGATAGGTCTGCCTGAACTCGTTCCAGTCGGCTTCGTCGGCTTCGTCAAAGCCGTACCAGTGGCGCTCGTAGCTGAGGGTCAGGCCGTTCATATTTCGGTAGAGCCCTTCCCGGCGGCGGACGTCGCGCAGATAGTCGCGGTTCGTCTTGTGCTGCGCGAGGCCGATCACCCGGCGGTCGCTGAGCTCGCACAACAGCGCGATGTAGCCCTTGCGGATCGCGCCGCGCAGATTTCCCTGCCGCGCCAATTCCTCAGCCTCACCGAAGAGACTGTGCGCGTCCTCGTCGGCGGCGAGCCGCTCGCCGAGAATCACGCGGTCGCCTTTTTCCTCTTTCCGTCGGCGGCGCAGCTTGCCGGCGAAAAACGGCCCGAAGCGGTAGATCAGAAAGGCGATGAAACCGAAGACGACGGCGTATAACAGCATCTGCAGCCCGAACGAAAGCGTCTGCATCCCGGCCGGCGCGTTCTGCGGAATCTCGGGCTCCGGGAATTTGTCGCGGAGCCATTCGCGGATCTGTTTCATCAATTTCTGAAACCAGCTTTCCTCCTGTTCGGGCGCTTTCTGATACTCCGCGCGCCGCAGAATCTCGGCGAGCTTGCGCTTGTCCTCGTCCTTCGAAGGGCCGGACGCGGCCGGTTTTTCGAGCTGCCGGATCTTGAAAATCAGCGCCGACAGCCGTTCGTCGACGTTCTTCAGGATCAAAGCGCGTTTTTTGGCGTCCTTCGTTTCCGCCTCAAAGGCCTTGAGATCGGTTTCGAGCCATTGATTGTTGGTCTCGATCGACGTGCCTTCCCACTCGATCTTTTCCGTGACCGGCACGTTTCGGCGAATATCGGCCAGCAGCTCGCGCTCGTCAGCGGCGTTCTGCTCCTGCTCGTCGGCGTAATCCATCAAAGCGTCGACCGATCCGCCCGCGTTTTCGAGGCCGGCGCGATAATCCGCCAGACTGCGCGCGAACGCGCCGCCCGCACCGCCCAAAAGGCAGAGCAGACCGGCCGCCAGCAGCCGCCGAACGACCGTCAACCATTTCGAATGATGCCGCGCTCCGGCAGAAAAGTCCATAAAATCTTTAGTTTAGGAAGTTTTGGAAGTAAGTTGAGTTCTTTCTAAACTTCCTTGGAATGAACGACGGACTGTTAGTTCGGTCGCTGCGTTTATCGAGTGTGAAGCGTTTTTACAGGCTGTCGCCTGTCAACCGGCTGACAGCCGATTGTACGCTTTCTTCCTAAACTTCCTAAACTTCCAAAACTTCCAAAACTTCCAAAACTCAATCAAGTCCGAGCATCGAATGCGACGCCTTTTTCGCCGGCGGCGGCAGGTTCGGCGGCTGATTTTCGACGTAAGTCTTCGCGGCCAGCGCCGGATGCAGCGGGTTGACGAACTCGCGCGGGACGGCCGGAATCTCGCCGAGCCGCTGCGCCGCGAGCAGCTCGATGTCGTAGCCTTCGTGCCGGACGCGTTCGTCGACGTACATCAGGCAGAGCCCGATCATCGAAACCGGCATCAGCAGGATCAGGCTCGCCTGCCAGATAAACTGGCTCGCGATCTCGTACCACGCCGGAATCGGCTCCCAGGCGAAATAGGCTCTCCAGACGTCGATGCCGTTCGCCCACGCGTACCAGTCGAGCGGGATTTTCAGCAGCATCAGCCCCGAATAAATCGCGATGATCGAAAAGACGAACAGCGCGTAAAGCCTGAGCGCCTTGCCGCGCGCGAGCGTCGCGCTCCGGCCCATCGCCGGAAAAACGCCCTGCCCCTCGACGAGCATCGCCTGCGGGACGTAGGCGAAATTCGTCGCGATCAGAAAAAACAGCCAGCCCGTTCCGAAGGCGACCCCCAGAAACAGCGCGATCGAGAGGATCGTCGCGATGAACGGCGAAAAGCTGAACGTGTAGATCGTCAGCGCGATCGACAGCGCGGCCACCGTGTAGCCGATCGAAAGGATGATCATCCCGATAAACCCGAGCAGCAGCGCGATCAGGACCGAGGCCGTCAAAAGCCCGAAAACTCTTGATTTGACGTTGCGGTAGGTCTCGCGAAACGTGATCGGTTCGCCGAACAGCAGATGCCGGACGAAATTGCGCGAAGCGCCGCCCATCACCGTGAACGTCACGACGACCTCGACCAGCCAGATCAGCAGGTTGCCGAGCCACAGAAAAAAATAGTAGGCGTAGGTTTCGCCCGGATTATTGACGGGATCGATGCTGAACAGACTGCGCGCGAGAATCCGCCAGCCGACCGAGATCAGCGTGCCGGCGACGATCGGCGGCGCGGCGATCCAGACGAACGTCCAGAAATTCTTCCGGTAAAAGCGGACGGCCCGGTCGATCAGGTCTCCGGCTCCGAGCGGCGTCAACGAATATTGAGAATTGGAAGGCGTCAGGTCGTTCATTATCTCCCGGTTTCGCCACAGTATAACTTTTTTCCTTCGATTTTGTAAGGCCTTCGAATAAAAAAAGTCCGCCGATCGCGAAACCGGCGGACTGTCCAGAGGCTAGAAAGCCCGATTAGAACTCAAAGCGCGCCGCGAACTGGAAGATGCGCGGGTCACCGGCGGACGTGATCTGTCCGAAGGTCGTGCTGTTGATGTTCGCAAACTGAGTGTTGTTGAAGAGATTAACGAAATTGAAGACGTTAAACGCTTCGGCTCTCAGTTGGAGACGCATACCGCCTTCGGTGAACTTGATGTTCTTCAAAAGCGCCATATTGACGTTGACGTACCGCGGGCCGTTGAGCAGCGTGCGGCCGAGGTTGCCGGTCTGTCCCGGAGCGACGTTGAAGAACGCCTGTCCGTTGAACGCCGTGTTGGAGTTCAGACCGGTATAGATGTAGCCCGTCGCCGCGCGGCCGTCCGTTCCGATGACCGACGGATTGATGAAATAGATTCGTCCGTTGGCTTCGAAAATACCCGACAGAGCGCGGATCTGTTCGTTGGTCAGCGTGCTGAACGCCGTCTGGCGTCCCGAACGCGCACCGCGATTCAGGGTGCCGCGGGTGTCGATGAAGGTGATCGGCGCGCCCGTCGACATCTGCATCAGGCCGGAAAGTTCCCAGCCGCCGAAGAGCTTGTCGGCCAGACCGCCGTAGTTGAGCAGCCATTTGCCTTTGCCGAACGGCAGTTGGTAGATTCCGTTGAAGTTGAAGACGTGCGTCTGATCGAAGTCCGCGCGCTGTTTGTCGAGCTTCCTGTTGTTGTTCTGCAGATAAGGCTCGAACAACTGCTGCGAAGTTCCGATCGTGTCCGTCAGGTTCTTCGAGAACGTGTAGTTCGCCTGGAAGTAAAGCCCCTGCGAGAACCGGCGGCGAATTTCGAACTGCAGCGAATTGTAGTTGTAGGAACCGGCATTCGTAAAGAGCTCGATCTGACCGATGTTCGGGTTCGCGTAGAATTTGACGAACGGGGCGTTGCCCGGGCTCGCCAGCGTCGGGTGGTTGTTCAGGTTGTTCGAGATGAACAGCTGCGCGAGATCGGCGACCGTGCCGTTCTGCAGGTTGGTCCGGAACGTCGTCAGCGAAACGGCGCCGCCGACCACAAGGTGACCGGCCGAACCGACTCCGCCGTTCTGGAAAATGTTCAGCGCCACGCAGCCCGTCACGACGCCCGCGCAAAACGGGGTCGAGGCGTTGACGTTGCCGCCGTTGGCTGCCATCGAGAGCGCGAGGTTGGCCTGCGCCTTCTGGAAGTCGGAAAGGAAGCCGTTGTTGACGACATCGATTTCGTTCAGGTCGATACCGCGCGCCAGATTGTTGCTGCGCGTTCCGACATAGCGGATTTCGACGGCCGTGTTGCCCCAGAATTCACGCTGCCAGCCGACGCTGTACTGCTGCGTCTTCGGAATTTCCAGTTTCGGATCGACCGCGTTGGCGACGCCGAAAAAGCCCTGACCGGCCGTGTTGTTCTGCAGGAACGAGCGCGGCGGGTTGACGAAGGCCGGCGGAAGGATCGGCGTGTTGTTGCCGCCCAGACGATCGTTCAAAGCGGCCGTGCCGTTCGGGCCGATCGCCGAGTTCGAAGCGCGGCCGAGACCGACGTTGCCCGACAGCGTGTTGTTGAGCGACGTGATGATCGAGTCGTTACCGTAGATTTCCGAGTAACCGCCGCGGATCACGCTCTTGCCAACGCCGCCGAAGAGGAACTTGCCGATGCCCGATTCGAAGTTCGGCGAATAAGCGATACCGAGCGACGGCGCGAAGTTGTTGTAGTCGGTTTTGTAATACAGGTATTTCTTGCCCGCATTCGTGCCGATGATGTCGAAGGTTCCGTTGCCCGCGAGCAGCGAGCCGGCCGGATCGTTCGGGTTGGAGATGACCGGTTCGAGCGAGAGACCGTTCTTCAGTCTCATCGCCGGGTAGATTTCCCATCTGACGCCGAGCGAAAGGGTCAGACCGCGCGCAACCGTCCAGCGATCCGACGCGTAGGCCGCGTGGTTCGAGTTGCGGAACGGCGACAGGTTTCTGACCGGCTGATAACCGGAGGTCGGGCTCGAAGTGTTGAAGCCCTGGATCCGCTGGTTGACGATGCCGCCGAGCAGCGCGAGCAGGTTGCTCGCCGTCGCGGCCTGCGCCGTCGAGATCACGGTGCCGGTCGGAACGCCGCCGACGATGTTCGGGAAGTTGCCGGTCGTAAAGCTGGTGCTCGTCGCCGCGTTGACGCTCGTCGGGCCGATGATGTAGTTCGGGATGATCAGCACGTCATTGTAGGAATTGACTTTATATTTCTGGAACTGAACGCCGAATTTGAGCGAATGCTTGCCGACGACCCAGTTGAAGTTGTCCGCCAGCGTAAAGAGCTTGTTGTTGCGTCCCTGATCGAGGAAGATGTTCGGCTGATCGACGAGACCGGCGAGCGTGCCGCTCGTCGTGCCCTGACCGCCGAGGAAGAACGCCGGGTACGGGCTGATGCGCTTGAACGGCACCTCGCTCGTGAAAATACCCCAGCGGGCTTCGTTGACCATCGAGTTCGAGAGAATCCGGCGATACGAAACCGTAAACATCTTGTTCTTCGAATACTGCGTGACGTCGGGAACGGTCGAGAAGTTCGAGACGTCGACGTCCGGACGCAGCACGTTTTCCTTGTTCCAGCTGAAGACCGCGTTGAACTGGTCGTTCGCCGTGCCGTCGACGTCGACGCGGGCCGTGTAGGTGTTGCGCGTCGTGTCGAAACGGCGGTTCAGCGCGTAACCCGTCGTGTTCAGCGAGTCGCCGCCCGTCGTGTTGCTCGTCGTCGGCATCGGGCCGAGAACCAGCGACTGAATGGTCGGATCGATCGCCGAGGGGATGCCCTGCATACCGACGCTCTGCGCGAAGGCCAGAATGTTCGAGACCGTGCAGATGCTGCCGACGGTGGTCGTCGGACAGGAAATGCCGTTCTGGTTGAACGCGTCGCCGGCCGTCGCGCGCGTGAACGTGAACGCGCCGGTTCTCGCCGCCGGCGTCAGGATCGTGCGCGTGTAGCGCTGGGCGAGCGGATCCTTGATGCCTTCATAGGCAAAGAAGAAAAAGCCCTTGTTCTTTTCCCAGACCGGACCGCCTTCGCCGAAGCGCGGGGTCAGGAACGGGCCGCTGATCCGGCCGCCGTACTGGTTGCGGTTGCGGAACGGCGGTTTTTGGTTGATCGCCGCGTCGGTGCTGCGGTTGTTGAAAAAGTTGTTGGCCGCGAAATGCGAGTTGCGGTTGTAGGCGAACAGCGCGCCGTGGAAGTCCTTCTGGCCGCGCGGGGTGACGAGCGTGATCTGCGCGCCGCCGCTGCCGGAATCGGATTCCTGGTTCGTGGTCGAGATCGTGAACTCGCCCGTGTCGTCGACCGACGGCCGGCCCGGCGCAAAGTCGGTCGCGTTCGTCCGGATAAACTGGTCGTTGATGCTGATGCCGTCGCGGGTAATGTTCGTCAGCGTCGTGCGCTGGCCGTTGATCGCCGTGTTCTGAAACGGGTTCGACGCGACGCCGGCCTGCAGGGTCGTCAGGCTGAGCGGGTTACGCGTCAGCAGCGGAAGCGAGAGAATCTGCTGCGGGCTGACGACGCTCGTCACCTGCGCGCTGGTCGACGTGATGACGTCGGCACCGGCGGTCACCGTGACGGATTCCTGGACGCTGCCGATTTCGAGCGTGACGGGCAACGTGTAGTCGCGACTGATGTCGATCTTGACTTCATTGGCCACGAAGGTTTTAAAGCCGTTCGACGTTACGGTGACCGTGTACAAACCGGGTTCGAGCTGCGAAACGCTGAACGCGCCCGAGCCGTCGGTGACGGTCGTCTGGGTTTTGCCGGTTTGATTGAACTTGATCGTTACCGTCGCACCGGGCAGAACGCCGTCCGGCCCTGAGACGGTGCCCAGAAGCTGACCTGTCGGCGTTTGCGCCAGAATTGTAACTCCGATCAGCAAAGTGAACGAGAGTACAAGAAAAAGTCTTTTCATTTCATCCTCCAAAATTATTCTTACTGTTTAATGACGGGTAAAAGCTAAAATGAATGAAACAACTTTTATGCCACGCCTGCACGCAAAGCAAAACCCTAATGCTTACAGCGTTTGCAGGCCAAAAAAAACGCCTCTTTCGAGGCTCGGAGGCGTTTTTCATACAAAATTTTGAATTTTATATTGATAATTTTGTAAAGATTTGTAAATGTTACGCGCGCGCCGGAATATTGTAGGTTTTGATTTTCGAATTGAGGGTCGTCGCGTTGAGGCCGAGCAGCCGCGCCGCGCGCGATTGATGGCCGCCCGTCTGATCGAGCGCGCGCCGGATCAGATCGATCTCGAATTTCTTCACTTCGTCGTAAAAATTGACGCCGCGCGAGATGTCGATGTCCATCGAAAATCCCTCGGTCGCCTTCATCATCTCGAAGGCGAGCTCCGGGTTGCGGACCTCGGGACGCAGGCATTCGACGGTGATCTCGTCGGTCGGCGCGATCACGACCGCCCGCTCGATGATGTTTTCGAGCTCGCGGACATTGCCCGGATAATAATAATTTTCGAGCAGCGAGAGCACTTCCGGCGAGAGGTTCTCCGACAGCGTGCGGCCGTTTTCGGCCCCGTATTTCTGGATGAAAAACTGCGCCAGCGGAAGAATGTCCTCCTTCCGGTCGCGGAGCGGCGGCAGCTCGATCGGAACGACCGAGAGCCGGTAATAAAGATCCTCGCGAAACGTGCCGTTGCGGACCGCTTCCTTGAGATCGACGTTCGTCGCCGCGATGATCCGGACGTCGACCTTCGTCGGCGTCGTGTCGCCGAGCGGCGTGAATTCGCGCTCCTGAATGACGCGCAGCAGGCGGACCTGCGTTTCGGGCCGCAGATCGCCGATCTCGTCGAGAAAGATCGAGCCGCCGTCGGCGACCTCGAACAATCCTTTTTTCGAGGCGACCGCGCCGGTGAACGCGCCTTTCGTGTGACCGAAAAGCTCGGATTCCAATAGATCCGACGGGATGTTCGAGCAGTTGACCGGCACGAACGGCTGTTCGCTGCGCGGGCTCGCTTCGTGAATCGCCTTCGCGACGAGTTCCTTGCCGGTGCCGCTCTCGCCGGTGATCAGCACGGTCGAACGCGCCGGCGCGACGCGCTCGACGAGCCGGAAAACGTGCTCCATCGCGTCCGAGCGGCCGATGAAGCCCTCGCGCCGGACCGACCGCGCCATCGCCTGCCGGAGCACGACGCGCTCTTCTTCCTTGCGCTGCGCCTTGATGCCGCGCGCGACGAGCGCGAGGATCTGCTCGTTCTGAAACGGCTTGCGGATGCAGCCCTCGGCGCCTTTTTCCCACGCCGAGACCGCCGTGTCGAAGGTCGCGTAGGCCGTGACCATCAGGACGTAGGCGTTGGGATCGATCCTGATGAGCTCCTGCAGAGCCGTCAGCCCGCCCATTCCGGGCATCGAAACGTCCATCAGCACCACGTCGTAAGTTTTTTGCGCGTAGGCCTCGACGGCCTCCTCGCCCGTTTTCGCGAGATCGACCTTATAGCCCGCGCCGGACAGGATCGTCTCGAGCACGTCGCGCATAATTTCTTCGTCGTCACAGATTAAAACCGAACCTTTCTTCGCCATAAGTCTTTGAATATACCAAATTTTTCGCCAATTTTTTAACGGCGGCGCGGCCGGCCGGCAGTTTTTAGGGCTTTCCCGCCTTAGCGCCGCGACGGCTTTGCGGTAAAATCGCGGGGATGGTTTACGACAAAGTCGCCGCCCGCTACGACCGCGCGATGGCGCCGCTCGAAAAAGGCTTTCTCGCCGGATGGCGCGCCGAGACGCTCGCGCTGCTGCCCGAAAACGCGAAAATTCTCGAAATCGGGGCCGGCACCGGCGCGAATTTCCGATTTTATCCGCCGGCCGAATGCGCCGTCGCGTCGGAGCTCTCGCTCGCGATGCTCGATCTGGCGCGCTCGAAGACCGAAGCGGTCAGTTTGATCCAGGCCGATGCCGAGGTCTTGCCGTTCGCCGCAAATTCGTTTGATGCGGCTTTCGCGACTTTGGTTTTTTGCTCGATCCCGAAACCCGAAAACGCCTTCGCCGAAATCCGCCGGATCGTCCGGCCGGGCGGCCGCGTCGTGCTGCTCGAACACGTCCGGCCCGACGGCGCGCTCGGCGTTTTGTTCGATTTCTTCAACGTCTTCACGACCGCGCTGATCGCCGACCGCTTCAACCGCCGGACGGCGAGCTGCGCCGCCGAATCCGGTCTCGACGTCCTCGAAGTCCGCCGGAAAATGCTCGGCGTCTTCAACCTGATCGTCTGCGAAAACCGCTAAAAACCACGAAAAAAAGACCCGGCCGCTCTTCCGAAAGCGGCCGGGTCCGGGCTGATTTTCCGACTTTTTTTATGGAACAAAAGCGGCCGGCGCCGGAGTATCCCCCGAAGCTCCGAATCCGGCAATCAGCAAACCGTTGGTCGAGCGGTTGATATACCACGTGCCCGACCGGAAAACGGCGAAATCGGCTTTCCCGTCGCCGTCGTAATCGCCCGGCGCGGGCACATCCGTCGAGATTCCGAACGGCACCGAGAAAAAGCTGCCGTCTTCGGAACGAAGCACGAACCACTCGCCGCTCGCCGGGCGGTAAAAGGCGATGTCGGTCTTGCCGTCGCCCGTGAAATCCTGCGCGACCGGCTTATCGGTCGAGACGCCGAACGTCGTCGCGACGACGCCGGCCGTCGAGCGGTTGAGCCACCACTGACCGTTCGACGGCCGGAAAACCGCGATGTCGGCCTTGCCGTCGCCGTCGTAGTCGCCGATCTGCGGGATGTCGCCGGCCGCGCCGAAATGATCGATCCGCGTGCCCTGCGAGCTCGCCTGGATGAACCATTCGCCGGTCGTCGGCCGGAAAACCGCGAAATCGGCCCTGCCGTCGCCGTCGTAATCGCCCGGCGCGACCATATCGCCCGCCGCGCCGAACGGCACCGAGAAGAAGCTGTTGTCTTCAGATCTCAGGACGTACCACGTGCCGGTCGAGGGCCGGAAGACTGCGACGTCGGTTTTGCCGTCGCCCGTGTAATCGCCGGGCACGATCTTGTCGGTGCCGGTTCCGAACTGGAGCGCGAGCGTCTGGCCGTCGCCGCTCTTCGAATACCACCACGAGCCGTCCGCCGGGCGGAAAACGGAGATGTCCGTCTTACGATCGCCGTCGAAATCGACGAAGCCCGCGCGCGGGGCCGCGCTCGCCTGTCCGAAGACCGTGAAGCGAAACGCCGGCGAGACCGAAAAGCCGCCCGCCGCGCCCGCGTCGGTGACGTACCAGCGGCCGAAGAACGTCTGGCCGACGAGCGCCTGATCGTTCGGGATCTGGAGAACGACCGAAGCGTTGCCGTTGCCCGCGCCCGAACCGCCGAGCGTCAGCGTCCGGCGCGTGAACGAGCCGGTCGCCGGGATCGAAGCCGTGCCCGGATCGGTCGAGTTGATGACGAGCACCGCGTTCGCGCCGCCGAGGCCGCTCGCGACGCCGACCGTGAACGACGGGTTGCCGACGAGCGGCGGCTCGATCGCGATCGCCGCCGGAATCTGCCCGCCGGTGCCGGCGACGCCCGTCCCGGTGATCGCCGGCACGCGGTTCGATTCGCTGTAGAGCTGGGGCCGGTCGAACGGCGGCAGCTCGTTGCGGACGCGGTCGTCGGTCAGCGAGTTTCTCAGAAACGCGACGAGATCCGATTTCTGCTGCGCCGTCAGGTTGCGCGGCGCGACGAGCCCGGCCGCGAAATTCGGTTCGCCCGGGAAATCGCCGCCGCGGTTGTAGAATTCGACGACGTCTTCGAGCGCTCCGAACCGGCCGTTGTGCATATACGACGAGCGAAGCCCGACGTTGCGGAGGCTCGGCACGCGAAACTGGCCGCGGTTATTGTTTGCGCCGGTGACCTGAAAACGGCCCGTGTCTTCGGTGACCGGCCGCAGGCCGATGTTGCGGAAAGTGTTGTCGCTCAAAAGGCTTCCGGCGTGGCACGCGCCGCAGGCGTTGCCCGCGAAGACGGCGCGGCCGCGGTTCTCGACGGGGCCGAGCGGCTGGATGCCGGCGTTCGCGAGATCGACCGGCGTCTGGTCGCTGAACAAGGTGCGTTCATAAGTTCCGATCGCCATCGCGATCCGCGCCGGCGTCACGTCGGGCGTGCCGAAGGCTTCCTGAAAGAGCTCCGGATAGGTGCGGCCGCCGATCCACGTCTGGAGCGGCGTCGGGATGTTCGAGGCGAGCGCGAGCGGCCGCGCCGTCGTGATCTTGTCGGCGACCTCCTGCCAGTTGCGGCCGACGTGACCCATTTCCGTTTCCGAAACCGGCGGCCCGAGAACCTGGCTTTCGAGCGCGCCGCCCGCGTTGATCAGGATGTTGTTCGTGATCGGGTCGCGGAAAGTGCCGCTCGCGCGGCCGTCCCAGAAGAGCACCGGCGCGTAGACGGCGTTGATGTGCGAGTTCGCCTTGCGGCCCGTGACCTGATCGCGCATCCCGTAATTGGCCGACCAGATATAGCTGCCGTCGGCGTTGGCGAGCGGGACGCCGGGCGAGCCGACGACGTCGTCGGCCGTGTTGTAAACCGAATCGAACCCGGGATTTTTCGCGTTCGCGAGCGTCACCAGCGAGCGCGGGTCGGTGCCGCCCGTGTTGGCGCGGTGACAGGTGCCGCACGAAACGGTTTTCGTCGCCGAAAGCTGTTCGTCCCAGAACAGGGCCTTACCGAGATAAGCCTTCGTCGCCGTCAGCGGGTTGGCGCCGGGCGCCGGCGGCGGCGGCTCGATCGGCGGGATCGGGCCCTGCTGCACGGTGTTCGTCCGCGCGCCCTGCACCGGCGCGCTCAACGGGCTTGTCACGCTGCCGTTTTCGGCGCGAATCCAGTAGAAAAACGTCTGCCCGCCAGCCGCCGTCGTGTCGAAGAAAAACGGCGCGGCCGTGACGGCGATTTCCGTCGCGGTCGCCGAATTATTGGTCGTGTTGCGGAAGATGCGATAACTCGTCGCCCCGCGGATCGTGTCCCAGTAAAGACCGATCTTGTTGTTGTACATATTGTTGGTCGCCGTAAAACCGGTCGGGACGGCGACGTTCGCCTGACCGCTGACGGTCGGCGGCGTCGGAAATTTGAACGCCAGAAAAGCAAGCGCAAAGATAAAAACGACGAGTAATTTTGTTCTAAGCATAAGTTTTCCTACCTTTTGAAAAGATGACTGAAAATATTTCTCAAGTTATTCCGGCAGCGGAAAAGCCGCGTTTTGACGTTGCTTTCCGACCAGCCGACGATAGCGGCGACTTCCGCGACCGAAAACTCTTCGCCGTGCAGAAGCGTCAAAGCGAGCCGGTCCTTCGCGTCGAGATGGGCCAGCACCTTGGCCGCCAGATCCTTCGCGACGAGCGAGTTTTCGGCGTTCGCGGCCTTTTCCGCCGCCAGGGTTTCAAGCTGATCGCGCTCTTCGTCCGTAAAATCGCTGAACAGGTTTTCCGGGCGTCTTCCCTGCCGCCGCAGCTCGTCGTAGCAGACGTTGACCGTCAGCCGCGAAAGCCACGAGGAAAAGGATTTTTCATTCCCGCCGCGAAAGTCCCCGAGCGAAAAATAGATCTTCGCAAAGGCCTGCTGCGCGATGTCTTCGATCTCTTCGCGCCGCCGGAAAAATTTGCCGACCAGATGCACGACGAGCCGCCGGTAGCGCTCGAAAACCACGGAAAAAGCCGCCTCGTCGCCCGCCAGCGCGAGCTTCACGAGCTCATCGTCGGTAATCTCCGACGGCGTAATTTTGGCGACCGATGGATTCACGCTTCGAATAGGATTGATTTTGAACGTTTCATCAATCATTACGGCTAATTCCGGCAAAAGTCCAGTTTCGGGCTCCGTTTTCGACCGGGCTGAAAACTTGAAAAAAACAGCACTTCAGAAACCGGAGCCCAAAACACCTGTAAAAAACGGGAGATTCGCGAAAAAATCTTAATCGTTGCGGCGACCGTTCGGGCGCGGCGGATTTTCGACCTTGAAGCCGTTCGGGACGGTAAACAGATCGGCCGCCGGCTCGCCTTTCTTAAGATTGACGAGCTTGAAAATATGCTCGCCCGAGAGCGGGTCGAGATGTCGCGAATAGACGACGACCTGCAGCTCCGGCGAATACCATTTTTCGGTGACGACCTGGATCGGTTTGTCGTTGCCGATCTGACCGGCCGGAATTTCGAACGTCGTCCGCGTGCCTTCGACCGTCACGCCCTCGATCGTCTTCGTTCCCAGCGATTCCGACTTGCCGTTTTTCGGCTCGTTGTCGGCGAGCGGCGGACGGTTGTCCGGCAGCGGCTGGCGCTGCGCGATCTTGCGGTTCAGATCGAGAAAATAATGCGTTTTGCCGACGAAATCGTTGATGAAAACGAGCGTCTGCGGCGCGCCGTTCTCGCTCGTGATGCTGAACCCGCCGATCATATCGAGCGGCTGCTCGCGCCGCGTGCGGCCCGCGCCGTCGCGGTAAACCGCGCCCTTGCTCTGCTTGGTGACGGTCGAGCCGTCGAACAGGCGGCGCGTGTCCTCGATCACGGTTTCGGCCGAAAACGGCGCGCCCGTCACGAGCTTGTCGCCGAACCGCAATTCGGCGCCGATAAACTGCGCGGTCGGCGAATCGAGCGGCGGCCGGTCTTCGGGCCGCTCGTTCTGAACGCGCTGATCGACTTCGCGGAAACGCGTCTCGGCTTCGCTCCGGTCGACGACGCCGTCATTGTTCTTGTCCATCAGCCGAAACTGCTCGTTGATCCGCTCGTCGAACTGGGCGCGCGTCACGTCGCCCGGCTCCTTGATGCTCTCCATCACGAAGAACGGGATCGGCGGCCGCGGTTTTTCCGGCCCGCGATTTTCCGGCCCCGGCATATCCGGACGCGGCGGGCGATTGCCGTCCTGCATATCCGGACGCGGCGGGCGATTGTCGCCGCCCTGCTGCATATCCGGGCGCGGCGGGCGATTACCGTCCTGCATCGGCGGAAAGTCGCCGCGGCCTTCGGGACCGCCGCGCGGCGGCAGCGGCTGGCGCGGGCGTTCGGCTTCGTCGATCACGCCGTCGTTGTTGCGGTCGAGCTTTTTGAAGATCTTGTCGCATTCGGCCTTGAATTCTTCCTGTTCGAGCGTGTCGTTTTTGTTGGCGTCGACCTTCAGAAACCATTCCATTCCGTCCTTCGGCGGACGCGGCGGCTGTTGGGCCTGAGCGGCGACGGCGAAGGTCAAAATCGTCGCTAAGCTTAAAATAAATGCGGTTATGTAAAATTTCTTGTCCATCATATTCTCCTCGGGCAATCTAGCGGATAAAGCGGATCGCCCGCGCGAGTCCGTCGTCGCCGATGATCACTTCGGCGCTGACCATTGCGGATTCCTTGTCAACATTCGTCGCCACTCCGAGCGAAACCATCATCGAGCTCGGCACCTTGACGCGGACGATCTGCCCGCTGTCGGTGTTGGCCGCGTAAGAAAGAGCGATGAAATCGGTCTTCGTTTCGGCGACCGCCGATTCGGCCGGAATTTCCTTTTTCGGCGTTTCCCGTCTCGATTTGACGGCGTCCGCGCGGTTTTGATCGGCGGCGGCGAATTTTGCTGCTTTCGGCGCGGTGTTCTTCGCCGAAACTCTCCGGGGGACAGGATTTACGTTATTCGAGATCGTGGGTTTTACCGCTTCGTCGCTCGGCGAAACCGCCTTCGATTCCGCCGGCGGTCGAACGGGCTCGACGGCGATTTTGGGGGCAGAATTATCTTTCGCGAGCGGCGCGTCCGGCTGATTTTTGGAACTCAAAAGCAGAAAACCGAAGCCGGCGCACAGAAGGAGCGCGAGCGCGCCGAAGGCGAAGGCCGGCAGCGGCAGAAAAGCGAACCAGCGCTTTTCGCGCCGCGTTTTTTCGGCCTCGATCCGGTTTTTCACGCCCCACCAGAGCTTCGGCGATGCGGCGATCTCGTCGAGCGTCGCATCGTCCGCCGCAAAGTCCTTCAAAAGCGCTTTGGCGATCCGGTCAACCTGTTCGTCGGAAAATTTCTTGTCCATAAATTTTTCTCGGAAAAAACGATCTCTGCCTGAGATGACGCCTCGGCGCCCGTTCCGGTTACATTATCACGAAATATTTTTTATTTATTTTTTGCGAAGGCCGGATTGAGTCTTGAGTCTTGAGTCTGAAGTCTTGAGTCAAATGCCTTGAGTCGGCTCATTCATTTGAGCGATCGCCGCCAAAACGCGATAATAAAACCAGACGACTCAAGACTCAAGACTCAAGACTCAGGACTAAAAGGAAATGAAATCCGAAATCCGAAATCCGAAATCCGAAATCCGCCCCGGCTGCCAGGGCTGGAATTACGACGACTGGACGACGCGCGCCGGCGGCGAGACGATTTTTTACCCGCGCGGCACGCGGAGCGGCGAGATGCTCGGGCTCTACGCGGAAATCTTCGACACGATCGAGGTCGATTCGACCTTTTACGCGATTCCGCCGGCCGCGACGATCGAAAACTGGTACAAAAAAACGCCCGCCGGCTTCGCGTTCTCGTTAAAAATGCCGCAGGAGATCACGCACGAACACGCGCTGCGGCCGGGTTCGTTCGCGATCGCGGACGAATTCTGCGAGCGGATCAAAGAGCTGAAGGAAAAGCTCGGCGTCGTCTTGATCCAGCTCGCGCCGCAGTTCGAAGCGTCGAAGGAAAACGCCCGCCGGCTGCGCGCCTTTCTCGGACGGCTGCCGCGCGAGATCCGTTTCGCGGTCGAATTCCGGGCGCGCGAATGGCTCGTCGACTGGACGTTTCAGGAGCTCGAAAAAGCGAACGTCGCGCTCGCGCTCGTCGAAGGCAGCTGGATTCCGCGCGCGCTCACGTTCGCGGCGATCCCGAAGCTGAAGACCGATTTCGCCTACGTCCGGTTTATGGGCGAGCGCGATCTGACGAGTTTCGACCGGATCTACCGTCACGAAGACACGAATCTCGAGCTCTGGACGGAAGAGATCGAAAAGATCGCGGCGCGCGAGATCTTCGTCTATTTCAGCAATTTCTACGAAGGCCACGCGCCGGCGAGCGCCGATAAATTAAAAAAGCTGCTCGGCCAGGAAACCGTCGCGGCCGATATTCTGGAAGATCAGGGCTCGCTGTTTTAACGACGGAACGCCGGCATCTCGGCCGGACGGGCTCAAACCTTTTCCGCGATTTGGCGTAAAATAGTCAGAAGAAAAAGTTTCGTGGAGAAAATCAGAGAAAATGGCAATGTCTAAAACCAGAAAAATCGTGCTCATCGTCGGCGCAGTCGTCGTCGTCTTCGTTTTGCTGGGCATCATCGGGCTCGCGGTCGCGTTCGAATCGATGAGCCGGCCGTCGGTGCCGGACAACAGCGTGCTCGTCCTGCGCGTTTCCGGCGGCCTGCCGGATTACGCGCCCGAGGATCCGACGGCGCGGGTCTTCGGCATCAGCCAGCCGCAGTCGTTTACGAGCCTGCTGACGCAGCTTCGCAAGGCGAAGGTCGACAACCGGATCGGCGGCGTCCTGCTCGACATCGATTTCCCGCAGATCGGCTGGGGCAAAACGGAAGAGCTGCGCGACGCGATTAAAGAATTTCGTACGTCGGGCAAACCGATCTATTCCTATATGGATCTCGGGACGAACAAGGACTACTACATCGCGACGGCGACCGAAAAAATCTATATGCCGCCGTCGGGCGATCTCTACGTCAACGGCTTCGCGGCCGAAGCGATGTTCTTCAAGGGCTCGCTCGACAAGCTCGGGATCGAGGCCGAGGTCATCCAGCGCTACGAAAAATACAAGAACGCGCCCGATCAATACACGAAAAAACAGATGGGCGACGGCCAGAAGGAAGTCATCAACGCGCTTTTGGACGAATATTTCGGCCGGCTTAAAAACGGCATCGCCGAGGCCCGCGGCAAAACGCCCGCGGACGTCGAAGCGCTCATCAACGACGCGCCGTATCACGCCGACGACGCCAAAAAGCTCGGCCTGCTCGACGACGCGATCTACCGCGACCAGGTTTACGACGAACTCAAAACGCGGCTCGGCTACAAGGCCGAAGACAAGCTCCGGACGATCAGCGGCAGCGCATACCGCGAGATCCCGTCGGATCGGCTCGGCTTGAATCAGGGCGAAAAAATCGCGGTCGTTTACGCGTCGGGCGCGATCAATATGGGCAGTTCGAACAACGGCGCGTTCGGCGGCGAAACGGTCGGCGCGGACACGATCGTCAAGGCCGTCAACGACGCGGCCGCCGACAATTCGATCAAGGCGATCGTCCTGCGCGTCGACAGCCCGGGCGGCTCGGCGCTCGCGTCCGATCTGATGTGGCACGCGCTCGAAAAAGCGAAGGCGAAAAAACCGCTCGTCGTCTCGATGGGCGACGTCGCCGCGTCGGGCGGCTACTACATCGCCTGCAACGCGCAGAAGATCGTCGCCGAACCGACGACGATCACCGGCTCGATCGGCGTCTTTCTGGGCAAACCCGTGATGCGCGGCTTTTACGACTGGCTCGGGATCAGCAACGAATACGTGACGCGCGGCAAAAACGCCGGCATCTTTCGCGAGACCGAAAAATGGAATCCGGACGAGCGCAAAAAGATGGAATCGCAGGCCGATAAGATCTACTACACGGATTTTCTGCCGAAGGTCGCGAACGGCCGCGGCAAAAACGTCGAGGAAGTCCACACGATCGCGCAGGGCCGCGTCTGGACCGGCACGCAGGCCAAACAGAACGGTCTGATCGACGAATTCGGCGGCCTCGAAAAAGCGATCGACGTCGCCAAACAGCTCGCCAATCTGCCGGCCGACAAGGACGTCAAGCGCGTCGCCTATCCCGAGCCGCGCTCGTTTCTCGAAAACATCTTCGGCAGCGACGACAGCACGTTCACGCAGACCGAAGACTACAAGGCGAAAAAAGCGCTCGCCGATTCGATGCCGGCCGACGTCCGCCGCGCGTTCCGCTACGCCGAGCTGATGGACCGGATGCAGAAAGGCGAAGCGATGCTGATGATGCCGTTCGAACTCGAAATCAAGTAGTTTTAACGCAAAAACGCAAAAACGCGAAGGCGCAAAGTGATTTAAAAAACTTTGCGCCTTCGCGTCTTTGCGTTAAATCTTATCTTTAACCGAACAATCTTTCGGTCACGCCTTTTTCGTAGATGATCGAGAGGCCGATCAGGATGCTGGCCGCGCCGGCGACCGTTTGGAGGATGTGGTTGAAGCGGTTGAAGCGGAGCGCCGTAAAATGAAACGGCAGGCCGACGAGAAAGCTCATCAGCATCATTCCGCCGATCGAACCGGCGCCGAAAACGATGATGTAGAACAGGCCGACCGTTTTCGATTCGATCGTTTCGAGCACCAGCAGCATCAGCGCGGCGCTGCCGGCAAGTCCGTGCATCATCCCGATCAAAAGCGCGCGCGGGCTGAATTTCAGGCCGTGATGCGAATTCGCGTCGTCTTCGAAGCCGTGAACGTGGATGTGCGGGTGCGCGTGTTCGCGCGGGCCGTGCTCGTGCGCGTGAAAATGGAGCCGGCCGCCTTTGAACAATTTGCGGAGCACGTTCAGACCGAGAAACGTCAGCATAATGCCGACGCCGAATTCGAGCGCGCGTTCGGTGCGTTCGCTGATCTCGAAATTCAAAAGCAGGACCAAAACGCCCGCCAGAAACAGCGAGACCGTGTGGCCGAGCCCCCAGAGCCCGCCGATCATCATCGAGCTCCAGAGGCTTTTCCGCTCGGAGACGATCGTCGAGACCGCCGCCAGATGATCGGCCTCGGTCGCGTGTTTGAGACCGAGCACGAAGCCGAAGCCGAGAATGCCGAGCACCGGCACGACCGATAAAAGAAGAATTGCGCTCATAGTGTTACGATTTCCAAAATTTATGCTACCGAATTATAACAGATTACCGCACCGACGCCGGCAATCACAAACGCGCTCGCGACCGGCAGCAGCTTGACGAGCCGGTTTTCGGCGATCCGCGTGCCGCCGAAGACCTTTCCGACCGACAAAAAGAGCAGCCCGACCGCGGTCAGCGTCGCCGCCAGTCCGAAGCTGAACGCGGTCGTCAGAACCAGTCCGTAACCGATCCGCCCGAGAGAGATCGCCGACAGCATCAGCACGAGCGCCGACGGGCACGGCAGCAGCCCGCCCGAAATCCCGAGCGCGAGCAGCGATTTCCACGAGATCTCGGCCGGCGGCAGATGCGAATGCGTGTGGCCGTCGTGCGTGTGCGTGAAGCCGTCGTGATCGTGCGAATGCCCGTCATCGTGATCGTGCGAATGCCCGTGAGCGGGCTTTTCCCAGCCGAGCGCCGCGAAGAGGCGTGTTTTGAACATCGTCAGGCCGATGTATAAAACCATCAGCCCCGAAACGAAGCCGAGAAACGGCATCAATTTTTCCGGCAGGATATAATTCGAAGCGAACAACGTGACGAGGCCGAGCGCGAAAACGCCGAGCGTGTGCGTGACGGTCACCGTCAGTCCGAGAAACGCGGCGTGTTTCGGCGTCCCGCGCGAGCCGACGAGATACGCGCCGACGACCGTTTTGCCGTGTCCCGGCGACATCGCGTGCAGCGCGCCGAGCCCGAACGCGAGCAGCAGCCCGAAAACGGCGAGCGCCGGCGTCACTTCGGGAACGGCGATCAATTCGGCCAGCCGGTCGCGCTGAACGGCGGCGCTCGCGCGGCCGTCGCGGTTCTCCAGCAAACGGGCGCCGACGGGCGCGGGGTTCGTCGTGAAGGAAAACCGGGCCGCGCGTTCGGCGAGCGGCGCATCGAGACTTTCGGCCGGATAGGTCTTGATCTCGTCGGTCACGCCGCTTCCGAAAGCGTTCGAATCGAAGACCTCGACGCCGGCCGCGCGGCTGACGACGATTTCGTTCCAGCCGATCCGTTCGGCGAAATTTTTGTTCTCGAACGCGACGCGGTTCGTGTCTTTCACATCCAAAGGCGCGGCCGCGAGATCCCATTCGATCCTGAGCGTCGGCAGATTTCCCGCGCCTTCCTTCAAATAGATCTTTTTCGAATCGACGCGGATTTCCGCCGGCCGTTCGTTGACCGTTAAAGCCAGATTCGCGAGAAATCCGGGCGTGAAATCGGCGGCGTAAGCGTCTAATTCGGCGTCCGACATCTTGCCGTCCCGATCCGCGTCGATCGCGCTCCGCAGCTGAAACGTCGGGATTTCGGCGAGATCGAGTATCTGGCGGATACTGATCTTCGCCGGCCCGACTTCGAGCCGCGAATACTGGTTGACGCTGAAATTGCCGAGCGGGTGCGCGGCCGCCGGAACGGTCAGGATCAAAAATGCGAGCAGGGTGCAAAATTTCGTTTTCATCGGATTATTTCAATTCGGCGAGCGCCTTGTGCGCGGCGTCCGTCTGCAGCAGATCGAACATCGGGTTCGTTTTCAACGCCGTTTCGAGCAGCTTTTTGGCTTCGGCGCGGTTGCCGAGATCCTTTTCGATCAGCGCCGCGTGGTAGAGGATTCGGGCGTCGTTCGCCTTCGGATTCAGCGCCGCCTCGATCGTCGTCTTCGCGTCGGTCAAAAGTCCTTTTTTGTAAAGCGTCCAGGCGAGCGCGTCGGCCGTGAAGATGTCTTTCCGCGTCTCGTATTCGCCGCGCACGATCGCGAGCGCCTCGTCGAGCCGCGTGTCGTGATCGGCCCAGAGCAGCGCGAGCCGCTTGCGGTCGCTGCTGACGCCGATCTTCTGTTCGACGACTTCGACCAGCTCGTACTGCTGCCGCGCCTGTTCGAGATTTCCCTGTTTCGTGTAGATGTCGCCGAGCAGGATCGCCGTTTCGACGTTCGGCACGCGGTCGAGCGCGTCGCTCAATAATTTGACGGCCGTTTCGAGATCGTTCTGCGCGGCGCGCGCGCGGCCCTTGCCGGCGAGCGCGAGATGAAAGTTCGGGAAATTCGCCAAAGCCTCGTCGTAGACCTTTTCGGCTTCCGCGTAGCGGCCGTTTTTCCAGAGCTCGTCGCCGAGCTGCACCAGGCACCAGCTCTGCGCTTCGCGGTCGGCCGGATCGGCGGTGCGCGCGGCCGTTTTGAACATCTCGATCGCGCCGTTCGCGTCGCCGTAGAGCGAGCGCAGATGCGCGACGCGCGCGTAGGACGACGAATTCGGCCGCAGATCGACCATTTTCTGCGCCGCATCGACGGCTTCCCGGTAATTGCCGAGCTCGGCGTTGGCGTCGGTCAGCACGCCGTAGACGAACGCGTCGTTCGGAAACTCGGCCTGCAGTTTGCGGCCCGCTTCGAGCCCCTCGGCGAACCGGTGAAAGGTCAGGTGGAGCGAGGCTTTCAATTTGCGCGCCGAAGCGTCGTCGGGCGCGAGCCGCAGCGCCTTGTCGACGGCCGTTTCGGCCTTCGAGTTGAGACCGAAATCGCCGGTCGCGCGGGCGCGTTTGATGTACACGGAAGCGAGCTGCACGTAGCCGGCCGGCGAATCCGGCGCTTTTTCGACGAGCTTTAAGGCTTCCTTGATCTCCGCGTCGTTCGCGTCCGCCGGCGCGGTATTGCGGGCCGCTTCGACCGTGTCGGGCGTGCCCGTTTTCGGCGCGCACGCGCCGCCGGCCAGAACGAGCGCCGCCGCCAATATGAAAAGCGGCGTCAACGATGAAAATAAAAAGTTTTGCGCCCCGGCGGCTGAACGGCAAAATCGCGGCGCGGCCGCCCGTTTTCCCGTCAAATCGCCGAAGCGCCGGATTTTATGGATGATTCCCCGATAAATTGCGCGTTTGTACTGCATAACTTACGAATAAACAAAAAACTGTTCGCGTCCGCCGCTGAATCGGATTCAGCGGCGGACGCGAACGGCTTTTACTTTTACTGCTCTGGTTTTTATATTTACCGACAAATTCGATCTCGGGTCTTTGGCCTTCGATCTTCGATCCTTGCTTCCTTTTCAAAGGTCAAAGACCAAAGACCAGGGCCCGCATTGTTGCTAAACCTAAAAAAGCAGTATTTACGTTAATTGACGAAATTTCCGTTTTCGTCGACGACCGGCGCTTTCGACCAGTCGTGCAGCTTGCCCTCGATCAGCGTCTGGTTCGAGCTGCGCGGCTGATTTCCCTGATTCGGCGGCAGCAGATACGGGAACCGCGTGAGCAGCGGCCCTTCGGGGTTCGCGCTGACGCCGTCGCCCAAAGTGTTGTTCGGCGCGACGTTCGTCGCCGGCGTGAACGGCGTGCCGCCGGCGACCGCGCGGAGCGCGATGTCGGTCACGTCGTCGTGGACGCGGCGGCCGTTCGGAAAGCCGGCGACGTCGCCGCCGAGCAGCCCGAGCCGGTTGATCGACGCGATCGGAGTGATCGGAATCGCGACGTTCAAACGCAGGTATTCGTGCGCCGTCCCGTCGGAGAGAAACGTCGTGTAGTTCGGCCCCGTCACGGCGTTGACCGGAATGCCGGTGCCGAAGATCGAGACGAGATCGGTGCGCGGCGCGGGCGGGATCGCGATCCCGTAGACCGCCTGCATCAGATGCGCGAGTTCGGGATCGGTGACGGCCTGCACGACGCGCGGGATCGTCCCGTCGATCTGCGGCGAGATCGCGTTGAACGCGTCTTTCAGACCGAGCGGGATGACGACCTCGTTGACGAGCGGATTGCCGAGCCGCGAGACCTGCACCCAGTTGCCGTTATGCGCGGCCGCGCCGGCGCTGAGCACGCGCGTCGAGCGGCGGCTCGCCGTCGCCCAGACGCCGATCACGGCGTCGGGCGCGGTCGGACCCGACGGAACGGCGCGCGTGCTCGTCAGCTCCTGAATCGGGACCTCGAGCGCGATCGTCGAGACGTTGTAGCCCTTCGTCGAATCGATGCCGCCGGTCGAACTGATCGAGCGAAAATTGAGCGCGTCGAAGACGCCGAGATCGATGTAGAAATACTCGTCGCGCGTGCCGGCAAAGACCTTGCCGCCGTTGCCGAGCGGATAGACCGCCGGCTGGCCGAGGTTCGTTTCGTAGTTCGGCGTGACGCGCGGCCCGATGTTCGCGGGCGGCGTCCGCAGACCGGCGGCGATCAATTGCCCGCGGCGGCCCGAACGGCGATCGATGCGGCGGACCGTGTAGGTCTGCGGCATATTGTAATCGGGATCGTTCAGGCTGCCGATGACGCCGTCCTGATTGACGGTCGACTGCCCGAGCACCGTGTCGGCGTTGACGGTCTGCGTCGTGAACTGAAACTGGTAGGTGACGTCCTCGATGCCGTCGCCCGTGTTGTCGATCTTGATCTCGTAAAGGACCGTGTCGTCCCACCGAAACCACTGCGGGCCGCCCGACGGCTCCTGCAGCGGAATATAGTTGGCGATCAAAGTGACAAAGCCTTCGCGGCCCGGTTCGACGCTCCGGAAAGCGTATGTGTCGGTGTTGTCGGCAAACCTGTCGAGCGCGATCAGCGGCGCTTCCGAATGGCTCGAAGCCATCACCGAAAGTCCCGCCGTCGAAAGAATCAAGGATAATCCGATCAATCCCTTAAAGATTTTTTTCATTAAATTGTTCATTGCTAACTCCCCAGTTGGATTTCGGATTTCGGATTTTGGATGGCGGATCGGTCGACAGCGAAAAATTCTTTCCCGCTCTTAAAAAACCGATCTTATGAAAACGTGCCGAAAGCGAAAAATTCTGCCTGCCCGATAAGCCAATCCGAAATCCGAAATCCGAAATCCGAAATCCCCTAATGTGTATCGTAATTGGCGATCGGATAATCGCCGTTTTGTCCGAACTGCGTCTGCCTGACCGTGCCGGTCGAGCTTTGCAGAACGTAGAAGACGCCGTTCGACTGGCGCCAGACCGCGACGTCGGTTTTGCCGTCGCCGTCGTAATCGCCCGGCGCCGTGAAATCGGGCTTCGTCCCGAACTGCGGCGCGGAGAATCCGCCGTCGGACGAGCGCAGGATATACCACGTCATATTCGTGCCCTGCCGGACGACCGCGTAGTCGGTCTTGCCGTCGCCGTCGTAATCGCCCGGCACGACGAGGTCGCCCGAAGCGCCCCACTGGACCGCCGCGAAACCGAGCGTGCTGCGCTGCGCGTAGAACGTGCCGTCGCGGAACGTCCCGAGGTCGAAGCGGCCGTCACCGTCGTAATCGCCCGGCGCGGTGACGTCCGAAGCAAGGCCGAAGACGTCGGTCCGGAACGAGTTGGTCGCGCTGTTGTTGACGTACCAGACCAGCTGGCCGCCGGCGCGCCGGACGACCGCGTAATCGGTCTTGCCGTCGCCGTCGTAGTCGCGCGCGACCGGTTCGTCGCCGTTAAGCCCGAACTGATAGGTCTGAACCGCCGCGTCCGAGCTGCGAAGCACGTACCAGACGCCCGTGTCGGGCCGCCAGACGGCGCTGTCCGCTTTCCCGTCGCCGTCGAAATCGCCCGGCGTCTGGACGTCGGTCGACAATCCGAACTGGTACGAAAAGAAAGTGTTGTTCGAGCTGCGGTTGACGAACTGCTGATTGCCCGCCAGCCGGAAGACGGCGTAATCGGTCTTCCGGTCGCCGTCGAAATCGAGAACGGCGCTCGCCGGCGAGCCCGCCAGCTGCGGATCGATCGCGAGACCGCGCAGCGGCGTCGCGCCGAGACCGATCAGACCGTTCGAAGCGGCCGCGCCGGTCGTCAGATTGATCGTGTAAAGGCCGGTCAGCCCGGTCACGGTCAGCGCGGCGTAAGCCGTGTTGCCGCCGGGCGCGATGTCGAAGCCGTTCGCATCGACCGCGTTGACGCCCAGAGCGCCGACCGAAACGAGCGTCCCGTTGTTCGGCGGGTTCTGCGTGTAAAGCGTGTCGTTGTTCGTGTCGATGACGTAGAGCGTCGTCGCGGTCGCGCCGAAGACGCTGTTCGTGTAGGCGGCCGCCGTCACGCCGGGCGTGCCCGGATTGAGCGCGCCGTCGACCGTCACCGCGCCGGTGTTCGGATTGACCCGCAGATTCTGGCCGGTGTTCGAGACGACGCGGACGCGGTCGACCGTCGGGTTGAAATCGAAACCGAACGACGCGCCGCTCAACGCGGTCGAGAGCGTCAACGCCGAAACGACCGCGCCGGTGTTCTTGTTGACGACGTAAAGCCGGTTCGTGCTGCCGAGAGCGTAAAGCTGGCCGGTCGCGGGTCGAAAATCGATCCCGAGAACGTCTTCACCCGCCTGCAGACCCGTAATCGCGCCGACGGTCGTCACCGTGCCCGGCGTCGCCGAATCGAACCGGACGAGCTGGTTCGTCGCGTTGACGCCGTAAATCGTGACGGCTTTGACGCCCGTCAGTCCGGCCGTAAAAATTATGCCCAATAAAAAAAGCACAGAAAGATATCTATGCCGAATAGTTTTAATACTCATTTTCTCTCCTGAAAAAGCGGCGATCTCTCGCCGGTAAATCCTGATTTTTCTGCCCCTGCCCGGTAAAAAAATAAAAACTACCCTCATCGGCGAAAAGTTTTTTCCGTTCCCGCCGCGCGGCCGAAACGAATCGAACGTTCCGGCCGCGGGGTAAAAAGCGTTTGCTGCAGCCGATATTCGGCCGCCCTCCGGGAACGGATTCAAAAATCGGAAATTATCGCGGAAATTATCGTTTTCCGGCGGCAAGTGCGAATTTGCGCGAAAATTTGTTATTGTTAATATTTCGATTTTTGCGGAAAATCGTGTTTGTAAGTTTATGAATCCTGAAAGAATCCGAAATTTTTCGATCATCGCCCATATCGACCACGGCAAATCGACGCTCGCCGACCGCATCCTGCAGCTGACCGGCGCGGTCGCCGACCGCGATATGGAAGACCAGCTCCTCGACGATATGGACCTCGAGCGCGAGCGCGGCATCACGATCAAAGCTCACGCCGTCCGGCTCGACTACAAGACGCAGGACGGCGAAAACTACGTTCTCAACCTGATCGACACGCCCGGCCACGTCGATTTCTCGTACGAGGTTTCGCGGTCGCTCTCGGCCTGCGAGGGCGCGCTGCTGATCGTCGACGCGTCGCAGGGCGTCGAGGCGCAGACGCTCGCGAACACCTATCTCGCGATCGAAAACGATCTCGAATTGCTGCCCGTCCTCAACAAGATCGACCTGCCGAGCGCCGAGCCCGACCGGATCAAGGAGCAGATCGAGAACATCATCGGCCTCGACGCGAGCGATGCGGTGCTCGCCTCGGCGAAAACCGGCACGGGCGTCGGCGATATTCTCGAACAGATCGTCGCCAGGATTCCGCCGCCGAAAGGCGACCCGAACGCGCCGTTCAAGGCGCTGATCTTCGACAGCTGGTACGATTCGTACCGCGGCGTGATCGTCCTCTTCCGCGTCATCGACGGAACGCTCAAGAAAGGGACGAAGATCAAGTTTTTCAACACGGGCCGCGAATATCTCGTCGAAACACTCGGCGTCAACCGCCCGCGCCCGACGCCGATCAATGAGCTCGGCGTCGGCGAGGTCGGCTTTCTGACGGCGTCGATCAAGACGGTCGCCGACGTCCAGATCGGCGACACGATCACCGAGGCGGCGAATCCGACGAAAGAACCGTTTCCGGGCTTTCAGGAAGTCAAGCCGATGGTCTTCGCCGGATTGTATCCGACCGATTCGGCGCAGTATGAAGATTTGCGCGACGCGATGGACAAGCTCCGGCTCAACGACGCGTCGTTTTTCTACGAGCCGGAATCGTCGACCGCGCTCGGGTTCGGCTTTCGCTGCGGATTTCTCGGGCTGCTCCATATGGAGATCATCCAGGAACGACTGGAGCGCGAGTTCAATCTCGAACTGATCACGACCGCGCCCGGCGTGCGCTACCGCGTGACGACGACGGCCGGCGAAACCGTCGAGGTCGACAGCCCTTCGCAGATGCCCGACACCGGCAAGATCACGAAGATCGAGGAGCCTTTTATCGAGGCGACGATCTTAACGAGCGACGCGTATCTCGGCGGCATCCTGCCGCTTTTGGACGAAAAACGCGGCATCCAGAAGAAATTCGAGTACGTCACCGACAGCCGCGTGATGCTCGTTTACGAATTGCCGCTCAACGAGATCGTGCTCGATTTCTACGACCGCTTAAAGAGCGTCTCGCGCGGCTACGCGTCGCTCGATTATCATCTTTCGGGCTACCGCGAAGGCGATCTCGTCAAGCTCGACGTCCTCGTCTCGGGCGAGCCGGTCGACGCGCTCGCGCTGATCCTCCACCGCTCGACGGCCGCCGCGAAGGGCCGCGCGGTGACCGCCAAGATGAAGGAACTGATCCCGCGCCAGCTCTTCGAAGTCCCGATCCAGGCGGCGATCGGCAACAAGGTGATCGCCCGCGAAACCGTCAAGGCGGCCGGCAAAAACGTCCTCGCGAAATGCTACGGCGGCGACATCTCGCGCAANNGGCGATCGGCGGCAAGGTGATCGCACGCGAAACCGTGCGCGCGCTGCGCAAGGACGTCACCGCGAAGTGCTACGGCGGCGACATCACGCGCAAACGCAAGCTGCTCGAAAAGCAAAAGGAAGGCAAGAAACGGATGAAAAAAGTCGGCCGCGTCGAAATCCCGCAGGACGCGTTTCTGGCCGTCCTCAAGGTCAGCGAAAGCAAATAAAAGTATGATACAAAACGAATCACAACCTATTTGGAATAGCTTAGAAGTAGTTAAACTAATTATTGGCGCAATAACCCCAATTGTGGTTGGCATTTTGGTTTGGAAATTGAATGAAGCCATCAAGAGATTTGAGCATCGTCAATGGCGAAATCAAAAACTTATCGAAAAGCGATTAGAAATCTACGACAAAATTGCCCCGCAATTAAACGATTTACTTTGTTATTTTACTTATGTTGGATGTTGGAAAGACTTTACTCCTGAGCAAGTTATCAAAATGAAAAGAACTCTTGATAAAGAAATTTATCTTGCACAACCTTTATTTTCATCCCACTTTTTTACATACAGTATGAATTTTGTAAATTTATGTTATGAGCCTTTTGTTGGATGGGGAAAAGATGCTAAGCTACGCACGAAATTTGAAAGGAGAAAAGAAGCAAATAATAATTGGGATTCATCTTGGGAAGAAATGTTTAGTAAAGACGAAAAGGGCAAAGATGGTAAAGCTAAGGTACCAGATCCCAAATCTGTTAAAGAAGCATATATTAAGATAATGCAGTGTTTTTCAGAAGAAATAGGATTTATAGAATCCAGAACAAATATAGAGCTTGGTAGTAGTCCAAATAATATCCGGTAAAATGATGCGTTTTATGCGAAGATTTGATGAAGATTATTTCAGTTGAGACAAAACTATGATCATCGAAAAGGATTTACCGATAAATGTCGATCAGGATATTTTGAGCGGCGTGCCGGTTTTTGAGGGAACGCGCGTGCCGGTCGCGGCGTTGCTCGATAATTTGGAAGTCGGCGTTTCCCTCGATGAGTTTTTGGACAATTTTCCGACCGTGCGCCGCGAGCAGGCCGTGCGGGTTTTGGAGTATTTCAAACAATCCCTCGACGATCTGAAAAAAGCCGCATGAAAATTATCATCGACGAATGCGTCCCGCACATCGTCAAAAAGCGTTTGACCGGGCGCGAAATCAAAACCGTTCAGGAAATGGGCTGGGCGGGCGTAAAAAACGGCGAGCTTTTAAAACTAGTCGAAGCGGAGTTTGACATCTTTATTACTTCCGACAAAAATTTGCGGTATCAGCAGAATTTACAGGATCGCCGGATCGCAATCCTGCTTTTGCCGAGCAATCAGGTTCCCGTTATTGAAAATTTGCTTCCGCTGATTGATGAAACGCTGTCGATCATCAATCCGAGCGAATTTTTAGAGATCAACGAAAGCCGCGAAAAGTCTTTAAGGATTTTAAGCAAAGACCCGAGCGACGGGGCCGACGAAAAAGACAAAACCTGATAAAGCCGGCCGCATCGAAATCCCGCAGGACGCGTTTCTGGCCGTCCTCAAGGTCAGCGAAAGCAAATGAATCGATTTCGGATTTCGGATTTCGGATTTCGGATTTTTTCGGGTGCGGGAAGCCGTTGTTTCCGGGGTGTATAATAAAGAGACGGGAGTTTGGCGGTCTTTCGTTCGAATTTGCAGGCTGACGCCGTCATCATAAATCGAAGCCCGGCGCATTTTCCGCGGCCGGGCTTTTTTCTGTTTTTGCGCCCGTCGAAATCCGGGTGATCGTTCATCCGCCGATTCGAATAAAAGCGGCGACGGAATTTTTCGGGCAAATCTTGCCGCGTTCCCGCATCAAACGGTAAAATTTCTGACGGCGATGTTTTTCGAAACTAATATCAAAGATCCCGATAAACGCGCGGCGGTCGCGCTTTTCAACGAGGCTTACGAAGCGCAGCAGGCCGCCGATTACGACCGCGCGATCCGGCTTTACAAGAAATCGATCGAGATTTTTCCGACCGCCGAAGCCTATACGTTTCTTGGCTGGACCTACAGTTTTCAGGGAAATTACGACCTCGCGATCGCCGAATGTCTGGCGGCGATCGCCGTCGACGCGACGTTCGGAAATCCCTACAACGACATCGGCAGCTATCTGATCGCGAAGGGCAATTATTACGACTGCGTGCGCTGGTTCAAGCTGGCGATTCAGGCCGTCAGATACGACGCCCGCGCCTACCCGCATTTCAATCTCGCCCACGTCTACGAAAAACGCGGCCGTCTTCTCGACGCCGCCGCGCATTACGGCCTCGCGCTCCGCGAACAACCCAATTACGAACAGGCCTACAAGGCTTTGCGCCGCGTGCAGAGCAAAACAAGCTGATTTCGGATTTCGGATTTCGGATTGGTTTTGAGCTTTGGTCGCTTTGGGCTTTGATTTTTGTCGGGAAAACGAAGATCGAAGACCAAAGACCAAAGATCAAAGACCAAAGGCCGAAAATCATTGAAATCGGCTTTTCAGCCGTAAAAAGGGGATTTCGAGCAGGTAGTACGAGGCGGCGGTAATGGTGAAGGTGATGGCGAGCGCGGCGGCCATCTTGACGGCGGGCGAGAGGTCGAAGTTGTGGACGAACGAGATCGCGAAGCTGTGCCAGAGATAGATGCCGTAGGAGGTTTTGCCGATCCAGACCATCGGGCGCGTTTCGAGAAAACGGCTGAACGGATCGCCTTTTCGCGTCGCGAGGCGCATCACGACGACGCCCACGGCGAGCGCGAAAACGGTGAAGCCGCCGAGATATAAAGACGGCGAGTAGAACGAATCGCTGAGATTGAAGAGGATGAAGACGACGACGAAGACGGCGGCGAGCGCGGCGAGATCGAAACCGCGCGAGGCAAGCATTTTTTTCGGCAGAAACCGCCACGAGACGAGCATACTGACCAGACAGCCGACGAGCAGCGCGTCCATCCGCGCGTCGAATGCGTTGTAGAGAAAATCGAACGACATCGTGCCGTTCCACCGAAACGCGCGAAACCACGCCGTCAAACCGATCAGTCCGGCGACCGCGACGACGATCTGCGCCCGTTTCAGACGGCGCAGCAGCAGAAAGAGAAATCCGGCCCAGAACAGATAAAACTGCTCCTCGATCGCGAGCGACCACGTATGGCTCAAAAGCCCGGTGATGCCCGAGCCGTTGAGCGCGCGCTGCCAGTTGGTCAGATAGGCGAACGCGTAGAGAAAATTATGGTTCGCGTAGAGAATTTCGGATTCGGCGGCCGTAAAGAGCACGCCGCCGAGCAGAAACAGCACCGCGAGATGGAGCCAGTAGGCCGGCATCAGCCGCAGAAAGCGCCGGACGTAGAAGTTTTTGAAGCTGATCGAGCCCGTCCGGTCGAACTCCTGCAAAAGGATCGACGTGATCAGAAAGCCGCTGAGCACGAAGAACACGTCGACGCCGAGGAAACCGCCGTTGAGATACGGCTGCAGTCCGGGCAGAATATGGATCGCGTGAAAGAAGACGACGAGCAGCACGGCGACGGCGCGCATCCCGTCGAGCGACGGAATATGCCGGAAACGGACCGCCGCGTCGGCGCGCGGCGCGGCCTCGACGGCGGACGGATCGTATTCGACGGCTTCGCTCATAATTTATCGAAAGTTGACGGATGAAGCGGGAACGGGGCCGGCGCGCAAGTCGCGGGAAAAGCGCCGTCAATCAAGATTACCATAAAAGCGTCAACGAGATAAAGAATTATCGGCAGCGCATTGCAGCGCCGGCATCTCGGCCGGCGCTCCCGGTTCGCTTCGCGTTTTGCTTTTTTTTGAATCCCGCGCGGGCGAAATCCCGTATAATAAAACCGAAATTATGAAAAACAAGCCTATCTTCGTTCTCCGCTCGCTCGTCGTTTTTTCTCTGCTGCTGCTCGGCGCCGTTTGCGCCGTGCCGGCGCAGGGCGTGCGTTTTCGCGTCAAAATCGACCCGGCGCTCGTCAAAGAACCGGTTTCGGGACGGCTGCTGATCTTTATGACGAACAGCCAGAAGCCGCTCGACGCGATCGAGCCGGATTTCACGAATCCGAACGCGGTCTATATTTCGGGCACGGAAATTCGCAATCTCGCGGCCGACCGGCCGGTCGAGATCGACGCCGACGCGCTCTCGTTCCCGCAGAAATTTTCGGCCGCCGCGCCCGGCGAATATCAGCTGATGGCGCTGCTCGACCGCGATCATTCCTACACCTACGACGGCGCGGGCGCGGGCGATCTTTACAGCAAGGTCGCGAAAGTCGCGATGCCGGCCGCCACGACGGAAATCGTTCTGACCGGGCAAATTCCGACCCGCGGGGTCAATCCGGTAAAAAACGTCGAGGTCGTCGAATACGAGAGCCCGACGCTGTCGGCCTTCTGGGGACGGCCGATCCGGATGGAGGCGAGCGTCGTCCTGCCGCCGGATTACGACGAATCGAAATCGGCGAAATATCCGACCGTCTACAGCATTCACGGCTACGGCGGCGATCATCTGAAGGCTTTGCGCGGCGCGGCCGATCTGCAAAAACAGATGGCCGAGAAAAAGCGGCCCGAAATGATTTACGTGTATCTGAACGCGCACTGCCCGCTCGGTCATCACGTTTTCGCCGATTCGGCCAACAACGGCCCGTGGGGCACGGCGCTCGTCAACGATTTCATCCCGTATCTCGAAAAGCGGTTCAGGATGGACGCGCGGCCGTCGGGACGCTTTCTGACCGGCCATTCGTCGGGCGGCTGGTCGTCGCTCTGGGTGATGATCTCGCACCCGGACTTTTTCGGCGGAACGTGGTCGACCTCGCCCGATCCGGTCGATTTTCGGTCGTTTACCGGTCCCGACCTGACGAAATACCCGCCGCAAAACGCCTATTTCGGCGACGACAAAAAGGATTACAACCTCGTCCGCTTTAACGGGATGCCGGTTATGTCGGTTCGCCAGTACGCGCAGCAGGAAGCGGTCTTAGGCTATTACGGCGGCCAGTTTTCGTCGTTCGAAGCGGTCTTTTCGCCGAAGGGCGACGACGGCCAGCCGATGCGGATCTTCGACCGCGAAACCGGCGTCATCGACCAGGCGGTCGCCAAATCGTGGGAGAAGTACGACATCTCGCGGCTTTTGCGCGAAAACTGGGCGACGCTCGGGCCGAAGCTCAAAGGCAAGCTCCACATCTGGGTCGGGACGGCCGACACCTTCCATCTCGACGAAGCCGTCCGGCTGCTCGACGCCGAGCTCAAAAAACTCGGCAGCGACGCGAAGATCGAATATCTCGAAGGCCGCTCGCATTTCGATATGTACAAGGACGGTCTCGGCGACCGGATCGCCGCGGAAATGTACGCCGTCGCGCGGCCGGCGTCGAAAGCGGCGAAAAAATAGGGATATTTCGTAAAACTCCGCGCCTCTGCGCTTCTGCCGGAAAACTCAGATTTCGCTTTGTAATTCTTCAAAGCGAGTCTCGGCGTTTCCCGCAAAGCCGCAGAGGCGCGGAGTTTTTTAATTAGCGGGAATTTGTGAGAAAATCCAGGGGATGGAAAGAGAAAATCTGACACGGTTTGCCTGGCTCTCGATCGCGACGGCGGTCGTCACGATCGCGCTCAAGGCGATCGCGTATTTTTTCACCGGCTCGGTCGGCCTGCTTTCCGACGCGCTCGAATCGCTGATCAATCTCGCGGCCGCGATCGTCGCGCTTTTCACGCTGAAAATCGCCGCCCAGCCGGCCGACGAGGAACACGCCTTCGGCCACGACAAGGCCGAGTATTTTTCGAGCGGGATCGAGGGCACGCTGATCTTCATCGCCTCGCTGAGCATCGCCTACACGGCGGTTCAAAGACTGCTCGCGCCGCAGCCTTTAGAGCAGCTCGGCATCGGTCTGGTGGTTTCGGGCGCGGCGACGGTCGTCAATTTCGCGGTCGCCGGAATCCTCATCAAAACCGGCAAAAAACATCATTCGCTCGTCCTCGAGGCCGACGGACATCACCTGATGACCGACGTCTGGACGTCGGTCGGCGTGATCGTCGGCGTCGGGCTGGTCAGCCTGACCGGCTGGCTGCGGCTCGATCCGGTGATCGCGATTCTCGTCGCGATCAACATTCTCTGGACCGGATTCAGCCTGATCAAACGGTCGGTGCTCGGCTTGATGGACACGGTCGTCGAGCCGGAAATGCAGGCGGCGGCCGAGGAAATCCTCAAGACCTACGCGGCCCGCGAGGGCATCACCTACGAAAATTTCCGCTCGCGGCAGGCGGGCACGAAAAAATTCTTTTACGTCGACATTCAATTCCCGAACGACTGGTCGATCGAGCGCGTCCACACGATCGCCGACCGGATCGAGCGCGAAATCGCCGAAAAAATCCCCTACGCGACCGTCTTTTCGCATCTCGAACCGTTCGAAAAATGAACCGACGGGTTTAGAGTTCCGCCTTCAGGCGGCTTAACCTTCGCCGTTGAAATTGTTCGACCGCGAACTTTAAGCCGCCTGAAGGCGGAACTCTAAACTTTTAGGGCCCGGCGATTTCGAATGTCCGGCCGGCGACCGAGAATTTGCCGGTGACGCCGCTCGCAAAGCCGGGCTGGCCGCCGCCGACGCCGACCGTGAAATCGCCGGGTTCGATGACGCGTTTGCCGTTGTCGAGAATCACCGACATCTGGCGCGGCGTGAGCGTGAACGCGACGACGCGCGATTCGTTCGGCTTCAGGTTGATCCGTTCGACGCCCGCGAGATTGCGGAGCGGGACCGGAACGGACGCCGCCGAATCCGAGAGATAAAGTTGAACGACCTCGTCGCCCGCCGTTTTACCCGTGTTTTTGACGGTCGCCGTGACGATCAGGCTCTCGCCCGGTTTGATCCGGTTTTTCAGCTTGAGGTTCGAATATTCGAATTTCGAATAGCTCAGACCGTAGCCGAACGGGTAGAGCGGCGCGCCCTTGAAATAGCGATAGGTGCGGCCGTCCATCCGGTAATCGTCGAACGGCGGCAGATCGTCGACGGATTTGTAGAACGTGACCGGCAGCCGGCCGGCCGGATTGTAGTCGCCGAAGATGACGTCGGCGATCGCCGTCCCGCCGAACTGGCCCGGATACCACGCGTGGATGATCGCCGGCAGGTTCTCGTTTTCCCAGTTGAGCGCGAGCGCGCTGCCGCCCATCGTCACGAGCACGACCGGTTTCCCGAGCGCCTGAATATCTTTGATGAGGTCTTCCTGCGGCTTCGGGAGCGCGATGTCGGTCCGGTCGCCGCCGCGAAAGCCTTCGGTTTTGATGTCCATTTCCTCGCCCTCGACGACCGGCGAAATGCCCATCACCATCACGACCGCGTCCGCCTGCCGGGCCTTGTCGAGCGCGTCCTGCCGCAATCGCGCGGGCGCCGACGGCGGCGACCAGACGAGCCGCGACGAGGCGTAATGATTGGCGTTTTCGACGTATTCGACGCGGACGTCGTAGGTTTTTCCGGCGACGAAATCGAGCTCTTTCGAAAGATTTTTGGTGCGCCGGTTCTGCGTTTCTTCGATCACGGGCTGGTCGTCGAGATAGATCCGGATCGCGCCGTTGCCGCGCCAGCCGAGCTGGAACCGGCCGGTTTCGGGCGCGGTCAGCCGGCCCGTCCAGCGAACGGAGAAATTGTCGACGACGACTTCTTTGGCCGGACTCAGCGAGCCCCAGTTGAAATCGACGCGCGCGTCGGTGCGGACGAGCGCCGGCGGGCCGGAAAAATCGCGGTTGTTGAAATATTCGGCCTTCAGACCTTTCAGATTTCCGTTCGCGAGCGCGTCTTCCGCAATCGGCTCGAAGTTGATGCCGGTCGGATACATCCCTTGCGAATAAAGGACTTTCGTCTGCGGCGAAACTTTTTCGCGGATGCCCTCGAGCGCGGTCACCGAGACCGACGGCTGGCCGTTGTAATTGCCCAAAAGCACCTCCGCGTCGTTGGCGTTCGGGCCGATCACGGCGAGCGTTTTCAAATCCTTCCGGAGCGGCAGCAGGTTTTTGTCGTTTTTCAAAAGGACGAGCGATTCGCGCGCGGCCTGCAAAGAGAGCGCGTGATGCGCCGGCGTGTCGTTTTCCGAGAACGGAATCCGCGCGTATTTGACCATTTCGGGCGGGTCGAACATACCCAAACGAAAACGGATCATCATCAGATGTTTGACGGCCGCATCGATCTCTTTTTCGTCGATGAGGCCCGCTTTGACGGCCTCGCCGAGCGCTTTGTATTCCCGGCCGCAGGTCAGATCGGTGCCTTTCCGGACGGCGAGCGCGCTCGCTTCGGCCTCGGTCTTGAGGAATTTATGGCGGATGTAGATGTCGTCGATCGCGCCGCAGTCGGAAACGACGTGGCCCGTGAATTTCCATTCGCCGCGCAGGATGTCGACCAGCAGCTTGTCGCTCGCGCAGGCCGGCAGGCCGTCGAGCCGGTTGTAGGCGCACATCACGCCCGATGCTTTGCCGTCGAGGATCGTCGTCCGGAAAGCGGGCAGATAAGTCTCGCGCAGATCGCGCTCGGAAACCCGCGCGTCGAACGTGTGGCGTTCGGGCTCGGGGCCGCTGTGAACGGCGAAATGCTTGACGGTCGAGACGACTTTCAGGTATTTCGGGTCGTCGCCCTGCAGTCCTTTGACGAACGAGGTCGCCAGTTTGCCGGTCAGAAACGGGTCTTCGCCCCACGTTTCCTGCCCGCGGCCCCAGCGCGGATCGCGAAAGATGTTGATGTTCGGGCTCCAGAACGTGAGGCCCTTGTAACGCCCGAAATCATTTTGCCGGACGGCTTCGTGATGCTTGGCGCGGGCCTCGGTCGAGATCGCGTCGGCGACCCGAAAGATCAAATTGTCGTCGAACGTCGCGGCCATCCCGATCGCCTGCGGGAAGACGGTCGCGACGCCGGCGCGCGCGACGCCGTGCAGCGCCTCGTTCCACCATTCGTATTCGGGCACGCCGAGCCGCGGGATCGCGGCGGCCGCGTTCTGCATCTGCGAGATCTTTTCTTCGAGCGTCATCCGCCCGACAAGATCGTCGACGCGCCGCTCGAACGAAAGCTTCGGATTTCGATACGGCGGCGCGGTCTGCGCAAACGCGCCGCGCCCGGCCGGAGCGATCCCGAGGACGATCGAAAAAAGCAATAAAAAAGCGGTGAAAGAACGATGATTCTTCATAATCTTTTTATAAATTCCGGTTCGATGTTTGGCAACCGCGCCGCCGGCTTCGAATTTTCAGCGATTTTCAAAAAATGCCCGATACCTGACCGGTAAACCTGACAGCAAACCACGGCGCCTCATCAAAAAAAAATCCGAAATCCGAAATCCGAAATCCGAAATCAACTATTGACTCCCGAAGCGAGAAAGCCGCCGTCGACGGCGATGAACTGGCCGGTGACGAACGACGCCGCGTCGGAGGCGAGAAAGACAGCCGCGCCGACGAGCTCTTCCGGGTCGCCGAAACGCTTCATCGGCGTCCGCATCAGCAATTCGCGGCCGCGTTCGGAATTGTCGAGCAGTTCCGCGTTGAGCGCGGTCCGAAAAACGCCGGGGACGAGCGCGTTGACGTTGATCCGGTCGCGGGCCCATTCGCTGCCGAGGCTCCGCGTCAGCGCGAGGACCCCCGCTTTCGACACGCCGTAGGCGGCGACTTCGTGAAAGGCGACGAACGACGAGAGCGACGCGATGTTGACGATCCGCCCGCGCCCGCTTTGTTTGAGCGGCCCGTAAAATTCGCGGCACGCGCGCAGCATCCCGGTCAGATTCGCGTCGAGAATCGCGTTCCAGTCGTCGTCGGTCACGTCGGCGGTCGGCCGGCGGGCCGTGACGCCGGCCGCGTTGACGAGAATGTCGACGCCGCCGAAATGCCCGCAGACGGTTTCGCGCAGGGCCTTGATCGAATCCGGCCGCGAAACGTCGACCGTCGCTTCGAGCGCCGCGCCGCCGGCCGCGCGGATCTCGCCGCAGACTTCCGCGACGAGCGGCCCGCGCCGGCCCGCCGGCACGACCCGCGCCCCGGCCCGCGCCAGACCGCGCGCGATCACGCGGCCGAGGCCCGAGGTCGCGCCGATCACGACGGCCGTCCGTCCGGTCAGATCGGTGATGTTTTCAGCCATTGTTTTCCGCCGCGATTTCGTTCGTCAAGGGTTTGATGCATTTTTGGAAATTGCCCGCGAACAGCTGCGCGACGTCTCTTTCGATCTCTTTTTTCGTCACGAACCGCCCGCTGCCGAGCAGTTTTTCGTAGTTTTCGGCGAGCGCTTCGGCGATGATCCGCCGCGAATGCCTCCATTTGTAGATGAGCTGTTCGAGCACCCGCGCGTCCGAATGCTGCGGGATAAAGCTCGTCCCGAGAAGCTCGATCCGCTCGCGCGTGATTTCGCCGACGATCGACGGATTGTTCAGAAACCACCAGCAGCCGAACGGCATCAGGTTGCTGAATTTACGCGCCGAAACGCAGAGCTCGTGCTGGTTTTCGCGCGCCAGGAACGTCGCCAGAAAACGGACGCCGGGGTTTTCCGCGCAGAGCTTTTCGAGCGATTTGACGTCCGCGCGCCCGACGCCGTCGCCGGCCGCCCGGAGCGCCGGATTGACGCCGCGCCGCACGCCGACCATCAGCGCGAACGGCAGCCCGTGTTCTGCGGCCGTCGGCAGAACCACCTCTCGAATCAGCCGGTTGCGCGCGTCGTCGGCAAAGTAGCCGAAATCGTCGGGCAGCGAAACCGCCATATAGAGCGGCTTCATTTTCGCGATCCAGCGGTCGAGAAAACGACGGGTCTCGCAAATCGATTCGGCGGATAATTCCGGATCGACGGCAAAGCCCGCTTCGCTGATCGCGCGGGCGGCCGCGGCCCAGTCGTTGAGGATCCGGTCCATCCGGAGCGCGGCGTGAAACCGCGAATTCGGCGGAAGCTGCCGGTCCCAGATTTTCGTTTCCTGCGGATCGAGCGGGTCGTTGGTCATCACGACGTCGCCGACGCCGGCGATCTCGAAGATCCGGCCGACGTGCGCGACCGGCTCCTGCGCTTCGAAAAAACGGCGGATTTCTTCGAGATCGGTCGTGTTCGGATCGATCCCGAGCGCGTTCAGAACGGTCAGCACGCCGATCGACGCCTCCGAGAGCGGCGTGTTTTCGACGAACAGGGTCCGCCAGACGAGCGCGGCGCGCTCTTTCTTGGTCAGACTCCAGAATTGTTCGGGCCGGACGTCGGCGTAGCGAAACATCTCGGCGACGAGATAGTGATAGGTCAGCAATTCGTCGATGCCGTAGAGATTGAGGCCTTCGAATTCCGGCGCGTAAAGGTGCGTGTGAATGTCGATCACCGGCGTCTGATCGACGACTTCCTCGACGCACCGCCGGAGCGCCGCCCGCTCGGTCAGATAAGCCGGATTGCCGTTCCGTTTGACTGCGATGTTGTTGATCATAAAAACCTCGATTAAATAATAACCCCTGACTCCTTTCGACCGCTTATTTGTGATTCTCGTCGAAGCTTCCGATGCCGCGCGCGAAATCGTCGAGCAGGTCGATCTTTTTATATTCTTCGAGCGTCCGCGCCGGTTTTTCGACGCCGGCCGGCAGCGGCAGCTTTGAAAATGTCTGGAAATAGCTGAGACTCGCGTCCTTCCACCAGACGGCGTCGCGCTCCTGGATCGCGAGCTTGCGGGCGACGGCCCGAAAACGCTCGTCGTCGATCGCGCCCTTCACGGCGTCCCATTCACGGCGGGCGTTCCGCGCCCAGTCGACACCGCGCTGGTAGCGGAGCGCGAGCTCGTCCCACAGCGTCCGGCCCGAACGCATCCGGTAGGTCCACGGGACGTGGTGAAACCAGAGCAGATATTTGTCGGGCACCGTTTTCAGGTTCGAAAACTCGTCGCGGACCGGCGGAAAATACTGGCTGACCGTGTCGCTGCCGGTCTTCGTCCGGTCAAAGCCGATGCCGTCGGCCGCCGCCTTATTGAAATAGGTCGGGTTCCAGTCGTCGCGGCTGTAGGAATTCCACCACGGCGCGGGGCCGTAATGATGGCCGCCCCACATCTGGTGATGAAGGCCGAGCGGCGTCATATAATCGACCAGCGCCTCGCGCGAGCCGAGCATCAGTCGGGCGATCCGCGCGACCGCCGCCGGTTCGCGCGTGAGCGTCATTTTGATCCATTCGCCGGCGATTGCGGCCGGCGAAAGCTCGTGGTTCCACGCCAGCCGGCCGAACGCGTACCAGTTGGCCTGCAGAAAATCGTGGCCGGTCCAGTTGCGGTCCGAGCCCGTGTTGGCGACGCCGGCGACGGCCGTCAGCTTCTGACGGAAAAGACTGCCGTCGGCGACGCGCGCGACGGTCGAGCCGCGGCCCTTCGCGTAGGTGTCGGACGAAAGCACCTCGCGCCACATTTCGGCGAGAAAGACGAGATGGTTCGAAAAGCCGAGATATTCCTGCGTGATCTGAAATTCGGGCATCACCTGCGTCTTGGGCATCGCGCCGAAAAGCGGGTGAAACGGCTCGCGCGGCTGGAAATCGACGGGCCCGTTCTTGACCTGCAGGAGCGCGTTCGGTGCGAATTTGCCGTCGAACGGCCGGAGATTCTCGTAGGCCGCGCCGGCGCGGTCGTAGCCGGGCTTCATATCGTAGACGAACGCCCGCCAGATGACGATGCCGCCGTGCGGCGCGACGGCCGCCGCGAGCAGGTTCGCGCCGTCGGCGTGCGTCCGGTCGTAGGTCCGCGGTCCGGGCTGGCCCTCGCTGTTGGCCTTGACGAGAAAACCGCCGAAGTCGGGGATCAGGCCGTAAATCTCGTCGGCCTTGTCGCGCCACCATTTTTTGACGCCCGCGTCGAACGGATCGGCGGTCTTCAGCCCGCCGAGCTCGATCGGCGCGGAAAAGCGGGCCGAAAGAAAAACCCTGATCCCGTAGGGCCGGAAGACGGCGGCGATCGCCGCGACCTTTTTCAAGTATTCGGCGGTTAAAATCTGTGCGCTCGCGTTGACGTTGTTGAGGACCGCGCCGTTGATCCCGACCGAGGCGTCGGCGCGCGCGTAGTCGCGCAGCCGCGGGTCGATTTTCTCAGGCAATTCGGCCCAGTTCCAGAGCGATTTGCCGGCGTAGCCGCGCTCGATCGAGCCGTCCGGGTTGTCCCAGTGGTTGAGCATCCGGAGCGCGATCTTCGGTTTTTCCGTGACGTTCAGATTCGCGATCGGCTGCAGCGTCTGGACGAGCCGCAGGAAATGAAACGCGCCGTAGAGCGCGCCGAGCTCGCTCCGGGCGGCGATCGCCGTCACGTTTTTGCCCTTGATCCTGACCGAGCGAATGACGAAGCCGTCGTCGCCGAGATCGGCGAGCGGCAGCTTCAAAGCGGCGATCGCCGGCGAATTCTGCGGCGTGCCGGCGAGCACCGCGCCGTCGTTCAATTTACCGGAAAGCGGAATTTCCGCGCCGAGCAGGCCGCCGAGGCCGGTTTTCAGCTCGTCACGGATCGCGGCGGCCGTCGCCGAATCGCCGCCGATGTCGAGCGAAGCGACGCGCGGCCGGTAGAGTGCGGCATTCCCGGCCGGCAGCGCGTCGTATCGCAGCCACAGGCGGTAACCGTCGTCGGCTTTCGTCAGAACCGACGACGACGCCAGCAGAAGCGCCGTCAAAAGAAGTGTTTGTAGCAGTTTAGCGACTCTCATTTTCCCTGATAAATCTTCTGCACGAACTCCGGCGGCCGCGGAGTCTCGAATTTTTTGCCCTTGCTCGAAGCCCAGTGACTGAGCCAGTCCGAGGTCGGCGCGTAGTTGTCGGGGAAGCGATAGATCTCGTCCCGGAGCGCCTCTTCGACGGTGACGAAGCGATAGCCTTTCCGTTTGAAAATCTCGACCAGCGCCTCGAAATTATCGGCGTTGAGCTCGTTGACGTGGAGCAGAAGAATATGTTTGACGCTCCGCCCGAACAGCTCGCCGGCGATTTTTTCGCTCGAATCGATCTTCAGGCCGACGAATTTCAGATATTCGGCCGTCACTTTTTCCTTAAAATCCCGGTCGTTTTCGTTCAGCGCCTTGGCGTACGACGCCAGAAACATCCAGTCCAGCGTGTCCATCGTCACCGGCACGGCCGTATAGCCGCGCTCGCCGATGAATTTTCGAAACGCGTCCTCGAGCTCGCGCGTCGCGCCCATCTGCAGGAACGGATGCCGGAAATAACGGATCTTGTTCGGCTTCATCAGCATTTTCGTGACGCTCTCGCCGCGGATGAAATCGTCCTCGAAATCCGCGAGCGAAGCGTTTTGGAAACCGAGATGCGAAAAAGTGTGGTTGCCGAGCTCGAGCCCGGCGTCGGTCCACATTTTCAGGACGGCGATCCGCGCGTCGGTCTCGTTCGGCGCGTAGAGCAGTCCTTCGTTGACGAAGCCGACCATCGGGATCCGGTTTCTTTCGACGACGGCCAAAAGTTTGGCGGTCATTTTCCGCAGACGCTCGACGCCGATCGGCGGGCCGTTGAGCGGCAGATCGTCGATCGTGAAGGCAATCTCTTTGGTTTGGGCCTGCGCGCCGGTCATAAAAACGATAATCAACAGTAAGAACGGACAAATTTTGAAGCTTTTTCTGAACATCTGCATACGCCTGACCTTTCGGACAAATTATTGGTACCGATACAATCTTACTTTTTGAATCGAAAATTTGCCCGTTTCCAGACGAATATGTCGCCCCTGATGCGTCTGGTCGCCGTTGAGCCGGCGGCCGCCGATCCAGCGGCCGTTTTCGAAGCGGCCTTCCTCGGCCGAAAGAATCCCGACGAGCGGGTCGCCCGGACCGTCGGGCTCGAAGGTCGTCACGAAGCCGGTGCCGGCGAACAGGAACTCGTCTTTGCCGAGCGCGACGACCAGCCCGCCCGCCGGCGGAACCGCCGTGTTCGGCACATTGGCCGACCGCTCGTAAGTGACGTTGAGCGCGTAGCCGTTAAAGTAAAAACGCTGCGGCTGGCGCTGCTCGGCGGTTTCGGCGAGCAGGCCGATCATCGTGTCCTTGCCCTGATTGGCGATCAGCAAAGGTTCGAGCTGTCGTAAAACGTCGTAAGCGGCGCGGAGCGTTTCGCCGTTTTCCGGCTCGCCGTTCTCGATCGAGAACGGGCTGAAGCCGATCGCGTCGTGCGCGCCGGCCGCGTAGAGCGCGTTGACGCCGCTCATCGCGTTGAACTGGATCTCGGGAACGAACAAAGGGTTGCCCGAACGGTCGAATTTCCGCGTCCATTCGGCGTAGTTCGGAAAATAAATGTCGGGCGCGAGAAAATCGATCTGCGGCGCGGACGCCCGCCAGACGTCGATCAGATGCGGCAGCGGGCCGGCGCTCGGATACTGGCCGGGCCGGTAATTCGGCCGGATCAGCGCGGCGTTGACGTACATCGGCAGCGGGTATTCGGCTTTCCCGGCGGCGGCGACGCGGTTCGTGTAAAGCCCGAAATGCCACGCCATAAAAATCTCTTCGGTGCCGGCGCCCGCGCCGAAGACCTCTTCCCACGTGCCCTTCGTTTTGAAACCATTGGCGGCCCAGACCTCGCGAAATTCGGGAATCAGCCGTTCGCGGTTGGCCGCCAGATAATTCATCAATTCGGCCGGGACCGGACCGTTGTAAAGCCGGTCGGCGAGCGCGCTCCGGTCGCGCGCGTCGGGGATCATCCCGATCTCGTTTTCGACCTGCACGAGGATCACCGTGTTGTCGCGCCCGTCGAATTCCCGGAGATGTTTCATCAGAGCGCGAAAGGCGCGGGCGTCGGCGGCGACGTTCTCCTCGCCGAACGGCGACATTATCTCCATCCCGCGGCCGTCGCGGCCCGCGGCGCGCGGAAAGCGTTTCTGGTTCGTCTTGACCCACGCCGGCGCGTAGCAGGACATACTGTTTTTCCACGACCCGAACCAGAGCGGGACGATTTTCAGGTTGTTTCGGCGGGCGTCTTCGATCAGCGCGTCGACGAGCGCGAAGTCGAATTTTCCCTCCTCGGGCTCGATCAATTCCCAGTAGAACGGGACGAGCACCGTGTTGAGATTCATTTTCGCGAGTTTTTCCCAGACCGGCCGCATATATTCGACGCTCGACGAGCTGGAATTGCCGAGCTCGCCGCCGCGGATCAGAAACGGCTTGTCGCGGACGATGAGCTGCGTCGCGGAGCCCTGTTTCTGAAGACGGGGAATCGATGTCGGTTGAGCGTTAACGGCCGCCCACGCGGTAAATAGGACGATCAGAGGTAAATTACAGAAAAAAAATCCCGAAAAAATCTTTTTCATAAACGTAAGCCGACGAAAAAAAGAGTGCAGCCCGAAAGAGCTGCACTCCACCCGATTCAGTTTAGAAGGTGATGCGCAGCGCAAAGCGCATATTGCGTTCACCCGTTCCGGTCGTCGAGGTGATGTAACCGAAATTCGAGTTGTTGATGTCGCCCTGCGGGTTCGCGAAGTTAGCGTGGTTGAGGGCGTTGAGAGCTTCGGCCCGGAGCTGGACCTTGATCGTTTCGGTGATCGAAAACGTCCGGAACAGACCGAGGTCGATGTTAAAGAAGCCCGGCCCGCGGATGTTGTTCCGGCCGGCCGTGCCGAAGCGCTGCGTGCCGGTCGTCGGAATGTTGACGATCGCGAAGGCGTTGCGGTCGAAGTAGGGATTTCCGACCCCGATACCGCCCGGAATGTTGACCGTCGTCAGGATCTGATCCGGAACCTGCCCGCTGCCGGCCGCGTTCAGGTTGAACCCGTTGCCCTGAACGATCGTGATCGGCGTGCCGCTCATAATGCTCGCCACGCCGTTGAGCTGGAAGCCGCCGAAGATGGCGCCGAGGACGCCCGAGCTGGCCCATTGCTGGCCCTTGCCGAACGGCAGATCGTAAACCCCGTAGATCTGGAGGTTATGCGTCCGGTCGTAGCCGGCCGGCCCGCGATTGAGCTCTTTGGCCGGCAGATACTGGATTCTCGGGTTGGCGTCGTTGTCGGCGTAGTTGATCGCCTTCGACCACGTGTAGGCCATCCCGACGGTCGAGCCGCCGAACCGGCGCATAAGCGTCATCTGCATCGAATCGTAGGTCGTGTCGCCGTAGGGCATAATCTCGTTGATGTCCTGCGCTAGACCGAACCTGACGAACAGCGGCCGGCCGGCGGTGCCGGTTCCGGGGGCGCTGGCGTTGATGTTGATAAAGCCCATCTGCCCGATCACGCGCGTGCCGACATAGCCGAGGCTGCCCTTGAATTTCCACGGCAGCTGGCGCTCGACGATCACGTTGAACGAGTTGATGACCTTCCGCATCGGCGTTTTCGGAAAGGTCGTCGTGCCGGAGTTGGCCGGGAGCGGAATGATGCCGGCGTTCAGGTTGGGCGCGATGCTGGTGTTGACCAGACCCTGCCGGAAGTTGGTGACCGGGATGTAGGCGTTGGTCACGCCGTTGAAGATGATCGCCGGCATCGCCCAGGCGTTGACGACCGGGTAGGCGTTGCGGAAATCGATGAACGGCCGCGGGTCGGACGACTGGCCGAAACCGCCGCGGATCACCGTTTTGTCGCCGATCCGGTAAGCGACGCCGATGCGCGGCAGGAATTTACCGAAACCGGATTTCGCGCCCGTGTCCTTCGGCACGCCGCTCAGACCGCCGGTGATGACCTGACCGGTGTCGGGATCGAAGCGGTTGACGCCGGTATTGTCCTTGGTCGGGAACGGGAAGATTTCCCAGCGCAGGCCGTAGTTGAGCGTCAGGTTGCGGTTGACCTGCCAGTGATCGCGCGCATAGAGCGCGTAGGTCTTCATATACACGGAGTTCGGGTTGCGGAGCTGATCGACCTTGCCGGCCGCGTTCGGCAGACCGAGCAGGAAGGCCGCCCACGCGTTAAAGGAGTTGGCCGCCGCGCCGTTCTGCAGCGCGGTCGCGTTGCCGTTGAACTGGAACGTGCCGCGGACCGTCTGGAACGTGCCGCCCTGCGGCTGGAAGTGGTTGATCTGCTGGTCCTGATAATCGAGCCCGAAGCGGAAGGAATGCGCGCCTTTGAGCCACGAGAGATTGGCCGCCAGCGTGTACTGGTTGTCGCGGAAGAGAAACGGGTTGCCGGTGTTCGGATTGCCCATATTCGCCCAGCCGTTGACCTGGAACGAGGCGATGCCGGCCTGCAGGCGGTCGGGCCCGTTGGTGCCCGGGATGCGCTGCGTTTCGAGACTGAAGTTGTCGTCGAGATCGAATTCCGCGCCGAGATGCTGGCGGGTGTAGCCGACGACCGCGTCGAGCACGACGCTCGACGAGAACGTGTAGGTTCCGCCGATGCTCGCGACATAGACTTTGCCGGGAGCCGTGCCGAGCTGGCCGCCGTTGAGCGCGTCGCCGCCGGCCTCGCCGAGCAGCGGCGGCTCGGTGATGAGCGTCGGCGAATAGCTGAAGCGTCCCCACATCTGCATTTTTTCGCTCGGGTTGAAGTTGATCTTGGTGTCGAAGTTCGTCCGGTCGAACTCGGCGGTTCCGCGCGAGACGAAGTTGTTCGCGAAGCCCGGCAGGTTCGGCAGCGGCATCAGCCGGATCAGCTCGATCGCGCCGATGTCGATCCGGTTGAGCGGGATGATGTTGTTCGGGAAGGGCGTCCGCAGGGCCGGGTCGGGGTTCGACGCCGGATCGTAGATGATCGTGCCGGTGCTGCTGAAATCGACTCCGCCGGCCGACGGCCGGAGAACGGCCGGGGCGATCGAGACGGTGTTGAGCCGCGAAAGCTGCCGGCGCGTGGTTTTTTCGTAATCAACGAAGAAGAACAGTTTATTTTTTCCGCTCCAGATGCCCGGGCCGTCCTTGCCGAACGACGGGAAGTAGATCGGGCCGCCGACCGCAAAGCCGTACTGCGTCAGGATGTCCTTGTTCGGTTTGGGCGTCGTCTGAAAATAGTTGCGGGCCTTGCCGAAAGTGCTGTTCGTGTTGTAGATCCAGCCCGCGCCGTGGAGATCGTTGGTGCCCGACTTGAGGCTGACGTTGATCGCCGCGCCGCCGACCTGACCCTGTTCGGCGTCGAAGGCGTTGGTCGCGACGTTGACTTCCTGAATGGCTTCGGCCGTCGGGACGTAGGCCGTGTTCGTCGGCAGCCACGGATAGACGACGCTCGCGCCGTCGATGCGGGTGTTGTTCTGGAGCCGGGAAACGCCGTTGACGTTGAACGAGATCGAGCGCTGCGGGCTGCCGGCGGCCGAGTTCTGTTCGCCGACCAGCACCGCACCCGGAACGATCTGCATCAGGCTCTGGTAGTTGCGGCCGGTACTGCCGGTCAGCGGCAGATTGTTGACCTGCCGCGAGGACTGCGTGGTGCTGACGTCGGCCCGGTCGGTCTGGAGGACGTCGGCGGCGTCCGCGTTGACCGTCACGGTTTCCTTGACGTCGCCGGTTTCGAGCTGCGCGTCGAGGCGGGTCACGGCGTTGGCGTTGACCTGAATGTTGTCTCTCAGCAAAGACTTGAATCCGCTGAGCGAAACGACGACTTTATAAACACCCGGCTGGAGGTCGTTGATCAGAAACGAGCCGCGGTCGTCGGTCGTCACGGTTTTCATAACGCCCGTGTTGACGTTCGTGATCTCGACCTTCGCCCCGGGAATGAAAGCCTCTTTCGGATCCGTGATGTTGCCCGTCAGCGAGCCGTACAGAACCTGCGCGTTGACCAGAATTGGTAAAACCAATAATGCCAATAAAAAGGCGAGCGATGAAGCCGTGATCGATCTGCTCCGCCAAGAGCTCGCGGGTTTCTGACGGCCGTCGCCGGACGGCGCGAAGCCTGACGCGTCGGCCGGCCGTTCGTCGAGCGCGGAAACGATGTTTTTTATTTTTTTTGTTCTTGATTTGCTGAAACGAAACATTTCCTTTCTCCTTTGTTATGCAGATATTTATTTGATAGATTTATTGAACCGATCCGAATCGCACTCGCGTCTGCGGATTTTTCTTAAACCTGACAGGCATTTGATCGAACGGCGCTAAAAACCGGCGCGGTTCAAACGATTCGGCCCCAAATTTTCCCTGGAATCGGCGATCTTTGATTTAGTTCGACCCCACAACAATATACCCATCCCCGCTGCTTGTCAATATAATTTGTTGATCGGGAGGATATTTTTTATCATTAAAAAGACGCGCCGGCCGGAAAAACCGGCGGCCGGCCGCCTTTGGCGTTTACGAACTTTGATGTATCGTTAGATAAACATAAGTGATTATTATCGGTTATGCGGAAAATCAACCTTTCGAATTTTCAGGTCGCTAAGAGCGAGACGGCGCGCGACATCAATCGCCGGATCATTCTGAACCTGATTCGCACGCGACAGCCGATTTCGCGCGCCGATCTCGCGCGCCTGACCGATCTGCAGCGCAGCACGGTCTCGCTGATTATCGAACAACTCATTGAAGAACAATGGATTACGGAAGGCGCGCTGGGTCATCTGCCGCGCGGCCGCAAACCGCGGTTCCTCCATCTGAACAGCGAACGGGCCGGCATCATCGGGGTCGACGTCCGGCCGAAGCTGACGACGATCGCGCTGACCGACCTGAACGCCAACTTCATCACCCAGGATTCCCTGCCGACGCTCGAAAGCGCCGAGGAATTTTTGACGGTGCTCGCCCGGAAGATCAAAAAAATGCGCGATTCGCACCCGCAGATTTTCTGCGAGGGGATCGGCGTCGGCGTCCCGGGACGCGTCGAAAGAAAGAGCCGCAAGCTCGTTTTCGCGCCCAATCTCGGCTGGCGAAACGTCAATTTCAAGGATTTTCTCGAGACCGAAACGAACCTCCCGGTGGAAGTCGACAACGGTGCCAACTCGTGCGCGCTGTTCGAGTTATGGTTCGGCAAACAGTCCGAGGGCGTCCACGATCTGATCGCCCTGACGGTTTCCGAAGGGATCGGCACCGGAATCATCGCCAACGATCAGCTGCTGACCGGCGTCAACGGGATGGCCGGCGAATTCGGGCATATCTCGATCAACGAAAACGGCCCGCTCTGCAGCTGCGGGAATCGCGGCTGCTGGGAGGTTTACGCGTCGAACTCGGCGACCGTCGATTACTATTCGGAGACGACGGTCAAGTCGCAGAACGGCCGTAAAACGGACGATTCGATGCGGCCGACCTTCGACGACGTCCTCCGGCTCTACGAGCTCGGCGACGCCAAGGCCGTCGAATCGGTCGAGCGGATGGCGCATTATCTGGGAATCGGGATCGCGATGCTGATCACCAGCCTCGCGCCGAGCCTGATCGTCTGCGTCGGCGAGATCACGCGCGTCTGGGAAAAGATCGAACCCATTATTATTCAGGCGGTTGAGGAGAAAAATCCGCTCCACACGAAAACCCGGATCATCCCGACCAACGATCAGGCCTACCCGCGCCTGCGCGGCTCGATCGCCCTCATCCTGCAGCAGCACTTCGTCGCGCCGCCGGTCGCCTGAACGGAAATATTTCGTTTTTATTTTCTTTATTTATCGGCGTTTTTTATTTGGTTATTTAGGAGTTTTCTGTTATTTTGTTGCAGGCAACAACAAATATTGAATCGGATTTTCGTTTTGTATTCATTCGGAATTTAATTTTTCAGATGCCGCCGGCAGCCGGAAGACACGCCGTAAGTTTATGAAGAAAAAGAGTTTAGCCGGTAAGCCTTCGAAAGAAGGCGAGACCGTCGATTATAAAAACCCGAAACTGTCCGTCCCGAAACGGGTCAAAGATCTGCTGGCGCGGATGACGCTCGAGGAAAAAGCCGCCCAGATGATGTGCGTCTGGCAGGAAAAAAATACGAAGCTGCTCGACGCGGGCGGCGATTTCGACGAAAAGGTCGCGAAAAAACACTTCAAACACGGCCACGGCATCGGGCAGGTCGGCCGGCCGAGCGACGCGGGCAGCACGCCCGCCGCGCCGTGGAACGGCAAAAACGCCCGCGGGCAGGCCGAACTGACCAACGCCATCCAGAAATTCTTTATCGAGCAGAGCCGGCTCGGCATTCCGGTGATCTTTCACGAGGAATGCCTGCACGGACAGGCCGCCGCCGACGGGACGAGCTTCCCGCAGCCGATCGCGCTCGGAGCGACCTTCAACCCGGAGCTCGTCGAGCGGCTCTACACGATGACGGCCGAGGAAACGCGGCTCCGCGGCGCGCACCAGGCGCTGACGCCGGTCGTCGACGTCGCCCGCGACGCTCGCTGGGGCCGCGTCGAGGAGACCTTCGGCGAAGATCCCTATCTCGTTTCGCGGATGGGCATCGCCGCCGTCCGCGGCTTTCAGGGCGACGCCGAATTCAACAATAAAAACCGGCTGATCGCGACGCTCAAGCATTTCGCGGCCCACGGCCAGCCCGAGTCGGGGATGAACTGCGCGCCCGTCAACGTTTCCGAAAGAGTCCTGCGGGAAACCTTTCTCTTTCCGTTCAAGGAGGCGATCGATAAGGCCGGCGCGATCAGCGTGATGGCTTCCTACAACGAGATCGACGGCGTCCCGTCGCACGCCAACCGCTGGCTGCTGCGCGACGTTCTGCGCAAGGAATGGGGCTGGAAGGGCTTCGTCGTCTCGGACTACTACGCGATCTGGGAGCTCGGCTACCGGCCCGACACGCACGGCCATTTCGTTGCCGCCGACAAAAAAGAATCGTGCGCGCTCGCCGTCCGCGCCGGCGTCAACATCGAGCTGCCCGAGCCGGACTGCTATCTCGAGCTCGTCGGCCTCGTCAAAAAAGGCGTCCTGAAGGAATCCGAGCTCGACGAGCTCGTCAAGCCGATGCTCTACTGGAAGTTTAAGATGGGCCTTTTCGACGACCCGTACGTCGATCCGGAAGAGGCCGCGCGCGTCGTCGGCTCGGAAACCAACCGCGAGCTCGCGCTCGAAGCCGCCCGCGAGGCGATCATCCTGCTCAAAAACGAGAACCAACTGCTGCCGCTCAACCTCAAAAAACTCAAAAAAATCGCCGTCGTCGGCCCGAACGCCGACCGGAGCCTGCTCGGCGGCTACAGCGGCCGGCCGAAATACGACGTCTCGGTGCTCGAAGGCATCCGGACGCGCGTCGGCGGCCGCGCCGAGGTCGTTTACGCCGAGGGCTGCAAGATCACGATCGGCGGTTCGTGGAATCAGGACGCCGTCGTCCCGAGCGACCCGGAAGTCGACCGCCGGCAGATCGCCGACGCCGTCGAAACGGTGAAGGACGCCGACGTCATCGTGCTCGCGATCGGCGGCAACGAACAGACTTCGCGCGAAGCGTGGTCGCTCCAGCATATGGGCGATAGGACGAGCCTCGATCTCGTCGGACGACAGCCGGAGCTCGTCGAAGCAATGGTTGCGACCGGCAAGCCGGTCGTCGTCTTTCTCTTCAACGGCCGCCCGAACTCGATCAATTATCTCGCCGAAAACGTGCCCGGCATCTTCGAATGCTTCTACATCGGCCAGGAAACCGGCCGCGCCGTCGCCGACGTTCTCTTCGGCGACGTCAATCCGGGCGGCAAGCTGCCGATCACGATCCCTCGCTCGGTCGGGCATCTGCCGGTCTTTTACAACCACAAGCCGTCGGCGCGGCGCGGCTATCTCTTCGACGACGTTTCGCCGCTTTACCCGTTCGGCTACGGTCTGAGCTACACGACGTTCCGGCTCGAAAACCTCAAGCTCGCGAAAAAGAAGATCCGGCGCGACGGCGCGACGCGCGTCTCGGTCGAGGTCAAAAACACCGGCAAGCGGGCCGGCGCGGAGGTCGTGCAGATGTACGTTCGCGATCTCGTGAGCTCGGTCACGCGGCCCGTCAAAGAGCTCAAGGGTTTCAAAAAGGTCTTTCTCGAACCCGGCGAATCGCGCCGCGTCGAGCTCGAGATCACGCCCGAATCGCTGGCCTTCTGGAACATCGAGATGAAATACACGGTCGAGCCGGGCGAGTTCGAGATTATGATCGGCACCTCGTCGCGCGACGCGGACCTGCGGAAAGTGATTCTTAAAGTCACAGATTGATTTCGGATTTCGGATTTCGGATTTCGGATTGCCCGGAATTCGGGCGGCTTAGGTTTTTGGCGGCGATCGGCCGAACGACGCGGATTCTGTCCGGCGTTTACGTGGATCGATACGGATCAGGGGAGGGGAATGACGAATGACAAATGACGGATCGTAATGCGTGACAGACTTGTCGGGAAAAGATGAGATTCGGGCGGCGGCCGTTGTTTTTATTTATCCACGAAAAAGCACTAAAAAACACGAAAGAATTCAGTGCATTTTAGTGCTCTTGGTGGACGAAAAAACAACCGTTCGCGGGCCTGGCGGATCATCGTTTCGCGAAGGCCGGTCACAAACTGAAATCCAATCCGAAATTAATTGAAGCGAGGATTCGAAATGGCAGAGCAAGTGCAGAAACTTTCCTTTATCGAAAAAGCCGGCTACAGTCTCGGCGACGGCGCGGCGAATTTCGTCTTTATGACGATGATCCTGTTCCAGTCGGGTTTTTACACCGACACGATGGGCGTCGCGGTCGGCGCGGCCGGCTGGCTGCTGCTCGCCGGCCGGCTCTGGGACGCGTTTTTCGATCCGCTGATGGGCACGATCGCCGACCGCACGAACACGCGCTGGGGCAAATTCCGGCCGTGGGTTTTGTGGACCGCGCTGCCGTGGGGCGTCGTGATGGTGCTCGCCTACACGACGCCGGGCTTTACGGGCCTGCCGCTGCTCGTTTACGCGGGCGTCACGAACGTCCTCCTGATGACGCTCTACTCGGCCAACAACACGCCCTATTCGGCGATGACGGCGGCGATGACCGGCGACGTCAACGAGCGGACGACGCTCTCGTCGTATCGCTTTTTCGCGGCGATGGTCGCACAGCTGATCGTCGGCGGCTTCACGCTGCCGCTCGTCGCGAAATTCGGGCAGGGCAATAAACAGGTCGGCTGGCAGTGGACGATGGGTTTGTGGGCCGTCGTCTGCGTCGTCTGCTTCGTCGTCACTTTTCTGACGACCAAAGAGCGCATCCAGCCGCCGCCCGAGCAGAAGGCGTCGCTTAAGGAAGATTTCGGCAATCTCGTCCGGATGAGCCCGTGGGTGACGATGTTCGTCCTGACGGTCGTCCATTTCATCTTCGTCGCGATGCAGGGCGGCACGATGTATTACTTTTTCCAGTATTACCTCGACAAAAACGCGATGTTCGACTTCCTGCAGGGCTTCGGGCTGACGCGCGCGGCGATCGGCGACACGGGCGGCATCGGCCAGTATCTGCTCGACGTCTTCGGCCTCGTCGTCAACGCCGACAAGTCGAACGTCCAGTCGGTCGGCTTCAGCCTTTTTCAGATGTTCAGCAAGTTCGTGACGATTTTCGGCGTCGTCGCGTCGACGTTTCTGGTCGTCAAATTCGGCAAGAAAATGGTCGCGATCGTCTGCTTTTTCCTGACGACGTTTTTCCTCGCGGCCTTTATCCTGATTCCGGCCGACGGCATCAAAATGACGTTCGCGCTCGAATTCCTGCGCGCGCTTTCCTATGCGCCGACGATCCCGCTGCTCTGGGCGATCTTCGCCGACGTCGTCGATTTCGTCGAATGGAAGACCGGCCGGCGGACGACCGGCGTGATCTACGCGACGTTTTTGTTCGCGCTCAAGGCGGGCTTGAGCCTCGGCGGCGCGATCGGGCTCTGGATTCTCGGCAGCTACGGGTATGAAGCGAACGCCGCGCAGACCGAATCTTCGCTGCTCGGCATCCGGATGACGATCAGCGTCTACCCGGCGATCTGTCTCGCCGTCGTCTTTTTCTGTCTGTTGTTTTACAAGATCGGCAAGGAGCTCAACCTGCAGATTCAGGATGAATTGGCCGAACGGCGGAAGGGCTTTGCCGAACAGCCCGCCGAAGGATAAAAAGCTATGTTTTCGAGATTCAAATCCGCGTTCGCCCTCGTTTTATTGATCGGCACGACGCTCGAGCTGCCCGCGCAGACCGCCCTCAAAGACGTTTTCGGTCGGGACTTTCTGATCGGCGCGGCGCTCAATCCGGCGCAGTTCAACGAACGCGATAAAACCGGCGCCGCGCTCGTCAAACGTCATTTCAACAGCGTTTCGCCCGAAAACGTGATGAAGTGGGAGGTGATTCACCCGGCGGCCGACCGTTACAATTTCGCGGAGGCCGACCGCTACGTCGAATTCGGCGTCGCCAACCGGATGTTCGTCGTCGGCCACACGCTCGTCTGGCATAACCAGACGCCGAAATGGGTTTTCGAGGATGCGCCCGGCAAACCGGTCGGCCGCGACGAGCTGCTGAAACGGATGCGCGAGCATATTATGACGGTCGTCGGCCGCTACCAGGGAAAAATCGGCGGCTGGGACGTCGTCAACGAGGCGCTCGACGAGGATGGAAACTTAAGGCAAAGCCCGTGGCTTAAGATCATCGGCGAGGACTACATCGCCAAGGCCTTCGAGTTCGCGCACGAGGCCGACCCGAAAGCGCAGCTTTACTACAACGACTATTCGCTCGAAAACGACGCCAAACGCCGCGGCGCGGTCGCGCTCGTCAAAAAGCTGCGAGACCGGAAGATCTTCGTCTCCGGCATCGGGACGCAGGGCCACTGGAATCTCGAATACCCGACGCGCGGGCAATTGGAAGCGACGCTCGACGCGTTCGCCGAATTCGGCAAAGTCTCCGTCACCGAGCTCGACGTCGACGTCCTGCCGCGTCCCGGCAACTACAGCGGCGCCGAGATCTCGCAGAATTTCGAACTGCAGGAAAAGCTCGACCCGTACAAAAACGGTCTGCCCGCCGACGTCCAGAAGCAATTGGCAAATCGTTACGCCGAGCTTTTCAAAATCTTTCTCGAACACCGGAAACAGCTCGCCCGCGTCACTTTCTGGGGCGTCGCCGACAATGATTCGTGGAAGAACAATTTTCCCGTCCGCGGCCGCACTAACTACCCGTTATTGTTCGACCGCGAATGGAAACCGAAACCGGCCTTCGATGCCGTCATTGAAACAGCGAAAAATCGAGAATAGAATAGATAAAAGTTTGGGAAGTTTAGGAAGTTTGGGAAGTTTAGGAAGTTTAGGAAGTTTAGGAAGTTTAGGAAGTTTGGGAAGTTTGGGAAGCAAAGGTACAATCGGCTGTCAGCCGGTTGACAGGCGACAGCCTGTAAATCCGATTCACAACCGCGCGGCGCGGCGACCGAACTGACAGTCCGTCGGACATTGAAGGAAAGTTTCGTAAGCAGACAACTTACTTCCAAAACTTCCAAAACTTCCGAAACTTCCTAAACTTAAAAAATTATGAGCAAATATACACCGAAACCGGAACATAAATTTACCTTCGGCCTCTGGACGGTCGGCAATCGCGGCGCCGATCCGTTCGGCGCGCAGGTTCGTCCGAAGCTCTCGCCCGTCGAACTGGTCGAGATGCTCGCGGAAGTCGGCGCTTACGGCGTCAATTTTCACGACAACGATCTCGTCCCGATCCACGCGACCGCGGCCGAGCGCGACCAGATCGTCAAAGAGTTCAAAGAGGCCTGCGCGGACCACGACATCAAGGTCCCGATGGCGACCGTCAATCTCTTTTACGAGCCCGTTTTCCGCGACGGCGCGTTTACCGCCAACGACGCGCGGGTGCGCGCCTACGCCGTCCAGAAGACGATGCGGGCGATGGACCTCGGCGCGGAATTCGGGGCCGAGACGTTCGTTCTCTGGGGCGGCCGCGAGGGCGTCGAAACCGACGCCTGCCGCCGGCCCGACGACGCGATCAAACGCGCGCGCGAATGTCTGAACTATCTGTGCGAATACAATCTCGAAAAGGGCTACGGCTACAAATTCGCGCTCGAAGCGAAGCCGAACGAGCCGCGCGCCGACATCTATTTTCCGACGACCGGTGCGTATCTCGCGTTCATCGAAACGCTCGACCATAAGGAAATGGTCGGCGTCAACCCGGAAGTCGCGCACGAACAGATGCCCGGACTCTCGATGATGCACGCCGTCGCGCAGGCGTGGGAAGCCGGCAAGCTCTACCACATCGATCTCAACGACCAGTATCCGGGCCGCTACGATCAGGATCTGCGGTTCGGCTCGGTGAGCCCGAAACAGTCGTTCTGGCTCGTCAAATTCCTCGAAGACGTCGGCTATCAGGGAATGCGCCACTTCGACGCGCACGCCTACCGGACCGAGGATTACGACGGCGTCAAGGAGTTCGCGCGCGGCTGTATGCGGACGTATCTCATTTTCAAGGACAAGGCCGAACGCTGGAACAATCACGAGGAGATCCAATCGATCCTCGCCGGCATCGCCGAAACCGACGCCGAAAACCTGATCGGCAAATACGGCTCCGAAGCCGCGGCCAAACTGCTCGCGACCGATTTCGACCGCCACGAGCTCGCCGCCAAGGGATTAAACTACGAACGCCTCGATCAATTGACGATGGATATTCTCCTCGGCGTCGATTAGAGTGGAGAGTGGAGAGTAGAGAGTGGAGAGTGGAGAGTTGAAGGAAACCGAGTTCTGAGTTTTGAAAAGATCGAAGATTAAGGACCAAAGATCAGAAATCAAATCCCCGAACTCTCCACTCTCCACTCTCCACTCTCCACTCAAAAAAAAATTATGAACGAATCTACCAGGGCATTGCTGCAAACGTGGCGCTGGTTCGGGCCGGCCGATCCGGTGCCGCTCAGACATATCAGGCAGGCCGGCGTCGAGGGCATCGTGACGGCGCTGCATCATATTCCGCACGGCGCGGTCTGGCCGATCGGGGAGATCGAAAAAAGACAGAACGAGCTCCGCGCGGAAGGTTTCGAATGGAGCGTCGTCGAGAGCCTGACCGTCCACGAAGACGTCAAGACGCGCTCGGGCGATTACCGGAAATATCTCGAAAATTACCGGCAGTCGCTCCGCAATCTCGCGGCCTGCGGCATCCGGACGGTGACCTACAACTTTATGCCGGTCAACGACTGGACGCGGACCGACATCGATTACCCGATGGCCGACGGCTCGCGCGCGCTCTATTTCGACTGGGTCGATCTCGCGGTCTTCGATCTCCATCTCTTAAAACGCGCGAACGCCGAAGCCGATTACGCGCCGGCCGTCGTCGAAAAGGCGAAGATTCGCCACGCCGCGATGACCGAGCCGGAAAAGCGGACGCTCATCGAAACGGTCTTTTTCGGCATTCCCGGCGAAGAAAAAAGCACGCTCGAATCGATGCGCCGAAAGCTCGAAAAATACCGCGAGATCGACGCCGCCGCGCTCAAAGAGAATCTCGCTTATTTCCTCCGCGAAGTCGCGCCGACGGCGGCCGAATGCGGGATCCGGCTCGCGATTCACCCGGACGATCCGCCGTGCGACATCTTCGGCCTGCCGCGCATCGTCTCGACGGGACGCGATCTGCTCGACATCGTCTCGTACGCCGAAGAGGAATCGAACGGCATCTGCTTCTGCACGGGTTCCTTGGGCGCGAACCCGGCGAACGATCTGCCGGAAATGGCGCGGCAGTTGGGGACGCGCGTCCATTTCATTCATTTCCGCAACGTCCGCCGCGACGCCGACGGGAATTTCTACGAATCGGACCATCTCGACGGCGAGGTCGATATGTACCGCGTGATGACCGAGTTTCTGAAAATCCAGCAGACGGTCGACGCGCCGATCCCGTTCCGGCCCGATCACGGCCATCAGATGCTCGACGATCTCCAGAAAAAAACGAATCCCGGCTATTCCGCGATCGGCCGCCTGCGCGGTTTGGCCGAGCTGCGCGGCCTGCAGATGGGCATTCTTCGGGGCTTCGACGCCGGAACGCCGGCCTCCTGCCGGCAAAGCGTTTGAAAAACGCTCCGAAGCTGCGAAATCACGAAGATCGAAGATAAATGAGACGCTTGACGCCGCTTTCAGCGCAATGGCAGAGAAAAATGTTGAAATGATAATTGAATCAGGTCGATAAAAAATAGCACGCGGATGACGCGGATGACGCGGATTGCACGCGGATTCTTTCTTTGAAATCAATAAATCCGTGTAAATCCGCCGAATCCGCGTCATCCGCGGCCTATTAAACTGTTCAATATATTCAATTTTTCGCTGAGACTTAAAACCATTGCGTTTTCAGCGGCGTTTGTCGTCAGGATGACGGCGTTCCCTTTTCGCCGAACCGGCGGCGGTTGCGTTCCTTTTGCCGTTCGCGTTCGGTTTCGCGGTCTTTCGGCGGCGCGTTGGTCTTGAGTTTCGCGAGCAGCTTTTCCGACGCGGCGGCGATTTCATCGACTGCGCAATTGAACGATTCGGCGTTGGCAGCCGAAGGCTGGTTGAATCCGCTCAGCTTGCGGACGAACTGCAAAGCCGCCGCGCGCACTTCCCCGCGCGTCGCCGGCGGCTCGAAATTGTAGAGTTGTTTGATGTTGCGGCACATAGTTTTTTGAGTGGAGAGTGGAGAGTGGAGAGTGAAGAGTGGAAATTCATCGGTTTCGAATTGGTCAGCTTTCCGGGTCTATTGAAAAAGGCCGAAAATTCAACCACTCTCCACTCTCCGCTCGATCCGCGGCTTTAATCTCCTTCGGGCTGCCGACAGAATCGACGGCGCAGGAAAATAATAGCAAAGACACCGGAAAAACGACGCCGATTTTCAGCGATCGGGCGGATGAGCGCGAAATTTTTTCGAAATTGCCGGGTTTTATGGCCGGGCTTTTACAACCTTGTCAGAATTCGCGGATTCAAAGAAAATGAAATCAAATCCTTGCTGTCGAGGCCGCAATGAATAAATCAATCCTTTTCGTCATCTGTTTTTCACTGCTGCTGGCTTTTTCCGCGGCTGCGCAGACCGATCCGTATCTTGAGAAATACCGTGAAAGCGTCGGGAAAAACCCGAAGGATGTGGAATTTACGATCAAATTCAAAAACGATCAGACCCGTTTCCGGCAGGGCGAAATAATCTCGCTGGAGCTGAGATTTTCCGCCTCGACCGGCGATCGATACGATTTTCTGAACCGGACCTACGACCGCAGCGGCCGACTTTATCTCGACGATTTCGTCATCGATAAAAAAGAACAGACTTTCGATCCGCTTGACGATTACTATTATCGCGGCGAAATGTTATTGGTGGGCGGCTTGTTCAGCGTTCCGACGCTCGGCGCGTCGTGGCAGATAATCAATTACGACTTAAACGAATATTTTTCCTTCAGGGAGCCCGGAAAATACCGGCTTTATATCGTTTCCCCGCGCGTTTCGTTGAAGACCGGCGACAAAAAAGCGGTCGACAACGCGATGTTCGGCGGCAGCGACATCGAGCTGACCTCGAATATTCTGGAATTCGAGATTCTGCCCGCCGACGAGAAATGGCAGGCGGAAAAATTCGCCGAAGCGCTTCAGGGGAATTGCAAGGTTCTAAGATTTCTCGGCACGAAAGCCGCCGCCAAAGAGATGCTGCTCCGTTTCGGCCGCGGCGATACGACCTGCGAGTTTGACAACTACATCGGGTTGTTCGGCTCGCCGGAACGCCGGTTTATCGTCGACGAAATGGAGCGAATGCTGAGCGCGCCCGATTTTGCCGTGACCGATGATTTTTTTCAGGTGCTTTTGCGGTTGAGATATTTTCTGGATAACCCTAAAACGGAAAGAGACGAAACGATTCCTTACGAGATTTTCGCCAAACGAGAAGAGAAAAAGAAGAATCTGATCAAGCTCGACTATCTGGAAAAGCTGCTGAAAGCCCTGCCCGGTAAAAGCAAAACCGCGTTTCAGACGAGTCTTGAAACCTACTTCGGCTTTCACGCCGCCGGCGAAAAAACGCCGCCGGCCGAAATCACCGCCGCGCTGATCGATAGTTTCGGCAGTTTGTCGAAACTATCGCAGTGGAGGATTCTGCAAAACTCGCTGGACAAGCTGAAAACACCGGCAATGCTGCCGGTTCTGAAATCCATTTACGACGGGCTGGAGAAAACCGATCTGGCCGCTTACGATTTTTTTTACGATCGGGAGTTATTTAATCAGAGCATCAGCGGCATTTACGGGCTCGACCGGAATGCCGGAAAACGGATCGTTCTCGACGAACTGCGGCGGCCGAAACAGAAGGTTTACACCTCCGTGCTGGAGCTTTTGCCGCCGTCGGAAACGCCCGAAGCGGAAAATATACTGCTCGAAAAATTGAACGCCGGAAACATCCCGGCGGACGATCTGAGCTCGGTTTTTTCACTGATCGGCTATTACGAAACGCCGAAGCTGCGCGCCCGGCTGCGCGAGGTTTACGCGGACAAAATAGCTCAGGCGGATTGCGCCGCGCAGCTCGAATTTCTGCGGATCTTCCTCAAATCCGACCTCAAATTCGGCGAGGAAACGCTCGACAAAATAGTCGGGACCGAGGCCGGCAAAGGCTGTGTCGGCGCGAATCCGGAACGGGCGCTCGAGCCCTACTGGTCGGCCGCGATCGAGCGCGTCGTGACGGGGCTTTTGGAGAGCGACAACGTCACCATCGCCGGCGACGTGGCCGGAATGCTCGGAAAATACGGTTCCGCCGGCGCCCGGGATAAGATCTGGAAGAGACTGGAGCGTTTCAATAAAGAGGAGCAAAGCAAAAAAGATTTCGCGACGCTGAAGGATTCGAACAAAAACTGGCAATTTTGGCTGGCGGAATGGCAGCTCGCCGCGGCCCTGTCCGAAGCCTCGAACTGGCGGTTCGAGCAGGAATCGAACGATCGATTGGCCGGGCTTTGTCTCTATGACGGCTGCCGGAAGCAGGTCGAAAAACTGAACAAAATTTTTCGCGTGCCCGCCCGAATCGAATCTTTTCGCGACGACGAAAATAAACTATCGTTTTCGGTCTATCAATATAAAAATATGTCGCTCGACGAGTTGAAGAAAAAACTCGAACAGTTTCCGCCCGACACGTCGTTTACGTGGGTCTCCAGCGCCGAAAATCCGAACGACGCGAAAGATTTTCAGGAGATAAAAGCGTTTCTCGAAGCCCGTCAGATGAAATTGAAATGAAATAATCAAAAAGACCGGCGCGCGATCATTTCGACCGGCAAACGTCGCGGCGAATCGAACGCGCGAAGTTCGATTGCCCGTTTGGTTCGATATTTTATTTGATCTTCACGATCCGGCCCTCGAGTTTCGGCGCGATCGTCGCGTCGGGCGACGATTTGATCGCCTGTTCGAAGACGTCGGAGTCCTTCGGCGCGCTCGCGGCGTCGACGAGGATTTTGGCGTTTTTGAACATCTCGTAGCCGTCGCCCGAACGCGAGACGAGAAAATCCGACGTCGCGAGCGTGTAGGTCTTGTTTTCATCGAGCGGTTGCCCGCCGACGAGGATCTCGACGACGCGGCCGCCGGCCGGTTTCGACGTGTCGAATTTGAAGCTCATTCCCGAAATCTGCGGGAAACGGCCTGGCTCGCCGTCTTCGCCGAGGCCGCTCCGCGCGACGCCGTGTTCGAGGGCGGCGCGCAGGATTTTGCCCGAAACTTCGATCTTGACGATCGGGTTGTTGAACGGCAGGATCGAGAGCACGTCGCGTTTCGTCAGCGGGCCCGGATTATATGTCAGATCGGCGCGGATCGAGCCGCCGTTGACGAGCGCGACGTCCGCCTGCGCGGCGCTCCGGTAGGCGTCGGCGACGAAGTTCCCGATGTTCGTCTCCTTCGTCCGGTTGGAGATCGAAAGCGCGTCGAGCGTGACCGCGGTCGCGCCGACCGGCTCGGCCAGTTTGACGAGCAGCGCCTTGTATTTATCGAAGACCGGCGCGAATTCCGGCGCGTCCGGAATCTGGTCGGTGACCGGAACGATCTCCCAGTCGAAACTGACCAGCCGCTTCGTCTGCGCGTCGAAATTCAGGTTGAACCGGCCCATCTCGCGGGCGTCGGCGGTCATCTTGAAGATCGGCGTCCCGTGCGACGACGACTGCAGCAGCGTGTGTTCGTGGCCGCCGAGAATCAGGTCGAAAGCCGCGCAGCCGGCCAATTGCTTGTCCTCGGCCATCGAGAGATGCGTGAGCCCGACGACGGCGTCGACCTTCGCTTTTTTGCGCATCTGTTTGACGATCTTTTTCGCGCCCGCGCAGAAATCCGTGACCGTCAGGCTCGCTTCCATCGACGAGGTCTGTTTGGTTTCGGGCAGCAGAAAGCCGACGATGCCGATCCGCACGCCGCCGATCTCTTTGACGACGAACGGCGGAAGATCGGCGAACGGCTTGTTGGTTTTGGTGTCGAAAACGTTCGCGCCGAGCCATTGAAAACGCGATTCCTTCATTCTTTCGAGCAGGACTTCGGTCTTGACGTCGAATTCGTGATTGCCGAAGACCGCGTAATCGATCCCGACCGCGTTCCACGCGTCGATCATCTGCGCGCCCTTGTAGGTCCGCGTCTCGACCGACGGCGAGAGCGTGTCGCCGCCGAGCGTGAAGATCGTGTTCGGATTATCCTTGAGCGCTTCCTTCTTCAAAGTCAGCAGCCGCGCGAGCCCGCCGCGTTTCCCGCCGTCGACCGGCATAAACTGGTAGACGTCGTTGACGTGCAGGATCGTCACGCGAATCTCGCCCTGCGCAAAGGCCGAAAAGGCGAGCGATACGACGATCGTAAATAAATAAAGACCTGAGCGAAGCATTGAATTTTTCTCCGGAAATAAAGTTATCGAGCCTTTCGATTATACTTTTTTTGCGCCGATTTGGGTATCGCCGGCGAGGCTTTCGCGAAGACCGAAATTTTTCTTGACTTTACCGGTCGACGGGCGTAAATTGCGGGTTGGAGGCTCTGAAATTTATGAAAAAATCCTTATTCGGCCTGGCAATCGCCGTGACCGCGTTTTTAACCGGAACTTTCGCGGCGGCGCTTTTGATTCCGAAAGTGCCGCCGATTCCCGCTCCGCTTTTCGATCAAGAGCTCGCCGCTGCGCCGTCAGCGGCCGAAATCCCGGTCGAAGATCCGGAACCGGCCGCCGATATGCCGGACGCGACGGAAACCGACGAATTTTTCTACGGATGGTACGTCATTCCCTATTCCAAAAAGATGCCGGAAGTCGAGATAATTCAGTTGTCGAAGGAAACCGAGTCAGGCGAGAACGGCGCGGATTCCGGAAAAACAGTCGTCTTCGCCGGAATTTTCACGTCCCTGAGCGACGATCCGTACGCTGGCCTGGCCGAAAACAAATGGGTGCGGATCGACGGCGACCGCGTCAGCTTTGAAACGAAAAAGCTCAAGGGAATCGTCTACCGCTTCGAGGGCCGGTTCTTCAAAGGCCGAAAAACCGGTCCGGAAGGCGAAAAGCTGCTGCGCGGCACGCTGCAGAAATTCGTCAAGGGCAAAAAAGTCGCCGAAACGAGCGGCGAGTTCGAATACCACGAGCCACGCTGCCTGGCTTAAGCTTTTATTTCGAATTTCAAATTTGAGATTTCGGATTTCGTCCCGGTATCATTGATTCACAATGATCCTGCATCTTTCAATCCTGCTGCTCGTTCTTTTTCTGATCGCGCCGGTCTGCGCCGAAACGATGCCGCGGCCCGCGCGCGAGTTTCGGGCGGTCTGGGTCGCGACGGTCGATAATATCGATTTTCCGACGCGCAAAGGGCTTTCCGTCGAGGAACAGAAGGCCGAGATCCTGAAGGATCTCGACCTGGCGGCCGAATTGAAAATGAACGCCGTGATCTTTCAGGTGCGGCCGATGGCCGACGCGATTTACGCCTCGAAAATCGAGCCGTGGTCGGAATTTCTGACCGGCGCGATGGGCCGCGCGCAAAAGTTCGACCCGCTCGCTTTTTTGTGCGCGGAGGCGCATAAACGCGGGATTCTCGTCCACGCGTGGTTCAACCCGTACCGCGCCTATCACCCGGCGGCGAAGACCGTTTCGCCCGGTCACGTCACGCAGAAACGGCCCGAGTTCGTCCGAAAATACGGCGATTATCAATGGCTCGACCCGACGGACGACGAAGTCAAGAAATATTCGCTGAGCGTCGTCCGCGACGTCGTCCGCCGATACGACATCGACGGCGTTCATTTCGACGATTATTTTTACCCGTACCCGATCACCGAAAACGGGCAGAAGATCGACTTTCCGGACGAGGAAAACTGGCAGGAATATCTCGCCGCGGCCGCCCGCATGAGCAGCGAGAAAATGCGCCGGATTCCATTAAAACGCGACGAATGGCGGCGCGCGAACGTCGACGAATTTATCGAGACGGTCGGCCGCGAGATCAGGAAGATCAAGCCCGAAATAATGTACGGCATCTCGCCGATCGGCGTCGAGAGCATCAATCTCACGGAGCTTTACGCCGACGCCGGGAAATGGCTGCGCGACGGGACGGTCGATTATCTCGCGCCGCAGCTCTACTGGCGGATCGACCGCCCGGAGCGCGAATTTCCCCTGCTGCTCAAATTCTGGGAAGACATAAACACGAAAAAACGCCACGTCTGGGCCGGGATCGGAACCTACAAGATCAACGAGCCGAAGGAAAAATATTCGGCCCGCGAGATTCTCGACCAGATCTTGTTGACGCGAAAGATCCAGTCGACGGCGGGCAACATCCAGTTCAGCTTCAAATCCCTGCGAAACGATTTCGACGGAATTCAGAAAGCGCTCCGGGAAAACGTCTATCAAAGCGCCGCGCTCATCCCGGCGTCGCCGTGGATCAAGGCGAAAAAACCGCGCCCGCCGCGGGTCGTGATCGCGCGCGACCGCGATTTCGTCCGCGCCCGCTGGACGGAAACCGGCACGCGACGGGCTTTCTGGTTCGTCGTTTACGTAAAGGACAAAAACGGCTGGAGCTGTTCGGTGCGGCCCGCGTCCGAAAAATCGATCGCGCTCTCGGCCGACCGCCGGATCGAAAAGATTCTGGTCACGAGCGTCGACCGCCTCGGCAACGAAAGCGCGTTCTGAGTTCCGTCTTCAGACGGCTTTTGTAAGGAAAACGGAAAATTGCTGACTGGAGCGCGGGCATCCTTGCCCGCAACGCCGCGCCAGCGGTGTCGAAACGTTTCACAATCCTCAATGCTGCTCGTTGATGAGAGGCTTTTTCGCGCTCTCGCGCTCAGGCAGGCCGAGGATGCCTGCGCTCCAGTCACGAGCCTTCAGATTCGGTTTTCAGCCTGAAGGACGACGAACTGTCGTCAAATTCCTTTTAACTGTATTGACTTATACTTTCAAATGCGTGCGCGCTTCCCAGATTTCGGGGAAGAATTTTTTGCCGAGCGTCGTCCGCAGGTAGTTCGCGCCTTCCGAGCCGCCGGTGCCGCGTTTCATCCCGAGCATTCGTTCGACCATCAATACGTGATGATAGCGCCAGAGCGCGATGTTTTCGTCGTGCTCGATCAGGAGGTCCTGCATATTGAAAAGATCGGGATATTTTTCCGGGTGCGTGAGAATCTCGACGATCGTCGCGACGCGCGCTTCCGCCGACGAGACGTCGAACGAACCGCGCTCCAGCAGGCTCCAGAAACGGTCGGCGAGGCTCGGCGCGTCGAAGCGCCGTTTGAGCCGTTCGTGCGCGAACGGGTCGTGTTCGAAAAACCTGAGAATCTTCTCGTCCTTCGCGCCCGAGGCGAATTCGAGCTCGCGAAACTGCATCGACTGAAAGCCGCTCGCCGGATTGAGCTTATCGCGAAATTCGAGAAAGCCGATCTGCGCCATCGTCTCCAGGATGTGAATCTGCGTGACGAGCACTTTTTCGATGCCGACGACGGCGCGCAGAGAGTGGTTGGCGCGAAACATCCGGCCCTCGTCGATCCAGCCGCCAGTCGCGTCTACCTCGTGGAGAATCTGCTTGAACCAGAGCTCGTAGGTCTGGTGAATGATGATGAACAGCAGCTCGTCGTGGCTCGTCGGGTCGGACAGCGTTTCCTGTAATCGGATCAGTTCGGGAACTTTCAGATATTTGTTATAGGAGAGCGGCGCGTCTTTTCCGTATTCGGTCATAATCTTGGCGGCCGGCAGCCGTCTCGCCGGCGGACTTTTCCGACCGGCGGCCGCCGGGCACTTTTATCTTCCTTCATCGACGAATTTAAGTCAATTTCCTTATTTTTTTTCGGTTTTCATTAAAAATGACCGGCCATTTTCTTGACATCAGCGCGGTTTTTCGATAAATTTCCGACGTTCTATCAAAAACAACACAAAAAAATAACGCCCCAGATCTTGCAGTTTAAGATTTTCAATCGTTTGGAAATGGTTAGTTCAACATTTCTTGTTAGTCCCTATTGACGAACCTGCAAGGGTTTCGTTATGTGCGGATTTTTGTTTTTGCCCGAGTTTTTTTACGAAACGCTTTCGGCTAAAAATTTGAAAAAAGAAACGGGTCGGCAACGATTCGGGATTAAATTCACTGAAGTTTGTAGGAGGAATTAGAAACATATGTCTAAAACAATCGGTAAAGTCAAATGGTTTAACAACGCCAAAGGTTACGGTTTTATTGAACAGCCCGGCGAGCAGGATATCTTCGTGCATTACAGCGCGATCTCCGGCGAAGGCTATAAAACCCTGATCCAGGGCCAGGAAGTCGAGTTTGAAGTTACTAACGGACCGAAAGGCCCGCAGGCAGAAAACGTGATGAAGGTGCAGTAAGCACGATTAAACTATCTGACTGTTTCCGGTTTTTTCGAAATAATCAGCCGGACGGTGTTTAGAAAAAAAAGGAGCGGGCGAGATTTTGCGAAATCTCGCCCGCTCCTTTTTTTAGTCGAGAGTGGAGAGTGGAGAGTGGAGAGTCGGCAACTAAGTTTGGGAAGTTTAAGAAGAAACTTATCTACTTCCCAAACTTCCTAAACTTCCCGAACTTCCCAAACTTACTCTCCACTCTCCACTCTCCACTCTCCACTCAAACAAGTTCTTCCCCTTTTTTCTTGAGAATGCGGCGCCAGAGCTCGCGGTAGGAGGTGAAGCGCGACATCAGCGTGTTGAATTGATAGCGCTGCGCGTAGGTCAGGTTGCGGTCGTCGGCGATGCGCTTCATATTCGCTTCGAGGCGCGCGCGCGCCTCGAGCGGCGGGCGCTTCGCGCCGTTGTTGAAATAGATGTCGAAATCGATCTTCAGCTTGCGGATGTCTTCTTCGAGACGCGCGATCTGCTGGTCGATCTGGATCGCGTCTTCTTTGCGCGATTCGGCGTTGCGGTAGAGTCGGTTTCCTATATTTGCCATCGGTATTTTCCTGCGGATCAAGAGTGCGGGCGCGGAAGGCTCCTCAATTTAAAGAAAACGAGTAAAGCCCATTTTTTTCCGACGATTTCCGCGTTTTCGGTTAAAATGTTTTTATGAACACCACCGAAACGCCGCAGAATGTCGAAAATCTGCGTTTTCTGCCGTCGATCGACGCGCTGCTGCGCTCGCGCACGGCCGGCCGCCTGCTCGCGGAAACCGGCGCGAAGCATCTGACCGTGCTGGCGCGCTCGGTGATCGACGCGCTCCGCCGCGAACTTCTGGAAAACGCGGCCGAAGAGACCGAATTCTCGCGCGAGAACCTCCTTGCCGAAGCCGAAGCGCGGCTCGAACAGGCGTGGCGCGGCGAGTTGAACACGAGCCTCAAACGGGTCATCAACGCGACCGGCGTCATCATCCACACGAATCTCGGCCGCGCACCGCTGTCGGAAAATGCGCGCCGCGCCGTGGCCGAAGAGGCCGCGCGCTACTGCAATCTCGAATACAATCTCGAAACCGGCAAGCGCGGCAAGCGCGGCGCGCGGGCCGAACATCTGCTGGCCGAGCTGACCGGCGCCGAAAGCGCGCTGATCGTCAACAACTGCGCGGCCGCCGCGTTTTTGATCCTGACGGTGCTCGCGGCCGGCGGCGAAGTCGTCATTTCGCGCGGCGAGCTCGTCGAGATCGGCGGCGATTTTCGCGTGCCGGACGTTTTGACGCAGTCGGGCGCGACGCTTCGCGAAGTCGGAACGACCAACCGGACGAAGCTCTCCGATTACGAGCGCGCGATCGGCGACCGGACGCGCGTGCTCCTTAAAGTTCACCCGTCGAATTACCGGATCGTCGGTTTTACGGCGACGCCGAGCCTGACCGAGCTCGCCGAGCTTGCGCACCGTCACGAGCTGCTGCTCTACGAGGACGCCGGTTCGGGCGCGATGTTCGATCTGACGGAATACGGCCTCGGCGAAGAGCCGGTCGTTTCGCGCTCGATCGTCGCCGGCGCGGACATTGTCAGCTTCAGCGGCGACAAGCTGCTCGGCGGCGTCCAGTCGGGCCTGATCGTCGGCCGCCGCGAGATCGTCGAACGCCTCCGCCGGCATCCGCTGTACCGGGCGCTGCGGGTCGATAAACTGAGCTACGCGGCGCTCGAAGCGACGCTCGAAGCCTTTCGCAAGGAAACCTTTGTCGAAGAAATTCCGGTGCTCAGAATGCTCTCGGCGGGCCACGCCGAGCTGATGCGGCGGACCGCGCGCTTTGCCGACCGGCTGCGCGAACGGACCGGCGAAAACGCCGCGCTCAGATTCGAGATCACCGAGGGCAATTCGGTCATCGGCGGCGGTTCGGCGCCCGACGTCCAGCCGGCGACGGCGCTTTTATCGCTCAGACACGCGGCCGTTTCCGTCAGCCGGCTCGAAGAACAGCTGCGCGGCGCGAATCCGCCGGTCATCACGCGGATTCTCGAAGACCGGCTGCTGATCGACCTGCGAACGGTCTCCGAAACCGAGGAGGAAGAGCTGCTCGGAATTCTGAGTGTGGTTTCCTGACAAAGTTTTTTCCTGATAAACGGGAAGTAAGCGTGAAAAGACACGCTTCCTTCCCGAATCTTCGTTTTTTATCTGATCTTTCGCCGGCTCAAAAAATCGCGGATCTTTGCGGCGATCGGCCTGAAATCCTCTTCGAGCGCGAAATGACCGGTGTCGAAATAGTTGACCTCAATATCTTTGAGATCTTTCCGGTAGCCTTCCTCGACGCCTCTGACCGTGAAGAACGGATCGTTTTTGCCCCAGACGACGAGCGTCGGCGGCTGGTAGCGGCGAAAATATTCGTGCCACGACGGATACGCCCGGACGTTCGTGTAGTAATCGGCGAAAAGGTCGAGCTGGATCGCCTCCTCGCCTTCGCGGTCGAGCAGCGGCTGATCGACGAGCCAGTTGTCGGGACTGATCCGTTCCGGGCGGCGCGTGCCGCTCGTGTATTGAAACTTCGTCGTTTCGAGCTTCAGAAATCCGCGGAGTGCTTCGGTCAATTGCGGGTCGCGGTCGGGACCGTAGATTTTGAGCGGCGCGGCGGCTTCCGAAAGGCCGATTTCGTAAGCGTTGCCGTTCTGGACGATCAGCGCCTGCACTCTTTCCGGATGTTTGACCGCCAGACGAAATCCGACCGGCGCGCCGTAGTCCTGCACGTACAGGCTGTATCGGCCGGCCCCGACGGCCTGCGCGAACTTATCGACGATGTTCGTCAGATTTTCGAAGGTGTAGCCGAATTCCGTATTTTTCGGCGCGGAGCTCAGCCCGAAACCGGGCAGATCCGGAGCCAGCAGGTGATAATCGCCGGCGAGTTCCGGAATCAGGTTGCGGAACATATGCGACGAGGTCGGAAAGCCGTGCAGCAGCAGGATGGTCGGCTTCGACCGGTCGCCGGCCTCGCGGTAAAAGATGTCGAGCCCGTCGATTCTGACCGTTTTGTAAAGCACGTCCGGCGCCGTTTCGACCGATTTTACGCCCTGCGCGCGGACGAGCGATCCGGTGCCGGCCAAAACGGCGGCGAGCATCGTCAAAGCGACGGCGAACCGGGCGAGCGCGCCCGCAGACCGGCGATTATTCGTATTATTTCGATTGTTTTTTTGGTTGTTCATTTGTTTATTCCCCTATTCGTTTTTCGTTATTTTCAACACTCCTGAAATTTTTCAGACCGTCACGACGATCCGCCCGATCTGCTCGTTCGATTCCAGACGACGATGCGCCTCGCGGTATTCGGCCAGCGGAAACGAACGGTCGACGACGACCTTCAGCCGGCCGGATTCGAAGCCGTCGTAGATGAACCGGAGCGCGCGGGCCAGTCTTTCGGGATCGCCGAAAACGCTGTAAACGACGTAGCCCTGAAAACGGATCTCCTTCATCATCGTCGGAAACATCGGCAGCACGGCCGGCTTTTCCTGATCGAGCGCGCCGTAAAAGAAAATGGTCCCGCCCGGTGCGGTCACCTCGACGAGCGTCTCCGGCATTCCGCCGAAAACCGCGTCGAAAACGATTCGCACGCCCCTGCCGCCCGTGATCTCGAGCACACGCCGCGCGAGGTCTTCCTCTTCCGTCACGACGACGTGCGCCGCCCCCGCCTCGAACAGCCTCGGCCGTTTTTCGCGCCGCCGCGTGACGGCGATCGGAATCGCGCCGACGGCTTTCGCGATCTGGACGGCGGCGATGCCGACGCCGCTGCTGGCGGCAGTGACGAGCACGAAATCGCCCTCCGCGAGCGCGCCCTGATCGACGAGCGCGCCCCACGCCGTGACATACGGGATGTTGATCGAAGCGGCTTCTTCCGGAGAAAGAAAATCCGGATACCCGATCGCGAAACCGGCGGGCAGGAGCGCGGTTTCGCCGTGCGTGCCGTAACGGCTGACATCGAATCCGAGCCCGGCCGTCACGCGGTCGCCGACCTTCAGGGCGGTCACTTCGGCGCCGACCGCTTCGACGACGCCCGCCGCGTCTGTCCCGATGCGCGAGCCCGGAAACGACGGCTCCAGCACATATTGGTTTCGCCTGAACATCGAATCGGCGCGGTTCAGGCCGAGCGCCGCGATCCTGATCCGGACCTCGTCCGCCGCCAGTTCGGGCAGCGGAATCTCCTCCAGCTTCAACACCTCGGGGCCGCCCGCGGCGTCGAACCTGATGACTTTCGTCGTTTTTGAATTTTGCGTCATTTATTGCTCCTCTTTTTTGTTTTATCGATCCGTTTTGGAACGATCATTCTATAAAACCGCATTTCGGAACGTTTATTCCAAAATGCGCGAAAATTTTTTGATTTTTCAGTCGAGGACGGACAGAGCGACTTTGACGATCTGTTCCAGACGCACTCGGTCGCGCGTCGTTTTGCCGACGACCTGAAGACCCTGCAGATTGTTATAAAAGAAACGGGCGAGCGCCGCCGGATCGAGGCCGGCCGCGATCTCGCCCTTTTTCCGCGCTTCGTCGAGCGCGCATTCGAGCCCGTGCTCGATCCGTTCGATCGACGCCGAAGTGTGAAAAGCCGTCTTTTCGTCGACTGCGGCGCGCTCGACCATCGCGTTGTTGATGAAGCAGCCGCGAAAACCGTTTTCCGAACAGGCCCGCTCGACGACCGTCAGATACATCTCGCGCAGCTTTTCCCTGACCGGCAGACCGCGCCCGAGTATTTCGAGAATCAGCGATTCGTTGGTCGCGCAGTATCGGCCGAGCGCTTCGAGATAGAGCGCCTGCTTGTCGCCGAACGTGTCGTAAAGACTCGCGCGGTTGATGCCCATCCGGTCGAGCAGCAGCTCGATCGAGCTCGCCTCGAAGCCGTATTCCCAGAAAACCTCGATCGCCCGCTCGAGCGCCTCGTCGCGGTCAAATTGTTTCGGTCGCGCCATTCGTTTACCCCTCGAAATCTCAAAATCACCTTATCAATTCCGGAACGAGCGGTCAATAACCGCCAAAAGCCTCAGTCCTTCAAGGTTTTCCTGAATTCCGAGGGACTTTTTCCGGTCTGGTTCCTGAAGAAGCGGCTGAAATGCGCGGCGTCTTCGAAACCGAGCTCGTAAGCGATTTCCTTGCTCGATTTGTCCGTGTAATGAAACAGCCGTTTGGCTTCGAGCGCGATCCGTTCCTGAATGATCCGGAGCGGCGACGGGCTGTTCGTGAGCGCAAAGTAATTGGCGAGCGTCTTCGGCGATTTATTCAGCCGGTCGGCGTAAAAACGAACGTCATGCGCCTCGCGATAATGGTTTTCGACCATCAGGCTGAACTGCCGGATGAGCTCGAATTTACCGGGCGAAACGACCGCGCCGCTCAAAAGCTGCGTTCTCGCGAGCCGTGTCATAATGATGATCAGGCGGACGAGCAGAACTCTCAGCATCTCGCTCTGAATATTGTCCGCTTCCTCGAATTGATCTTTGAAGACTTCGAGCAGCAGCTCGATCTTCCGCGTTTCCTTCACGCCGGGCCGCAGGAATTCGACGCCCGAAAAGCCGTAAAACAGAAAGCCGACGCAGCTGACTTCGCGGTCGTTGTCGACGATGCAGTAAAAATCGCGGTTGAACTGCCACGCCGTCACGCCGCCAGCATCCTCGAAACGAAACGACTGGCTGACCATCAGCGGCAGCAGCGAATTTTCCGGAAACTCGTAAACGACCTCGTCGATCGTCACTTTCCGGGCCGGCCCGCGGTTCCAGGCGATCGTCAGGAATTTCCGTTCGCGGTCGCGCGTGAAAAAGGCGCGGTCAAACGAGCTTTCGCCGATCGTCAGCCGAAGTTCGCCGCCCGTCTCCGGATTGTTAAATGCGTATCTCATTGTCGCAGCGGTTTTAGAGTCTGTTTAAATTTATAGTTTATGGCCGCGAACGCTTTTAATCGATCCACTAAACATACTAAAAACACGAAAGAAATTTAGTGTTTTTAGTATGTTTAGTGGATCGAAAAACAACCGCTCGCCGCGCGGACGGTTGATTGATTCAATCGATTCGGCGAATATTTCGAAAATTTAAACAGACTCTTAGGTATTTTATTTTCAGACTGCCCGAAAAAGGAAGCTCCGCAGAAACCGCCGCGAAAATTTCTTCGAAACTTCCCCGTTCGCGCCCGAAATCAGGCCGCCGCCTCATCGGTCAGAACCGACGCCGCTTCCCAGTCGACCGGAATCCGCGTCGCCGAATTCAGATAATTGCTGATGGTCTTGTCGCCGATCGCGATCACGACGTCGATCAGGTTCGCCTCCGTGTAACCGGCCGCGAACAGCGCTTCGAGCGCTTCGTCCGACGGACGGCCGCGATTGACGGTCGTTTCGCGCACGAACCGGGCGAGCGCGGCGAATTTCTCGTCGAAGGAGATGCGCCCGCGGCGGATCTCGATGATCTGCTCGGGCGTGAATCCCTGCATTTTCGCGATCGTCGTGTGCGCCGCCAGACAATATTCGCAGTTGTTGACCTGGCTGACGACCAGATTGATGATCTCGCGCTCCTTCGCCCGCAAGGTGCTCCGGCGGTTCTGCAGCGCCAGATAATCGGCGAGCGCCGTTTCGTTTCGGGCGAAAAACGCGTACAGGTTCGGGACGAACCCGAGCGTGCCCTTGAAATTGTCGAAAATCGCCTGATTTTCCGTCGATACTTCGTCTCTGGTCGGAACCGTAAAATTTTTCATTGTATTTTTCCTCTCAAATATATTTTTGTCGTCAACGACTATTCGAAGATACAAATAAAATGAAGCGTTTAGAATAGACGTATTTCCCGAAGACTTGGCGATTTTTCCCTAAACCGTATTTTTCGACAAAAATTTCTTCGGCCGTTTCGCGACGCCGGCCAACCGCCGTTCGCCGCCGGCGAATCCGCGGGATTGATCGACCGGCATTGATATATGCGAAGCAAGTCCTTTAATATGAAAGCTATGAATCGCCTGACCAAACTCGCATTTGCGTTATCGCTCATTTTTCTCCCGATTTTTTGCGGCGCGGCCGCGGCGCAGCAGAAGGAAGATTTTCCGAGCGGCGCGCTCCGGACCGACTGCGGTTATCTGCTTGTCTGGAACGAACCCGGAAACTATTACACGCTCGCGATCCCGGGCAGCGACGTGCGCCAGACCTCGACCGAACAGATCCAGTTCAGCGTCGACGGCGTTTTTCTTCAGGTCGTCACGCCGAAAATCGCGAGCTTTCTCAAGGACCGGAAAAATCTCGACGCGAAATCGGTGCTCGCGGCGCATCGCGACTGGGAAGCGTCTTTTATGGAAAGCGAGTATAAGGAAAAACTGAAAATCGAGTCTTTCCCGCAAAAACTGCCGGGCGGCGAGGACGCGCTGCTCTGGCAGTTCGACGTGCCGGCGAGCGCGAAAAGCAACGTCAAAAAGCAGACCTATCTGGCGGTCGTCAAAGGCGACTACATTCTGCTGCTCGGCAGCATCGTGACGGAAAAAATCACCGAAAAAGCCTCGCACCGGCTCCTGCTTTTAACGGCCCTCAGCCTCCGCGCGAGCGACCGGCCGACGGACTTGATGAAGATTCAGGAAATTTTCAAAATGAAATAACCCCCGTCAGGAATTTATGAGCGACAATGCCCGCCAAAAGACGCGTCTGCGGCTGATTCTCGTCGACCCCGTTCGCGAGCTGTGCGCCGCGTGGAAACGGCATTTCAAAGGCCTGCGCGGCGTCCGGGTCGTCAACGGCCGGTTCGAGAATCTGCCGGAATTCGACTGTCTGACGAGCGCCGCCAATTCGTTCGGCCTGATGGACGGCGGCGTCGATCTGGCGATCGTCGGCTTTTTCGGGATCGAACTGATGGATCGCGTGCAGGCGCGGATCGTCGACGAATATCTCGGCGAGCAGCCGGTCGGGACTTCGCTGATCGTCGAGACCGGTCACCCGCGCCACCCGTTCGTCGCGCACACGCCGACGATGCGCGTCCCGATGCCGATCACCCGCACCGACAACGTTTACACGGCGATGTGGGCGCTGCTCGTCGCAATCGACCGCCACAACCGGACGGCGGAAAGAAAGATCGAATCGCTCGCCTGTCCCGGTCTCGGCACGGCGACCGGCCGCGTCCCGCCCGACGAAGCGGCCCGGCAGATGGCGCTCGCCTATCGCCATTTCCTGTTCCCGCCGACGCTGATGAGCTGGCCTTACGCGCACGAACGCCAGCAGATGATCCGCTACGGCGGCGACGCGTTTTCGGATTAGAGGTGGATGATGATTCTGAAAAAAATTTCGATCCTCGCGATTTTGTTTACCGCGCTGATTCTTGGGTCGAGCACCTTGTGTCCGGCGCAGAAAAACTCCTTTAACCCGTCCGGATATTTTATTCCGCAGGAATCGCTGACCAATTCCTCGAACGTCCGGTGGATTCAGTTATCGGATTTCTGCGGCGGATCGAAAAAATGCCCGCTGACGGTCGAGCTGCGGATCGGCAGCGAAAAAAAATGGCTGACCTTTTCGCAGTCTTTTCTGAAAATCGAAGATTACGACGTGATTTTCGAAACGAAACCGGTCAACGGCGTTTCGTATGAATTCGAGGGACGGCTCGTTCCCGACAGGGAAGAAAAAATTTCGGGCGAATTCGCCGAGTCGGCGGATTCGCGGACGGTCTTAACCGGCGTCCTGAGAACCAGAAAGAGCGGTAAGACCGTGAGGGCCGAAACACTGAAGTTCTACTACACGATCGGGTATTAGCCGGTGTCGGATATCGGATGGCGGATGGCGGACAATCCGATTTTCCGTCGAAAACGCTACCCGTTTCGCTGCGTGAAATCACGCATAAAATCGACGAGCGCGTGCGCGCCTTCGACCGGAAAGGCGTTGTAGACGGACGCGCGGATGCCGCCGACGCTGCGGTGGCCTTTGAGGCCGTCGAGGCCCGAAGCGGCGGCTTCCGTGACGAATTGTTTTTCGAGCTCTTCCGACGGCAGGCGAAACGTGACGTTCATCAGGCTGCGCGCCGGCTGGTCGGCGTGGCCGCGGTAAAAACCGTCGCTCCGGTCGATCGCGTCGTAGATGATTTTCGCTTTTTCCTCGTTGATCTTGGCCATCGCCGCGACGCCGCCTTTTTCTTTGAGCCATTCGCAGACGAGGCTGACGAGATAGATGCCCCACGTGTTCGGCGTGTTGAGCATCGAATCCTGAGCGGCGAGCGCGCGGTAGTCGAGCATCGAGAATTGATTTTCGGGAACTTTTTCCAAAAGATCGTCGCGGACGATGACGAGCGTGACGCCCGACGGGCCGATGTTTTTCTGCGCGCCGGCGTAAATGAGCGCGTATTTTTCGATGTCGATCGGTTTCGAGAGGATGTTCGACGACGCGTCGCAGACGACCGGAATGCCCTTGCCGTCGAGATCGTATTTGAACTCGACGCCGTCGATCGTCTCGTTCGAGCAGTAATGCACGTAATCGGCGTCGGCGCTGAAGTTCAGCTCGTCCGGCGCGGGCATCGATTTATAGCCCGAATCTTTGGTCGAGAGGATGACGTTGACGCGGCCGCATTTTTTCGCTTCTTTGACGGCCTTTTCGCCCCACGCGCCGGTCACGACGTAATCGGCCGCGGTTTTCAGAAAATTCAGCGGGACCATCGAAAACTGGAGGCTCGCGCCGCCCTGCAGAAACAGAATCCGGTAGTTTTCCGGCACGTTCAAAAGCTCGCGGACGCCCTTTTCGGCCGCTTCGAGCACCGGCGCGAAATATTTCGAGCGGTGGCTGACTTCCATCACGCTCATCCCGATGCCGCCGAACGAGAGCAGCTCGGCCTGCGCTTTTTCCAAAACTTCGGCCGGCAGAATGGCCGGCCCCGCGCTGAAATTGTAGATTCTCCTGTTCATTGAAATCCTCGCTTCGTGTGCAGATTTTACGATACCACAAACGCCCGCCCGGACGCAGTTTTCCGGTCAGCCGGACAAAATTTGTAAAAAATTTGTAATCTTCCGAAATTTTTGTTGATTTCCGGTAAGAATCTGTTATAACTTTACTAAAAATGAATGATGATTCATTCAGACCCGGTAACGGAACGACGATTCGATTAATGATCTTTGATCTTCGATTTTTGGTCTTTGATCTTCGATCTTCGATCATCGGTCTTCGATCATCGGTCTTTGGCTCTTAACTAAAGGTCAAAGCTCCAAAATCAAAGCTCGAAGTTCGCAGCGAACAATCCGAAATCCGAAATCCGAAATCCGAAATCCATATGGCACGTTCAAACTCCGAGCCGCGAACATTTGTCGCCGATAAGCGCGAAGCGATCCTGCGCGCCGCGATCAAGGTCTTTGCCGGCAAGGGCTATTTCAATTCGAAAGTCGCCGACATCGCGAAAGCGGCCGGCATCGCCGACGGCACGGTCTATCTTTATTTCAAGAGCAAGGACGAGATCCTGCATTCGTTTTTCGACCGCGCGATGGCCGATTTCATCGCCGAGGGCAGAAGACAGCTCGCCGAAATCTCGAATCCGGTCGAAAAGCTGCGCCGCATCGCCCAGCTTCATCTCGAACATCTCGGCGCGGACCGCGATCTGGCGATCGTTTTTCAGGTCGAGCTGCGCGGCTCGACAAAATTTATGCAGGAATTTTCGGCGGCCGGCTTCGCCGAATATCTCTCGATCATCCAGGAAACGATCGAGGAAGGTCAGGAACAGGGCCTTTTCCGGCGGGACCTGAAGCCGGTCGTCGGCGCGAAGATTCTTTACGGCGCGCTCGACGAGATGGTCACGAACTGGATCCTGTCGAAAAAATCCTACGCGCTCGGGCCGATGGCGGACGAGGTCCTGAAGGTTTTTTTCGGAGGCGTTTTAGAGCAATGAGCGACAAGCCGAAAATCGAAAGCCGCGAACCGGAGCCGCGAAAGCCGCGCTCGCGGGTGCCGCTGTTCCCGGACGAACCGCGCACGCTGGCGGAGCTTTTTCGGCAGGCGCTCAAAAAACACGACCGCCCCGACGCCCTGAACTACAAGGCGCACGGCAAATGGCACCGGGTTTCGTCGGCCGAAATGATCCGGCGCGCCGAAAATATCGCGCGCGGGCTTTACGCGCTCGGCCTGCGAAAAAACGACAAGGCCGCGATTCTCGCGCCGAATTCGCCCGAATGGACGCTCGCCGACGCGGGCTGCCAGTTTGCCGGCGTCGTCGACGTCCCGATCTACACGACGCTCGCCGACAGCTCCGTCCGCTACATCCTCAACGATTCGGAAACGAAGATCTTTTTCCTCGAGGACAAAGCGACGCTCGACCGTCTCGAAAAGATCCTGCCCGATTGTCCGACGCTCGAAAAGCTCGTCTTTTTCGACGCGGCCGACGTTTCGCGGGACGACGCGCTCTCGCTCGAAGAGCTCGAACGGCTCGGCGCCGGGCTTGCGGCCGAAAATCCTTCGCTGATCGACGAACTGGTCGAATCGACCGAGACGGACGATGTCGCGACGCTGATCTACACTTCGGGCACGACCGGCGAGCCGAAGGGCGTGATGCTCTCGCACGGCAACATTCTCTCGAACGTCATCGACGCCGGCGAAAAATACAATTTCACGGTCAAAGACGTGCCGCTCTCGGTGCTGCCGCTCTCGCACGTTTTCGAACGCTCGGCGATGTATCTCTACATCTTCAACGGGATGGCCGTCCATTACGCCGAATCGATCGACAAGGTGCCCGACAACCTCCGCGAAGTGCGGCCGACGATGTTCGTCGGCGTGCCGCGGATCTTCGAAAAGGTTTACGCCAAGGCCAAGCTGACGGCGGCGCAATCGAGCCCGCTCAAGGAAAAGATCTTCGACTGGGCGATCGACGTCGGCAAGGAATTCGCCTTCAAAACCGAAAAAAACCAGCCGATCTCGTATTTCCACGGCATCCGGCATTCGATCGCCGACCGGATCGTGTTCTCGAAATTCCGCGAGTTTTTCGGCGGGCGGCTGCGGTTCTGCATCACCGGCGGCGCGGCGCTCTCGAACGAGATCTATCTGATCTTCAACGGCGCCGGCGTCTCGATTATGCAGGGCTACGGACTGACCGAAACGTCGCCGGTGATCACGTCGAGCAATCCGATCGACGTCCGGCTCGGAACGGTCGGCAAACCGATCCGCAACGTCGAGATCAGAATCGCGGCCGACGGCGAGATCGAGGTTTCCGGCCCGAACGTGATGCTCGGCTATTACAAAAAACCCGACGCGACGCGCGACGCCTTCACACCGGACGGCTATTTCAGGACCGGCGACATCGGCGAGCTCGACCCGGACGGATTTCTGAAGATCACCGACCGCAAAAAGGAGCTTTTCAAGACCTCGGGCGGCAAATACATCGCGCCCTCGCCGATCGAGCAGATGATCAAGGGCTCGCGGTTCGTGAGCCAGGTCGTGCTCGTCGGCAACGAGCGGAAATTCCCGGCCGCGCTGATCGTCCCGAGCTTCGAACAGCTCCGCAACTTCGCGAAGAACGCCGGGCTGAACCTGAAGACGCCGCGCGAATTCTGCGCGCACCGGGCGATCGTCGAGCTGCTCGAACAGCAGGTCGCGGAATTGACGAAGGATCTCGCGAAATTCGAAAAGGTCAAAAAGATCGCGCTGATCGAAGAGGAAATGACGGTCGAGGGCGGCGAGCTGACGCCGACGCTCAAGATCAAACGCCGCATCGTCGACGAAAAATACAAGGAAGTGATCGACCGGCTCTACGACGAATAAAAAGCGCGAACCGCAAGGCTCGCGCTTTTTCGCTCCGGACTGTTTCGTTATTCTACAACACCCTGACCGGCAAAGTATTGACCGTGCTCCGGACGCCGCCGGTGGCGATTTCGAGAAGAATCTGCGAGATGCTCTTCTTGGCCTTGCCGACCTCGATGATGTCGAGCGGTTCGAGCACGAAATCCTTCTGCTTGCCGTTTTTGATCGCCTCGTAATCGACGGTGATGATGTCCTGCTGCGCCGAAGCCTGTTTCCGGCGATAGACCTTGACTTCCTTGATCCGCGCCTCGCGGGTCGTGCCGCGGGCCATCGCGATCGCCTGCGTCAGCGGCAGGCCGCCTTCGGGAATGTATTTTTCGCCCGGTTCGATCACTTCGCCGACGATATAGATCGGCGACGCTTTCTGGACGTCGATGATGTCGCCCGGATAGATGATCGGATTGACCTGCGCGAGGCTCTTGGTGCTGTAGAGACGCGACGGGAATTCGCCGTTGGCGTTCCAGTTGTCGTCGGCCGTTTCCTCGCACATCAGCGGCTGGGTTCGCGTGATCTGGATCATCCCGCTCGCTTCTTTTTTGATCCCGCCGGACAGGGCGATCAGCTCCTGCAGGGTCGCCTTCCGCGTCAGCACGATATTCTGCGGGTTGACCACCTCGCCGTAAACGGTCGCCGCCGGCCGGCTGTGGCGTTCCTTGACGTAGACGCTGACCTGCGGATTCTTGAGATATTTCGTCAGGAATTTCGAGACGTCCGCCCGCAGTTCCTTTTCCGTCCGGCATTTCGCGGCGATTCCCTCGTCGTTGAACGGAACCTGGATCTTGCCGTCTTCGTCGACGACCGCCGCCTCGACGTTAAAATCCGGTTCGCCCAAAACCTTGATCGTCAGAATATCGCCGGGCCCGACCAGATAACCGCGCGGCGTCCCGTCGCCGGTCGGATTTTGCTGGGCCCGCAGAACCGGGTTCAAACCGAAAACCAGCGCCAGGAGAACCAAAATCTTCAACTTCATAAAATAAAACCTCGAAAAAATTTTCAGATGCTAAGAATAACTCAATCTGAGTCCCGAGTCGAGAGTCTTGAGTCCTAAGTCGTTCATTTATCGCGACAATTTTGTCATCCGTTCGTTTTATATCGCAGAATCTTTGCCTGAAACGGAAAACTCGCGAAATCGAAAACGGACTTCAGACTCAAGACTCCAGACTCAGGACTCAGAGTAACTTACAAAAGTCTTTGATTCAACCTTTTATTTTCGCGGTTGCCCGCCCGCTATCGATGTTCGTTATTTGACACTCAATTTTAGGTAAAGTAACTTCGAAATAAAGGCTTCTTCCAAATTCGCAGATGCGAGAAAATCCGCTGTCAAAAAATAACTCCGAAGAACGTTTTTGGTTTTTGCGCCGCCCCGTGCAGTTTCTGGCGGACATCGTCATCCTTTCGACGGCTTTTCTGGTCGCCTATCTGCCGTCGCTCAACATCCAGCTCGGCGAGTTTTACTTTCAGACGGCGGTCGCGCAGCTGCCGTTCGTCGTCTTCGTCCAGTTTTCGTCGCTTTTCCTGGTCGGTGCGTATTCGATCCTCTGGCGCTATGTGAGCCTCGAGGACATCAGGGTCTTTCTCAAGGCCGGCGCGGTTTCGGGCGCGATCTTTCTGGCGCTGCGCTTTCTGCTCTCGCTGACGAATTTCAATCTCTGGCAGGTGCCGATCTCGGTCATCATCATCGACACGCTGCTCGCGTTCGGCGGCCTGCTCGGCATCCGCGTGCTCCGCCGCTTCGCCTACGAGCTCAACGAAAAACGCCGCTTCACCGGCGTCCGGCGCCGCATTAAACGCAAGGCGACGCTCTTTGTCGGCGCGGGCCGCATCGGCGCGATCGCCGTCCGCGATGTGCTCGGCCGGGCCGACGCGGAATTCGAGGTCCGCGGCTTCGTCGACGACGACCGCCGCAAAAAAGGCGGCAGCGTCAACGGCGTCAAGGTTTTGGGAACGACCGAAGACCTCGCGCGGCTCGTCGACGAGCTCAACATCGAACAGGTCGTGATCGCGATCGATCAGGCGCAGGGCAAGGAAATTCGCCGCATTCTCGATCTCTGCCGCGAGATTCCGGTCAAGGCGCGGATCGTCCCGAGCCTCCACGAGATCGTCCACGGGCGCGTCCAGGTCTCGCGGATCCGCGACGTCGAGATCGAAGACCTGCTCGGCCGCGACCCGGTCGAGCTCGACGACAAGAACCTGCACGAATTCCTGACCGGCAAGGTCGTGATGGTCACCGGCGCGGGCGGCTCGATCGGCTCGGAGCTCGTCCGGCAGGTCGCCGAATTCAACCCGCAGCGGATCATCCTGATCGAGCGAGCCGAGTATATGCTCTTTCAGATCGAGCGCGAGCTGGCGAAGGATTATTCCGAAACACCCTTCCTGCCGCTCCTCGCCGACATCGGCGACGGGCCGCGGATGCGCGAGATTTTCGCCGAGCACCGGCCGCAGGTCATCTTTCACGCCGCCGCCCACAAACACGTGCCGCTGATGGAGATCAATCCGACCGAAGCGCTCAAGAACAACGTCTTCGCGACGAAGCTGATCGGCGAGCTCGCCGGCGAATTCGGCGTCGCCGATTTCGTGCTGATCTCGACCGACAAGGCCGTCAATCCGACCTCGATTATGGGCGCGTCGAAACGGATCGCCGAGATCGTTCTGCAGAGTCTCAACCGCCGGTTCGAAACGCGTTATATGGCCGTCCGCTTCGGCAACGTGCTCGGCTCGGCCGGCTCGGTCGTCCCGATCTTCCGCGAGCAGATCCGCAAGGGCGAGGCGATCACCGTCACCGACCGCGAAATGACGCGCTATTTTATGACGATTCCCGAAGCCTCGCAGCTCGTCCTGCAGGCCGGCGCTCTGGGCAAGGGCGGCGAGATCTTTATTCTCGATATGGGCCGGCCGGTCCGGATTCTCGATCTCGCCGAGGATATGATCCGGCTGTCGGGGCTCGAGCCCTACGAGGACATCGACATCGTTTTCACCGGCATCCGCGAGGGTGAAAAGCTTTTCGAGGAATTGGAGATCACCGGCGAGAACCTTTTGAAAACGCAGCATCCGAAAATCTTCATCGGCCGGATCGCGACCTACCCGGACACGGAAGTCGGCGAGATGCTGGCGAATTTCGGCCAGGCCGTCGGCGCTCACGACGAGGCGCGGATCCGCGCGCTCTTCAATCATTTTCTGCCCGAGGCGAGCATCACCGAGAAAGACGGCAGCCAAACCGGCAAACCGATCATCGAACCTGAAATTGAAAAAGAAGGCGGAACCCTGACGACGCGAAATTCGGCCTTCGGAACTTAAACGATATGGGAATTTTAGTAACGGGCGGCGCCGGCTACATCGGCAGCGCCGCCGTCGAAGACTTACGCAAACGCGGCGAAAACGTCGTCGTGCTCGACAATCTGGTTTACGGCCACCGGCCGGCGGTCGACGAAGCCGTTCCCTTTTACGAGGGAGATATCGGCGATCAGGCGCTCGTCGAACGGATCGTCCGCGACCACGCGATCGACGCCTGTATGCATTTTTCGGCCTTCGCCTACGTCGGCGAATCGGTCGAAAAACCCGCGAAATACTACGAGAACAACTTCGTTCAGACGCTCCGGCTGCTCGACGTGCTGGTTCGCAACAACGCGAAAAAAATCATCTTTTCGTCGACCTGCGCGACCTACGGCGAGCCGCAGTACGTGCCGATCGACGAAAAGCATCCGCAGAGTCCGGTCAATCCTTACGGCTGGTCGAAATTTATGGTCGAGCGCGCGCTCTCGGACTACGACACGGCCTACGGGCTCAAATTCGTCGCGCTCCGCTATTTCAACGCCTGCGGCGCGGCCGGCCGCTGCGGCGAGCATCACGACCCGGAAACGCACCTGATCCCGCTGATCCTCTTCGCCGCGCAGGGCCGGCGCGATTCGATCTCGATCTACGGCGACGACTACCCGACGCCCGACGGCACGGCGATCCGCGATTACATCCACATCGCCGATCTCAGCCAGGCGCACCTGCGCGCGCTCGACTACCTGCGCGGCGGCGGCGCGTCCGAGTTTATAAATTTAGGCAACGGCTCGGGTTTTTCGGTCAGGGAAGTGATCGCGGCGGCGCGCAAAGTGACGGGTCGCGAGATCGTCGAGCGGATCACGCCGCGCCGCGCGGGCGACCCGTCGCGGCTCGTCGCGAACGCCGCCAAAGCACGCGCGGTGCTCGGCTGGGACCCGCAGTTCCCGGGCATCGAAGAGATCATCGCGTCGGCGTGGGCGTGGCACGAAGCGCATCCCGAAGGTTACGAATAGCCAGTTGCAAAACGCGGGCGAAAATGTCATCATTTTCGGCAAGTGAATTTTCGCACATTCAAAAACACGGCCGCCGTCTGGCTTTTCGCTCTGCTGCTCAACGCGTTTTCGTTCGCGGTTTCCGCCGAAACGCCGAAAGCGGCGGCGGACGAAATGGTCTTTTGCCCGCTGACGAAAAAGCTCCAGCCGGTCAAAGCGACGGGCCTTAAGACGCGCCGCGACCCGTTCGCCGAGATCTGCGCCGGCGAGCAGGATCAGAAAGCCTTCTGGAACGAATTGTCCGGCGCCGGCAACGCGCTCAAAAGCGCCGCGCTCAGCGAAAAACAGTTCGAAGCGCTCGTTTTCGATTTTCTTCAGAAAGGCAAAGCCGCCTTCGCGAACCTGCCGCCCGCGCCCGGCTCGCCGGAAAAAAACGCGGTCAGAACCTCGACCGCCTTTGCCGCGCCCGGCAATCAACGCGAAACGCCGTTCGTCCGGGAAACCGCGGCGGATAATTTCTCCTTCGCGCAGAGACCGCGTCCGCCGGACGCCGTTTCGGCCGTTCTCTTCGAAGCTCCCTTATTTCCCAAGTCAAACATCGTCTCCCGCCGCCTCGCGCCGCGCGCGCCGCCCTTTTCAATCTAAATAATCCGTCAAAACGCTTTATTTGCGGATGCTTCCGTTTTTTTCGGAAGTATTGCCGCGGACATTCGATTTTCAACACATCGGGGAAAATTTTCTCGGGGGAACAGGATTTTTATGAAAAGGGCATTTATCTTATCGATCAGCATTGTTTTTTGTCTGCTCGTGCCGGGCGTCCGGTCTTTACCGGCGCAGCAGACCATTTCGGCCGCGACGCTCAGCGGAACGGTCGAGGACGCCGACCGGGCGGCCGTCGCCGGCGCGCGCGTTTCGGTCGTCAGTCTCGAAACCAATCAAACGAAAACCGTCGTCACCGACGCGGCCGGGCGTTTTCGTTTCGCCTATCTGCCGGTCGGAAATTACGATCTGAAGGCCGCCGGCAACGGTTTCGAGGAGATCGACCAGCAGATCACCGCGACCGTCGGTCAGGTGCTCGAGCTGCGGCTCGTGCTTCGCGTCAAAACCGTCTCGGCGAAGGTCGAGATCGCACCCGAGGCGGCGACGCTCGAGACTTCGCGAACGCCGGTCGCCGAAACCGTGCTCCCGCGGGCGGTCGCGAACCTGCCGCTCAACGGCCGCAATTTTCTCGATCTCGCGCTGCTCCTGCCGGGCGTTTCGCGGACCAACACGGGCAGCGTCCAGCGTTTCGCGGAAACGTCGGCCGTGCCCGGAACCGGCATTTCCGTCGCCGGCCAGCGCAATCTCGCGAACAGCTTCATCGTCGACGGCACGAGCGCCAACGACGACGCGGTCGAGCTCGCCGGAACCTATTACTCGCAGGAAGTGATCCGCGAATTTCAGGTCGTCGCGAGCGGCGCGAACGCCGAATTCGGCCGCGCGTCGGGCGGTTTCGTGAACATCGTCACGCAGTCCGGCACGAACCGCGTCAACGGCAAGCTCTACGGATTTCTGCGCAACCAGCGGTTCGACGCGCGCAGCCCGCTCGCGCCGTCGCGCGACCCGCTGACGCAGACCCAGTACGGCAGCAGCGTCGGCGCGCCGCTCCTGAAAAACCGGACGTTTATTTTCGGCAACTTCGAACAGACGCGCCGCAACGATTCGAACGTCATCACGATCGCGCCGGCCAACGTCGCGGCGATCAACGCGCGGCTCGCCGCCGTCGGCTACCGCGGGCGAATGCTCGAAACCGGGCTCGTTCCCGGCGGCTACGACACGACGAACTTTTTCGCGCGCGTCGACCACCAGCTGAACGCCGCGAACTCCCTCACGGCGACCTGGAATTTTTACGACATCGCGGCCGTCAACGCCCGCACGGTCGGCGGCCTCAACGCGGTCGGGCGCGGTACGAACCTCGCCAATACCGATCACACCGTGAATCTCGCGAACGTCACCGTGACCGGCACGCGGAGCCTCAACGAGCTCCGGTTTCAATACCGCCGGTCGCGGCTCGCCGCGCCGGCGATCGATCAGACGGGCCCGGCCGTCAATATTTCGGGCGTCGCGAGCTTCGGGACGGCGACGTCTTCGCCGACGGGCCGCGACATCGATCTTTACCAGTTGACCGACAATTTCAGCGCAACGCTCGAAAACCACACTTTCAAGACCGGCGCGGAATTCATTTACGACGACCTCCTGATCGAATTTCCGGGCGCGCTGCCGGGCGTTTACACTTTCACGAACCTCGCCAATTTCCTGAGCGGCAGCTACAGCCAGTTTCAGCAGGCGTTCGGCGCGCCGTCGCAAAAGCAGCAGAACCCGAATTTCGGCGTCTACGCGCAGGACGAATGGAAGATTTCGAAGCGGCTGACGCTCGATTTCGGGCTCCGCTACGACCTGCAGTTTCTGCCCGACCCGATCCGGACCGACCGCGACAATCTCGCGCCGCGTTTCGGATTCGCTTTCGCGCCGGACGAAAAAACCGTCGTCCGCGGCGGCTTCGGCCTTTTCTACGACCGCATTCCGACACGCGCGACCTCGAACGCGCTCCAGCGCGACGGCTCGAAATACATCGTCGCGATCCTCGCCCGCACCGCTCCCGGCGCGCCGGTTTTTCCGGGCGTTCTCGCCGCACAGCCGGCCGCGCTGACGACCAAACCGAGCATCACCCGAATCGATCCGAACATCGAAAATGGCTACAGCGAACAGGCGAATCTCCAGATCGAGCGCGATCTGCCTTTCGGCGCGTCCGTCTCGGCCGGCTTTCTGCACCTGCGCGGGCTTCACATCATCCTCTCGCGCAACCAGAACGTCCCGCGCTGCACGGCGGCCGTCGACCCGACGAATCTCTGCCGGCCCGACCCGAATTTCGGGAACATCTCGCGGTATGAAGGCGCCGGCGATTCCTATTACAACGCCTTCATTTTCACGTTCAACAAACGAGCGGGCCGGTGGCTCGACGCGCGCTTTTCCTACACGCTCTCGAAAGCGATCGACGACGCCGGAAACTTCTTTTTCTCGACGCCGCAGGACAATTTCAATCTGCGCGACGACCGCGGCCTTTCGGACAACGACCAGCGTCACCGGCTGACGCTGAGCGGCACGCTGAGCGCGCCGCAAGATCTCGGGAACGCCTTTTGGCGGCGCGCGCTCGGCGGCTTCCGGACGAGCTTCATCTTCACCTTTGCTTCGCGCCTGCCGTTCAACATCGTCACCGGCAGCGACCGCAACGGCGACACGAATACCAACGACCGCCCCGTCGGCGTCGCGCGCAACACCGGCGCGGGCTTCGATTTCGCGTCGTTCGATCTGCGGCTCGCGCGCTCGTTCAAACTTTCCGAAAGATTCCGGCTGGAGCTGCTTGCCGAGGGCTTCAACCTGTTCAACCGCGCCAATTACAGCGTTCCGAACAACGTTTACGGAACCGGCACGACGCCGCTCGCGACGTTCGGCCGGCCGACCGCCGCGTTCGACCCGCGACAGCTCCAGCTCGGTTTCCGGCTGAATTTTTGAGACCGCTCCCGGCGGCGGACGAAACGTGCGCCGCCCCGCTCGAAATTATGAAAGATTCGCTCAAAACCGAAAAAAAAGACGCGGCGGCGTTTTACCGCGCCGTCTGGCGCTGGCATTTCTATGCCGGCCTGCTCGTCGTCCCGCTGATGATAGTTCTTTCCGTGACGGGAATAATCTATCTGTTCAAGCCGCAGACCGACGCGCTGCTCCACGGCGACCGGATGTTCGTCGAGCCGAACGGTTCGGCCGCGCCGGCCGCCGAAATGCTCGAAACCGTCCGCCGCGACTTTCCGGACGCCGCGGTTCTCAAGTTCCGGCCGAACTGGGAAGCGGACCGGAGCGCGGAATTCGACGTCGCCGCCAAAGACGGCCGCGAGCTCAAGGTCTTCGTCGATCCGTACCGAAACCGGGTTCTCGGCACGCTCGACAACAAAAACAATCTGCAGTATTACGCCTTCGAGATTCACGGCAAGCTGATGACCGGACGCTTCGGCGAATGGCTGATCGAGCTCGGCGTCTGTTGGGGCCTGGTGCTGCTCGTCACCGGCATCTGTCTCTGGTTTCCGCGCGGCAATGGTTTTCCGCGCGGCGTGCTCGTGCCGCGGCTGAGCTTGAAAAACAGGCGCGTTTTCTGGCGCGATCTCCACGCCGTCACCGGTTTTTACGGCCTGCTGCTCGTCGCCTTTATGATTTTTACGGGTCTGCCGTGGACGGATTTTTGGGGCAAAAACGTCTTTCGCGTCCGCGAATCCTACCCGCTCGCCGGCAAAAAACCGCCGAAATCGATCGTTCCGATGAGCGCGCTCGACGTGCCGGGCGAAAAGCAGATCCCGTGGGCGGTCGAGGAAATGCCGCTCGCCGCGTCCGACGCCGAACATCACGAACACGCGCCGGCCGCAAACGGCGGCGAAACGAATCCGAACGCCGCCGCGCCGCTCGACCTGACGCGCGTGCTCGCGCTCGCCCGCGCGCTCGGAGCGCCCGCCGATTCGGTCATCGCGCTGCCGCAGACGCCCGACGGCGTCTACGCGATCACGGCTTTTCCGAACGATCCGGCGCTTCAGACGACGATCCATCTCGACCGCTACAGCGGCGCGGTGCTGACCGACGTCCGGTGGAAGGATTACCGTTTCTGGCCGAAGACCGTCGAAATGGGAATCGCGCTTCACGAGGGCCGGTATTTCGGCGTCTGGAACCAGCTCGTGATGCTTTGCGCGGCGCTTTGCGTCCTCGTTCTCGCGATCAGCGGAACGATGATGTGGTGGCGGCGCCGACCGGCCGGCAGTCTCGGCGCGCCGCCGCTGCCGGAAGATTTTCCGCGCCGGAAAACGGTTTTCGCCGTGATCGGCACGATGAGCGTCGTTTTTCCGCTCGTCGGCGCGTCGCTCGTCGCCGCGCTCGTTTTCGATTACCTGTTGATTCAAAAAATCCCGGCGCTCAAACGGGCGCTCGGTTGAATGAGGAAGACTATGACGAAAAGCCGCCCCTTTTAAGATCGGGCGCGGATCAGCAATCCGTCGCCCGCGAGCCGGCGGATGATCGAAAAACTTTCGCGTTCGGGCGTTTCTTCTTTTGCGCTCGGCCTCCCGTTTCTCGATCGTCCGCCGGCCCGAAAAACCCGCGTTCATCAGGACGCGAAAAACACGGAGAAATTTAATGAAAAGACTATCAATCATCATCGCAATCGTTTTGACATCGGCAATTTTTTCGGCGGTCTTCGCCCAAACCAAAACGCAGCCGGTCGTCATCAATTTTCAGGCCGTCGTCGGCGATCGCGCCTTCGACTGCCGCGAAACCTACGCGGGCATCGGCACGACCGGCTCGAAGATGACCGTCTCGGACTTTCGCTTTTATGTCCATGACGTCCGGCTGACCGACGCCAAAGGCCGGGAAACGCCGGTCGCGCTGACGAACGACGGCAAGTTTCAGACGGAAAAAGTCGCGCTGCTCGATTTCGAAAACGGCGAGGGCAATTGCGCGAGCGGGACGAAGGAGCTGAACACGACGCTCCGCGGCACCGCGCCGAAAGGCCGGTACACGGGCGTCAAATTCCGGATCGGCGTGCCCGAGGAGCTGAACCATCTCGACCCGACGCTTCAGCCGTCGCCGCTCAATCTCAGCAAAATGCTGTGGTCGTGGCAGATGGGCTACAAGTTCGCGCGGATCGACACGAAAACCTCGGGCCGGCCGAACGGCTACGTGCTTCATCTCGGCAGCACCAAATGCGAAACCGACGCGGCGACGCAGAAAACCGTCTGCCGGGTCGAAAACCGTCCCGAATTCGCGTTCGCCAAATTCGATCCCGCGCAGGATTCGGTGAAGGTCGATCTGAAAGCGCTCTTCGCGGGCGCGAACGTCGACGTCAACCAGGAAAACACGGCCGCCGGCTGTATGTCGTTCGAGGGCGACGGCGACTGCGGTCCGATCTTCAAAAATCTCGGTCTCTCGTTCGAGGGCGCCGCCGCGCCGAAACAGACCTTTATGCGCGCCGGCAAGGCGTCGAAAACCGAGGGAACGAAAACCGAATAAGCGCCGCGCCGCCGGTTTTGCGCGCGAAGACGCCGCCCGTCGAAAGGCCCCGACTTTTCGGCGTCGTCCGCCGAACCGCCGGCCGCGAACGATAAAATTCTATGAAATACCTGAAAACGATCATCATCGCCGCCTTCGTGCTGACGCCGTTCATCGTCGAAAGATACGCCGTCAAAACCTATTCCGCCGCCGAAAATTTCGCCGACCACGGAAATTTTTCACCGCGAAACCAATCCGAAATCCGAAATCCGAAATCCGAAATCGCCTACCGTTGGAACCTGCCGCCGGGCTTTCCCGTGCCGATCGTTCCGGCCGACAACCCGATGTCGGACGCGAAGGTCGAGCTCGGCCGCCATCTTTTTTACGACAAACGGCTTTCGCTCAACGAAAAAACGTCGTGCGGCACGTGCCATCTGCAGGAAAGGGCCTTTACCGAAGACAAAAAAACGTCGGTCGGCACGTTCGGCGCCGTCCATCCGCGCAACTCGATGACGCTCACGAACGTCGCCTACAACGCCGCCTTCAACTGGGCGAACCCGGCCGTCGTCCTGCCCGAGCGTCACGCGATGCTGCCGATCTTCGGCGAATCGCCGATCGTCGAGATGGGGATGACCGGCAAGGAAGCGCTGCTCGTCGAGCGGCTCAAAGCCGAGCCGCGCTATGCCGGGCTTTTCGCCGACGCCTATCCGGACGACGCCGACCCGCTCACGCTCAATCACGTGATGCAGTCGATCGCCTGCTTCGTGCGGAGCCTGATCTCGGGCAATTCGCCGTACGACCGGTACCGGCAGCAGAAAAAATCCGACGCGATTTCCGAGTCGGCGAAACGCGGCGAAAAGCTGTTTTTCAGCGAGCGGATGGAATGTTTCGACTGCCACGCCGGCTTCAATCTGTCCGGCACGGTCAATTTCACCGGCAAGGCGCTCGAAAACGCGCAGTATGAAAACAACGGGATCTACAACATCGACGGCCGCGGCGCTTTTCCGCCCGACAACACGGGCCTCTTCGAGGTCACCCACAAGCCCGAGGATATGGGCCGGTTCAAGGTGCCGACGCTCCGCAACGTCGAGCTGACCGCGCCCTATATGCACGACGGCAGCATCGCGACGCTCGACGAGGTGATCGAGCATTACAAGGCCGGCGGCCGGACGATCCGGGAAGGGCCGTTCGCGGGCGTCGGCAGCAAGAGCCCGCTGAAAAGCGATTTCGTTCGCGGTTTTTATCTGACGGCGCAGGAAAAGCAGGATCTCGTCGAGTTCCTGAAAAGCCTGACCGACCGCGATTTTACGACCGATCCGAAATTTTCGAATCCGTGGGAGACAAAATGAAGACATATCTGAAAATCATCACGCTCTTAACTTTCGCCGCCGGCTTTTTTTCGCTCGGCTGCCCGACTCAGGAAGCGCTCAAGCCCGTCAGCCCGGCCGACGTCCAGACCTATAAATCGACCGGCGTCGTCCGTGCCGTCGACCGGGCCGCCGGCAAGATCACCATCGACCACGACGACATTCCCGGCTATATGACGGCGATGCAGATGAACGAGGCGGTGCGCGACCCGCAGATGCTCGACGGGTTGAAGGCCAACGACAAGGTCGAGTTCGAGATCGAACGCGCCGGTTCGAAGATCACGATCACGAAAATCACCAAGACCGGCGAGGTCGCGACCGTCAACGGCGGCGAGCTCTATAAAACGAGCTGCGCCGAATGCCACGGCGGCTCGGGCGAAGGCGCGCCGAAGGGCATCTCGCTTCTGAAGGGCCACGCGCTCGAACACACGGAAAAGGAATACGTCGATCAGGTGACGAACGGCGAGGGCAAAAAGATGCCGGCCTTCAAGGACAAGCTGTCGCCCGAACAGATCGCGGCCGTCGTCAAATTCGTCCGCGGCGAGCTGCAGAAAGACGTGCCGAAGGAAGAGATGAAGGAGCATAAACATTGAGCCTTCGTCGGGCTGACGACGGCTGCAAGCCTGTGCCGAAGCGATCCGGCCTGATACTCTTTTGATAAATGGTTGATTCGATTGTCGACCGGGCAGAAAAATTTATAAAAAAATCAAGGACCGACAGGGAGCCTAACCGATGAAATTTTTTCCGACTTTATTCCTTTTATTTTTCGTCGTTTCCGGCATTTTCGCCCAGACCGAAAAAGCCGTTATCGTCCTGAAAGGCCTCGACGCCGTCGATCTGGTTGAGGGCAAAGAAGTCAAGGGAAAAGAAGGAATTTCGGTCACTCGCGGCCGTTTCAAATATCTTTTTTCCAATCGGGCCAACAAGCAGAAGTTTGAACGGAATCCCGAACTTTACGAAGTCCAAAAAAACGGCGAATGCACTTTTATGCCCGGAGTTCCGGGCGATCCCGAGCTTTGGCAGGTTTATCAGGGGAAAATTTATCTTTTCGGAACGCCGATGTGCCGCGAAAGATTTCAGCTTTCGCCCGAAACGATTCTGCATCCTGAAAAACGGCCAAAAATAAAGGTCAGAAATGTCGCCATCGTACTTTACGAAGGCGTTGAACTGCTCGATTTTGCCGGCCCCGGCGAAGTATTTTCGGCGGCTCAAACCGTTGACGGTCAGGACGGCTTCAATGTATATACCGTTGCCGAAACGACCGCGCCGATCGTCAGTCAGGGGTTTGTCACGATCAAGCCCCAATATTCTTTCGAGACCGCGCCGAAAGCCGATATCGTCGTTTTCCCGGGCGGCGATGTCGCTAACTTTCTCGACAATAAAACGGCTATGAGCTGGGCCAAAGCCGTTTCGGGCGACGCGGAAATTGCGATGTCCGTTTGCACCGGCGCATTCGTTTTAGCCGGTGCCGACCTGCTCGACAAGAAAAAAATAAACACCCACTGGGCTTCGATTCGGAAATTAAGAAGACAAGTTCCGACGGCGACGGTTTTGGAAAACGTCCGCTTTGTCGATAACGGTCAGATCATTACGACCGCCGGCATTTCGGCGGGCATCGACGGGGCCCTGCACGTCGTCGAACGGCTGCTCGGCACGGAGGCGGCCAGATTGACCGCAAAATCGATGGAATACGACCGGCAGCCCGTCAGGAAATTACGTAGAAACAAAAATTGAATATGTAAGCTACAAACTGAATAGTCGCGGCTCGATAACATAATCTCCGGCGAAAGCGTAATGAAGAAGATTTAAGAGATTATTCGCCGCTCTTTTTCGCGGTTCGACGGTTATGAACGAATATTTCGCCGGTTTGAAAAACACGGAACGATCCAAAAAATGAAGACAGCTTTGAAAATAATGAGTCGCCGGCTCTTAATATTCATCATTTTTGTTCTCACGCAATCGCTTGCCGCGCAGGTCAATTACTCGCTGACCTACGGCGAAGATTCGAGATCGGTGGCGAAAATTTCGGTCGAATTGCCGGCGCCGGCGTCTGGCGCGGCGAGTTTTGTGATGCCGCGGTCGATTCCGGGCGAGTATTCGATCAGCAGCTATGACGCGTTTGTCGAAAACATCGCGGCGGTGACGGCGAGCGGCGAAAGAATCGCTTTGACCAAAAATGAATTCGACGCCCCGCGCTGGCAGGCGGTTGATAACGTAAAGCCGATCATACGAATCGAATACGAGGTCGATCTGCGCAAAATGGAACGAAAAATGCCGCCCGGTTCGGCGTCGGCGGCACGCGACGGGTTTGCGGGAATTCTCAATTACTCGATTTTCGGATGGGTCGAAGGGACGGAAAATCAACCGGTTCACTGCCGCGTGAAAACGTCGAAAGACTGGCCGGTTTTCAGCACCAATCGGCCGGCCGCCGCCGCCCGGAAAGGCGAATTCGGTTTCGACACCGAAAATTATTACGAACTGGCGGACGGCCAGATATTTCTCGGCCCGCGCTTCCGGGTTAAAGAATTCAAAGGCCCGGTTCCGCTTTTTGTCGCCTCGTTCTGCGAACCCGGCGATGAATTTCTCGATGATTACGGCAAGCAGGGCGTCAGGAGTCTGGAGATTCTCAATGATTATTTCGGCGAAATTCCGTTTCGGCATTATTCGATAATGCTGGTTCGCGCAATACCGCTCGAAGCCGGCACCGCGCCGCAATTGGCGATGGAACATCTGGCGAGCGCGACCTTTTTCGGCGACACCGTCGGAATGCGAAAAGCGCCGTTGAGCGACGAAGAATTAAACCGTTCAATATCTCCGTATTTGCATCATATGGCGCACGCTTATATTCCGCTGCGTTCATATGGCGACGCTTATCGGCCCATCGTGCAGGAAATTCCGCCGATCATCAGGAATATCTGGTTTAACGAAGGCTTTATGTGGTTTCTCGCTTACGACACGCTAAAATTTGAGCGGATGCTGACGGTTTTCAAAAACGGCGCCTTCAACACGTCGGAAACGATAAAAAAAATGAATCTGACCGAGTTGTCGCAGCTCGGTTCGACCGCCTATGGAACGGATTTCAGAATCGGCCGCGCGCTCTATTCGCGCGGCGCGCTGATGGCGATCGAAATGAATGAATCCCTGTTGAAGAAGAGCGGCGGCAAAAAATCGATGAAGGACGTCATCCGCGCACTCTATTACTGGGGCAAACAAAATCGGCGGGCCTTTACGATGGACGAGTTTCCGCGCCTGATCAACCGGGCCGGCGGGATAAATCTGCAAAAGATCTATGAAAAATGGCAGCTCCCCGTCGCGACAGAATAACGAAGGTCAAAGCGCCCGGGCAATTCGGCGCAAAAGCGAAACAAGCCAAATACATTAGGCTGACGAACGATAAAAAGAGTGAAACGATTCTTGTCAAAAATCATATTCGAATCTGATAAATGGAATGCTTTTGTCATTTCATTGATGATTTTCGCTCTGCTCGCGTCGAATCTCTTTCCGGCGATCGAATTCCCGACGGGAAAAACCAGTCTGATTTACTGCCCGCTTCAGAAAACGTGGGTCAAACGTCTTTCCTCCCCGAAACCGACCTTTACGAACCCGCTTGACGAAATTTGTATGAGCGATTCGAGAAAATCGAATCTGGCCGCTCAAATTTTGCTCGAAGGGGCTTTCGGAATTGATGAAAAAGGGGTCTTTGACGTCCTTCAAAAAGGCCCGCAAATTCTCGCCGCCTACCGGAATTCTCCGGCCGCGCCGAAACCGGCGCTGGCCGGCAATATTCATTTACCGGGCGTCTCGAACAACAAAAAGGAAGCAAAACCCGCTCCGGCTCCGGCGGTCTCGAAAGCCGTCCGGGCGGTTCTGCCTTTACGAACCCCGGATCAAACCGCTAATCTCGATTTTCGAACCGTCTTCGATCTAAAAAACATCTCCCGAAACATCAACCCGCGCTCGCCTCCTCTGCCCGCGTAAACCGATAAATCGATTCGATCCGGGAAACCGGCGGCCCGCTTCGACGCGGCCGCCGGCGGATTACCGGCCTGCTCCGCTTTGAACCGGACTCTTTGATCCTGCCTTTATCTAAGAGCCATTAACCGCCTCATCGTCCGGTTCGAGGCAGAGCATTATCATCCGCTGCGCCGCGCTCCGTCGATCCCGGAGCGCGGCGGAAATCGACGAATAATGGAGGTTATGAGATGACCAAAAAAGTAATTATCACGGGCGCCGCTTCGGACATCGGCCGGGCGCTGGCGGCGGAATTCGCGCACGGCGGATTCGATCTGTTCCTGACCGGCCGGGGCGCGTCCGAGCTTGAGAGGACGGCGGCCCGCTGCGCGGAAAAATTCAGGGTGCGGGCCGATTACCTGCCGGTCGAGCTGTCCGATCCCGCTTCGACGGGCCGACTCCTCGCCGCCGTTTCCGGCCGGGAATTCGACATTCTCGTCAACAGCCCGGAAACCGGAGAGACGGAATGGCCGGCGGCCGGCGCGAACGAAAATCTGCCGCTGCTCGGGCGGCGCTTCGCTTCGATGATCCGGCTCACGAAATCCGTGCTCGCGAAAATGATCCGGCGGCGCTCGGGCAGAATCCTGAACGTCGCGCCGGCGTGTTCGGTCGCGGGTTTTCCGGAACTCACGGCGGACGAATTTTATAAAACGTCCGTGCTCTCGTTTTCGGCCGCTCTCGAAAACGAGCTGAAAAACTTCGGGATCACGGTCACGGTCGGCTGTTTCGAAACGGAGGCGGCCGGCCCGAAGTCCGGCCGGCGCAAGGAAAAGCTGATCGCCCGCGCGCTCTACCGCCAAACGATGCGCGGAAATAATATTGCAGTCACTTTATAAGGACGAATGGCGGGCCGCGCCCGGCAGCGACCGGCGGCCCGCGAAATGATGAACGAATAATACAACGGAGGAATGATTATAATGATAAAAATACCCAAAACGACCGCGCTCGGCCTGCTGCTGGGCGTTTTCCTGCTCGTCTGGCAAACGCCGGCGCAAACGGCGACCGCCGCCCTCAGCGTTTTCGTCACCGACGAGCAAAACGCCGCCGTGCCGAACGCGGTCCTGAAGATAAAAAACGAACAGACGGCTTTCGAACGCACCGCGACGACCGGCTCGGACGGCGGCTTCGTCTTTACGCAGCTGCCGCCGAGCGGCTATGTGCTGAGCGTCGAGGCGAAGGGCTTCGCCGTCTCGCGGGCCGGAATCGTCCTGAACGTCAACGACCAGAGCAGTCTCCATATCCAGCTCAAAGTGTCGGCGGTCGGCGCGACGGTCGAGGTCGCGGCCGACCAGCTGGTCACTGACTCGCCGGCCGTTTCGACCGTCGTCGATCGCCAGTTTATCGAGAACCAGCCGCTCAACGGGCGCAGTTTTCAGAACCTCGTCGAATTGTCGCCGGGCGTCGTGATCTCGCCGTCGAACCTCGTCAATCCCGGACAGTTTTCGGTCAACGGCCAGCGGACGAGCTCGAATTATCTGACGGTCGACGGCGTCAGCGGCAATTTCGGCTCGGTCGCCGCGACCACGCCCTATGAATCGCTCGGCGGCACCGTCCCGTCGTATTCGGTGCTCGGCACGACGGCGAGCCTCGCGTCGGTCGACGCGGTGCAGGAATTCTCGATCCAGACCTCGACCTACGCGCCGGAATTCGGACGGCAGCCCGGCGGCCAGATCTCGCTCGTCACGAAAAGCGGAACCAACCGTTTTTCGGGCAGCGTCTTCGACTATCTGCGCAACGACAAGCTCGACGCCAACAACTGGTTCGCCAACGCGAACAATCTCAAACGCCAGCCGCTCCGGCAGAACGATTTCGGCGGCGTGCTCGGCGGGCCGCTCCTGATTCCCCGCGTTTACGACGGCCGAAACCGGACCTTTTTCTTCTTTTCGTACGAGGGCCTGCGGCTTCGCTACCCGTTCGTCAGCGAGCCGCTCGAAGTGCCGTCGATGGCGGCGCGCGCGAACGCGACCGGCGTGATGCGCGAGATCCTGAACGCGTTTCCGCGACCGACCGGCGTGGTTTCGGCGACCAATCCGAACGTCGCCGCCTATATCGCCAATTTCACCAATCCGGCGCGGCTCGACGCGACGAGCTTCCGCATCGACCATCAATTCACCGGAAAACTCGGTATTTTCGGGCGCTACAACTATTCGCCGTCGCAGGACGACCAGCGCGCTCGTTTCTGCGCGACGAGCTGCGTCGGCCGGCTGACGTCGAAAACGCAGACGCTGACGCTCGGCACGACGATTCTGCTTTCGTCCTCGATCTCCAACGACCTGCGTTTCAACGTCAGCAAATCGAAGTCCAACCAGACCTATTTCATCGACACTTTCGGCGGCGCGGTCATTCCGTCGCCAAGCGCGCTCTACCCGTCGTTCACCGACGGCTCGCGCGGCTACATCTACATCGAAGCCAACACTTCCGGCTCGAACACGCTGAGCGACGGGCTTTTCTCCGATTTTCGCCAGCGCCAGCTAAATCTCGTCGAAACGCTCAACTGGACGGCCGGCAATCATTCCCTCAAATTCGGTTTCGATTACCGGCGGCTGTTTCCGGCGACCTTCAGCGGTTATTACAAGCGTCAGTTTCTGCCGGACTCGATCGCCGCGCTGGTCGCCAACACGCCGTCGGCGGCCGCGATCATCGCGCCGCAGCTCGCGCTGTACCCGATCTACGACAATTATTCGGCCTTCGCGCAGGACACGTGGCGCGCGACGCCCGCGCTGACGCTGACCTACGGCGTCCGTTACGAGGTCGTCCCGCCGCCGTCGGAAAAGAACGGCAATCTGCCGCCGACCGTCACCGATCTGTCGAACCCGGCCGCCGTCACGCTCGCGCCGGCGGGAACCAAATTTTACAAGACGACTTACAACAATTTCGCGCCGCGCGCCGGCGTCGCCTATCAGCTGCCGAAATTCGGAGCGGTCGTCCGCGGCGGCTTCGGCGTCTTTTACGATCTCGGCTACAATTTTTCGGGCACGGCCTTCAGCACGGGCGCGTACCCGTTCGCCAGCATCACGAACCTGACGAATCAAACTTACACTTCGCCGACCTTCGCCGTGCCGGCGCCACCCGTCAACCCGAATCCGCCGTATTCGCGCATCTTCGCCTACGGCAGCGATCATAAACTGCCCTATACGCTGCAGTTCAACGTCGCCGTCGAAAAATCCTTCAACGGCCGCAACACGGTTTCGCTTTCCTATATCGGAGCGCGCGGAAGACGGCTCGGCCGCGTCGAATCGCTGCGCGCCGTCAACGCCAATTTCCCGCGCATCGATCTTTCGACCAACGGCGGATTCTCCAATTACGACGCGCTTCAGGCGCAGTATCAGCGGCGTCTGTCCAACGGTCTGCAGGCGCTCGCGTCGTACACGTTCGGAAAATCGCTCGACAACGTTTCGGAGGAGGCGAACAACAATTATCAGGCCCCGACCGGCCGGTTCGACGTCCGGAGCGATTACGGCGCGTCGGGCTTCGACATCCGGCATTCCTTCAACGCGGCGCTCAGCTACGAGATTCCCGCGCCGTTTAAAAGCGGGCTCGGCCGCCGGATTTTCGGCGGCTTCGGGCTCGACGCGATCTTCCGCGCGCGCACCGCGACGCCGGTCAACGTCGTGTCGGGCGTCAACCGCTTCAACCTCGGCACGACGACCGTCCTGCGGCCCGACTATATTTCCGGACAGCCGCTCTATATCGACGATCCGAACGCGGCCGGCGGCCGGCGGTTCAACCCGGCGGCGTTCGTCGTCCCGCCCGCGACCGAAAACCGTCAGGGAACGTTCGGCCGCAACGTGCTGCGGGGTTTTGGCGCGCAGCAGGTCGATCTCTCGCTGCGCCGGACGTTCGCGCTCGCCGAACGGGTCAATCTCCAGCTTCGCGCCGACGGGTTCAACATCCTCAATCACGCGAACTTCGCCAATCCGGGCGGCGTCGTCACGAGCAGCACTTTCGGCCGCGCCGTGCAAATGCTCGGCAACGGCCTCGGCGGTCTGAGCGCGCTTTATCAGATCGGCGGCCCGCGCTCGTTCCAGCTCTCGGCCAAGCTCAATTTCTAGGCCGTTGACCGCGGGTTGTCGCCAGCCCCCGAATCGCGCCGCGTTTCCGGCGCGGCGCGATTCGATATAAAAACGCGATCGGCCGTCGACCGGTAAATCGCGACTACCGAAAATGTGAAAGAATTAAGTATGAAAATTGAAAAACTGCCAATCATCATCATCATATTCGTTCTGGCGGCGAATGCCTTCGCCCACGAATACTGGTTCGAAACCGATAATTTCCGGCCCGCGCCGTCCGAAAAATCGGTCGTTCACCTATATGTCGGCGACGGGCTGGTCAGGGATCGCGAAGAACGGCCTTTTCAGCCGGACAAAACGCCCGACTTTCGCCTTTTTTCCAAAAATTCGACGACCGATCTGAAAACCTCGCTCGCGGAAGGATCATTGCCGATCTACAACTTTTCGGCCGATCGCGAGGGAACATATCTGCTCGCGATGGAGCGCAACTGGTCTTATATCGTCATCGACGCCGCCAAATTCGAGAATTATCTCCGTGAAGACGGCCTCGATTACATTATTCCCGAACGCGCCGCCGCCGGCGAAAGCACAAAGGAAGGCCGTGAGCGTTACAGTCGTTTTCTGAAATGCCTGCTACAGGTCGGCGACCGGCGCGACGACACTTATAAAAAGCGGGTCGGAATGAAACTCGAAATCGTTCCGCTCGAAAATCCGTACTCGAAAAAAGTCGGCGACACGCTCCGTCTGCAGATCTTTTTCGACGGTCGACCGCTCGCCGGACACACCGTTTTTGCCGATAATCGCGCAAGCACGACACAGAAGATGACGACCGATAAAACCGGTAAATTTACCATCCGGCTGGATCAAAACGGAATGTGGCTCGTCCGGCTCGTCTTTATGCGTCGGTGCGCGACCGGCTGCGGCGCGGCCGACTGGGAGAGTTTCTGGGGCGCGGTGACGTTCGGAATCGAGGAAACGACGAAATAAACGGAGCGTTTCGAACCGAAATGAAAAAACGAAATTACAAACATTACATTCGCAAAGCGCATCGCTATCTCGGCGTCGTCATCGGCGTCCAGTTTTTCTGCTGGACGCTCGGCGGGCTTTATTTCAGCTGGACGAACATCAAGGAGATTCGCGGCGAGCGCCTCCGGCACCATCACGAAACGGTCGCCGCCGACCGCGCGCTCGTCGCGCCGAAGACGATCGTCGAGGAACTCCAACGCGGCCGGAGCGACGTCGAAATCGGTTCGCTGCGGCTGGTCGGGATTCTCGGCGAGCCGTTTTACGAGATCAAATATAAAAGCGCCGGCGAAGAGAAGACCCTCGTCGCCGCCGCGATCGACGGAAAAATCCGGCCGCTTCTGACCGAAGACGAAGCGCGGCAAATCGGGCTCGCCGCGCTCCGCGAACCGCAGTCGATCCGCGGCGTCGAATTCCTGACGGCGGAAAACGTCGGCGGTCATCACGAATACCGCGAGAAACCGCTGCCGGCGTGGGCCGTCACGTTCGAGACCGGGCTGACCGTTTATCTCTCGGCCGAAACCGGCCAGATCGGCGCTTTCCGGACGAACGGCTGGCGCGTTTTCGATTTTCTGTGGATGCTCCACACGATGGACTTCGAAACGCGCGACGACATCAACAATTACCTGCTGCGCGGGTTTTCCGCGCTCGGCATCGTCACGCTGCTTTCGGGCTTTCTGCTGTTTTTCGTGAGCTCGAAGTTTTTGCGGCGAATCCTTTTTTTACGGCCCGGCCGCCGCGCCGGCTGAGCCGCCGAACAGTCTTTCCAGATTCCGCACGGGTTTTCCGACACTCAGGCCCGCCTTTTTCAATTGGAACCGTTAACCGATTTAACCTCACAAGAACCCGTGCGGACTTCCCTTTTTACAACGAGCGCGAAAGGTTTATAATTTATAGAGTTTTGGAAGTTTAGGAAGCTTTGGAAGTTGAGGAAGTTGAGGAAGTAATTGTCTTTTTCCCCGAACTTCCCGAACTTCCCGAACTTCCCGAACTTCCCGAACTTAACCGAAATGAGCGAGCTTGTGAGATTCGGCGTCAGCATCGACGGCGATTTACTGGAAAATTACGACCGATTGATCGACGAACGCGGTTACGCGACGCGGTCCGAGGCGCTTCGCGATCTGATCCGCGACGCGCTCATTCAGCAGAAGATCGAGACGCAGACCGGCGTCGAGGCGCTCGGCAGCCTGACGCTCGTCTACGATCATCACGCCCGCAATCTCGCGCAGGAAATGGGCGCGATCCAGCACGATTATCACGCGAACATTCTCTCGGTGATGCATCTTCACGTGAGCCACGACGACTGTCTCGAAATCCTCGCCCTGCGCGGCGTCGTCGCCGAGATCGTCGAGCTCGCGAACCGCCTGCTGAGCCTCAAAGGCATCAAAAACGGCAAGCTCTTCCTAACGCTGCCGTCATCGAACATCACGGACTGAATTTAGTTCGGGAAGTAGGTTGTGCTTTTTGTACGGCGGGCTGTCAGCCGGCCAACGCCGCGCCAGCGGCGTCGAACGTTTCACCGGAAGTGATGCCGATTTACAGGGCGTGAAGCCGCATTACAGGCTGTCGCCTGTNNNNTGTTGTACGTTTTCTTCCCAAACTGATCTTGAATCCGAAATAACCGGCCGTGCGAATTGATCAATGACGGTGTTACAAACTTTTATTTTGTGTTACCGTATTAGATTAGTCGGTCGGATTATTTTTATGCAGAGCAGGTTCGCGTTTTACAATCTCGTTTTTTTCACGGTGCTTTTCGCTTTTTCGCTGGCTTCCGGCGCTTTCGCGCAGGGCGGGCGGACGTTTTCGGGAACGGTGACGACGGCCCGGTTCGAGCTCGTGCCGGGCGCGACGCTCGAAATCCGCACCGGAAAAACCAAAATCAGCGTCCAGACCGACGCCGAGGGCCGGTTTTCCGTGACGCTGCCCGACGAATCGTTTTCGGTCGCCGTGTCGGGCAAAAACATCGAGCCGCAGACGCGCGTTTTCGGCGCGGCGGACGTCTGGGAAAACGTCCGGATCAGAATCAATTTTCTCGTCCCGCCGGTCAGCGAAAGCGTCACGATCCAGGGCGAAACGCTCTCGCCCGAGATCGAGCGGCGCGACGACGCGGTTTACAAAAACAATCTCTTCGGGCGCGACGATCAATTGATCTTCACGCTCAACGCGGGCATCAACGCCGGCCAGCACGAGGGCGGCGGCAAATCGCTCGAAATCCGGCGCTTCGGTTTTAATCTCGATCACGGCGGCGTCAACGGCGGCCTCAAGATCCTCGTCGACGACGTCCAGCAGAACCAATCGACGCAGGGACACGGCCAGGGCTATCTGGGCGCGCTGAAATCGCTCTCGCCCGAGCTGGTCGCGGACGTCTCGATCATCAACGGCCCGTTCTCGGCGGCCTACGGCGATTTTTCCGGCCTCGGCGTCGTCCAGATCAGACAGAAGGAATCGCTCCCGCAGCAGCTGACGGCGCGCTTTCAGGGCGGCAGCTTCGGCACTTTCCGCTCGTTTCTCGCCTACAGCCCGAAAATCAGGAATGTCGATTCGTTCGTCGCCTACGAGTTCTCGCGCACCGACGGGCCGTTCAAAAACCCTTTGAAATACCGGCGCGACAACGTGACCGGCAATTTCACGCGGAAAATTGACGAGAAGCAGGCCGTCGGCTTCAAATTCAACTTCGGGCGCAGCGATTTCTTTTCCTCGGGCCAGATTCCGCTCGATCTCGTCGCCGCCGGCGCGCTCGACCGGTTCGACGCGCTCGACCCGGAAAACGGCGGCCGCGTCCGGCTCGGCACGGCGAGCGTCTATTATCGCCGCGATTTCAAATCGGGCGCGCTTTTCAAGGCCGACGCTTTTCTCGGCCGCTCGCTTTTCGATCTCTTTTCGAACTTCACTTTCTTCCTCAACGATCCGGTTTACGGCGACGAGATCGACCAGCACGATTCGCGGCTTCAGCAGGGCGGCAACGTCCAGTATTTGCAGCCGTACAAATTTTTCGGCAATGCCGCGCTCCTGACGACGGGCGGCAATCTGCATCTCAACCGGATCAATGTCGGCCTCGCGCCGTCGGTCGCGCGCAACCCGGCGCGCAAGTTTCTCGCGGGAAACCCCGACAATCCGGCCGTGCTTTACACGAAGGCCGCCGCGAAGGTCGATAACTACGCGTTTTACGTCCAGAACGGCGTCGATTTCTTCAACGGCCACCTGCGGCTCGAAACCGGCCTCCGCTATGATTATTTCTCGTTCGACGTCGACGGCTTCGAGCTTTCCGACGGCCGCGTCGATCTGCGCGGGCGGGAGAGCGCCGGCCGCTGGCAGCCGAAGCTCGCGGTCGCGTGGTCGCCGCTCGAACGAACGCCGGTCTCGTTTTATTTCAATTACGGGCGCGGCATCGCCTCGCAGGACGCGCGCGGCGTCGTTCGCCGCCCCGAAGCGCCGCGCGTCGCGACGACCGATTTCTATCAGGCCGGCGCGAGCTGGAACGGCCGCCGCGTCGCGTTCGTCGCGAGCGCGTTTCTGATCGACACCTCGAACCAGCAGGTTTACATTCCCGACGACGGCTCGCTCGAATTCGCGGGCCGCGCGCGCTCGTTCGGTTTCGAGCTCCGGAATTCCGTGAAGATCACGAAAAAACTGAGTTTTAACGGCGGGCTGACGCAGGTCGTGCGCGCTTTTTATCCGGGGCAGTTCACCGAAACGCTTCCGCGCCGCCGCGTGATCGTCGACAGCGCGCCGCACACGGTCGCCAACGGCGCGCTCGCGCTCGACGATTTTTACGGCTTCAATTCGTCGCTCGCGTGGCGGCATATCTCGAATTACCGGCTCGACGGCGAGGACGAGACGATCCGCGCGGCCGGCAGCGACGTCGTCGATCTGTCGCTCACGAAACGGCTCAAAAAATGGGTCGATCTCAATTTTTCGATCGACAATCTGCTCGACAAACGCTATTACGAAACGCAGAATTATTTCGAATCGCGGACCTGCCCGACCTGCGATTCCCTTTCGCGAATTCACGCGACGCCCGGCTATTCGCGCGCGTTCAGCGTCGGCCTGACGTTTCGCTTCGGGAAAAAAGACTGATCCCGCGGGCTCCGTGAAATCGCTTATTTGTCCGCCGCCGCTTTCCCCTTTGAAGCGACGGCCTTTTCTACCAATTCCACGTAAGACGGCACATATTTGATCTCATTCGGATTGTTCGATTTTAACTTGTAGTCTTTGCAGATAGAGAAATGTTCATCGAAATCCGTCCATTTTTCCTGCATCGCCAAAGCGTAGGAAAGCTTGCATTCCGCGGAGTAGATCGCGAGATTGTCTTCTTTATAATGCAGCCGAAAAACCGGAAGCGATTCGCGAAGCATTTTTTCGGCGATCTGAAAACGATCTTCGTCGGTCGCCGGCTGAACGGCCCGGCGATACGATTCGTAATTTTCCGAATTTTCCGGCGAAAGCAAACAGGCGGTGTAAGCTTCGAGCATATAGGGAAAATTAAGATTTCGGGGATTGGTATCGCGCATCATCAGGATCCCGCGCATCAATAACGCGGCTCTTTCGCCGGGATCTTTGGTCATCATCTGGTACGAGTAAAATATGTCCTTGGCGACCAGCTCGTGCCATTCCCCGTAAAACTGCCGCCGCAATTCGAGCGCGCGGAAAAAATGAGAGACCGCTTTTTTCCGGAGATTTTCGTGCGTGACGCTGTTGTCATATTTCGCCGCCAACGAAAGAGCCTCGCCGAATTTATGATGCAGCTCGGCGGCGACGGCCGGCTCGGCGGCAAATTCCGCGTCGATTTCTTCGCCCAGATCTTCAAGCGCGTCCAAAACCCGCGCCTGTCCTTTCGATTTCGCCCCTTCGGCATACCACGACGGATTCGCATAGCCGATGATCTTCGACATAAAACGCGTGATCTTTTCGGATTTCGCCTGTTCCGCCTGCGCTTTTTCGGTCTCGATCTGCGCCGATCGCTGCGCCTCGATTGCGATGTTCGCCTTGGCGTTGGCCTCCCGCGCCTGCCACAGAGCGACGGCGATTCCGCCCAAAAGACTCAAAAAAACCACCAGGGCCGCTCCGACCGCGATCTTGTTTCGGCGAAAAAATTTATTTGCCCGGTAGGTAAAAGTGGCCGGCCGCGCGGCGACCGGCAAACCGTCGATAAAACGCCAGATGTCGAATGCGAGCTGTTCGACCGTCGGATAGCGCCGCGCCGGTTCTTTGCTCAGCGCTTTCAAAACGATGTTGTCGATGTCGCCTTTAAGCTGCGAACTGCGGATTGCCGATTGAGATTTTATTTGTCTTTTACCGAAAACCGCCGAAGGTTTTGTCGGTTCGGTTTCGATGATGGTTTCGGCGAGCGCCGATTTCTTCCGGCCGCCGAGCTCAAACGGATGGCGACCGGTCAGAATTTTGTATAAGACGACGCCCAGACTGTAAACGTCGGTCGCCGTCGTCACCGGTTCGCCCTTGATCTGCTCGGGCGAAGCGTATTCGGGCGTCATCGCCGCGAACGCGGTTGCGGCGGTATTTTCGTTTCCGTTTTCCGTGTCGAGAAGTTTCGAGATTCCGAAATCGAGCAGCTTCGGCTCGCCTTTTTCGGTCACGAGAATGTTTGAAGGCTTCAAATCGCGGTGGATTATCAGATTTCGATGGGCGTGCGCGACCGCTTCGCAGACTTTGTTGAAAAGCTTCAAACGCTCGTTCAGCGACGGCTGTTTTTCTTCGCAGTATCTCGCGATCGTCGAACCTTCGACATATTCCATCACGAGAAACGGAATGCCCTCGTCGGTCGTTCCGGCATCGAGCAGACGGGCGATGTTCGGATGTTCGAGCGTCGCGAGGATTTCGCGCTCCTGCCGGAACCTCCGGCGCAGCGCGGTCGTGTTCAACTCGCGTTTGAGGAGCTTCAGAGCGACTCTTTGTTCGAATTTCCCGTCGGCCCGCATCGCCAGATAAACCGCGCCCATTCCGCCCTGTCCGAGTTCGCGGATAATCCGGTAGTTTCCGAACAATTGTCCGATCAACGGATTTGCCTCGCTTTCGCTTTCGTCGAAAAAATCCCTTGAAAAATCCACCGCCGCCAGATTCATCAATTCCGCCGAGGCTTTTTCAAACTCGAGCAGCGATTCGACTTCGGCGATCACTTCCGGATCTTGTTGCGAGTCACGTAGAAAGCCGCGCCGCTTCCCGGCGTCGAGTTCCAAAACATCGCCAAGCAGGGCTTTGACCTTTTTCCATTTTTCCGATTGCATAAAAATCAAAAAAAGCTTTTCATTTCAGAATGCGGAATTTTTGAATCGAGTGAGTCATTTCTGCGCGAAAAATCCGTTAATTTTTTTCACCCGCGATTTAATTCCCGGTAGAGCCAGAGTTTGGCCGCCTGCCATTCGCGGCCGACGGTGCGTTCGGAAATGTTCAGCGATTCGGCGATTTCGCCGTTGTTCATCCCGCCGAAAAACCGCATTTCGACGATCCGGGCCTGCTGTTCGTCGAATTCCGCGAGGCGTTCCAGCACTTCGTTCAGAATCAGGATCGATTCGGCCCGCTGTTCGACCGGAATCTGCAGGTCGTCGACCGAAAAATGGATCGGGTTCGCGCCGCGTTTTTCGGCCGCGTGAAGCCGGGCGTGATCGACCAGAATCTGGCGCATCAAACGCGCCGCGATGCCGTAAAAATGCCGGCGGTTTTTCCAGTCGAGCCCCGATTTTTCGGCGAGCCGCAGAAAGGCTTCGTGAACGAGCGCCGTCGGCTGCAATGTATGATTCGACCGCTCGCGGAGCATCAAAATCCGCGCCTGCCGCTTCAGCTCGTCGTAGACGAACGGCAGAAGACGCTCTTTCGCGTCCTCGTTTCCGTCATTCCAGTCCTGCAGAATTTGTGTGATTTCAGACGATGCCTGCTCTTCAAACATAATTGTTCGGGAGGCTCTGCTTGATTTGTTGGGATTTTACATCATTTTCCCCGAAAACCAAATATTTTTTCTTCTAATTTGGCAGACTTTTCGGTTTCTTCACGCATATGGAAACAACTGAGACTTTTTAAGGAATTCGGAGAATCTGTATGTCGTTGAATAAATCGCGTTTGACGGTTCGCCTCGTGCTCGCGGCGGTCGTTTTGGGAACTTTCGCCGTTTTCGGTCTGGCTCTTTCCGGAAACATCGCTTCATTCGAAAGCCTGTTCGCCGCCGCCGCGCGGGCGCAAGGCTCAAGCCCGGCCGCCCGGCCCGCGCCGCCAAAGAGCGATCCCGAAACCGATAAACCGGCGCCGGACAGGCCTCAAAACCTCGGCGGAACGGACGGGAAGATAATTTTCGGCACCGGCGCGCCGACCAACGCTTTGGAATACGGAAACGGCCGGATCAGCGCGATCGATCCGGTTCCCGGCTCGACGGCCGAAGTGCTCTCCGCGACCAAAGACCTCGAGCCGCAGTGGTCGCCGGACGGTAAGAAAATCGTTTTTATCAGCACTCGCGACGGCAGCGATCCCGATTGGGAGCCCGAAGAGCTGACCAACCGCGAAATTTACATTATGAACGCCGACGGCACCGATCAGCGGCGGCTGACCTACAACGCCGTTCCCGAAGCCCAGCCGATTTTTTCGCCGGACGGCACGAAAATTCTTTACGTTCGCGGAATCGACATCAACAATCCGACCAATTCGGCGGTTTATTCGATGAATCTCGACGGCTCCGGCGAAACGCTTTTGTTCGACGAAGGATGTCTTCCGATCATTTTCAACGGCGATCAAAAGAAAAACCCGAAAAGCGGCGGCGCCCAAAACTACTATCCCGGAATAATCGGCATCGACACGCCGAATTATTCGCCGGATCAATCGAACATCATTTTCGGCTACTTCAACGAAGCCTACAGGTTCGACGCGCAAACGGGAACCTGCTCGCTGCTCGCCTACGGAGACGCGCCGACCGAGCCGCGCTACTCGCCGGACGGCACGAAGATTCTGATCAATTCCGCCGGCTTTCGCGTTTTGAACGCGAGCGGAGCGACCATCGAAACCTACAATCCGCCGAATTACGTCTCGGGCGCCAGCTGGTCGCCCGACGGAAACCGGGTCGCCTATTTCGGCAGCGATCCGGGCTCCGGAATCTGGACGATGGATCTGAACACGCAAACGGTCGAGCAGGTTTATGCGACGACGAGCGACGTGCTGTTCGCCGGGATGGCGTGGAAAATTCCGGCGACGGCCGTCCCCGACGTCTCGCTGTCGCTGTCGCCGCGTTATTCGGTCGCCGGCGGAGAAACCGTGCAGGGCGTCGTCCACGTCAATCCGGCGGCCTATCCGGCGGGCGGGACGTTCGCGCTCGGGCAGGCCGGGCTGGTCGGCGTCATTTCGCTGCCGCAGACGAGCGTGACGGTGCCGGCCGGCGGGACTTCGGCGGTCTTCGACATCGAGACGATCCCGTATCCGGCGACCTCGAACATTTATCGAAGCGCCGACGTCGTGATCACCAATCAGCCGACGCCGGCCCGGACGACCGTTTCCGTCAGGCCGCAGAGGCCCGATTTGCGCGTGACCAATATCACGACGCCCGCGACGATCAATCTCGGCGCGGCTTTCAACGCTTCGTGGACGGTGGAAAACATCGGCCCGGCCGGCACGATCAACGGTTTCACCGACCGCGTTTATTTTTCGACCGACAACCAGCTCGACGCCGGCGACACGCTGCTTTCGACGCTCAGCAACGCCGCGCTCGGCGCCGGGCAGCAGCGGGTCAATACGCGCTCGATCACGCTCGACCATAATCTCCGGCCGGCGAACCAGCAGAATTATCTGATCGTCTACACCAACTCGTCCTCGGCGGTCGACGAAGACGGGCGTTATGAAAACAATCTCTCGGTTCAGCCGATTCAGATCGTGACGCCCGACCTGACAATCGAAAATCTGACCGCGCCGGCGCAGATCGAAGCGGGCGTCAATTTCAACGTCTCGTTCACGATCCGCAGCGCCGGCGCGCCGACCGGAACGTCCTTCACGACCCGTTTGTATATGTCGTTCGACGAAACGCTCGAAAACGCCGACGACGTGCTGCTTTCGACCTTTACCGATACGGCCGCGACCGCCGGACAGACCATTTCGAAAACGGCGACCAACCGGGTTATCCCGACGACTCCCGTCCGGCCCGACAGCCAGGGGAAAATTTACGTCAAAGTCGACGCGAACGACGTGATCCACGAAGGCCCGGCGGGCGAAACCAACAATATCACGTCGCAGAACGTGCCGTTTTTCTACCACGTGCCCGATCTGCAGGTTTCGTCGGTGACGGCGCCGGCCGAGGTCGACAGTCAAACGGCCTTCTCGCTCCAGTGGACGGATCTCAACGCCGGCACGCGCAATGCCGGAACGTTTTCGGACCGCGTCTATTTCTCGACCGACGATCAGGTCGGCGGCGACACGCTGCTCGGCACGTTTTCGCTGACCGGCGGAATCGCCGCCAGCGTCTCGGCGAACCGGACGCAGAACATCACGATCCCGACCACCGCCGTTTCGCAAACCGGCGATTACTACGTTTACGTCCAGACCGACGCGACTTCGGTCATCGACGAAGGGGCCAACGAAACCAACAACATCCGTTTTCAGCCGCTCCGCGTGCGCCGGCTCGCGCCCGACGCGGTCATCGAAAATCTGACCGTCCCGGCCGAGATCGAAGCCGGCGTCAACTACACTTTTTCCTACAACGTCCGCAACGCGGGCGCGGCGACGACCGCCGTTGCGTTCGAAAACCGGCTTTATTTTTCGCCCGATCAGACCATCGGAAACGCCGACGACATCCTGCTGAACTCGTACACGCAAACGGCGATGGCCGCCGGACAGACCGTCACGAAGACGTTCTCCAACGTCAAAATTCCGACCGTGCCGGTGCTGCCCGACAGTCAGGCGATCGTTTACGTCAAAGCGGATTTCAACAACGCGATCAACGAAGGGACGGTCGGCGAGGCCAATAACACGGCTTCCGCCGGCGTGCCGTTTTTCTACCGCGTGCCCGATCTGCAGGTCGCTTCGACCGGCGCGCCGGCGGAAGTCGACAGCGACACGGCATTCGCGATGCAGTGGACGACCGTCAACGCCGGAAACCGCGGCGCGGCCGTTTTCGCCGACAAGGTGTATTTCTCGCTCGACAATCAGGTCGGCTCCGACGTCGAGATCGGCTCGTTCAATCTGACCGGCGGACTAAGCGCCGGCGAATCCGCGAATCGCATTCAAAACGTCACGATTCCGACGAACGTCCTTTCGCAGACCGGAAATTATTATGTTTACGTGAAAGCCGACGGCGGCGACGGGATCGACGAAGGCGTCAATGAAAACAACAACATCCGTTTCCAGCCCGTCCGCGTCAGACGCCTGCTGCGGCCGGATCTGACGATCACGAACATCACCGCGCCGGCGGCGGCGTTTTTCGATCAGACGATCCAGGTGCAGTGGACCGTGACCAACAGCGGTCAGGGCCCGACGAACGCGGCGCAGTGGAGCGACAAGGTCTTTTTGAGCACCGGCCAGTCAACCAGCTCGACCGCCCACGTGGCGACCGCCAACAGCATCAGCGCGCTCAATCCGGGCGAAAGCTACACGACGTCCGCGACTTTCAAAGTTCCGCGCGGCTATAACGGCACTTATCTTTTCACGATCAAGACCGACGTCAGCGGCGCGCTGAACGAAGAAAACGCGGCGAACAACATTCTGACGCGGCCGATCCAGATCAACGTTCCGCCGCTTCCCGACCTGATCGTCGAATCGGTTCAGGTTCCGGTCGCCGAGGCCTTCGCGGGCCAGGAGCTGGCGGTCGGCTACACGATCAGGAATCAGGGCACGGATTCGGCCTACAGCTGGCGCGACCGCGTCTATCTTTCGCGCGACACGACGCTCAACACCGGTCAGGACAAACTGATCTTCACGACCGACGGCTACGACAGCGGCACGCTCGACGCCAATCAATCGAGAACGATGCTGACCCGGAACCATATCGCGGGAACCGCCAACCCGGTTCAATACACGACGATGCGCCTGCCGGCCGACGTTTCGGGATTGTGGTACGTCTTCATCGTCACCGATTACGCCGACGACGTTTACGAGTTTACGAACGAAAACAACAACACCAACTACGACAGCGTGCAGCCCGGCGCGCCTTTGAACATCCTGATCACGCCGCCCGATCTCGTCGTTCCGAATCAGATCGCCGCGCCGGCCGCCGGCAGCGGCGGGCAGAATATTCCGGTCGATTTCACGGTGAAAAATCAGGGCGCGTTCAACGCCTCCGCCAATCTGTTTCACGCCGTCTATCTTTCGACCGATCAGACCTTCGATGCGGAAGACGACACGCTGCTCGGCTCGATCAGGGACGAAGATTTCTTCGCGCCGGCGGCCGAGCATCCGCTGACGATGAACGTGCGCCTGCCGGACTGTCTGGCGGACGGAACCTATTACCTGTTCGCGGTCGCCGACTACAACAACCGGCAAAACGAATTCGATCCGAATTACGACGCCGAGGCCAACAACGCCGGCCCGCCGAAGCCGATTCAGCTGACGACGCCGCCGGTCGATCTCCAGATCTCGAACGTCCAGATCAGCCCGCCGATCACGACGGCCGGACAGCCCGCGAATCTGACGTGGACGGTCACCAACGCCGGAACCGCCGCCACCCGGACGAATTGGACCGACAAGATAATTCTCAATTCGGTCGCCGGATTCGCGCCCGTCACCCTCAACGTCTACCAGCGAATCGGGAGTCTCGCGCCGGGCGCGAGCTATACCAACACGGCGACGATCAATCTGCCTTCGTATCTGCAGGGCGATTATTTCATCGCTTTCACGACCGATTCCGAAAACACGGTCGCCGAATGCGGCGCTTCGGAAAACAACAATTCCTTCCGCACTCCCGATTTCGCCGTCACGGGCGTCCTGCCCGATCTGGTCGTCGATTCGGTCACGGTTCCGACCGCGGCGGTGGTCGGCGCGAGCTTCGACGTTCAATACGTCGTCCGAAACAACGCGCAGGCGATGAGCGCGCCGCCCGGCGGCTGGCGCGACGCGATCTATCTTTCGACCAACGCGACGCTCAACAACACCGACCGGCGGATCGGCGAAACGATCAACGCCTTCCCGCTCGGCGCGGGCCAGACCTATCAAAAACAGGTCAGCGTCACGCCGCAGAATGTCGCCGCCGGAAATTACTACATCCTCGTCGTCGCCGACGACGACCGCGACGTTTACGAGGGTTATTCCGGAACCGCCCCGGAAGAGAACAACCTGCGGGCGTCGATTCCGATTTCGCTGACCTCGCCCGACGTCGATCTGACCGCCGCCGTCAACTCCGTCTCGACGCCGACCTATGCGGGAAGCTACGTGAACGTCAGTTGGACGGTCGCGAACAACGGCTCGACGCCGACGCAGGGCGACGTCTGGTACGATCACGCGATCCTTTCCCGCGACGCGATTTACGATTCATCCGACGTCAACCTCGGTGGCCGCCGGCATTCGGGCGCGCTCGGCGCGGGGCAGAATTATCAGTCGACTTCGAGCTTTCTCCTGCCGAACGGCCTGACCGGCGATTACAACATATTCATCGTCACCGACCGCAGCGGCTATATCGTCGAAAATCTCGAAAACAACAACATCAGCCCGCCATACGCGGTGAATCTCGAACTCCCGCCGCCGGCCGATCTGAACATCACGAACGTTTCGCCGCCGCCGGCCGTCAATCTCGGCGAAACCGCGTCTTTTTCGTGGACGGTTCAAAACACCGGCGCGAACGCCGTCAGCGGCCGGTGGCGCGACACGGTCTATCTTTCGCGCGACGTTTTCTGGGATTCGGGCGACGTCCTGATCGGCCAGCGCGATTTCGACAGCGGCACGACCGCCGTTCCGCCGAACGGAACCTATACGGCGACGGCGAGCTTTAAAATCTCGACGGTCGAGGAAGGAACGTATTACGTCATCGTCCGGACCGACGCGCAGAACCGCATCCGCGAAACCAACGAAGCGAACAACGTCTCGGCGGCGGCCGCGATCACGACGGTCGCGATCAACGTGCTGCCTCTCGACACGCCGGTCTCGACGACGCTCGAAAACGGCGCCGAGAAATTCTACAAATTCACGACCGACCCGTTCGAATCGATCATCTACACCCTGACGACCGATACGCCTTCGCGTTCGAACGAGCTTTTGACGAACTTCGGAACGATCGCCGGCCGCGCCGATTACGATTATCAGGGCGACCGGCCGAACGAGGGAAACCAGCGGACGTTCATTCCCGAAACGCGGGACGGCAGCTATTATTCGCTCGTCCGAACCGATCTCATCCCGACGAGCTTCGCCGGCAGCTTCGACAAAACGGCGCCGCCGTCCGGGGCCGGAAAAAATTTGGGCACGCCGGTTCCGCCGCAGAACATCACCCTCAAAGCGCAGGTCCTGCCGTTTTCGATCGCCCGCATTTCGCCGGCCGAAGCCGGAAACGAAGGCTTCGCGACCTTAACGATCGAGGGCGCGAAATTCCAGCCGGGCGCGAGCGTCAGACTGGTCTCGGCCGCCAATGTCGAGATCGCGCCGCTCAAGACCGACGTTCTCGCGGGAAGGATTCTCGCGCTTTTCCAGCTCAGGGACGCGGCCGCCGGACTCTATGACGTGGCCGTCACGAACCCCGACAACCAGATGACGACGCTCGCCGACGGCTTTCGGATCGTCGCCGGCGGCGGCGGCTCGACCCGGCTCAATATCAACGGCCCCGGCACGACGCGCGGCGGCCGCACGCGCTACACGTTTTCCGTCACCAACGACGGCCTCAACGATATGCTGCTCGTTCCGATGGTCATCAAGATGCCGGCGGCCTGGAGCTATGAGATCGACCGCGGAAATTACCGGCCCGATCTGATTTACGACTTCCTCCCGTCGGGCTACGACGTTTCGCAGCTGCCGCCGTCCGTCATCGAACAGGGCGGAACGCGGTTGATCATGCTGTTCACGCCGATCCTGCGCAGCAAACGAACCGTCAGCGTCAATGTCGATATGGTGCTGCCGGCCACGGTCTTCAGCAACGAGGTCTCGTTCTTCACGCTGCCGCCGCTGGCCGACTGGCAAAATCTGGCCAGCCGGACTCAAACCGGCACGCTGCCGCGCGGGCTTTTCAAAAATACGGCGCTCGAGAACGCCGATTTGAATCTTCAGAACTGTCTGCTCGAAGTGCTGCGTAAATTTATCTTCATCGTTTTATCGGATCTGCTTCCCGGCGACTGCGTCGGAGCGGCCTGGGGCGGACTGGCGACGATGATCGACACGGCCTTCGGGGCTTACGCGAAAGGGTCGGGCTATTCGGAATGGGACGGCGTCGGCGATCTCGGGGGCCTGCTGTTTTCGACTCTCGGGAATCTCGCGGAACATTGTCTCGACGAAGTCGTGCCGTGGTTCAAGACGGTCGACGCGATCCTCAAATGGGGCAAGCTGCTGCTCGATCTGGCCGAATGCTACCGGCAGTACCGGGACGATCCGAGTTCGTATCTGAACAAGGGAATCCACCGGCCGTATTCGTTTGACCCGAACGAAAAGATCGGCCCTGACGGTTTCGGCGCCGAGAAGTTCATCCCCGTCAATCAGCCGCTGCTTTATCGAATAAACTTCGAAAATCTGGCTTCGGCCTCCGCGCCGGCGCAGCAAATCCGGATCACCGACGTGCTGCCGCCGACGCTCGATCCGCGAACCGTCCGGCTCAAAGAGATCGGCTTCAAACAAAACCGCTACGTCGTCCCCGACAATCAGGCGTTTTATCAAACCCGCGTGCAGCTCGGCGAGGATCTGAACAATCTGAAAGCGGATATCTCGGCCGGACTGGACGTTCTCAACGGACAAATTTTCTGGACCGTCACGGCGATCGATCCGGCGACCGGCGACCGGCCCGACGATCCGCTGGTCGGAATTCTGCCGCCGAACAACGAGAATAGCGACGGCGAGGGCTTCGTGACGTTCACCGTCGAGGCGAAACCGGGTTTCCCGAACCGAACCGCGGTCGGCAATTTTGCGACCATTTATTTCGACGAAAACGAGCCGATCGTCACGAACACGACCTCGAATCTGCTCGACAGCGTGATCCCGGCGAGCGCGGTCGCGCCGCTTCCGGCGACTTCGGATTCGCCCGTCATCGATCTTAACTGGTCGGGCACCGACGACGCGGACGGCTCCGGCTTTAGTGGCTACACCATTTTCTATTCCGAAGACGGCGGAAATTATCGTCCGCTCGTCGCCGGCACGACCGCGACCGGCATACAGTTTGTCGGCAATTGGGGCAAAAGCTATCGTTTCTATTCCGTCGCTTCGGACAACGCCGGAAACGTCGAGGCCCCGCCGGTCACGCCCGACGCCGTCGTCACGATTCTCGGCGGCGACACCGAGGGCGACCTCGCGCCGCGTCCGAACGGCAGCGACGGACAGGTTTCAGTCGCCGACGTCACGCAGGCTCGACGGTTTGCCGCCGGGCTGGACACGAATTTTCTGTACAACGAATTTCAGCGGACCGACGCCGCGCCGCTCGCGGAAAACGGGGACGGGGCGATTTCGACGGCCGACGTCGTTCAGATCAGACGATTTGCCGCCGGGCTCGATCAGAAAACCGACGCCGCCGGGCCGAACGAGCCCGCCGGCTTCAATCCGAAAAGGATCGGCGGCCGCAGTTCCGCCCTTCTGCCGCGCGAGCTGCGCCCGGTCCGGATCGGCCGGGTCGGCAACAAGCTGATTCTCGGCGTCGAGCTCGAGGCGCAGGGCGATGAGGTCGGCGTCGGCTTTACGCTCAATTTCGATCCGGCCGTGTTGGGCAACCCGGCGAACGCCTCGCCCGGATCGGGCGCCGGCGGCGCGGCCCTCACCGTCAACGACAGTCAGGCGGCGGCCGGCCGGCTCGGCGTGATCGTCGACCGCGCGCCGAACGATCCTTTTGCGGCGGGCGTCCGGCAGATATTGTCGGTCGAATTCGACATTTTAATGCCGAATCAGCCCGCTTCGGCAATCGGTTTCGGCAGCTCGCCGGTCCTGTCCGAGATCGTCGACGGCGGCGCCAATTCGTTAACGGCGGTGTTTTCGAACCGGTCGATCTCGCTGGTGACGCCGACGGCCGCCGGCGTCACGGTCGCCGGGCGAGTCGTTTCGGCCGCCGGCGGCCCGCCCGTCCGCGCGAAGGTCGTCATCGCCGACAGCCGCGGAAATTCGCGGACGGCGGTCGCGAACTCCTTCGGCAGCTTCCGCTTTACCGACGTTCCGAGCGGCGAAACATACGTCGTCACGGTCGTTTCGAAAGGCGGCCGTTTCACGCCGCGGGTAATCGGCGTCACCGATTCGATCACCGATCTGGTCCTGAATGAAGACCCCTGAAACCCGCGCGGCGGCCCGGCCCGGCGATTTTCCGGCCGCCGCCCGTCTCCGGAGTGATAGCCGGCGTCAGGATAAGTTATGATGTTTTTTTCGGGCGAATCTCAAATTTCGGAGCATTACCGTTAAAAAGATTGAAGGAACCGGAAGGATCGATTTGACCGGCCGCGGATGACGCGGATTGGCGCGGGTTTTCACGGATTTATCTTCAAAATCCGTGTCCAATCCGCGTCAGTCGGCGTCAATCCGGGGCCTGTTTTTTCGGCCTCAATCAACCGTCATTCGACTTCGGTCAGCGATCTCAAGACCGGTTTCGATCCCGCGGCGGCGCGGGAGATCGGCCGGTCATCGCATTTTGGTGATCGGAATATCGGTCGGGAGTCCGAAGGCGCTCGCCGCCGATTTTCCGTCGGGGAAAAGCCGGTACCAAATTCCGCCGCGGTAGACCGCCTGTTCGAGACGGCCGTCGCCGTTGTAATCGGCCGGGATCGGTTTGTCCGTGCCGAGCCCGTACCGAACCGCGTGATATTCGCCGTCGAAATTGTCGAGCCAGTGCCACGTTCCGTCCGCCGGCCGGAAAACCGCCGTGTCGGGCCGCCCGTCGCCGTCGAAATCCGCGGCCGAAGGAATGTCGCCGGCCGTTCCGAACTGAAAGATCGACGGCTGTCCGTTCGAAGAATTCAGACGATACCAGACGCCGTCTCTGAACACGGCAAGATCGGCCCGGCCGTCCGAATCGAAATCGGCGGGCACGGGCCGGTCGCTCGCGATTCCCCATTGAATTGCCGAATAATCGCCGGTGGCGGAGCTGATCCGATGCCAGACGCCGTCCGACGGGCGGAAAACGGCGATGTCCGTCTTTCCGTCGCCGTCGAAATCCGCCGGCACGGGAACATCGCCGTTCGTCCCGAAATTCATCGCAAAGAATCCGCCATCCGACGAATTGAGCCGGTACCAGACGCCGGTCGACGGTCTGAAGACCGAGATGTCGGCGCGGCGGTCGCCGTCAAAATCCTCGGCGATCGGGATGTCGCCGGCCGTTCCGAATCTGACGACGCGCAGCCTGCCGGTCTGCGATTCCTCGATGTACCAGTTGCCTTCCGACGGGCGGAAGACGGCGAGATCCGTCTTTCCGTCGCCGTCGAAGTCCTGAACCGGCCGCGAAACGGCGGGGCGCGCCGCGAAATTGATGTTGAGATCGGAAGTCATCAGGTTGACGATCGCGGTCGACGGTTCGAAATTGAATCCGTCGCGTTCGGCGTAAACGACGTACATCTCGCCGAGCCGGATGTTGTCGAACCGATAGCCGCCGCCCGCGTCGGTCGTCGTCGTGCGGACATTGCCGTGAACGTCGACGATCGAGAGCGAGGTGAACGGAAGCCCGATGTTCCCGGCGGTCGAAGTCACCGCCCCGCCGACCGGCCCGTAGGCGATCGTCGGGCCCGAACTTATCGGGCGGCCAACGAACTGAAGAACATAATTGCCGCCGGGAAAAAGCTCGTAAGTCGAAGGCGTGAAGTTGTAGAGCGCCGATGTCGCCGAAACCCACGTCGTGCCGGATGACGCCGTATCCGTAAATCCGTAATAGCCCTGCGCGTCGGAAAGCATAAAGCCCGACTGAAGTCCGCTCATTTGCACCGCGGCATTCGCGATCGGACCGCCGTTGTGATCCATTGCGCGCCCGGAAATTGAATAATCACCCAGCTTGGTGACGAAAGCGTCCCTGCCGCCGTTTGGTTGAGGCTGTAGAACCTCACTCGTCGACGGAAATCCGGACGTACTCAAAGTCTCGCCGGTGACGAGGATGTTTCCCGATTTATCAATCGCGACCGAGTAGGCATTGTCGATTCCGGCGCCGCCGACGAAACTCGAGTAGATCAAGGCCGAACCGGTGCCGTTCAATTTCGTGACAAACGCGTCTTGGCCGCCGTTATTCGATGTGTCGTATGCGCCGGTCGTAGTTGGAAACCCGGTGAACGTTCCGCCGGTTACGACGGCGTTTCCGGATAAATCGAGCGCGAGGTTCGCGGGGGTTGCGCCGGCCGTGCCGGAAACGAACGTGGAATAAGAGAGCGCCGAACCCGAAGGGTTCAGTTTTGTAACGAAACCGTCGTAAGTCGTTCCGCTGTGCGTCGTATCGAACGCGCCTACGGTCGTCGGGTAATCGACCGTTCCATCCGTCGTTTGTCCGCAAATAAAGGCGCCGCCGGAAGAGTCCAGAGCGAGTCCCGTCGTACTTTCCTCGGCATTGCCGCCAATGTAGGTTGAGTAGGTCAGCGCGGACGCGGTCGGGTTTAGTTTCGTGACGAAAACGTCGGTAAGCCCTCCGTTATGCGTGGTATCGAAAGCGCCGACGGTTGTTGGAAAGGACGTGCTTCGAGTTGAACCTCCTACGGTTGCGTTCCCCGACGAATCTGTCGCGACTGCCGTTACGAGATCGATGTCGGAGCTTCCGAGAAATGTCGAGTAAGACAGCGATGTACCTGCCGGATTGAGTTTCAACACAAACCCGTCGTAAAAGCCGCCGTTAAAAGTCGTGTCGAAGGAGCCGACCGTTGTCGGGAAATTCGAACTCGCCGTGTACCCGACAACAAATGCGTCGCCGCCAGTGTCGATTGTGATTCCATAACTCTCGTCGTCGGACGTTCCGCCGATGAACGTGGAGTAAGAGAGCGCCGAACCGGTGGCGTTGAGTTTCGTCGCGAAGGCGTCGAATGATCCTCCTCCGAAAACGGTATCAAACGCGCCTGGCGTAGTCGGAAAATTAGCGGAGCTTGTCCCGCCGGTGACGAAAGCGTTGCCTGACGAGTCGACCGTCAGTCCCTCAAGTCGGTCGTCAGCCGTACCGCCGATGAACGTCGAATAAATCAGACTCGACCCTGGAGCAGTCATTTTCACGACGAAGGCGTCGACATCGCCATTCGCACCAGTATCGAATGTCCCGGTCGTCGTCGGGAACCCGATTGAGCTTGTGCGTCCCGCGACGTAAATATTCCCGGCGGCGTCAACCTCAATGCCGTATCCCGTTTCGTCGTCGATCCCGCCGAGAAACGTCGAGAACGAGAGGTTTGACAGATTCACCGACGGATCGATCGTCAGCGGTTTCGTGCGGTCGTATTCGCCGACGCCGAACTTAACCGAGAACGACTTCGCGCCGTTGTCGGCGAGTTTCGGTTCGAGAACGAAGGCGCTCGCGATCTCGGTTTTGACGCCTTCGGATTCCTGAAACGTGAACGGCTTGTTCTGCCGGATCGCGCCGAATTCGGTCGAGATGATGAGGTTTCCGTCGCCGTCGAGCGCGACATCGTCGGCGCCCGTCACGTTCCATTCGACCTGATTCGGATCGGCGTTCGGCTGAATTACGAAGTCATACTGCACGCCGCCCGACTCGCGTCCGCGCCAGACGGCGCCGATTCCGTCATACAGTCCGTTCATCCGGACCTCGGAATAGTTCGGAATGTCCGTCCGCCAGTTCGATTCCGCGCCCTTGAAATAGTTGGTTTTATGTTCGAGCTGCGCGAGGCCTTCGGTCGACGAAGTTTCGTTCGCGCCGACGAGCGACATATAAACGGCGGCGGCGCGCGCGGGCGGCCGGTTCGCCAACTCCTCAATTCCGGCCCGCGGATCTTTTCGCGTCGGCGTCGGCGTCCGATTTCGCTCGCGAACGACGTAAACCGCGTCGCGATCCGTCAGAAACAGATCGTAACCGCTCGTCCCGCGCGCGAAATACCGCGCCTTTGAATTAAACTGACCGCGGTTTTCCTCGAAGTAGACGTTCGTCCGGCCGAGATTTTCGATTGCCCGCTCGTTCGCAGCGGGCGAAACCGCGGCGTGCGATTCTGCACCCGCCGCCGAAGCCCCGGGCAAAACGACGCCCGTGTAAATCAGCGATGCCGTCAACGTCATCGCCGCCAACCGTTTGATCCTTGAAATTTTCCTCATTTCTCCTCCAATTCGCGCGCAGGGCCGGAAGTTGAACTGCGAAAGGGCCGGGCTCTGCGCGTGATCGGCCCTTTCACGTCGAATTTCGGCAAAGCTATTTATCCGTTTTGATCGATGCCGGCGGTTTCGGATTCCCGCCCGAATCGGCGACGAAGTCCTCGTCGGTCAGACTATCCTTCAGCGTGACGACCCGCGACGCCGGCGCGAACGAAAATCTCTTCGAAGCGACCGTGATGACGTAGGTTTCGGACGCTTCGAGCCCGTCGAACGAGTAATAGCCGAAGCTGCCCGTCCGCGCGAGCCGCGTTTCGCCGGTGCGCGTGTTCATAACGGATATCGAAGCGTTCGCGATGCCGCGTCCTTCGACGGTCCGGACGCGTCCCGCGAGCGACAGTTCCGCCGCGGTCGGTGCCAGTTCGATGATTGCAAAAGGCGAGAGCGACGGAGTTCGAGCGCAAAGCGTCCGCGCCGGAAAATTCGCGCTGAGCGTCCGATTTATCCATGAACTGCCTTCGAGATGAAGCACACGCAGATTGGCGAACTGCGTCGGATTATCAAACGACGGCAGGTTGAAACAGATATCGGCATTGCCGCTGAAAGCGCCGCTGGTGGCAATGTCGTAATTAAGACCGACCGGTGTCGCTCCGGGCGGCAGCGGCGGAAGCGAACCGGGATCGACCGGGATTTCCTGCTGAACGCCGGCGGTTGACAAATTCGGCAAAGTCACGGTCGCATCGCCGATTTTCTCGGTCAGAATAATCGCCTGAATCTCGGACGCCGTCAGCGCACGACTGTAGAGCGTGACCTCGTCGGCTTGTCCGTCGTGCAAGAAACTCAGCGACTCGTTGGTGATTTCTCCGCCGATAAGCATCGGATGATTGTCGTAAAGAATCGTCACATTGGTCGCGACCGACGCGACCTCGACGCCGTTGACAAAGCATTTGAGCGAATCCGCCGCATCGTCGAATGTCATCGCGATGTGATACCAAACGCCCGTTTGAACGGCGTAACCCGTGTCGGTAAAAGTGCCGCCGGTCGGTGAATCGCCGACTTTGATCCAGATCCTGCCGTCCTGGATCCAGATCACGTACGAATTTCCAAAAGTCGATCCGAGTGGTTTTGATATCAGGTGATTGGCGACCCCGCTGCCAATCGAATCGAATTTGAACCAACCAGCCGCGGTCAGCGCCGACGCCGGCCTCACACTCGGACTGTCGGGCACCGAGACATAGTCGTTGACGCCGTCGAAATCGAAATGCCCGCCGAACTTTCCGGGCTTGAAGCCGACGCCGTTCTGAAGCACACCGTTATTTCGTCCGGTCGAATCGTTGGCGTTGTTTTCGGCGCTCCAGACCGACGCGATCCCCAAGGCATAAATCGAACTGACTTCCGAGGCCGTCAGCGCGCGTTTATAGATCGAAGCCTCGTCGATCCGGCCGCCGAATTTCGCACAGGTTCCCGATCCGCCGATCAGCATCTGGGCCGTCGTCTGACCGAGCGCGCCGGAAGCCGAACCGGCGAGAACGCCGTTGATGTAGATCCGAAAAACGGCGCCGTCAAATGTTCCCGCAATGTGCGTCCAGGTATTGAGCGGAAGATCCTGTCCGCTTGCGACCTCGTTGCCGAAGCCCGCGCCGAAATAGGTTTGACCCGACGCATAAACGATCTGAAAGTTGATCGGCGATCCGTCGCAGTTGTTTCGCTTGCCGATCAGATGCTGCAGGACATTGGTCGATGTTCGATAAGCCCATAATTCGACGCTCATCGGGTGATTGGCTCCGAAGTTGATGCCCGGCGCGTCGGGGACCGCGACCTCATCGTCGATGCCGTCGAAATCAAACCCCTGTTCGAATCTTCCCGCGCCGAATGTCGCGCCGTTATTGGGCGTCCCGTCGTTTGCGCCGATCGAATCGTCGCCGTTGTTCTCGGCGTGATAAACCGCGACCGCGCTCTCAAGATAATTCGTCGCGGCGACCGACGATTTCAGCTTTCCGCCGATTCCGGCACCGTAAATCGACGCGATCTCCGCCTCCGTCAGAACCCGGTCGTAAACTGAGAACTCGTCCATCATTCCGCCGAAACTGAGCGAGGCGGGACGATTGCCGAAATAAAGATCGAAGCCCGTTTGCGGCGTGAAGATTCCGAGATTTCCGCTCGCGACCGTCGCGCCGTTGCGAAAGATCCGCGCCTCGCCGGTCGTTTTGTCATAGGTCACGACAACGTGCTGAAACGTGTTCGCCGTCATCACGGACGTCGGCGTTTCGAGAAAGTGGTTGTTGCCGCTCGTGTCGCGGATGTTCGCGAAAAGATTGCCGAGCACGCCGCCGTTGGATTGGTCGGACATCCAAAGATTCGCGCCGATGTTGCCGGCCGCCGGTCCGCCGCTGTTCCATTCCCAAATCGGCTGCTGCGCCGTGCTCGAGGCCGGATTTACCCAGCCCTCGACCGTGAAACCGTTGCCGGCGCCGACATTCAGCGATTCGGACGCGCGAATCAGCAGGCGGTCATCGACGCCGTCAAAGACAAATCCCTGACCGACCTTGTCGACTGAGAATTTAGCGCCGTTCTGCGCAAGCGCGTTGTTGCCGTGACGCGAAAGATCGAGCCCGTCGCCGTCGCCCGTCAACCACGCGACCTGACCGCTCGGCGGGGCGGTCGCGGCGGGCTTCGACATTCCGGCGAAATCGGCGTTGAAGATCGCCTGCGCTTCGGAAGCGGAGAGCGGGCGATCGAAATAAGCGAACTCGTCCATTCGTCCGTTCCAATTTCGGCCGCCGCCGCCCCAGCGGCCGAGCCGCAGAAACTGGTTTCCGTCGAAAGAAACCGGAGCATTGCCGCCGCCGACCGGCGCGCCGTTGACATAAATCGAGAAATTTCCCGATGAGGATTGCGAAACGACCAGATGCTGCCAGACGTTCGGCGTCAGCGTAAAAATCTGTCCGCGGTAATTATATTGGTTCGTAATATTGAAATCCTGTTGAATTACCCAGTTCGATCCGCCCGCATGGTTGTTGTCCATAATGTCGGCGTAGTCGACTTGAGTCGCGCCCGGATTGAGCCAGAGCGAAACCGTAAAACCGGTGTCGGAGAAACCCGGCCCGAGGTCGATCGAATCGTCGAGGCCGTCGAACGAAAAAGCCTGCCCGACTTTTCCGCCGGCGTATGTCGCCCCGTTTTGCGGCGTCCCGTTTCTTCGCGAACGCGCATCGAGCGCATTGTTTTCCGCCGCATACCACGAAACCAGCCCGACCGGCGCGGGAACCCGATATTTCGGGCATTTTCCGGCCGTTCCCGCGTTGACGATCGTCTGGATCGAGCTTTGGTCGAGCGCCGCGCGATAAACCGAAATTTCATCCGCCGATCCCTGAAAAAACAATCCGCTCGACGGGCGCGTTCCGAAATAGAGATTGTAGGCCGGTCCGGTTTGCGGCGTGAAAACTCCGAGGATCGCGCTCGCCGCTTCGAGGCCGTTTACGAAGATCTTCGCGGTGCCGGTCGTCTTGTCGTAGGTGACCGCGAAATGCTGAAAAACGTTCGTCGCGAGCACGGCCGGGGTCTGGATGATGTGATTGCCGCCGCTCGTATCGACCAGATTCACGAATAAATTCCCCAGACTTCCGCCCGCGAACGTGACCGAATGCCAGACGTGGACGCCGGCCGCGCCGCCGTTGTTCCATTCGACTAGCGGCTGCTGCGAAGCGATCGAGACGGGGCTGATCCAGCCTTCGATCGTCAGCCCGTTTTCCGCTCCGACATTCAGCGCCGGACTTCCCGGAACCGCGACGAAATCGTCCGTCCCGTCGAGACTGAACGCCCGGCCGCCGATGCCCGCGACGTATGTTCCGCCGTTTTGATAAGCTCCGTGGCTGATGAACGCCGAATCGTCGGCGTTGTTCTCGGCCCGGTACCACGCGGCGATGCCCGGGGGAACATTTGAACAGGTCTGGGCGGCGGCGGAAAAACTCAAGGCCGTCAGCGCCGACAACAATATTCCCAAACCGACAATTTTTCTTAAATTCATTTTCTTCTCCTCTTAAATATCTTTTCGAATAATCGCGCTCTCTTTCGGCAAACCCGCGATCGAAGCCGCGCAGACGAACATCAGACCCTGCGAATTCTCGTGAAAGTGAATGATTTTCCGCTCGACGAGCCGGAAAATCTCGCGAAAAGAGATTCCGAAGTTGAGGGTCGCCTGCTCGACCGAGATGAAAATGCTTTCGCCCCGGCAGCCGTCGCAGTATTGAATGCGCGCTTTCGGCAAGACGATTCTCTCGGTTTTTTCGACTCGTATCTTCCGAACCGTTTTTTTCGCGTCGTTCATAAAAATTTCCCGCGTTGTCTTCCGGACAACGGCGAATTGCTGGTATTTTCGGGTTAATTTATGGCACAGGCAGGTTCGGGAAGTCCTTTAATAGTTCTTAAATAGTTCTGAAAAGTTCTTTAAGGCGGAATTTACGAGCCGTTCGGAGGCGCGGGCGAAACCCGAATTTTTTCACATCCGGCAACTTGGGGTAATATTAATCTATGACTCAAACCGGACAGATCAAAAATCGCATTTCTCAGAAAGCGGCGAGCTTTACCGAATCGGTGATCCGCGAAATGTCGCGCGAGGCCGCCAAATACGCCGCCGTCAATCTCGGTCAGGGGTTTCCCGATTTCGCCGCGCCGTTCGACGTCAAGGAAGAGGCGATGAAGGCGATCGCCAACGATCACAACCAGTACGCGATCACGTGGGGCGTCAAATCGTTTCGCGACGCGATCGCCGCGAAAACGCGGCGCTTTCTCGGCTTCGAGATCGATCCCGAAACCGAGATCACCGTCACCTGCGGCTCGACCGAGGGTATGATCGCCGGGATGCTCGCCTGCATCGACGAGGGCGAAGAGGTCGTTTTGTTCGAGCCGTTTTACGAAAACTACGCGCCCGACGTGATCCTCTCGGACGCGCGGCCGGTCCACGTCCCGCTTTATCAAACGCCGGCCGGCGACTGGTATTTCGAAAAGGACGAGCTGCGCGCCGTCTTCAACGAACGGACGAAGGCGATCATCATCTGCAACCCGAACAATCCGACCGGCAAGGTCTTCACGCGCGATGAGCTCGAATTCATCGCCGAACTGTGCCGCGAGTTCGACGCGATCTGTTTTACCGACGAGATTTACGAGCACATCATCTACCCGTCGGACGAAAAGCCGCTCGAACATATTTGCGTGGCGGCGCTCGACGGGATGCGCGAGCGGACGGTCGTCGTCAATTCGCTCTCGAAGACCTACTCGGTGACGGGCTGGCGCGTCGGCTACGTGATCGCGCCGCCGGACATCACGAACGCGATCCGCAAGGTCCACGATTTTCTGACGGTCGGCGCGGCCAACCCGCTCCAGCACGCGGGCGCCTACGCGCTCGGCCTGCCGGAAAAATACTACGCCGACCTGCAGCGCGAATATCTCGAAAAACGCGATTTCATCGTGCCGGTTCTGCAAAACGCGGGTTTTAAATGCGGTTTCCCCGAAGGCGCGTATTACGTGATGACCGACATCTCGGATTTCGGCTTCGAATCGGACGTCGAATTCACGAAACACCTGATCCGCGAGATCGGCGTCGCCGTCGTCCCGGGTTCGTCGTTCTACTACGATAAGAGTCTGGGATCGCAAAAGGTGCGGTTCTGCTTCTGCAAAAAACAGGAAACGCTCGACGCCGCCGCCGAACGTCTGCAAAAGCTTCGGTAGAAAAGTGAAAAAGTGAAAAAGGTTAAAAGTGAAAAAGTTTCGGTTCGAATTTATGAACAAAACTTTTTCACTTTTAACCTTTTTCACTTTTTCACTTTTTCACTTTCTAAGCGCTTTCGCCCTTCGCCTTGTTGGGCTGCGGCGTAATTCTGAGGTAGGGTTTGACCTCTTTCCAGCCGGCCGGGAATTTTTCTTTCGCCTGCTCGTTCGAGAGCGCCGGGACGATGATGCAGTCGTCGCCGTCCTTCCAGTTGACGGGCGTCGCGACCGAGTAGTTCGACGTTAGCTGCAGCGAGTCGATGACGCGCAGGATCTCGTCGAAGTTGCGGCCGGTGCTCGCCGGGTAGGTGATCATCAGCTTGACCTTTTTATCGGGGCCGACGACGTAGACCGAGCGAACCGTAAAAGTATCGTTGGCGTTCGGATGGATCATATCGTAAAGATCGGAAACCTTGCGGTCGGCGTCGGCGATCATCGGAAAATTGACGGCCGTCCCCTGCGTTTCCTCGATGTCCTTTTCCCAGCCGAGATGCGAATCGAGCGGATCGACGCTGAGGCCGATCAGCTTGACGTTGCGCTTGTCGAACTCGGGTTTGAGCCGCGCCGCCATCCCGAGTTCGGTCGTGCAGACGGGCGTGTAGTCTTTCGGGTGCGAGAACAAAACGCCCCAGCTGTCGCCCAGATAATCGTAGAAATTCAATTCGCCCTGCGTGGTTTCCGCCGTAAAATTCGGCGCTTCGTCGCCTAATCTGATTGCCATAATTTTTTTTGCTCCTTTAATTTCGATTTTACCTTTTCGATCAACGAACCGGCGCGCAAGACGCCGCTTCAAATCTTTATTAATAAATAAAGTTTCCGATGTGACCATCTTATGCGTTCTCGAACGGTTTTTCAAGTTTCGCCCCGCAAGCAACCTTTTCGGCGCGGCGTGCAACCTAAACCGTAAAGCACGCGTAAAAAAATTCAACTGAAAAATTATTCTCCCGGTGATTTCATCAAAAATCAGAACTATGGAGGTTTTTATGTTCAAAAAATTACCCGTCCTGGCGCTGCTCGCTTTTTCGAGCTGTGCGATCGTTTATTCACAGAAAGCGCCCGAAGCGCCGAAGAGTCCCGAGAAAGCGCCCAAAGCGGCCGTCTGGACGTTCAGCTTCAGCGGCGGCAGCTTTCTCGGCGTCGAAACGCAGGAAGTGACGAAGGAAAATTACGCGAAATTCGGTTTGAGCGGCGTCCGCGGCGTGGCTGTGGAAAAAGTTGTGGAAAATTCGCCGGCGGCGCAGGCCGGAATTCAGGCCGGCGACGTGATCGTCCGTTTCGAAGGCGAGGAAGTGACGAGCGTCCGCAAGCTGACGCGGCTGATCTCGGAAGTCGCGCCCGACCATCAGGTCAAAATCACCGTTCTGCGCGGCGGCAGCGAGCAGGAAATCACGGCGACGCTCGGCAAACGCGAGATGCCCGAGGCCTTTAACGGCAATTTCAAGATGCCCGAAATGCCGCCGATGCCTGAAATGCCTCAACTGAAGGAAATGCCGCAAATGCCGCAGATGCCGCAAATTCCCGACGGTAACGGCTCGCTGACCCTGCGCGGCGACGGCGACAACGTCTTCTACTTCGGATCGAACCGGCAGATCGGCGTCAGCGTCTCGTCGCTCACGAAACAGCTCGGCGAATATTTCGGCATCGGCGACGGCGCGGGTCTTTTGATCAATAACGTCCGCGAAAACTCGCCGGCCGCGAAAGCCGGTCTGAAAGCGGGCGACGTCATCGTCGAGGCCGACGGCAAGGCGGTCAAAAACAACGTCGATCTGATCCGCGCGGTCAACGAGAAAAAAGACGGCGACGTCACGCTGACGATCGTCCGCGACCGGAATCGTCAGACCGTCACCGTCACGCCCGAAAAACTCAAGGGCGGCGTGTTCAACGGGGCCGCGCCGATGAATTTTCAGATGAGGATGCCGTCGCTGCCGCAGACGCCGCTCGCCCCGGTCGCGCCCATACGGATTCTTTAAACCAGCGCGAAAACAGATGATCGAGCCGATAGTTAACGGCGGAAACGCCCGCAATTTGTCCGACGGCCAGATCAACACGCACGAAGCAAGCGGGATTTTGCCCAATTGCTTCGTGCGTCTGACAGCTTAAAAATCCCAACCTTATTCCAAACCCTGCGCGACAAAATCGGCGTCGGTCAAATCTTCGTTTAAGACGATCAAGCGGGTCGACTCCGAAAACGAATATTTCTTCGCCCACACGACCAAAACGTAGGTTTGCCCGACTTCCAGATCTTCGAATTTGTAATATCCGAAAGTGTTTGTACGGGCGTTTTTTATCACGCCGCCGGGGCCGGTTACCTGAATTAACACGTTGCGGATCCCGGTTCCGCGCGCCGTTAAAACGCGGCCGCTGATCAAGGCATTTGCGGCCGACGGGGCAACTTTGACGATCGCAAACGGCGAGAGAGTCGTCAGGCCGCTTGAGCAAAGCATCGGGTTTGAACCTCCGAGCGCCGTGCGGGGAACCCAAACGCCGCTTTCAAGATGCAAAATCCGCAAATTCGCGAATTGTGCCGACAGCGACGGAACATTGAAGCAAACCGTCGGCGTTCCGCTCCAAACCGCCGAAGTCGCGATGTCGTATGTCGGCCCCGCCGGCGTATACCCCATCGGCAATGGCGGAAATTTTGCAAGATCCAGCGGGATCTGCTGGGTTTCGCCGGCGGCCGAAACGGTCGGCAGTATGATCGTCGCATCGCCGAGCTGCATTTCGGAAAGCGGGGTTTTTACTTTGCTGATATTTCTGCCTTGTCTGGCGAATACGTCTGCGGGGGTGGCGGCCAATTTCAGTTTTCCGGCGAGTCCGGCGTTATAGATCGATTGGATCTCGGTTTGGGCCAAAGCACGGTTGTAGATCGAAACTTCGTCAAGCAATCCTTGCCAGACCGGGTTGCCGGTCACACCGACTGTTCTTGTACCGATCCGAAGCTCGCCCGTCGACGGTAAAATCGTGCCGGTCGCCGGGATTGTTCTGGTAATCGCCCCGTTGAGATAAACCCGGACATTGGCCCCGTCATATGTCAGGGAAACGTGCGACCAGATATTTAACGGCAGATACGCATTGCCGTCGGTCCAGCCGTTACAATCTGCGGGAAGTCCGCTCAAGCCGCTAATGCCGAACGCCAGATTGCCGGTCGGCATCGGCCCTCCGAAAACACAACCCGTATCGTTCTTTCTGCCGATCTCGAATTGAGGCGAAACAGCCTCGGTTTCCTTGTTTAGAATGATCGAAAAATCCGAGAGTCCGGCGGAATCGCTGACCGGATAGACCCAGGCTTCGATCGTTAACTCCGTAGACGGATTCAAGCTCGGAGAATCCGGAACGGCCAGATAGTCATTAATTCCGTCGAAACTAAATGATTGGCCGACCTTTCCAATCGTAAATCCCGCGCCGTTTTGCAGCGATCCGTTGTTTGTTCCGACGTAATCGTTCGCGTTTCCGTCGCCGCCCCACCAGCCGACTAAACCGGCCGGCGAAACAGTCGCTGTCGGGCTGCAGTTCCCGGCGTTCCCCGCATTAACAACCGCCTGGATCTCGGTTTCCGTCAATTCCCTGTTATAAATTTTCACCTCATCGATGAGCCCGTCGAATTGTCGACCGTTCCCCGCTTCGTTTCCGATGTAAAAGGCGGAGCTGCCGCTCGTCGTGAGATGTGTCGCCGCCGTCGTCACGGTTAACGGAATTCCGTTGACGAAAAGCTTGATCGTTCCGTTCACTGCGTTATAAGTGAACGCGATATGGCTCCACCGACCCAGGGCAATCGAATTATTCGGCGTAAAGAAACTATTGTCGTCGATGTTGACGTGTAAGGAGTTTTGATAGGGAGGCGAGTTCGTTACTGCCATCAGCCATCTGTTCGTTCCGTTAAATTTATTCAAAATATAAGGGAATGTGTTCGTAAAAGTCCGCGGATAGATCCAGGCTTCGGCTGAAAAAGAACCGCTGATGTTCTGGTTGTCGTTATGCGGCACGATAAAGGCATCATCGATTCCATCCAGATCAAACGCCTGATTCTTCAGACCGGCTGCAAAAAGCGCGCCGGACAAACTGCCGTCGGCTCGCCCTCTTGAATCGAGTCCATTGCCGTCGGCCTGCCACCAGGACGTTAATCCGACTGCCGCCGCACTGCATTGCCTGCATTTTCCGGCCGATCCGGCGTTGTAGATCGCCTGAATTTCAGTCGGCGAAAGGCCGCGGTTGAAGATCTCCACTTCATCGAGCAAGCCGTCCCACATTGCCGAGCCGTTCCCGCCGCCGATGTAGTTTGATACCGAGCTGAGGTTGATCGGCTCGGAATACGCTGCCGAACCGGCGGCGACGCCATCGACGTAAAGGATCAAGATCGTTCCGTTCCTTGTCAGCGCGATGTGGTGCCATTCTCCGTTCGTAAACTGTCCGGCGGCTCCCGTTATGATCGCGTTCCCGCCGCTGCTGTTCCAATAGACCCAGAGTCCGGGAGAAGGCGTGTTGTCAGGATCATTAAAGTCGAAAACCAGATTGCTCAGCGGGTAATTCGGCAACAATGAAACAGCATTCATCCGCCGGCTCGAATTGCTGCTCCTTTCCCAAAAATCTATGGTAAAGTCGCCCGTTCCGAAATTCATCGCCGGAATCTCCGGAAGCGAAACAAAATCGTCGATGCCGTTGAATACAAATGCCTGTCCGACCATTCCGACGGCATACGGCAAGGGATTTCCGTGGACGATTCCGTTATGGCCTCCTTGAATGTCGTTCGGGTTTCCGTCGCCGGCCCACCAACCGATCATCCCGCTCGGCGGATTTGCACATCCCGAATCCGGCCGATTCTTAGCTGCTGACTCATACGATCCGAGAGTTAAGAAAGCGATTGCAAACCAAACAATCGCCATAAAACTTTTCTGAATTTGACCATTAGTTGACATCATTCCAATCTCCTCCCAATCCCCAAAAAGAATTAACATTTATAATCAACATTAACGCAAACCATAAGCCAGACTACTTCTTGGCATTTATCGCGAGAGCCATTCAAGGAAGGGTTCAGATCGGTAATTTTCCCCGGCGATATGAGAAATATTCCCCATTCAAAACTAATGAAACGAAAAAAGCGGACGTTGATGCGCATCAACGTCCGCCGATATTTCTTTACACCCGCGAAGTAAGTTTGCCTACGCCTTCAAGGTGTATGGTCTGGCCGTCTGAAGGCCAATGGCATTAAGATAAGGAACAAGTTCAGCAAGCTGATTGATTTAGGCGGAACAAAAATAGGCCGCGGATGACGCGGATTTTTCTTTGTTTTGTTTATCAAAAAAAGAAAGCCGCGTAAATCCGCCAAACCCGCGTCATCCGCGGCCTATTAAACTGTTCAAGACATTCAACTTCGCGCTTAACTTAAGGCCTTTGGTCTGAAGGCGGGACTCAAATCTCCTGCCTCAAGCCTCTTAAAATTTACTTCTTGCGATTGAGACTTTCGCGGGCGAGGCGGTTGGCCTGTTCGCTCGTCCGGCGGGCCTCGTCGACGATGAGCTTGAATTTTTCCTCGCGCTCCTTGAAAAGCGCGATCGTCTGGTCGCGTTTGGCGGCGTTTTTCGGATCGTAGGCGTCGCGCAGGAGAATCGCCGCCTGCCGCCGTTCCTCGAACGCGTCGATATATTTCTGGAGCGACGTGACCTTCAGATCGAGATAATCCTTGTAATCCTGGTTGATGTTTTTGTCGCGGGCGACGCGCAGCTTGTCGATCGCCTCCTGCCCCATTCGCGTGCCGGCGTTGATCTCGTCGATCAGCTGATCGCAGAGCGTCTTGACCTTTTCCGGGTTCTTCGACTTGAGCGCCGCCTGCAGTTCTTCGAGCCGCGGCTCGTTGTCGTTGAAGCGCTGTTTGATCAGTTTGAGATAGTTGCGGTTGACCTCGTCGACCAGGTTGCCGGCGTCGGCCGTTTCGTCCGAGCTGAAGATGCCGCCGCCCGCCGCCGGGCCGTTTTTGTCCGCGCACGCCGCCGTGAACAGCGCGCAGACGAGCAGAATTTTGACGAGCCGTTTGTTCATCAGTCGATCACGCGGCGGCCGGCGTTCGAGCGGCGGCGCCAGATAAATCCGTCCAGAACGTAATGCGTCAGCTGCGGCAGCGCGAGCAGCGGGACGATCAGGACCTTGAGATTGCCCCATTCCCAGTCCGCGCCGAAAAGCCAGTTTTTCTCGTGCCAGACGCCGCGGTGCCAGAACAGCTCCTCGATGTAGGCGAGCGCCCAGAGCGTCGCCATAAAAACGAGCCAGTTGTGCGACAGCGCGCGGTAAACCCTGGACGCCGATTCGCGCCGCTGGCGCGCGTAAAAATAGATCAGCGCGAAATACGGGACGCCGTGAATGAGCACGTTGGTGACCGTAAAGGCGTAGTCGGAATTGAAGACGACGATCCCGACGTACCAGCACAGAACGGTCGTCACGACGACGATGTCCTTGCCGGGATTCGAAAATCCTTCCGCGAAATAAAGATACACGGTCTTCGCCGCGTAGGCGATCAGCGCCGCGACGTAGAGCGGAAAAACGACGCGCTCGACCATTTCCGGCAGGTTGAAAAAGTCGCCGGGCACGAACCAGTCGAAATTGCGCGGCAGCCGCGTCATCCAGTAGGCGAGCGGGTAAACGCTCGCCAGATAAACGGCGGCCGCGTCGATCCACCACGTCACATTCGACGTTTCGCCGAGCTTTCGCCGGTAGAGCGCGACCCAGCCGTACTGCTGCCGGATGAAGTGAAAAACGGCGACCGTCGCGAGGAATTTCCAGAAAACGAGCTCGCCCTCGGAATAAAACGCGACGCCGATCGCGTAGCCGAAAACCGGGATCAAAGAATAGAGCCAGATCCGGCGCTTGAATTCCTCGGCGTCAAAATAGACGCGAAACGAGGTCGACCAGACGTGCGCGATGTCGACCAGCAAAACGGCCGTCACCCACGTCCATTCGGGCGATTCGTCGTTCAGCACGCCCAACCGCCACCCGACCGCGAGCAACACGAACGAAGCCGCCGCGCTGCCGAGAAAGACCGACAGATCGACCTCGCGCGAAAAAAGCCATTTCGATTGCGGCAGCGTGACGTCCATTGCAAGTTTATTCAAACAGAATATTCAAAAAATAATTTAATTTTTCGGCTTCGTTCCCAAAATCTCGTTTGCGGCTCTCACACCATGATAAAACGCTTCCTCGAAAAGCGCGAGACCGCTCAGATCGGAATGGGCGAAATAAATGTCGCGAAACGGCTTCTGCGCCTCGTCGCGGGCGCCCGACCAAAGGAATCCGGGGCGCGGGCTGATCATCGCGTGGCCCCAGCGCATCACATCGATCCGTTCGGTGAGCTCGCGCAGGTTCGGGTGTGCGCGCGTCAGGTCGGTCAGGATGATGTCGCAGAGCTCGCGGTGGCCGAGCCCGAAAAGTTTGGCGCGGCCGTCCTGTTCGGCGCACATCGGATAGTAATAGGTGAAAACGGCCGGCCCGTAATCCATTCCCTTCTGGTGCGTCGCGTTGACGTAGCCCAAACCGGGGCTTTCGTAGATGACGTTGTCCCACGAGAGCGGGTAATCCTTCGTAAAACGGTTTTTCGGCCGGTCTTTGAGAAAGATGTTCGCGACGAACCACGCGTTATGCTCGAATTCCTTAACAAAAGCGGGCGGCGACTGGCGAAAATCGCGGATCAGGTATTTCGCCGTGAAAAGCGGCGCGGCATAGATCGCTTTTTCGGCGTGGAGACCGCGGAGCTCGTTTTTATCGACGTCGAGATAAACGACGTCGACGCCTTTTTCGCGCGGGACGATCTCGATCGCGAGCGTGCGCAGGCGAATTTTGTCCTTGACCTTTTCGGATAAATAGTTGACGAAATGGCCGTTGCCTTCGGGAAACGTGATGAACGGCTGCGATTCCTCGCCGGATTTGCGGACGCGCGAGCAGAAATAGAACAGCCCGGCCCACGCCGACGCGTTGTCGAGCTTGAGCCCGTAATCGTCGCGCGTCGCGTAGTCGCAGTACCAGAAAAGCCGCTCGGACTTGAAATTCTGCTGCCGCAGCCAGTCGCCAAACGAAATCTTGTCGAGCGCGAGCACCTGCGGGTCGCGCGAGCATTCGGCGACCGGCAAAGCGAACGCGCGGCGGCCTTCCGCGTCGCGCCAGTTGACCCAGCCGTCGACGAGCTTCTGAAACTCGGCGAGCTCGCGCTTGTCGTCCTCGCTCGCGCCGGGATGCAGATAGAGGCCTTCGTACCAGCGGCCCTTGTAAAAGACGCGCTCTTCGGGCTCGCGGCAGAGATACTGTTCGGGAATGACGAGCTCGCCGTTGGCGTCGCGGCCCTCGGTCAGGTTCATCTCGTCGAGCAGCCCGACGAGCGGCGCGTTTTCCCTGAACGGGACCGGCAGGTAATGCGCGCCCCACGGATACGGGACGACGCCGTCGGTGCCGCTCTGCGCGGTGCCGCCGATATTTTTTTCGAGTTCGAGCAGCGTGAAATCGCGAAAGCCGTTCTTCGCGAAGTTCCACGCCGCCGAAAGACCGGCCGCGCCGCCGCCGACGATCGCGACTTTCACGTTTTCCCAATTTGCGGCCGCCACTTCCGCGCCGCGCAGCTCGCGCAGGATATGCCCGACGTCGACGCTCGCGCCGACGATCTCGCCCGGCACGTCCGCCGCGTCCGTTTTCGACCGGCACGCCGCGAGCGCCAGCGGCAGCCCGAGAAAAGAAGCCAAAATTTCGCGTCGGGTGAATTTCATCTATGACCGGTTTTCTTCGGAATAGATGAAAGATGATAGATGATAACTGATAGATTCGATTACACATCTATCATCTTTCATCTATTATCTATCATCTATTCCGAAGTCGAGTTAGTGTTCTTTGTTTTTTTCAGCGAGGAAATCAGCATCTTCTGCAGTTCTTCGCAATCGTCGATCAGGGACTTCGCCTGCTTTTCGCTTAGAAATCCGCCGTCTTTTAAGAGTCTCAGCCAAAAATTCGTTTTGAAAGCTTCCTTGTTGGCAACCGACAGTTTTTGCGAAAAATCCGACCGGTTTTCGCCCTGTCGGGCCTCTTCGATCAAAACGCCGACCGAAGTTCCCGAATCGAGAATTTTTTTAGATAAGACGAATTCGTGCTTCTCGTCGTTTAAATACTGACTGAGCTTTACGATCCGCAGGGCGAATTTATACGATTTTTCCTGTAAAATGCTATCGCTCATATTTTATAAAATCTTACTCGAATCTCCGCCATTCGGCCTCGTAATATCTCACCAGCGCCTGATTGTCGAGCCGGTTGATCTCGATCTCTTCGCCGGCGGGCAGGCTCGTGTCGCCTGAGAATTCGAACATCGCGGCGAGCGTTTTTTCGTTGAGAAAACGGAGCTCGACGTTTTCGGGCAGCTTTGTCGGCGCGTCGAACGGCTGTAATTTGGCGAGCGCGTAGCCCCAGATGCCGAAGCTCGGGACGGTCGTCTGGTAGGGCCGCACCGTAAAACCGGCGGCCTCGATCGTTTTGATGATGCACCAGAAGGATTTACGCGCCATCAGCGGCGAGGTCGTCTGGATCACGACGGCCGAATCGGGTTTGAGCTTTTTTTTTAGCAGGTTGTAGAACCGCGTCGTGTAAAGTTTGCCGAGCGCGAAGTTGTTCGGGTCCGGGAAATCGACGATCGCGACGTCGAACGGGGCCGCGTCGGTCTGATCGAGCCAGACGAAAGCGTCCATATTCGTCACGGAAACGCGCGGGTCGTCGAACGAATGGCGGTTCAGCTCGCCGATCGCCGGGACGGATTTCGAGATCCGCGTCATCTCCGGGTCGAGATCGATGAGCGTCACCGATTCGACCGACGGATATTTCAAAATCTCGCGCACGGCGAGGCCGTCGCCGCCGCCGAGGACGAGAATCCGTTTCGGCGGCGCGCCGTAGGCCATCATCGGCGGATGGACGAGCGCCTCGTGATAGCGGTATTCGTCGAACGAGTTGAACTGCAGATTGCCGTTCAGAAAAAGCGCGTAGCCGGTCTTGCCCTTCGTCACGATGATCCGCTGGTAGGGCGAGCTTTTCGCGTAGATGATGTTGTCGGTAAAAAGCGAATCCTCGGCGAGCGACGTCAGCAGATCGGCCTTGATGAACGCGACGAGCAGGAGGACGATGAGCGCGAACCCGCAGACGCGCAGGTAGACGACGCTCCGTTTGATGAGCGGTTCGAGCAGCCACGTGCCCCAGATCGCAACGGCCGCGTTGAGCATCCCGAAAACGAGCGACGTCCGCGTCAGCCCGAGACGCGGCACGAAGAAGATCGGGAAAAGCAGCGACGCGGCGAGCGCGCCGATGTAGTCGAAGGCGAGCACGCGCGAGATCAGGTCCTTGAAATCGAGCTCGTCCTTCAAAATCCGCATCAGCAGCGGAATCTCGAGCCCGACGAGCACGCCGATCCCGAAGACGACGCCGTAGAGGACGACCGCGAAATAGCTCAGATTGGCGAACGCGAAAAACAGGAGCGGGGCCGAAAAACCGCCGAGCACGGCGACGCCGAGCTCGATCTCGATGAATTTCAGGGCGACCGATTTTTCGATGAATTTCGACAAGTAAGACCCGACGCCCATCGCGAAGAGATAGATGCCGATGATGAGCGAAAACTGCGTCACCGAATCGCCGAGGACATACGACGAGAGCGTGCCCGCGAGCAGCTCGTAGATCAGACCGCAGGTCGCGATGATAAAGACGTTCAGGAAAAGTAACGGCGTGCGCTTCATAACGATTTCGGATTTCGGATTTCGGATTTCGGATTTGGATTTCGTTTTCGGTTGGCCGGCTTTTCAAAACGGCTTTTGAGACACAGAATTCCTTTTGTCCGTCATTCGGTTGAAATCTAAAACGGGTTCTTTTTTATTTTCGCTTGTCGGGGATTTAATAATCAAACGGCGTCGCTATTTTCCGCCCGAATAGCCGCCGCCGGACGGAAAGCTGCTCGTGCTGCGCCGGCTGCTGCTGCCGCCGCCCGAATCGGAACCGCCCGAACTGTAGCCGCCGGAAGAGTTTCTGGAAGGCGTGTAGGGCACGTACTTTCCCTTTTCCATCCGCTTCGGGCCGAACGAAAAGGTCGGCAGCGGCGCTTTTTTATGAAAATAAGGCGCGACCGTCACGATCGAATAGATCACCAGAACAAGAAAACCGACGCCGTAGTAAATTTTACTGACCATAGTTCAATTTCGGATTTCGGATTTCGGATTTCGGATTGGCTTTCTCGATGTAACCTGTTTGGTTAAAATCGAATCGTTCGAATCCGGACCAATCCGAAATCCGAAATCCGAAATCCGAAATCCGAAATCCCCCTCATTCTTTCCCCGATAGGACGCCCGAAAACAGCCTGTCCGGAAGCGACGGGCGCGGGCTGTTCGCGTTTTCCCAGCGGCGTCCTTCGAAATAGGCCTTGTAAAGCAAAAACAGCAGCGGCCCGAGGACGAAGAAAAAACTCAGCAGACATTCGGACGAAATTTCCGTTTTGTTGTAGTGATAGACGCTGAATCCGATTCCGACCTGTTTTTCCCACTGCTTCCAGCGGCCTTCCGCCCGAAACTGATAATCGCCCGATTCGGTCAGCCCGCGCTCGAGCTGCTTCGTATCGAGATAGGCGGACGGCTTATCGCTCTGATAATTAAGCTTATCGCCCTCTTTGATCTGACTCGGATCGTTTCTATTCGCCTCGGGATCGGCCGGAACCAGCGAAATGTCGAATTCCGACCAGCTTTCGTAATCGATGTCAGCCGAAACGCTGAGGCTGTAGCGAAAGTCTTTTTCGATCCGGAAAGGCGCGCTGTAAACGACGGTTTTCTCGTCCGCCGACGTTTTGGGCGATAAATCCAGCGTCTGGTAGAAAGACGGCGGCGCCTTCACGGATTTTCCGCCGAACGCGAACGCCCCGACGGCGAACAGAACGAGCGCCGCGAGCATCACGACGAGACTCGCCCGGATCAGATCGTTGTAGCGAAAGGGCTGGTTCGGCGCGATGTAGGTCGACGGAAAAAGTCCCGTCACGTCGAAGGCTTTTTCGACCTCGTCCCGTTTGAGAAACGTGGCGAGCGACCAGTTGATCTCCTTGTCGGCCGTCTCTTTGGAAAGCATCAGCGGCGGCGCGATGTAGTCGATCGCGCGGACCTTTTCGCCCTCTTCGACGCGCCAGTAGAATTCGCCGGTCACGTGCTCGACCTTCGCCGTCGCTTCCTGATAGCACCGGAACGAACGGGTTTTGTAATTGACGAACAGATCCGTGTCCGAAAGCTCCTCGACATCGGCCGGGTTGACCGGCTCGACGAAGCTCCAGTGAAGATCGCTGCAGACGAGCCACCGAAAACCGATCAGCGGGTTGTAAAGCAGATATTCCTGCCAGAAATATTTTTGATCGAAGGTGACGCTCCGCGTCATCGCGCCGATGATCTTGAAACGCGCGCCCTGTTCGAAACGCTCGAACGCGCCCTCTCGTTCGAGCGGCAGATCGTATTTGAACTCCTGTTCGGGCTTGAGCGCGTTGAGAAATTTGAGGCTGCCCTGCTCGACGTCGAGCAGCGAGTTGCAGTATCGGCAGGCGACGCGCTGCGTCTGATCGGGCGCGGCGAGCGCGAGCGGCGCGGCGCAGTGGGGACACTGCATCGAAGCGGTTTCGACCGTCCGTCCGGCGTCCGTTTTCGGCGCGGCGTCGGCCAGACCGAGATCGGCGAGCGTCAACTGCCAGCCGACCAGAACCCGCGGCGGGTTTTGGCTGTAATCGATCGTTCCGAACGCGTTACCGGCACCGGAAAGATCGACGTAATCGAATTTTTCGCCGGGAAGAAAAAAGAACGGGATCTCGCCTTCGGCCGTCTGCACGCTCGTCGTTCCCTTTTCGGCGATCATCATCGGCGTCGGCGAAAGGATTTCCGGGACCGTCTGGCCGAGCAGCAGATAGCGAGACGGCGGCACGGACCGGCCGGGGACGAGCGGCTGTTCGAAGGTCAGGTAAAATCTTCCCTGCGCCTCGGCGAGCCAGCCGACGCGGCCGTTCGAGAACAGCGCGTACCATTCGTCCCAGACGCCGCCGAGCTCGTGCAGTTTGCGAAGACGGCCCGTCAGCTCGAAATCCTGCCCGTGCCAGACGCCTTTCAGACCGAGCCGCAGCGGCGAGCGCGTTTCGGCGAGCACGGCGACTTTGCCGATGTCTTCGACGCCCTGATCGGTCCGCGCGACGGCCGCCCGGCAAAACGGGCAAACCGCGACGACCGTCGATCCCTGCTGAAATTCGATCGACGCGGCGCACGACGGACACTGGGCTTTCAAACTGCTCATCTTTTTTTCGGTGTCGAAAGTGAGACGGCGAAGTTACCGCAAAAATGGCGGAACCATTCGATTACATCGGGCGCAAAGCCTTTGAAATCAATTTCCCTGAATCGCCGACGAGATGATCAGCGCGACGCCGATGATGATCGCGCCGATGATGACCGCGAGCGCGATGTTCTGGTCTTCCTCGATCTCCTTTTTGACCGAAAACGGCGAGACCTTGACGATGATGATAAACGCGATCGCGAACACGACGAGCCCGATCGCAACGAAAATCACGGTCGTCAGCAGAACCGGCAGAAGCTCGTCGAGTTTGACGATCAGGGCAAAAGGCATCAAATTAGTCAACAAATTCAGCATTTATTTTCCTCCACGAAAACCGCCGCCGAAAAAATACGGCATTCCAAGTCTTGAATTGCTCCCCGAATTGGCGAATTCCCAGCCAAACCACGAAGCCGACGCATACAGCAGAATTACTCCGATACCGAAAATTATAAAGAGTGATTTGAACATAATTTTTTTAGTGGAGAGTGGAGAGTGGAGAGTGGAGAGTTCGAGGATGTAATTTCTTTTTACTCTCCACTCTCCACTCTCTACTCGCCACTCTCATTCGTCATCGCCCGAGCCGCCTGTCGAGCCGAACATACTTTCGCTCCAGCGGCGCGATTCGAACGTCCATTTTCTGATCAGGGCGATCACCGGCAGAATCGCCAGCACGAGAAAGGCGCAGCAGAAATTGACGCCGCGCGTGACGTTCTGCTCGACCTTGACCTGGACGTCGATCGGCTGCTGAAAATTCTGCCACGTGCCCTCGACGCGCAAAGTATACTTGCCGGCCGGCAGCGACGACATCGTCGCGTCCTGCGTCTGATTGCCCTCCGTCCACGCGCCGTCCTCGTCGGTGCCCGAATAATACTCGATCGGGATATTGACCGATTCGACCTCCTGATTCTGATCGTTGACGAGATCGACGTCGAGCTCGGCCCACGAATTATTGACCGGGGCCTGCGCCGTGATCTGGACGTTGCGGTTGCCCTTGATCTCGAACGGCTGGCTGAAAACCGTCTGCGGCGTCGTCTGGCTGGCCGTCGGCTGGAGCGTCAGCTTCTCGTTCATCACCGTGCTTTGGAGACCGCCGAACGGAAACATCAGAATCGCCACCAGCAATAAAATACCGAGAAACGCAAAGCCCCATTTGATGTAAAACCCGCCCGTAAACGGTTGATTCGGCGCGACCGACCACGGTTTCGGGAGGTCCGTCACGTTAAAGGCTTTTTCGATCTCCTCGTTGGTCTGGTAGACGCCGACCGACCAGTTGATCTCGTTGTTCGACGCTTCCTGAGAAAGCATCAGCGGCGGCGCGACGTAATCGGTCGCGCGGACGGTCTCGCCCTGTTCGACGCGCCAGTAAAATTCGCCCTGCACGAATTCGACGACCGCCGGCGCGTCCTGAAAGATCTTGAAAGTCTGTCCCTGATAGGTAACGGTCGAACCGGTGCCGTAGATCTGAGCGCTTTCGACTTCGGCCGGGTTGACCGGCTCGACGAAGTTCCAGTGGTTGTCCGAATGGACGAGCCAGCGAAAGCCGATCAGCGGGTTGTAAAGCAGATATTCGTGCCAGTAATAAGTAATGCCGTCGACCTTCACGCTGCGGACGACCGCGCCGATCACGCGAAACCGCGTGTTGTTCATAAACGTGCCTTCGGCTCCGATCGGCAGCACGAAATTCGGCGGCGACGCCGGCGGATTGAGCGCCTTGAGCCACTTCAGCTTGCCCTGATTGACGTCGAGCAGCGAGTTGCAGTACGGGCAGGTCACGCGCTCGGCCTTGTCGGGCGCGGTTAAGCTGAGCGGCCCGCCGCAGTTCGGACAGCCCATTCCCTCGGCGCCGACCTTCTGCGCCTCGCGCTTGACGGGTTTCGCGTCGCCGAGACCGATCTCTTCGAGCGTCACCTGCTGACCGACGAAGACCCACGGCGGGCTCATCGAATAGTCGATCGTCCCGAAGGCGCTGCCCTTGCCGGAAAGGTCGGCGTAATTGCTCCGCTCGTTCGGCACGAGCTGATACGGAATCTCGCCGTCGGCCGCGACCGAGGTCGCCGTCCCTTTTTCGGTGACCATCAGGCTCTGGCCGGGAATCTCGACCGGCTGGCCGAGATGGAGCGCGTCGAACGACGGGAGCTGCGCGTTTTCCGGCAGCGGCTGGTAAAACGTCAGGTAAAAACGGCCCTGCGCCTCGGCGAGCCAGCCGACCCAGCCGTTCGAAAACGTCGCGTACCATTCGTCCCAGACGCCGCCGAGCTCGTGGCGGAGCTGCGCGCGGCCGGTCAGCTCGAACCGCTGGCCCTTGAAATGTCCCTTGAGCCCGAGCCGCAGCGGCGATTCGGAATCGACGATTTCCGCGACCTTGCCGAGATCGTCGAGCCCGCGGTCGGTGCGCGCGACGGCCGACCGGCAGAACGGACAGACGAGCACGATCGTCGAGCCCTTTTGAAACTCGATCGGCGCGGCGCACGACGGACAATTTGCTTTCAGAACGCTCAAACGTCACCCCCTACGATTGCGGTTTTCTGATTTCTGATTGCGGATCGCGGATCCCCGCGCTCGATTTTCGTGATATTGACGCTCGCCGCGCCGAGCATTTCCCCGAGATTTTTCTCCCAGTTCCATTCGGGCCGGCTCCGGCAGCAGTAAAGATTGAAGGTCGCCGTCCGGTATTCGGGATAGGTGTGACAGGCGAGATGCGATTCGGTGAGCATCAGCAGACCGGTCACGCCGCCCTCGCCGCCGAACTTGTGCCAGAGCGGCGCGCCGAGCGTCTTCAAGCCTAAATCTTCGACGATCCGCGCGAAAACGGCGCGCAGAACCTGTTCGTCACGCAACAGATTTTCGTTACATTCGCCGGCTTCGACGAGCCATTCCGTTCCGACAATCATTTGGGTAAACCTGAAATTCCTACGACCGACATCCGAAAAAAGTTTTTAGAACATCGTTAACCACAACTGCGTTATAATCCGTTTAGTGAAGTATGTCGGAAAAAACTATAACTAAATTTTTCGTTTTTGTCATTTGCTTTTCGTTCGTTTGCCTGTTTTTTTCCGGCTGCTCCGCAGTTTTTCCGACCGGAAGCCGCGGCAAAAACCGAACGTACGAAAATTCGCCTTACGAAAAGCCGCGGGTTCTCGGCCGCCTCGAATCGAAGGAGATCGACGAAAGCAGCGGTCTCGCCGCCTCGAAATGCCAGCCCGACGTTTTCTGGACGCACAACGATTCCGGCGACGACGCCTTTATCTTCGCGCTCGGCCCGAAGGGCGAGAACCTCGGGACGTGGAAGGTCGCCGGCGCGAAAAACACGGATTGGGAAGACATCGCCGAGATCAAAACTCCGACCGGCGAATGCGTTTTGTATATCGGCGACATCGGCAACAACCGCCGCGACCGCGAGGAGCTCGTCATCTACCGCGTCGGCGAGCCGCGAGTTTCGCCGGAAAGCAAAAATTCGAGCCGGAAAAACCCGCTCGAAACCGAACCGGCCGCCGCGATCCGCATCGCGTATCCCGATCAGCGCCACGACGCCGAAGCGCTGATGGTGCATCCCGCGACCGGCGACATCTACATTCTTTCCAAACAGAAAAGCGATCCGGCCGCCGTTTACCGTCTTAAGAGCGGCTACGACCCGAACGGCGTCAACCGGCTCGAAAAGCTCACCGATTTCACCGTCCCGGCCGTCCCGTACGGTTTTCTGACCGGCGGCGACATCGCGCCCGACGGCAAACACGTGATCATCTGCGATTATTTCGACGCCTACGAGCTGACGCTGCCCGACGGCGCGAAGAATTTCGACGAGATCTGGAAGCAGCCGCCGGTCACGGTCGAGCTCGGCCCGCGCGAGGTCGGCGAAGCGGTCGCCTATGCGGCCGACGGAAAAGCGATCTATGCGACGAGCGAAAATAAAAACCCGCCGTTTATCGAGGTCAAACGAAAATAAGGGTGATTTCGGATTTCGGATTTCGGATTTCGGATTTTCCTGATTCAGAGACTGGAACTTCGTTTGGGCGGTTCTGACGCTTTCGCGGAAATTCGTTTATAATCTATGACAAGCGAATTTTTTACGGAGGATTTTTTCAAATGGCAATCGAAACTTTATCGTTCGGCACGGCCGGCGGCGAGACGACCGCTTACGTCGCCGCGCCCGACGCGCCGAACGGACGGGCCGTCATCCTGATCCAGGAATGGTGGGGCCTCAACGAGCATATCAAGGACATCGCGCGGCGCTACGCGGCCGAGGGTTTTACGGCGATCGCGCCCGACCTTTATCGCGGACGCCTGGCGACCAACCCGCAGGAAGCGGGCGAAATGATGCAGGCGCTCAAAATCGACGACGGCATCGACACGATCAAGAACGCAATTGACGCCGCCCGCGAAAAATACGGCTTCGAGCATTTCGGCATCTCCGGCTACTGTATGGGCGGAACTTACAGCCTTCGCGCCGCCTGCCTGCTCGAAGGCATCAGCGCCGCCGCGCCCTTTTACGGCGACGTTCCCGAAGAGGAAGTCCTCAAAAACCTGACCGCGCCGACCGTTTTCGTGTCCGGCACGAAGGACAAATGGATCAACGCCGAGAAGGTCGGCTATCTGCTCGAAATGACCGAAAAATACGAGCTGCCGGTGACGAGCGTCAGCTACGAAGCCGACCACGCGTTCTTCAACGACACGCGGCCCGAAGTCTACGACGAAACGGCCGCGCAGGACGCCTGGGCCAAAGTCCTCGCGCTCTTCAACGATAAGCTTTAAAAAGTTTTGAGTTCCGCCTTGAGGCGGCTTGCGCTGCAGTTGCCAATCATTCGCAATGAAGCGAGAGCCGCCTGAAGGCGGAACTCAAAACCGCCGCCATCGATGCGTTTCTTTATCCTGACGGTCGCGGGCTTCGCCGGCCTCGAAATCTTTTCCTATCTCGTTCACCGCTGGCTCTTTCACGGCGTGCTGTGGCGCGTTCACCGGACTCATCACCTGCCGCGAAAAGGCTTTTTCGAGCTCAACGATCTGTTTTCCGGCGCGTTCGCGGCCGTCTCGGTCGCGCTGCTCGCGTTCGCCGAAAAGCCGCTCGGCGAATCGACCGCGTTTCCCGTCGGGCTCGGCATCGCGATCTACGGGACGATCTATTTTCTCGTCCACGATCTGTTCACGCACCGCCGCTTCGCGCCCTTCAATTCGGGCAATAAAATACTGCTGACGATCCGCGCCGCGCACCGGCGGCATCATCAGACCGCCGAAAAACGCGGCCTCGAACCGTTCGGACTGTTCTTCTTCGACTACGCGCGGTTTTGGCGTAAAATCACCGCGCCCGAAAAGCAAAAGGCGGAAGCCGAAAAAATCTCGACTTCCGCCTGAAAAAAAAATCAAACAGCCCGGAAATTATTTTGCCCCGGACAGCTCTTTTTCATCCGGCTCCGGTTTTTCGACCATAATCGGCTGGCGGCTCGAAACGGCCTTGACGACCTCGCTGGCCGGCGCGAGCTCGACCTTCGACGAGAGAATGCGCGTCACCCTTTTCGGCAGCAGCAGCGGCGCGAGGCCGGCGATCGAATTGGCGAGACTGACGATGTCGCCGCCGCCCGCCCAATGTTCGCGGACGATCGATTCGTCCGTCCGGTTGATCAGCCGCAGCAGCGTCAGCGCGACGAAATAGATGTCGTCGACCTGCCCGAAAAACGGGAAGACGTCGGGAATGAAATCGAGCGGCATAATCACGTAAACGATCGCCGCGCCGAACAGCGCCTTATCCGCGAGCGGCACGCGCGCGTCCTTCAAAAGCCGCCCCAAAAGCGTGAACATATTCGGCAGAAACATCAGAAAATTATGCATTCTGCCCTTCATCTGCGATTTTTCCCGGCGGGTCGGTTTCAATTGTTTGGCCGTCTGTGCTTTTGCCATAGTTTTATATTCCTATCAAGTCTAAAAAATAGCAGACTTTTGAGCAAGTTTCGACCCGAAAGGTTGTATTATATTTGTTCGTCGTTCGTTGTTCGCCGCCCGTCGTTCGTTGTAATTTATAAGTGCAGCGATCAACGATCAAACACCAAACATTTATGATACTTGAACAAATACGCTCGAAAGCCGCCGCCGATCTGCAGCACATTGTCCTCCCCGAAGGCGAAGACCCGCGGACGGTCGAGGCCGCCGCGATCTGCGCGCGCGACCGGATCGCGAAAATCACCGTCATCGGCGACGCGGAAAAAGTCCGCGCGCTCGCCGTGGAAACCGGCGCGAACCTGAACGGCGTCGAGATCCTCGATCATCGCAAATCGAAGGATTTTGGCCGCACCGCCCAGCTTTATCACGAATTGCGCCGCGCCAAGGGCGTCACGCTCGAAGAGGCCGAACAGGCCGTCAAGGATCCGCTTTACTACGGCAACCTGCTCGTCCGCGCCGGCAAGGCCGACGGCTCGGTCGCCGGCGCGACGAATACGACCGCGCACACGGTCGCGGCGGCTTTGCGCTGCATCGGCGTCCGGGCCGGCTTCAAGATCGTCTCGTCGTTTTTCCTGATGGTCGTGCCCGACAAAAAATTCGGGGCCGGCGGCGCGATGATCTATGCCGACTGCGGTGTCGTGATCGATCCGAACGCGACCGAGCTCGCCGAGATCGCGATCGCTTCGGCCGATTCGTGCCGCGCGCTCTTAGGCGTCGAGCCGAAGGTTGCGATGCTCTCGTTTTCGACCAAGGGCAGCGCCAAACACCCGCTCATCGACAAGGTCGTCGAAGCGACGAAGACCGTCCGCGCTCGCAATCCCGAGCTCGAGATCGACGGCGAGCTGCAGGCCGACGCGGCGCTCGTCCCGGCGGTCGGCGAATCGAAGGCGAAGGGCTCCGAGGTCGCCGGCCGCGCCAACGTCCTGATCTTTCCCGATCTCAACGCCGGCAACATCGCCTACAAGCTGACCGAGCGGCTGACCGGCGGGACGGCGATCGGCCCGATCCTGCAGGGGCTCGACCGGCCGTGCAACGATCTCTCGCGCGGCTGCAAGGCCGCCGACATCGTCGACGCCGTCGCGATCACGGCCGTCCAGTCGCAGGCGCGAAAAAACAGCTGATGGCCGATATCTACGACACAAAATATATCGAAGAGCTCTTCGACGAAATGGCCGAATCTTATGAAAAGGTCAATTACGTGACGTCGTTCGGTTTTTCGAAACGCTGGCGCACGCAGTTCGTCCGGAACGCGCGGATCGAAACGCGCGCCGTCGTCTGCGATCTGATGTGCGGGATGGGCGAATGCTGGCCGGCGATTTTCAGGACGATGGCGGACGACGCGCGACTGATTGCCGTCGATCTTTCGAACGGGATGCTGCAGGGCGCAATCCGGCGCAAAGCGAAATATCAGAACCGCTCGATCGCGATCAGCAAACAGAACGCGCTCGCCAGCGATCTCGAAAAGGAGTTCGCCGACACGGTCGTCTCGGCTTTCGGCATCAAGACCTTTTCGGACGAGCAGAAAACGATCCTCGCGGCGGAAATGCACCGGATGCTCAAACCTGGCGGCACTTTTTCGCTGATCGAGGTTTCGGTGCCGGCGAGCCGTCTGCTCAAACCGCTGTATATGTTTTATCTGAAAACGATCATCCCGCTGATTGGATCGGTCTTTCTCGGAAATCCGGAAAATTACAAGATGCTCGGCGTTTACACGGAAAAATTCGGCGACTGCCGGCGGATGAAGGAAATTCTCGAAGCGCAGGGCTTTACGGTCGAGTATCACGACTATTTTTTCGGCTGCGCGACCGGCCTCAGCGGCTATAAAAACGTTTGAGCGGAACTAATTGAATTTTTCAGGGTCTAAGTCTTCGATGAAACTGTGCGATTTCCGGACATTTTTAAGCGTTTTCGCGGTCGTTTTCCTCGTTGTCTGCTTACGCTCTGGAATTATTCGGAGCAGAAGACGGTTTACACCTTTTGGGTGCGCGTCCCGCCGCCGCGAAAACCGGACGAAACGCCCGGCGAATACTACCGGCGCTCCAGCCGGACGCTTTTCCCCGGCGAGGATTTTCCCGCCGAAGCGCCGTCGTCCGACGACACGTTTCTGGTCGTTAAGCTCGACGAAAACGGAAAAGTGCGGCTCAACGGCGAACCGGTCGCCGGCATCGCCGATCTTCGCCCGTTGAGCCGAAAGCTGCGGCGGATCTTCGACGAGCGGGAAAGAAACGGCGTCCGGTGGGAAAACAGCCGCGAGACGGTAAGAGCCGTGATGATCGAAGCGCCGCGCTCGGCGAAATACGGTGAGATTATCAAAATAATCGACGCCGCCAAAACGAGCGGCGCCGACCCGATCGTTTTGCGGATCGATTACCGATAAAAACCGGCAACCGGCGATTACCCGCAAATTCTATTTGCAACTATTCCGTTTAAAAGGCATCCTAATAACAGTCAATCCTTCTCTTTCGCCGGATTTTTTTCCGGCGCGTTCGTCAAAGACGGTTTTTGGGGTCAGTTCGAGAGCAGGTTCATTTTTATTTACAGAAGTCGCTCTTAATTTTTTTTGAGCATCCGAAATCCGATACTTCGTTGCCAGCCGTTTTTCTCCGAAGCCAACTCGATTCGACGCTTCTTTTGAAATTCTCTTCGCGAGAAAAGGTATTTATTTTTATGTCAACGAAACTTTATGTCGGAAATCTTTCCTTCAGCACATCGAATCAGGATTTAGAATCGATCTTCGGCAGGATCGGAACGGTGCTTTCGAGCCAGATCATCGAAGACCGGGAAACCGGCCGTTCGCGCGGCTTCGGCTTTATCGAAATGTCGAGCCGGGAAGAAGCGCAGAACGCGATCTCCTCGCTCAACGGCCAGGAAATCGACGGCCGCCAGTTAACCGTCAACGAAGCCAAACCGCGCGAAAACCGCGGCGGCGGCGGCAATCGCGGCGGCTACGGCGGCGGCAGCAGATCGCGCTGGTAAACAGCCGGAACGATCGTTTGATAGTTTTTCAACGAGGTGTCTCCGGCCGAAAGCTCGGCCGGAGACATCGTTTATTTTTAATCGCCCGGCGTTTGCGACGGCCGGCAAAAAGAATTCGCAATTATAAATTTATAGATGAAAGAAGAACTGATACAGGTCGGCGGGCTGATCGTCGACAAACAGCGTGACGCGTGTTTCAAGGTCAAGGTCAACGGCAGCGATCATATCGTGATGGCGCAGATCTCGGGCCGGATGCGGCGAAACCGGATCCGGATCCTGATCGGCGACCGAGTCGACGTCGAAATGTCGCCCTACGATCTGACCAAGGGCCGCATCACTTACCGCCATAAATAAGCGGTAAATTTCAACATTCGAGCTTCCACGGCGAAAGACGGCGGGCGCGTCAAACACAGACCGCGTCCGATTCGTCCGACCGGTCGACGACCGGCCGGAGTCTGTTCGTCTTTAAGCTATTTCCGCCGTCCGGAAACCTTTCTCAGCACGATCGTGCCGGGCGCGCAGCCTTCCTGCCCGCGCCAGTTTCCGCGCAGCTCCGGGCGGCCGTTTCGATAAACCAGTCGCAGCGTTCCCGATTTGACGCACCAGAAAGAATTTTCCGCCATCTTTTCCCGGACGACCTTTGTCTCCCTGAACGAAAGCCGGTTTCCGCCCGCCGTCCCGCGCAGCCGCATCACGCCGAAATATTCGGGCGATTCGGCGATCGCGATCCGCGAAAAGCCGGTGACGGTTTTCCCTTTTTGAAACAGCGTCATCCGGAAATAATATTTCTGCCACGAAGCGTTGCCGGGCTGATACACCATTCCCTTCCAGCGGCCGGCGAATCTTCCCGCTTTCCGGCGTTTGATCGGACGGGCGGCATTCCCTGCCCTGAAGACCGGAACATTTTTTTCCGTCTTTTCGAAAGCATAAATTTCGAGCGTCGAAAATCCGCTCGTTAAAAACGCTGTCAGAATCCCAATAACTATGATTTTTCTCATCATTTCAATTTACGAACCGGCGGTTCGCGTCTTTCTCCAACTCTGAAATTCTTTATCCGGACAATTTATAGACTCAAAGTTCGGATTTCGGCAAGATCGCCGCGCGAATCCCGGTTGAATAATTTTAACCGGCTTCAGCGCTTTGATTTTACTTCGAGTGTCCCTAAATCTCTGACCCACTGCGGCAGCGAACCAACTTCCTCAACGCCGCAGCGTCGTTCGAAACGACCGTCGCCCTTCTCATCGAGAAAAATCAAGGAAGAAGCGGCGGCGGCGGTGTTTTCGCCCGGGCCGGTCACGGCCCAGCCGGTTATTAGATAAGCGTACAGGCGATCCTTTGTTTCGTAAGTGGTAAAATCTTTGATAACAAAGTCTTTCCGGCCGTTTTTCGTGACCGCCCGATTCCCGGAGCCCATCTGACAATCTTCAAAATGGGCGAGCACCGCTTTTTCGGGTGAATATCGTTTCGTTTGAGTATCGACGTCGTCGATCCAATCGTACGAGTTTTGACCGGAGATTTCGGCGAAGGCAAAGGCCGGCCCCGTCCAGCCGTCGCTCGGAATGTTCGTTTCGATCATTCCGACGCTTTGCCGGCGCGCGTCCGAAGCGTCGGCATTCCTAAAAAAAACCGGATTCGCTCCCGTTTCATCCGCGGCTTTGACCCAGAACGGCAGCAGCATCTTTCTTTCCCGGTCGCAGAAAAGCTCGAATCTGCCGTCGCCGTCCATATCCGTATAAATTGCCGATCGAAGACATCCCAGATATTCAATGGACGGGCCTTTGGTAAACACGCCGAAATAATTGAGGGAATAGGCTAAAATCTTTCCCTTGTATTCGAAAGTCCTGTATTCCCGGACCGCGAACTTGTTGCGGTCGGATTTCGTCGCGATGCTTTCATCGCAGGACTCGGCGTAAACGAGATGCACCCGGGCGAGCGTATATAACTTTCTTTGAACGGGCACGCCTTCGATCAATTCGTAGCCGTCCGACCGAAAAGGCGGCGCGTCTTCGGCAAAAGCCGGGCTCGTCCAGCCGCCGCGGGCGACCACCGGAAAATCGGAATACTCTTCAGCCTGGTTTTTACCGGACGACTGGGCGGCCACGAAAAACGTCGCAACCAGGATGAAAACGATGGCTTTGATAAATTTCATAAGCTGCTTGTTCAAAATTCAGGCGGCCCGGCCAATTTCGTCGCTGCAATCTTTATAACCCAACTCCATTTTTTTGACAATAAAAAATCGACTGCCCGAAAAGACAGTCGATAAGTTGGCGTAAAACCGGCTTTTCCCCTTGCCGAAAAAAAACTTACCGGTCTATTTTCCGGCGGCGACCGAAGCGCCGTCGAGCGGTTTCGGCGCGGGCGGCAGCAGCCCGTAAACCGCGTCGAACATCTGGCGCTGGCGCGCGTAGCCGCTGACGCCGTCGGCTTCGAGACAGATGTACGGGACCGACGACTGCGACGAATAGACCGAAAGCGAACCGTCGTCGACCGAGCAGAGCTTCGATTCGAGCCGCGACGCCGGTTTCTGGACGACGACGTTGAAACCCTTTTCGGCGAAATAGCCGATCTCGGCGGGCCGCGAAAGAAAGACGAAATTGTCCTCGTCGGTTTCCAGGTTCGAAAGAAAAACGCCGTCGGCCTGCGCTTCGAACGCGCCGTGAATAAGGTTGTTCGTGCTCTGGCCTTTGATAAAGGCGACGGCCGTCAGATCGGCGGTCTGCGCGGCGCCGGTCTTCGCCGAAACGTCGGTGTTGTTGTGGACGGCGACGATGAACTGCTCGCCCGCGCGCAGGGTTTTGCCGTCCGGCGCGAAGATCAGCTGCAGCAGGCGGTCGGCGAAGAGCTTGACGACCGGCTGGACTTCCGCCGCGACGTTGCAGGCGCGGCCGTTTTCCGTGTAGACGCGGTTCGGGTCGATCGTGTAGCTTTTGCCGCCGTAATTGAATTTCAGATTACGCACCGGATTGCCCTTATCGTCGAACGATTCGATCTCGACCAGCCGTCCGCCGCTGCGGGCGACGAAATCCTTCGCCAGATTGAGTCCCGTCTGCTCGTTGTGATGCGGCGAAAAGAACGTGACGTTCGCGCCGGCGTTCTCGTAAACGTTGACCGTGATCTCGCTGTCGCCGAGCGCCAGCTTCTGAACGGTTTTGGTGACGGCCGCGTTCGCGGCGGCGGCAACAACGAGAATTAAGACCAGAATCTGAATTGTTTTCATTGATTTGCACCTTGCCCTGTATTTTATTGACCGTTTTAAAACGCGAAATTTTGCCGAAAAATGGGTCACCGGCGAAACTTTTTTTTCGGGCGCGCCGTAACTTTCGAGATTTCTTTCCGAAAAACAGAACTATGAAGATCACATTGGCAGCGATTATTTTGGGATTGACGCTCGGGCTGACGGCGTTCGGGCAGCGGATGAGCAAGGACGAAAAAGCGATCCGCGAGACGCTCGACACGACCGCCGCGGGCTGGAACAAGGGCGATTTGAATCAGTATCTTTCGGCCTACGTCAGGGAGGCGACCGAGATGCTTTCGACCGGCCCGGCGGGCGGCGTCGAGGCGATCGAAAAGACGATGAAGGAAGGCTTCTGGAAAACCGGCCGGCCGCTCCAGGAGCTGCGTTACGAATCGGTCGTCGTCCGGATGCTCGGTAAGAAAAACGCGCTCGTCACCGGCCAGTACGTCCTTTCGGGCGGCGGCCGGCCCGACCGCAAAGGCTGGTTCACGACCGTCTGGACGAAAACCAAAAGCGGCTGGAAGATGATCCACGATCATTCGTGAACGCCCCGGTTCAAATGAGGTAATGCGGGTTCGACGAAAACGCGTTTTTTTGATTTGTTCGCTCCGAGCCGAGCGGCCCGAAAATTTTTGGATGAGCGGTTAATCGAAACTTCCACTCATTAGCCGAATTTTATCGGCCATTAATAAAAATAAACGGTTGATAAAAAATTGATTGAATGTGAAAAACAAACCCTTCAAACTCGAAACCGATGTTTTCTCGACATCAGCGACCCTTAAGCTAAATATAAGGAGAAGAGGACTTGCGGGGAAGCTCGTCCTCTTTTTTCATTATTCTCCAATATCAAACAATAAACGCGCATTTTTGACTAATGAACGGCGGCGGCTTGACTCTGCGGCCCGATGGGATTAAATTTAAGCTACACAGCTTCCCCGCGACGTAAAATCTTATAAAATCAGGAGATAAAATTATGGAACATTCGGTTCACGAACACCATTCGCATATTCACGGTTCCGGTTGCGGGCATCTCAAAATTCAACACGGCGACCATTTCGATTATCTGCACGACGGACATCTGCACACCGCCCACGATTCGCATTACGACGAGTGCGTGCTGGAAGCCGGCGATTCAAACCCGGACGTTTGCCGCGAAATCGCCTGTCAATGCGATCATAAAGACTGCAGTCACCAAAGGATTCCGCACGGAGATCATTTCGATTTTCTAGTTGACGGAACGCTTCATCATTTTCACGATGGACATTGCGACAATCACGGTCCGGTCACGATTATGTAAAGAGCCGCGCCTTCCAACCCGGTTTTCCCCAAAGCAGACGAGACGGTTTCTCGTCTGCTTTTCATTTCCCGTTAAAAAACCGTTCATCCGGCAATTCCCACCAATCATTAAAATTTCGTTTTCCCGAAATGAAAAAATTAGTAAAAAACATTACACCGTTAATTTTTCAATATTTTTCAAAAATTTTCTTATCAAATGAACTTAATTGCCGGATTGACCGCATTTTTTCTTGGCGCGCTGCACGCTCTCGAACCCGGGCACGGAAAATCTGCCATTGCCGCTTACGCAGTCGGTTACCGCAGCAACTTTCCGCAGATAATAGTGCTCGGCTTATCGACGGCCGTCGCCCATACATTGACGATTCTGATTCTCGCGACATTGATCGGCGCCGCCGTTTCAAGCTTCGCGCAGGAAACGACCCAAATTTATGTCGAAGCCGGAAGCGGCCTATTACTCCTCGCAACCGGCTTGTGGCTCTGGCGGCGCGCATTGAATAAATCCGGCGAAAAAGAATGTCGCGAGACTGTTTCCAAATGCAGTTGTCATCAGGAAATGTCCGGCGAAGCGGAGCCCGTCTCGTTCGGCGTGATCGGGCTGCTCGGCATCAGCACCGGTCTCCTCCCCTGTCCAACGGCGCTGGCGGTGCTGCTTTCTTCGATGACGGCGGGACATTTTTTTCACGGGATCTGGACGGTCTGTCTTTTCAGCGTCGGCATCGCTTTAACGATGTGCGCCGTAGCTTGTTCGGCAATGCTTTTCGCCCGTTCGGCAATGGCCGATAAGCTGAAATTACTTTCCCGGAAAACGAATTTCGCATCCTACCTGCCGATACTCAGCTCGTGGGTCATCATTCTGAGCGCGGTCTTCACGCTGTTTCGCGCCTTTTGGCATTATTGAAACCGGATTCGAATATGAAAGAAAGAATAGCCCGGCGACTTGACGCCCTCGGAATTGCCGCCTCGTGGACCTGTGCCGCGCACTGCCTGATTCTGCCGTTTTTCGTTGCGTTCCTACCGATTTTCGGTCTGGGATTTTTACTCGACGAAACCACCGAAAAAATATTTATCGGAATTTCCTCTCTGCTTGCCGCCGCCAGTTTACTGCCCGCCTATTTTCGCGAACACCGCAGGCTTCAGCCCGTTTTATTCGCCTTTGGCGGAATCGGGCTGATCGTTTTAACCCATCTTATGTTCGAAGAGCGCCGGTTTCTGAAGTTCTCGTGCCTGTTGGGCGGAGCAATCCTGTTGTCTTCCGGACATTTGCTTAACCTCCGTTTCCGTCGGCGCTGCCCGCACTGTTGAAACAAGCCCCGAAAATAGACGCCGTTTCAATAAACGATCGAAATCTTCCGGCGAATGGAGTAATACCGGCGAATTACCAACGAACGGTCATTTTTTCACAATCAAATTCCGGCCGGCTTCGAAATATCCGGTTCGACAACCCATTAGCACGATTCGCCTTCCGATTGTCCGATCAAAACCGAATATAAAAAATCGTTCCTCGATGATTCAATTACCTGCTAATTTAACCTATTTGCAAGCCACGAAATCTTATAACGGAGCAAATGAAAATGACACTGGTAACGGAAAAACTGGTGCCTGTAACAGTTTTGACAGGCTTTTTAGGTTCGGGTAAAACGACCCTTTTGAATCGCATCCTAACCGAAAACCACGGTAAACGCATCGCCGTCATCGAAAACGAATTCGGCGAGATCGGAGTCGATCAGGAACTGGTCATCGGCGCAGAAGAGGAAATATTCGAAATGAACAACGGCTGTATTTGCTGTACCGTCCGCGGCGATCTGATCCGGATTCTCGGGAATTTGATGAAACGCAAGGATAAATTCGATTACATCATTGTCGAAACGACCGGAATGGCCGATCCGGGGCCGGTCGTCCAGACTTTCTTCGTCGACGACGAAATGCAGGCAAAAATGCGGCTCGACGCGATCGTGACGCTCGTCGATGCAAAACACGTTTGGGAGCATCTCGAAACCAGCGATGAAGTCAAACAGCAAATCGCCTTTGCCGACGTGCTTTTGCTCAATAAAACCGATCTCGTTTCCACCGGAGAATTAAACCGGCTCGAAGCGCGAATTCGATCGATGAACGCGACCGCGAAAATTTACCGGACGGAAAATGCGGCCATCGAAATGGAAAAGGTTCTGGAAGTCGAGGGCTTCGATCTCAACCGCGCGCTGGAAATCGATCCAGAGTTTCTTGAGCCGGAATATCCGTTCGAATGGTCCGGCGTTTACGAATTTGAAGCCGGCGACCACGAGTTCAGTCTGCGGGGCAACGGAACCGATGAAACGATGGATGTCGGTCTTATCGAATTCGCCGAAAACGAATTTGTCGAAAACCGTCTGCTACAGGCTGTTCTTCTTTTTTCGGGTAAAACCCGCGAAACGCCCGCCGGTTCCGCGATCGAGCCTCACAATGATCTTCTCAACCGGCTTTTGCTTGCCGTGACCGGCGAAAACAGTTTCCGAATCAAAATTTCCAGACCCGGCCGCTACGCGCTCTTTACCGAACATAAGCCCGCAGAATTTGACGCGACATTATCGATGAACGACGTGGGAATCAATCCGGTTTTCAGCCGCGACTACAAACCCGATCACGAACACGACGAAGAGATTTCATCGGTCGGAATAAATATCGACGGCGATCTCGACAACCGGAAACTCAATCAATGGCTCGGCAGGATTCTTCAGACGAAAGGCATGGATATTTTCCGTATGAAGGGCATTTTAAGCATTAAAGGCGCGGCTGACCGATTCGTCTTTCAGGGCGTGCATATGCTTTTTGACGGTCGTCCCGACAAGCCCTGGGGTAATTCGAAACGCGCAAACTCGTTGATTTTCATTGGCCGGAATCTGAATCGACAGGAACTGATCGACGGATTCAAAGCCTGTTTGGCATAGGAGGAATTATGGCAAATTTATCAGCCGCCGATATTTTAGGAGCCGCCAAATCCAAATCGGCGTTTTCGAAACCGAAAGCGATGAAATTTAATCCGCTCCGGGAAGAAAACATCAACGACCACATAATCAGCTTAAAATACTCACCCGACCAAAAATGGATCGCGGCCGCCGGGATCAGCGGGAAAATCCACGTTTTCGACGCCGTTTCGGGTCGGCCGGCGCATTCTCTCAACGCCCATACTTTCGGCGTCAGGATGATTTCGTGGAGTCGCGGCGGAGAGTTCCTGACCAGCGCGGGACAGGACGGGAAAATCCGCTTGTTCGAAACGAACGGATTTTCCGAAATCGAAACGCTCTTTGCCGGATCCGATTGGGTCGAATGCGTGCGATGGTCGCCGCATAGCGACATTTTCGCTTCCGCCGCCGGTAAAAAGATCCGGCTTTGGACGGCGAACGGAGAGCTCATTCACGATTATCCCGACCAGCTTTCGACCGTCGTCGATCTGGCCTGGTCTCCGGCTTCGGACGAATTCGCGACGGCCTGTTACGGCGGCCTCACCCGCTGGCGCGCCGAGACAACGGTTCCGCTTCACAAATACCAATGGAAAGGATCGACCCTCGTAATCGCCTGGAGCCCGAACGGAAAATACATCGCAACCGGCGATCAGGATTCGACGGTTCATTTCTGGATTGTGAAAAGCGGCAAAGACCTGCAGATGTACGGTTACCCGACCAAGGTCAAGGAATTGTCGTGGGATTCGTCGAGCCGCTTTCTGGCGACCGGCGGCGGCGGCGCGGTGACCGTTTGGAATTGCGAGCCAAGCCCGCAGGGAACACTCCCGATGCAGCTTAACGGACACCAGAATTATTTATCGTCGCTGGCCTTTCAACCCCGCGGGCTGCTCCTGTTATCAGGAGATTTGGACGGAAAAATTTCGCTCTGGGACATCGGCCGCGAAAGTCAATTTCAATGTTCGGCTAACTTGCCCGGAGAGATCACGAACATCGTCTGGGCGAACGATAATACGCGATTCGCCGTCAGCGACGGCGACGGTACGGTGCGAATTTATTCGATCGAATAGTTTCTGCCGGGGACGTCGATTGCCGGGGAAAGCGGCCGATTCCCCCCGAAATCGGCCATCGCCTATACTTATGATTCCAATGCTTTCAGAAATTACGATACCGCAGGGGCTGACCCTTGCTTCAACATTAGTTTTCGGATTCTTATTAGGACTTCGCCATTCACTCGAACCCGATCATCTGGCGGCGGTTTCAACTATCGTCAACGACGGAAAAAGTTTCTGGCGGGCAACTCTGACGGGCTGCCTGTGGGGCGTCGGGCACACGCTTTCCCTGTTGATCGTCGGCGGCCTGATCATTCTGTTTAAGTTCGATATCGGCCAAGCCGTCGAACGACTTTTTGAACTGCTCGTGGCCGCGACCTTGATTCTGCTCGGCGCCAGCGCGCTCTGGAGACTTTACCGCCACGCCCGGACCGAAACGCCGGAAAACGGTCACGGCCACCGGCACAAATCGCGTTCGCTGCTGGTTGGAATGATTCACGGGCTGGCGGGCAGCGGAACCCTGACGATCCTGATCAGTTCGACGATCTCGCCGCCCGCGACGGCCTTTTTTTTCCTGTTGATTTTCGGGATCGGCTCGATCAGCGGAATGACGGTCGCGAGTCTTTTTCTAACCCTGCCGCTGCGTATTACCCTTTTCAGATTCAACGTCTTTCATTATTTTCTGCGCGGTTTTGCCGGAATCGTCAGTTTATCCTTCGGCAGTTGGCTGCTGCTCGAATATTTTGCCGGATGAAAAATCATTGTTCGCGGATTATCGATATGAACGCCCGACCGAAAACGCCGATTACCAAACGCCATACGCTCGCACAGGTCATAATTTGCGCGCTCGGCTGCTGCTGTAACCGGATCGACAAAGGAAAACCCGCCGTTCCGGTCGATCGGCTCAAAAAAGAATTCAGGGAACGGCGTCTTCTGCGCCATATCCACCTGACTTTTGCGGGCTGCCTCGGGCCCTGCGATCTCAGTAATGTAGCGGCCATCGTCACCCCGCAGGAAACAGTCTGGCTTGGCGGGCTGTCAGAAGATCGGCAGTTTCAGGAAATTCTCGACTGGGCAATAAAATCATCCGAACTTGAACGTCTTTTACCGCTTCCCGAAAGCCTCGCAAAACATCGTTTCGAACGGTGGCGCGAAACTTTGCCGGTCGATGAATGCGATTGTTGCGAAAGCGTGCGTAATCCGAAACCGTCACCCGCAATCGTCAACGTTCGCGATCCGGATCAGCGCCAGAATTTCAGGTAGCGGCCGAACCATTTTTTGACGGACGGCGAGCCGAGCGCCGCGAGCGTCTTTTCGGTCGCGAGCGCCGGCGCGATCTTCGAGAGCGTCGGGTAAACGTGAATCGCCCGGCCAAGATCGTCGAGCGAGAGCCCGAATTTCATCGCGAGCACGAATTCGTGAATCAGCTCGCCCGCGCGCGGGCCGGCGATATGCGCGCCGACGATCTTTTTGCCGGCGAGGACGATCTTCGCGAAGCCCTCGGTTTCGCCCTCGGCGTGCGCGCGGTCGTTATCCCCGAATTCGGCCCGGACGACGCTGATCGAGCCGTATTTGGCGCGCGCTTCGCTTTCCGTCAGGCCGACGCGCCCGATTTCCGGTTCGGTGAAGGTCGCCCACGGGACGACGCGGTAATCGGCTTTGACCGTCAGCGGATAAAACAAAAAGCAGTTTCTGAGCACGACCTGCGCCTCGTAATCGGCGGTGTGCGTGAACTGGAAACGGTTCGTCACGTCGCCGGCGGCGAAGATGTTTTTCGCCGTCGTGCGCAGATAAGCGTCGGTTTCGATCCGTTTTTCGTCGAACCGGACGCCCGCCTTTTCGAGCTCCAGCCCTTCGACGTTCGGCCGGCGGCCGAGCGCGACGAGCAGCTCGTCGCCGGCGATTTCCCGTTTCGCGCCGCCGGTTTCGATCGTCACGATCTTTTCGCCGGCCGCGTTGGTCCGGGCGGCGACCGCCTTCGAGCCCGTTAAAATCTCGATTCCCTCGCGGCGAAAAATCTCTTCCGCAAAGGCCGAGATCTCCCGGTCTTCCTTCGACAGCAGCCGCTCGCCCTGCTCGACGACCGTCACGCGCGCGCCGAGTCTTCGAAAGGCCTGCGCCATCTCCGCGCCGATCGCGCCGCCGCCGAGCACGATCAGCCTTGCCGGCAGCGTTTCGAGCCGGAACAGCGTTTCGTTGGTGACGAAGCCGGTTTCGCGAAGGCCTTCGACCGGCGGCACGAACGGCGACGAGCCGGTCGCGATGCAGAAGCGTTTGGCCTTCATCTTTCTGAGCGCGCCGGAATCTTTCGATTCGACCTCGAGCGCGCCGGAGCTGACAAAACGCGGCGTCCCGAAAACCACTTCGACGCCCATTTTCTCGAACCGTTCCGGCGAATCGTGCGGCTCGATCGCGGCGATGACCTGTTGAACGCGGTTCGTCACCGCCGCGAATCGATCGCCCGCGAACCCGAAATCCGCGACCCGGAAACCGAAATCGGCCGCGCGGCGGGCGTCGTGCGCGAATCTCGCCGAGCGGATCAGCGCCTTCGACGGCACGCAGCCCGTGTAAAGACATTCGCCGCCGAGCAGATGTTTCTCGACAAGCGCGACGCGCGCGCCCAGGATGCCCGCGCCGCCCGCCGCGACCAGCCCGGCCGAACCGCCGCCGATGACGATCAAATCATAAACTTCGGACATTTTCGCAATCAATCTCCTTTTACCGATGCCTTTAGCTTACAATTTTATTCCGCGTTTCTGTCAATTCACCAAAAGAAAAGCACCCAAGGATTTGCGCCCTGCGTGCTTTTCTTTCGAAACCGATGGCGGCGTCAGCCGGCCAGCGAAATCGATTCTTCGAGCTTCGGCGGCTCGAAGCCGAAATGGCGGTAGGCGTGCGGCGTGACGACGCGGCCGCGCGGCGTGCGGTTGAGGAAACCGGTCTGGATCAGGTACGGCTCGATGACCTCTTCGATCGATTCGCGGTCCTCGCTGATCGACGCGGCGATCGTCCCGATGCCGACCGGCCCGCCGTCGAATTTTTCGATGATCGAGAGCAGCAGCCGGCGGTCGACCTCGTCGAGGCCGAAGCGGTCGACTTCCATCTCGTCGAGCGCTTTCTGCGCCATCGCGCCGGTGATCCGGCCGTCGCCGAGGACTTCGGCGTAATCGCGGACGCGCCGCAAAAGCCGGTTCGTGATCCGCGGCGTGCCGCGGCCGCGCCGCGCGATCTCGGTCGCGCCGGTCGATTCGATCTCGATGCCGAGGATCTCGGCCGAGCGGTGGACGATGATCTCGAGATCCTTGCGCGGGTAGAAATCGAGATGATTGACGATCCCGAAACGGCCGCGGAGCGGCGCCGAGATGAGACCGGCCCGCGTCGTCGCGCCGACGAGCGTGAACTTCGGCAGATCGATCTTGATCGACCGCGCCGCCGTCCCCTGACCGATCATCAGGTCGAGCGTGTAATCCTCCATCGCCGGATAGAGAATCTCTTCGATCTGCGGCCGCAGCCGGTGAATCTCGTCGATAAAGAGGACGTCGCCCTCTTCGAGATTCGTCAGGATCGCGGCCAGATCGCCGCCTTTTTCGACCGACGGCGCGTGGACGGTCTTCAGACTCGCGCCGAGCTCGTTCGAGATGATCACCGCGAGACTCGTTTTGCCGAGCCCCGGCGGGCCGAAAAACAAACAGTGATCGAGCGCCTCGCTCCGGCGCAGCGCGGCCTTCAGAAAGATCTTCAGATTATTGACGATTTTCGGCTGGCCGATGTATTCGTCCAGCGATTTCGGACGCAGCGACGGTTCGCTCTGCGCGTCCTCCAAAGTTGCCTGCCCGATCGTCAGCGAATTCTGACGGACGGGACTTTCGACTAATTCCAAACCCATTTTCACCTCTTGAATCCGGGACTCGAAGTTTTCGGTCCCGGACGATTTGATCCCGGTTAGGCCGCGAACTTGAGCTCGGCCTGTTCGGCTTCGCGCTGTTTTTCCTGCCGTTTTTCCTCGAGCGACTTGACGTTGTCGACGAGCGGCCGGCTCAGTTTGTTGACGATCCACAAACGATAGACTTCGGCTTCTTCGAGCTTGCCCGTCCAGCGTGCGCGGTCGAGCATCGTGAGGCCCATTTCGAGCGCGTGGTGCTGGCCGGCGCGGTCCTGCTGCTTCTCGAAATAGCGGTACGCCTCCTCGAGATTGCGGACGCTGCGGCGCGCCGTTTCGACGTCCTTGAAACCGAGTTTTCCCCGAAAATGCTTGGAATAAACATTCATCGGATGATTGGTCGAAGTGTAGAGATCGAAATAGTTGTCGATCAGACCCGCTTCGTGCAGGACCGAACCGACATAGCTCGGCCGCGCGCCCGAAATCGCCGCGATCGTTTCGACCTCGGTCGTGCCGTTTTCAAAAAGCGACAGGATCATTTCCTTTTTGCTCAGAACCGGCTCTTTCTGGTCGAATTCGATGACGTTGTCGATTGTTTCCATATTCATTTTCTTTCCTCCTCTTGCTTGTTTGATTAGATGTTGCATCTGTGAAACAAGTTGTCTCAAGTATAACTTTTTTTCATCCGAAAAGTAAAGCAAAATATGTTATTTTTCAATGATTTAATGGCAAAACGAATATCCCTTTTAATTGCCGTTTTTATGCGTTATACTTTAATGAAAACAGTGAACAGGGGCGGGTTTATTAATGAAAAAAGACACGAAAACGCCGATCTTCGACACCTCGCTGGCGCGCACGAAGATCGAAAGCGGACGGCGCGCCGGCTGGTGGCGGCGAAAGGGTTCGAAACCGAAAAACTTCAAATATCTGACGGCCGACGGCGCGCCGGTCACCGATGAAAAACAGCTCGAAAGAATCAAATCGCTGGTCGTTCCGCCGGCGTGGAAGTTCGTCCGCGTCAACCCGGCGAAAAGCGGCCGGGTGCAGGCCGTCGGGATGGACGCGTCGGGCCGCGTGCAGTACATCTACAATCCGCAGTTCGCCGCCCGCCGGCAGCGGAAGAAATTCGCGAAGATCGAACGGTTCGGCGAATACCTGCCGAACCTGCGGCGGATCACCAACGAACACATCGCGCTCGCAGGCTTTCCGCGCGAAAAGGTGCTGGCCGTGATGATGCGGCTCATCAATTCGCTCTACATCCGCGTCGGCACGGAAAAATCCGTCCGTCATTACAAGACCTACGGCATCACCACGCTCCGGAACCGGCATCTCGAGATCGGCCCGCGCGGCGAGCTCGTTTTCAGCTTCGTCGGCAAGCATCACATCAAGCACCGCCGGGTGCTCGTCGACGCGGAGCTCGCCGCCGTGATGAAGGATCTCAAGGCGCTCGGCGGCGCTCGGCGGCTCTTTCACTACGTCGACGCCGATAACCGGCCGCATCCGATCCGCCCGCAGGACGTCAACGAATATCTGAAATCGATCACCGCGCCGGAATTTTCGGCCAAGGATTTCCGGACGTGGGGCGGGACGCTGCTCGCCGCCGTCGAGCTCGCCGAGATCGGCCGCGCCGAAGACGAAAAAACGACGAAGAAAAACATCCTCAAAGCCGTCCGCAAGGTCGCCGAACGGCTCGGCAACACGCCGTCGGTCTGCCGCGGCTCGTACATTCACCCGGCGGTCATCAAAGCCTATGAAAACGGGCTGACGCTGGAGGCGTTCACGCCCCGCAAAGGAAGGCGGCTCAAGCGTTTTTACGACGAACACGAGCCGGAGGAAATAGCGCTGCTCAAGCTCTTTAAAAACGGCGCTGACTGAGCGCCGGCATCTCGGCCGGCAATGCGTTTGAAAAACGCAAGCAGCGCTTCATTTCTCCTAATCTTCAGGGAAATGAAGCGCTGCTACGCCGCTTTCGCGACGTTTGCCGGCAGGATGCCGGCGCTCCGTCATTGCGTCGAACTCACCTCATTTACGGATAAGGACGACCGGCGACTGTTCGGCTTCGCGCATTTTGGCGTAGAAATCGCGGACCGAATTGTATTTATCGACCGGCACCGTCGCCCGGTTCATCGTCAGCGAACGCTTGAAGATCAGCTTTCCGTCCTTGACCTCGTAACTTGTCGTGTATTTGCCGAACGGCGTTTCGAGATTGACCGCGTCGGGCACTTCGTCGACCACGAAACCGGCCGGCAGCGTGAAAATCGCCGTTTCCCTGACGGCTTCGGGATCGAGAATGACCGGCGTATCGCGCTTGTTTTCGGTCAGAAACAGGGCGTTTCGCCGGTTGACGATGACCGGCTTGAAAACCAGCAGCCGGTTCTGCATCAGCTGCCCGTAACCGGCCGCCGCGAATTCGACGTCGAGATCGAAGCTGCCCGCTTCCCGATGATCGTTCGGCGTGAACTTGACGAGCTGCGCGCCGGTTGCGCCGCCCGTCAGCCATCTTTCGAGCATCTTGTTGTAATCGCCGGCCGACAGCGAGCGAAGCATCGCCCGTTCGATAGTCGACGACTGGCCGGTCGATCTTTCGCGGATCGTGCCGTTGATCGCGCCTTCGGGCGAGAGCCTGACTTCGACCTCGCGGCTGAGCAGGTTCGTTTCGGCCGGCGTCAGCGGCATTTTGACGAGCCCGCCGTTGTCGCCGGCGATGATCAGCGCAAAGCTGCCCTGCAGATAATCGGGCAGATCGCCGAGCATCGTGAACGCGTCGGTCGCGTCGAAGATCATCAGCCGTCCGAGCGTCGGATGATTGATGACGGTCGGCGCAATCGTCGCGTCGCCGATCCGGATCGCGATGATGCAGTGATTGAACTGCGCCGGCGACGCCCATTCCTCGCGCACGAAGGTCGGGTCGCCCGAAAAGATCGCGACCGGATAAGCCTCGATCTTCAGCGCCCGGAGCAGCGCGCGCATCAGATTGGCCTTGTCCTTGCAGTCGCCGTAGCCGCGGCTCAGAACCAGATTCGACGGCCGCGGGCGGTAGCCGTTGCCGCTGCCGACGTTGATGTCGATCGAGATATACTGCAGATTCTGGACGTAATTGGCGATCGCTTTGATCTTTTCGAACTCCGTTTTGGCGTTCGCCGTCAGCTCCTGCGCCTTGGCCGTGACCGCGTCGTCGACGACGACCTGCGGATCGTAAAGCGCGCTCGTCCAGCGCGAAACTTCCGTCCAGCTGGAGAAAGACCTGCTGCCCGCCTGCGCGGCGTTTTCGGGCCCGTAGCTGATCGCCACCCACGGCACGAGGTTCAGCACCGACGGGCTCATCGGCTCGTCCTTGATGGAGGGCAGATTCTGCAGCTCCCACGTGTAGTTCGAGCCGCTGACCTGCGGCGCGAGCGGCGCGTGGTTGAAGGTCACGCCCGACGCTTTCCAGCCCGACGGCAGATTGAGCGTATAACGCGAAACGAGCGTCGGCAGATTGCTCTGCGAGACCCATCTTTCCTGAAAATAAAGCGGCCGGTCTTCCGACACCACGCTGTAGCCGAAGACCGCTCCCGCTTCGACGTCGTCGCGGCCGTCGATGAGCTTCACCCGGTATTCGTTGTAAACGTCGTCGGGGTCGGAAATGATGTCGAGGATCGTTTTCTTGTCGTAGTTCTTCGTCGTCCCGTCGGGGCGGATCAGCCACGCTTCGATCTCGCGGATCCGGCCCGAGCTGACCAGATAGAGAGCGGTCGCGACCGCATATCGGCGGCCCTCGCGCGACAAAACCCGGACGGCGTAACGCTCGGTCGTCACCTGCTCTCCGCCGCTGTCGAGAGCGACCTGCTGCTCGTCGTAGAGGACGACCGCCGAAACCTGTTTATCGTAGGTCGGAACGGCGGCCGCGGCGGCCTGTTTCATCCACCCCGGCGGCGAATCGTCGCCGAACGCGCAGCCGGCGAAGACGAAACCGAAACAAACCGTAAAAAATGTTATATGCAGGCGGCGAGATATTTCTGACATCATTGTTTCTTTCCCCTTTTAATCCAAACGGTCGATCGGCAACCGCCGTCCAACGCTCGATTCGTTTTCGGCGCCTCTTCCCGGAGAATCGCACCGCACGAATCGGCCGGCCCGATTTTGAGCCGCGGCGGCGACGATCGAAAAACTCAAACGAAGAAGAAATTTCATAGAACCTCCCGAATCCGGGGCCGAATTATTGTTTTTGTTTCAGCGAGATCGTCTGCGTATCGGCTTTGTGAAACGCATCGAACAGGGTCTTCAACGGCTTATAGGACCCGGCCGGAAAAAGAACGCTGCTGTCGTTGCCGAAAAAGAACTGGCGGCTGTATTTCAGCGTGTTCGTTTCCCTGTTGAGAGAAATTTTGATGTTCAGCGCCCCGAGATTCTTCGATTCGAAGACCGGCCCCGGCGGGTCGATGCTGTCGGCCTCGTAGTTTTTCGGCAGCTCGATCTCGATCTCGTCGTTTTCCGACCACGGATATTCGAAGTAGATGCTGTATTTGCGCGTCTCGGAGGAAAACAGCGGATTGCTGCCGTACTCGAAAAAGCCGGGCTGCAGAAACAGTCGCTTGCCGGTCTTCTGCGCGTAGTTCGGAACCCGGACCTTGAAGGAATACGTGTAGGGCTGCTCCGGATCGTCGAAGTTTTCCATCGAAAAATCGGAGATTTCGGCCGTCGGAACCGTTCCCATCCAGGATTTTTTCAACATCTCTTCGCGCTCGGCCGGCGTTCTCCGGTACATATCCATCCGGCGCATAATGGCCTGCTGGCCGTTGTGCTCGACGCGGATCAGACCTTCCAGCGTGCCGTCTTCGAGCAGCCTGAACTTGCCGGCGCGTTTCGACAGGTTGACCTTGTAGCCGGCCATCGGCAGATTGATCCAGCGATACGAACCGCTGCCGGTGATCATCGTCGAAACGACCTCGTCGTGCCAGTAGGTCATTCCGAACGGCATAAAAGGCGTTCCGGGATCGAACGGCTTCCACGCGCCGTCGACCCGCACGGCAACCCCCGAAGGATGAATATAGCGCGGGCTCAAATCTTCCTGATAGTTGAAGAAATGCTCGCTCCGGTCGCCGGAATACATCGCGTCGGCAGTGTAGCCGGCGGCCCGCGCGAGCGCCGCGAACAGAATATTGAGGTCGATGAAACTGCCCATTCGCCGCCGCAGCGTATCGGCCGGCTTTTTGTTTTTCAGGTTTTCGAGCTGTTCGTCGGTCACCGTCCGGTCGTAGTTCGCGTTGCGGATCTGCCGCTGCACGAAATTGTAAATGTTCCGCAGCTTTTCCTCGTCGGTGTTCGCGCCGGCCGTCAGCTCCCGCGCCTTCTGCTGGATCTCCGGATCCGGCGCCATCTGCTGGTCGAAAACCTCGCTCAGATATTCGCCGAGCATTCCCCATCTGAACGAGTATTCCGATCGGTAGGAAAGCAGCGCCCACTGCCGGACCTCGTCTTCCGGCGGCATCTGCGGCTCTTCCCTGAGCGCCGGTACGTTTTCGCGCATCCCGACGTAAAAGCCGTCGTCGCTCGGCTGAAAAACCACCCGCGGCATATTCTGGTAATCGAAGTTGAGCGTCTTTTTGGGATTCGGCCGGACATAGAAGACCACCTTCTGCATCGGGATGTCGCGCTGAAAATAGAGCCGCTCGTTCTCGGCCGAGTCGCCCTTGTAAGTCTCCTTATACTGGTATTCGACGATCACGCCCGGCGCGATGCCCGGCACGGCGAACGACTTGGCCCGGATCGTCAGTTTCCCGGATCTGAAGATATCGCGCTCGAAGATGTCGCCCGGCTGGAGCTCGACCGTCGTGCCGTCGGGCTTGATCACGCGCGCGGCGACTTCCTCGACTTTTTTGTCCTTGACGATCGGGATGTCGAACTTGCTGAACCGCTCGCGGCCGCGCTCGGTAAAGATCTTGACGCGGACGTAATGGTTGTAGAACATCTTGCCGCCCTTCTTGTCGTCGAGCCGGACTTCCCAGAAAATCGCTTCGGCGTCGGCGTCGGGTTCGACCTGCGGCGTTTTCTGATCGAGCTCGGCCTGCGAGACGGGCCGCCACTGCGTCTGCGCGAAGACTGACGAGAGGGCGAAAAGCAAACCGATGATCAGGATCGGAAAGATTCGCTGATGAGGCCGGGGAATAATCTTTTTCATATATCGGAAGAGTCGAACGGAGCTTTAGTCTCCGTTTTTGCAAATCGCGGAAAGCCGGCCCTGCGGGTTACCGGCTTTCCGCCGGTTGAAAACAATTTGTGGTCTGTAAACTCCTCCAACCCGCTTTCATTCGTGTAATTAGCGGGTCAGATACGGTTTTATTTCATAAGCCGGTAGTTTGGGTCAATTAGTTATAGGGACATTTTCCAGTGGCCGCATAAATGAATTATGAAACCGTTTAAGGTGCGTTTACGGGTTGATTCTACACTCTTCGCTATCGGCGGGCAAGACTTTTTTTCTTAAAACGAACTAATTTAATAAAAAAAACTTATTTCTATAAAGAAGCCCGCGCCGGCTTTAGATTTTACGCCCGCCGAACTTTTTTTCCCCGGAAAGCGGCGGCCCGGCCGGCCGGCTCAGGCGGCGCGCGGTTCTGTGTTATAATCGGGCGGATTGCTTTGCTTTAATATAATCTTTTTAACTTCAGGAGAATATCAAAATGGCTGTTGATTACAGTAAGATACAGGAACTTTTAGGAAGCGACGCCGAAACGCTTTTGGGCTATTCGACGCCGAAAATCTCGAAGGATCAGCTTCAGGTGCCGGGCGGCGATTTCGTCGACCGCGTCTGGGCGCTGTCTGACCGCACGCCGCAGGTGCTCCGCTCTTTGCAGACGCTTTTCGACAACGGCCGGCTGAGGGGCACCGGCTATCTCTCGATCCTGCCGGTCGATCAGGGCATCGAACACAGCGCCGGCGCGTCGTTCGCGCCGAACCCGGTCTACTTCGACCCGGAAAACATCGTCAAGCTCGCGATCGAGGGCGGCTGCAACGCGGTCGCTTCGACCTACGGCGTGCTCGGCGCGGTCGCCCGCAAATACGCGCACAAGATCCCGTTCATCGTCAAGATCAATCATAACGAGCTGCTGACCTACCCGAACAAATTCGACCAGATCCTCTTCGGCACGATCAAGGAAGCCCGCGATATGGGCGCGGTCGCCGTCGGCGCGACCGTCTATTTCGGTTCCGACGAATCGGGCCGCCAGATCGTCGA
>JAFDVJ010000120.1 GCA_018269075.1 Acidobacteriota bacterium
GATTTAATTTTCAAAGACCATAAGCTGGCGGCAATTGATCAAAGCAGTTCTTTTGATTCACTACTCAATCTTTTACAGCTTCATCTCGAAACGGACGACCGTGCCGCGCCCCGGCCGCGAATCGATCGTCAGCCGGCCGCCGATCGATGCCGCGCGGCGCGTGATGCTCCGGACGCCCTGCCCGTCGAACGTTTCGCTCGTTTCGAACCCGCGGCCGTCGTCCGCGACGCGCAGCGACAAAACGGAATTCGTGCAGGCGAAATCGATCTCGACGCGCGTGCAGCCGGAATGCCGGGCGGCGTTGTTGACCGCTTCCTTGAAGATCAAAAGCAGGTCTCGGCGCACTCCGAGGCTCAATTTCAGGGCGGTCTCGGCCGGCGGCGCGGTGAATTCGAGCTCGATCTCGCGCGTCGCGAAAACCTCCTCGGCGTGGCGGCGCATGCGGCGCGTCAGATCGAGCAGCCGGTCGTGTTCGGGCGCGATCGCCCAGACGATGTCGCTCATCGACGCGACCGATTCGCGGGCGATGTCGGCGATCGACGCGAGCAGCGTGCCGCTCCCGTTGGCGGCCTGCTGCCGCGCGACCTCGCTGAGGAGCGAGATTCGGGTCAGGTTCGCGCCGATGTCGTCGTGCAGATCGGTCGCGATCCGGGTGCGCACGCGTTCGAGCTCGACGAGCCGCCGCAGCCGGTAGGCGTAAACCAGATAGACCGCGCCGCCGAGCAGGAGCGCGACCGCGGCGATGAACCACCAGCGCTGCCAGACCGGCGCGGCGATCCGGAACGCGACGCTCGCCGGCGTCTGGCTGTAGATCCGGTCGGCCGTCTGCGCGCGGATTTCGAGCCGGTAATCGCCGGGCGCGAGATTCGCGAAGTTCAGGCTTCGCTCGTCGGTCGCCGTCCAGCCGTCGTCGCCGAACCGGTATTCGAACTTCAGTTTCTCGCCGAGGCTCGCGCCGAGGCCGATGAAATCGACCGTCAGCTGGCGCTGCGACGAGCTCAGATCGAGCCGCGGGAGCCGGTTTTCGCCGAGGATCGAAACGCTCTGCGGGACGCCCTCGACGCGCAGGCCGGTGATCAGAATGTTCGGCGGGCGGCGCTCGCGTTTCGGCGCCGGGACGAACTTCGACAGACCGCGGTCGGTCGCGAACCAGAGATTGTTTTGCCGGTCGCGAAACGACGTCCCGACGTAGCTCGCCGCGAGACCGTCGGCGGTCGTGAAATTCTCGACCTGTCCGGTTTCCGGCGTCAACCGGTCGATGCCGTGCCAGGTGCCGATGTAGATCCGTCCGTATTCGTCCTCGGCGACCGACGCCGTCGAATTGCTCGTCAGACCGTCGGCGGTCGTGTATTTGACGAACTCCGGATTTTCGGCGGCCGGGTCGTCGAGCCGCCATAATCCGTCGTTGTCGGAGGCGATCCAGAGCCGCCCGCGCGAATCGACGAAGAGATCCTGGATCCAGCCCGACGGCGCGCCGGCGGCCTCGGTGAAGACGCGGAAAGCGCCGTTCCGGTAACGCACCAGCGCGGTCTCGTCGTGGTCGCTCGACGCGCCGATCCAGACGCCGCCCGCGCGGTCTTCGGCGAAGGCCGTGCCGACGCGGTATTCGGAAAAACCGGCCGCCGGCGTGTGATCGTGCCAGACGTTTCGCGCCCGTTCCCAGCGCAGGATCTCGCCGGAAGTGCCGTGCGTCGCGATCCAGACGTCGCCGCGCGAATCTTCGAAGAGCCGGAAAACCTCGGTGTTTTTCGCGCCGGTCGCCAGTTTTTCGAGCGGCGCGGCGGCGAGCCGGTCGAAGTCCGTCCGGTCGGGCGAGCGAAAAAGCCCGTCGCCGGTCGGAATCCACCACGCGCCGCGCGCGTCCTGCCGGACGGTCTGCCGCCAGCCCCAGCCGAAATAGGTGACGGCGGCGGGCAGATTGACTTTGAGGGCCGCAAACTTCTCGCCGTCGAAGCGGCTGACGACGCGCCCGTCTTCGGGAAAGGTCGTCGCGAACAGCTCGCCCGCCGAGTTTTCGAAGATCGAGTTGACGTCGTTCCGGTCGAGGCCGTCGCTGCGGTCGTAGGTCGTAAAACCGTCGCGGGCGATCTTTTGCGCGCCGCACGCCGAGCCCGTCCAGAGATTGCCGTCCTTGTCCTCGGCAAGCGAAAGCATATCGTCGCAGAGCCCGTTCGGGGCCGCGTAGGTCTTGCAGACCGGCCGCGCCGCGTCGCCCTGCCAGCCGCACAAACCGGGCACGGTCGCGAGCCAGATCCGGCCGTCGCTCGTTTCGAGCATCGCGCGCACCCAGTTCGAGCCGAGCCCGTCGCGCGTCGTGTAGCATTTTCTGACCGGATTGCCGGCGTCGGCCGCGTCGAGCCGGCAGACGCCGCCGCTCTCGTCGCTACGGAGACTCATCCAGATGCGGCCGGCCCGGTCTTCGAGCAGATCGGTGATCTTGTTGTCGGGCAGCGCGTCGCGGACGGTGTAGCGATGGAGGCCGCCGTCCGGCGACCGGCGAAAGAGACCGCCGCCGAAAGTGCCGATCCAGAACGTGCCGCGGCGGTCTTCGAGCAGCGCGCTGATCGGGAGCGTGTTCGGGCTCGGCTGGGCGACCGCGCCGCCCGACGATTTGAGCGGCGCGCCGAGCGGCACGAGCTCGAATTCGACCCGTTCGCCGGTTTCGATCAAACGGTAAAGTCCGTCGGAGGTGCCGGCCCAGACCTGATTTTTCCCGTCCTCGTAGAGCACCCGGATTTCGCCGGCTTTCGGGTTTTCGGGTAAAAACGTCGTGAATAAAGGGTTTTCCGCCGAGCCGCGAAGACCGTGCGGGTTGAGCCGCGCGAGGCCGCGGCGCGTGGCGATGTAGACCGTCCCGCCGCGGGTTTCGAGAAAATCGTTGACGATCCGGTGCGGCAGACCGTCGGCGGTCGTGAAATTGGCGAGGCCCGCGCCGTCGAAGCGCGAGAGCCCCTCGCCCGTGCAGAACCACAGAAAGCCGCGCGCGTCCTGCCGGATCCGCGTCACGCCGTCGCGCGGCAGTCCGTCGGCGACCGTGTAGCTTTTGACCGGCAGACGCTCGGCGCGGACGAGCGAAGCGATCAGAAAAAGACCCGCGAGCAGAATCGCCGGGGCCGCTAAGACCCGCGAATATTTGAGCAATCGTCTTGAAATTCCCTGACGCGGCATCCTGATTTTCGCCCTCTATCCGAAATCGATAAGCGCATTATGCCACTCGTCCGGCGCCCGGCACAAGCTTTAACCGTCGCGGCCGGTTTCGGCGAACGGGCCGAAACGAAGAAAGACCGCGCGGGCGGCGGCCTTTCTTGATTTTTAATTTTTAATTTTTAATTTTTTATTGCCGAAGCGCGTGCTTACTGATCGTAGAGCGCGAGGCCGAGCCCGAATTTGGCGGCCGCGCGGCGGAGCGCCATCGATTCGGCGTTCGAGCTCGAATCGCCGTAGGCGTCGAGCGTTTCGTCTTCCTGGCCGGTCGCCTCGCGGTAGACGACGCCCTCGGTGCAGAGGATCGAGATCCGGACGGTGAGGATCAGCTTGCCGCCGATCGAGTCGATCCGGCGCAGCTCGTAACACCAGCCGGGCGCGTAATGGTCGAGATATTTGACGGCGTCGTGCCACGCCAGATAGCTGATTTCCTTGCCGCCCTGCCGGCGTTTGCGCAGGTGTTTCTGGGCGATCGGTTTCGAGAGATCCTTGACGATCTCGCGGATCGAACGCAGTTCGCCGGCCGTTTCGGTCGTTTGATTAAGGGGCTTTTCGAGTTCCGTCGTCGCTTGTGCTGTCATCAATTTCGTTTCTCCATAATGATTGAAATTTGTTTCATCCGTGAAACAATAACAAACTTTCCGTTTCAAATCAACTGCCGGCGGGCCGCGCATTACTTCGACTTCTAAACTTGATAACCGGCTTTTATTTAGGACCGGTTGTTTTGTTTAAAGGCTCATAATAAAATCTAATTGTCGTGAACACGGGCGATGGAGACGACCCGCGAAACACGCGAAACTGACAACCAGCCAGAGAAGTACCGGAATCTTTTTCACATCTTTCGCGTCGAGCGGCGTCTTTCGCAGGCCGATTTCTCTATAACCCTGACAAAAACTGGAAAAAGAAACATAAGACTATGAAATTCACCACTGCCGAAGAAGCCGTCAAAACAATCAAATCGGGCGACCGGATTTTTATCCAGAGCGTCGCCGCCGCGCCGCAGCAGCTGATCAAAGCGATGTGCGGGCGTTCGAACGAGCTGAAAAACGTCGAGATCTATCATCTGCATACCGAAGGCCCGGCGCCCTATATCGCGCCGGAATACGCCGGTAGCTTTCACACCAACGCATTGTTCGTCGGCGCGAACGTCCGCAAGGCGATCGCGACCGGCGAGGCCGACTACATCCCGACCTTCCTCAGCGAAGTGCCGCTCCTTTTCCGCCGCAAGATCCTGCCGATCGACGTCGCGCTGATCCACGTTTCGCCGCCCGACCGGCACGGATTCTGTTCGCTCGGAACGTCGGTCGACGTCTCGCTCGCCGGCGTCCAGTGCGCCGAAACCGTGATCGCGCAGATCAATCCGAAGATGCCGCGGACGCACGGCGACGGGCTGATCGACATCCGCCACATCGATTACGCGGTGACCGTCGAGGACGATCTGCCGGAAACCGGCGAGATGAACCTGACCGAGCAGGAGCTCGCGATCGGCCGCAACTGCGCGGAGCTCATCGACGACGGCGCGACGCTCCAGATGGGCATCGGCGCGATCCCGAACGCGGTGCTCGTCGCGCTCACCGGCCATAAAAATCTCGGCGTTCATACCGAGATGTTTTCCGACGGGCTGATCACGCTGATCGAGAAGGAGATCGTCAACGGCCGCCACAAAAAGATTCACCCGAACAAGGTCGTTTCGAGCTTCGTGATGGGCTCGCGCAAGCTCTACGATTTTATCGACGACAACCCGGAGGTCGTCCTCCTCGACGTCGCCTATGTCAACGATCCGGCCGTCATCCGCCGCAACCCGAAGGTGACGGCGATCAACAGCGCGATCGAGATCGATCTGACCGGCCAGGTCTGCGCCGATTCGATCGGGACGCGCGTTTATTCGGGCGTCGGCGGGCAGATCGACTTCATCCGCGGCGCGTCGCTCTCCGAGGGCGGCAAACCGATCATCGCGCTGCCGTCGGTGACCGGCAAGGGCGAATCGAAGATCACGCCGTTTCTGAAGCAGGGCGCCGGCGTCGTCACGACGCGCGCCAACCTCCACTGGGTCGTGACCGAATTCGGCGCGGTCAACCTGTTCGGCAAAACGCTCCGCCAGCGCGCGCTCGAACTGATCTCGATCGCGCATCCCGACCACCGCGAAGAGCTTTCGCGGCTGGCCTATGAAAGATTCAAGATGCTGCTGAACATCCCGTCCATCGACTGACGGGCGGTCGGCAACTTTCGGTTCTGCGAAAAAGCACGAAAAAGCGCGGGATTTCCTCGTGCTTTTTCGTGCTTTTTCGCAGAA
>JAFDVJ010000121.1 GCA_018269075.1 Acidobacteriota bacterium
AGGTCGTACGCCGTCTGGTTGAGCGGACCATCTCAATTGTCGCCTGGACTCCGAAATCAAAAGGCGAGAACATTCACAAAGCCGGCTCCCGAATGAACCGGGCGTTTTATCTGGATTACTCGTTTACGATGACCGGCGTCTACGCCGACCAATATATTAGAGAGCGCTGTGAGAACGGTTCTCCTTACGGCACCGATTTCGTTATGTTCTGCATGGGCTCGGTCCTGCGCACCGAACACAGCGATCAACATGCCCTGAATGAGGCTCTGGATTGCTGTCCCGATTATTTAAGGGAGCATTTTGCAAAACAGGCCGAGATAAGAAGCGAGTTTTTGCGTGAAAGAGATTATTTTGATTATCTGTCCGCTAAATTGGTCCGTGAGTGGTAAATTGAATTCTGACATATGAAGAAGGTCTGCGAAGGACGAGCAGGGCAATCAGAGCACCGAAACCCAGAATCGCCGCTCACCCGCGGCGGTAAAGATCAGACTTTTGAGACGCGCATCCTATGAACTTTTCCGGGAAAATTAAAACGCTTCAATGGAACATCGGCGGCGGCCGGACCTGTTCGGAATTGTCCGACCCGGCAGATCCCGATTCTTATATCGAAGACGGTCTCGATTCGATCATTGCAATTCTGCGGCGCGAGAACCCGGATGTGATTACTCTGCAGGAGACTCATGAATCAGCGGGTTCAAGTCAGGCGGAAATAATCGCCGGCGCGCTCGGGCTTGAGTCCTGGTTCAACGATTCTTATGATGATTCTTTTATGGAAGCGGGATGCCGGATCGGGCAGGCTGTTATTTCGAGATACCCGATCACGAACCGGATTTTCGTGCCGTTTAAGAACCCCGGCTTTCGGGTGAGAGATGAAGCAGGCAATGAAATCCGTTCGATCAACAGCGGTTTGTCCGCGGCGACGATCGAACTGCCGGACGGCGTTTCGATCCGGATTGAGACCTTCCATATGCCGGCTTTTCATTTTTTCGGCGTCGACCTCCGGTCCGAGGCGGCGGGCAGAGTGCTGCAGGAAGTGAGCGGAACGATCGGACAGCCCGGAATGCCGACGATCGTTCAGGCCGACTTCAATCTGGATTTTCCGAGTCTGAAGGCCGCACTGCCGGATTTTTTCGACGGACCGTTACGGGAAATCGTACAGGAGTCGCCGACCAATCCGAAAGGGAAGCGTCTGGATCATATCCTGTATGCCGGATTAAAACTCGAAACAAACAAAGTGATCAAAGATGTTCGAACGGACCATTATCCTTTGATTGCGCAATTCAGTTGGTGAATGATGATGCGTTTCGCTTTTCGGCGGAATTGCTTAAAAAGAGAAAATATGCAGACATACGAACTTGAGCTTTTCGATTCACATCCGCTGATCAAATCCGAGGGCGGGGAACGGATTTTGATCGATACGGGATCGCCCGCGACGATCGGCAGCAATTCAAGACTGATTTTCGCCGGTCGGGAATACGACATCGCAACCGAATATATCGGCGTGACAACGAAAACCCTCGGCGAGCTGCTCGGTACCGAAATCGACGCGCTGGTCGGCGCCGACATTTTAAGCGAATACAAGATCCTGATCGATTACGCCGGCGGCCGGCTAACGCTCGACCGGAAAGCGATCGAGTTTTCGGGCGAGTCCTGCGCACTCGAATATTTTATGGGAATTCCGATAATCGAACTCGAAATCGGCGGCAAAGCGGTGAAATGTTTTCTCGACACCGGAGCCAAACTGTCCTATCTCGATCCGGGCTTGCTGGCCGGCAGGAATCCTGTCGGCGAGGAGCGGGATTTCTATCCGGGGCTGGGGACTTTCACGACCGCGACTTATCTCGTCGAAACTACTCTCGGTGCGACCCGTTTTCCGGTTAGATACGGAGAGTTGCCGCCGCTCCTGCAGATGTCGCTGATGACGGGCGGAGCTGGCGGCATTATCGGGTCGGACATTTTTAATCATTTTGTCGTGCTCCTCGACGCCGAAAGCGAAAGCCTCGTTTATAAACCGGCGTAAAAGTAAACGGACATATTTGAGAAGACACATCTTGTGATCGAAGCGGAAAACAATTCGGATATTTTGGATCGTTTGTTCGCCGAAAAGCGGATCGCGATTCGCCGTGGACGGCTTTTCGATAACATTCCGGCTCCTGTTGCGTCGCCGTTTCTTGCGGACCGGATCGAAGGCATGATGCTCGGATTGGCAATCGGCGATTCGCTGGGCAATACAAGCGAATCGCTCGTTCCGCGTGAAAGGTTCAGGCGATTCGGCGAGATTCGGGATTATCTTCCGAACCGTCATGCCTACGGGCGGAGGATCGGGCTGCCGTCCGACGACACGCAGCTCGCTTTCCGGACGCTCGACGAGTTTCTCGAGAACGGACGATTCGACCCGGAAAAAACAGCCGCGCGGTTCTGCCGCGAGCGTATTTACGGGATAGGATCGTCAGTTTCTGAATTCAGGCGAAGATTTAACGAAGGGAAGCTCTGGTATGAATGCGGACCGGAGTCAGCCGGCAACGGCGCTCTGATGCGGATCGCGCCGATATTGATTCCGCACGTCGTCGGTCCCTCCCCCAAGTTATGGGTCGATACGGGACTCTGCGCGCTCATTACGCACAACGATTCGGCCTCGATCGCTTCGTGTCTCGCATTCGTCGATATCTTGTGGAAACTTCTCGGGATGACCGAAGCGCCGCCGGCCGGCTGGTGGCTCGAAACTTTTCTGGAAACTATCCGCGATCTCGAAACAAAAAACGACTATCAAACGCGCGGCGGCGACTTTCCGAACTTCCGGGGGACGCTCGCCCGCTTTCTCGAAACGGTTCTCGGCGGTGCGCGAGAACGATATACATCGACGCTTGAGGCCTGCAATTCGTGGTATTCAGGAGCCTATCTGCTCGAAACCGTGCCAAGCGCACTCTACATCCTAATGAATTACGCCGCCGACCCGGAAGAGGCGATTGTCCGGGCGGTCAACGACACGCGCGACAACGACACAGTGGCGGCGATCGTCGGCGCCGCAGTCGGCGCGCTGCACGGAAAGAAATCGCTCCCCCAACGGTGGCGCGCGGAGCTTTCCGGAAAGATATCGGCCGATGACGACGGAAAAGTCTTTGAAATTCTCGAAGGAGTTTCAAAATTTCTATCGGCGGCGTGAGTTGCCGTGCACAAAATTTATATAAAGTAAATGGATGAATACAAAGCCTTTTACACGGTTTGCACTCTGCCGGAGGATCGGATTTGTTTGAATTTACTTGAAAAAAAATTACTTGAACAAAATATAGTCGCCGGTTTCCGATTTGGCGGAAAATTCTGCATTTATCAGGTAACAGTGAGAATGAGTTCGAAAAACTCAGCTTAAAATAATTAAAACGATAAGGGGAAGAAAGGGTATGGGGGAAATAATGGATTACAACAAGTTAGCGGCTGAATTAGGCGTCGATGCGGACGACATCGAGGATCTCATCGGCGAAGAAGGTAAAAGAATACTGACTCTCGGTTGGGACGCCGACCGGCCAGGTAGTTACGGTGCCGAGCATATCGTCAAATGGCGGGGACGCTATTTTTTTACATCGACCGATATGGACACGGAAGGCCCGTTCGACGACCTCGAAGAAGTTCTCGCGCTCGATTATTTTCATACGAACGGGACCCCGAAACCCGAGCTTTACTCCGAAGTCCTGGATTTCGAGAGGCTCGCGGCGATCGCTCGTGACATCGACGAAGACCGGACCCAGATCATCAACATCAACGACAGATTTTACGAATGGGAGGGAGACTCGCTGCGTGAGAGAAATAAATCCGGGGATTGAAGCGATGGCTTCGGAAATGCAGCGTCTGCACGTAGATTTTCCGTATTGCAGACCAGTTTTTACAAAACCTCGGTCGCCGCGATGTTCAAGATTCCGGGTATTGATTAAAACGAAATAAATATTGTTTGCCGGTCGCACATTGCTTTGACAACCACATTGAAATAAATTATTTTCGTATTAAATTTATTTAGACTTCGACTAACCGACGATATAAAACCAGTTGGCGTAAGCCAAAACGAAGAATCTGCCGCTGCAGGTTCCGAATGCGTTTTGTCGTCGGTTTTCGTTTTCAGCGCGAATAATGATTTGGCATCGTTGAGAATTTTTACCGACATATAAGAGCCTGGAAAACGAGGAAATAAACTATGAAACATATGATTACCTCGCCACCGCGCCGGGAGTCCGCTCTCTGAACGGAAGTCAGGGATTCCGGCGGGGACATCTTTATACCTGGACTTTTTATATCGTAACCAGTTCATACTGAAGTTGCGGAAAAATGAAGAATAAGACTGAAAAGGCTTCGGGGACTGTTACTGAATGGAGAAACTGAATGGCTTTCATAATTCCAAAATGGCGAGCTTATGACGTTCAGGATTGGGACGACTTGTTAATTGAAACAGCAGAAGGAGAATATGAGCTCAACGAAGCTACAGCGGCTTTAATAAATTTGGTTCTACTGGGAATTTAGTG
>JAFDVJ010000122.1:0-21431 GCA_018269075.1 Acidobacteriota bacterium
CAACAGTCTGTCAGACTGTTGACAGGCGAAAGCCTGTAGAAAAGTTTCACGCGCGCGCGGTGCGGCGACCGAACTAAGAGTTTGTCGCGCCGCCGCGCGGGTGCGAAGCCGATTTACAGGCTGGCGCCTGTCAACAGTCTGACAGACTGTTGTACGTCTTAAACTTATTTCCCCGCTTCGTCGCCGTAGGTCGTCATCATCAGGAGAAAATCGGCGAGCTCTTCGTCGGTTTTGACGACCGCCGTGAAATTCGTCACCTCGCCGAACGTCGCGTAGATATTTTTGTCCTTGAGACAGACGAGCGTCAGATCGAAACCGTTGACTTTCAGCGTTTTCGACCACGCGATCTTTTCCTTTTGGTTCACCAGCGCGCCGTTCGCGTAGTTTCCGGCCATCTTGCCGATGTCGTAGAAGATTTCCAGACCGCCCGGTTTGAAGATCCGGCCGGGCAACGAATCGATTCCCTGCTCGGGTTTATGAACATAGCCCGGCAGCAGCCGGATGTTGCCCGGCGCCGGAACGATTTGCGAATCGGTTTTCGGCATCGTCTTTTTATCCTGCGCCGAACACGCCGCGACGGCCGTCAAAATCAGCAGCAGCAGCAGTAAATTGCGTTTGATCATATTATTCCCCCGGATTCTCGCGAAAAGTTTTGAGTTCCGCCTTCAGACGGCTTTTGGTTGGTTTTCGAATAGTTTTAAATGGCGCGAAAACCGCCGCCTGAAGGCGGAACTCAAAACTGTTTCCCCGAATTCGGCCACGCTTAGGGAACGAAGTTAAAAAAAGAATCTTGCAAAATAATAAAGAACCGGCGCGTTGAACAAAAGGCTGTCGAGACGGTCGAGCAGGCCGCCGTGACCGGGCAGGATGTTGGCCGCGTCCTTCGTGTTCGAGCCGCGTTTCATCGCGCTCTCGGCGAGATCGCCGAAGAGGCCGACGACGCTCATCACGAGCGCGAGCGGGATCGAGAATTTTATCGGCAGCTCGGGGAAAAACGTAAATGAAGCGGCGGCCGCGAAGGCCGCGCTCAAAACGAGCCCGCCGAAAACGCCTTCCCACGTCTTGCCGGGCGAGATTTTGGGGACGAGCTTGTGTTTGCCGAAGTTTTTGCCGACGTAATACGCGCCCGTGTCGGCGCCCATCACGACGAGAAAAAAGAATCCCAAAAGTTTCGACGAGAGATGCGGGACGACCGTTTCCCCGAAACCGGTTCGCATCGCGATCAGAAAGCCGCCGAGAAACGCGATGTAGAAAACTCCGAGAATCGTCACGCCGACGCCGGTCAGCATCTTCGAAAAATCGGCCTGAAACCGGAAAGTCTGCGTGATCAGCACGACGATCAGATAAAGCGCCATCGTCAGAAAGAGGATTTCCGGCGCTTTGGCGGGCGCGTCGAACAAAAAGGCGACGAAAAAGACCGCCGCGCCGAGATACGCGACGCCGGCGTCGGCCTTGAGCTCGAGCTTTTTCGTCAGGCTGTAAAATTCGAACATTCCCGCGCCGAGCGCGAGGCCCGCGATCACGAGAAAAAGCCAGTTGGCAGCCGAATTGTGCGGCCACAGATACGGCAGCACGATCGAAAGGATCAAAATCGGCAAAGCGACGATGGCGGTCAATACTCTACTATTCATTTAATTGCGAACGGGTCATTCGAAGAACTATGTGGAATCTTAATCTTACCCGAAAAATCAGTTTTCGCTAAACTCGCGCAGCAGTTCGGGCGTGATCTCGAACTGCGCGCGGCGGTCGGGATAAAATTCGACGAACATCCACGAAACGGTCAGCAGCTCTTCGGCGGTGAACCGGCGGTCTTTCCGGTAAATGATCGCCCGGCGGCCGTCGTCGAGCGGATATTCGAACGGCAGTCGCGTGAATGCGCGGCCGATCGACTGATTATTGATGAGCTGTTCGGCCGGGACGATCGCGATTCGCTGGTCTTCGGGAAAAAGATGATAACCGGGCGGATCGGAGACGACGACGTAATCGGCGCGGTACATCTGAAACGGGAAACCGTCGCGCTTGTCGACGTCGTTGCTCGCCATAATGCGGTCCTGCAGCTTTTTCAGCGCCGGCTCGAACTCGCCGCAGCCGTTCTGCAGAACGCTGCTGTTGAGCGCGGCCGAGCTCGACAGGACGTAGATTTTTTTGTCCGTGTTCGCGGTCAGCTCGTCGAGTTTCTGGAGCAAATGATGAATCTCTTCGAGATCGTTGCGGACCATCGGCGCGAGCCGCGTCTTCGGAAACGCGAACGCGGCCGGCGCGAGCAGATTTTCGGCGCGCGGCGAAAAGACGACCGCGAAATTCGCGAGCCCGGCGACGATTAAAACTGCGACGAAGGCGATCTTCGCGCCGGTCGACGAGAGCCTGGCATACAATTCGAGCACGAAGGCCGCCGCGAAGACGACGAGCAGCGAAAGCACCCAGTAATTGTGGTGATAACCGAGATCCTGGGTGCGCGTGAAAAGATAAAAGGCGACCGCGAAGATCACGCCGAGAAAGAGCGCCGCCGGCCGCAAACGCTTTCGCGCGAACATCGTCACGACGCCGCCCGCGCATAACAGCAGCGTCAGCAAACCGAAATCGGTGTAGAGTTTTTCGAAATTCTGCCCGATCCCGGTGCTCTGCCGGTAGGCCGAATAGATGTCGCCGTAATCGGTTTTCAGCATCTTGACGGCGATCTGCGTGGCGAGCGCGAAAAACGCGCCGGCGGCCGTCGCGCCGACGATCGCGACGCGGCCGAAACGCCGGAGAAACTCTTTGAAATCCGCTTTGTCGGAGATAAAGCGAATAATTTCCGCGACCGCCAGCGCGACGAAGAAACCGACCGTCCAGTAAGCGTACCAGCGCCGCAAGATGACCAGCAGACAGAGCGCGAGTCCGAGTTTGACCAGATCTTTTTTGGTCTGTTCGGCGAAGTTTTTGCGGAAGTAAAGCCAGAGGATCAGAAAGATCAGCCCGACGCCGGCGACGTCGACGTAGCCGAGCAGAACCGGAATCCAAAGCTGCGGCCAGAGCGCGATCGTCGCGATCCCGACGAGAAAAAAGAGGAATTTGTTCGTCTGGTCGGGATCTTCGCGGCCGGTGATTTTTCGCATCAAAACCGGGAAGAAGACGATCGTCGAAAAAGCGTAGACGACGGCGATCGAAAGAATGTAGAAGATGCGTCCCGGCCCGAAAACGTAGTAAAAAGGGACGAGCGGAACGACGCCGACGTTGTTGTAATCGGACTTGCGCATCGAGACGTTGATCGAATCGAGCGCCTTGAACGGCTTTTCGATCAGTTTTCGGGCGAATTCCTTATAGAGAGTAAAATAGTTCGCGCCGTCCCAGAAATAGATGAACCGTTCCTGCGACACGAACCAGACGACGAAGACCACGATCAGCGCGAGCACGACCGCGCACAGAATCAAAAGCGGCCACGAGAGCCTTAAACCGGAAATCCTGTTTTTTATTGTTTCCATCGTCGAATAAGAGCGGGCGCGGATCAGACGCCGCCGAACCGTCGCTCGCGTTTTTGAAATTCGAGGATCGCCCGGAAGATCTCGGCGCGCCGGAAATCCGGGAAAAGCGTCGGCGTCACGTAGATCTCGCTGTAGGCGAGCTGCCACAAAAGAAAATTCGAGATCCGAAACTCGCCGCTCGTGCGGACCATCAGATCGACTTCGGGCAGGCCGCGCGTGTATAGATGCGCCGCGATGTCCGCTTCGTTCATCTCGTCGAGCGAACGCCCGCCCGCGAGCACGGATTTCGCCGCTTCGCGCGCGGCGTCGACGAGTTCGGCGCGGCCGCCGTAATTGAGCGCGACGCTGAGGACCGTGCCGGTGTTTCGCGACGTGTATTCCATCGCCGCCGTGATCTGTTTGCGCAGGTCCGGCGACAAACGGTCGAGCCGGCCGATCGCCTGAAAACGGATGTTGTGCTGGTGGACGGTCTTGAGCTCTTTTTTCAGATAGAGCTTGAGCATCTGCATCAGCCCGGAAACCTCGTCCTCAGGCCGTTTCCAGTTTTCGGTCGAAAAAGCGTAGAGCGTGACGGCTTTGATCTCGAGCCGCGCGCAGGTGTCGAGAATCGCGCGCACCGATTCGGCGCCTTCGCGATGACCGAAGATCCGCGGCTTGCCGCGCGCTTTGGCCCAGCGGCCGTTGCCGTCCATAATGACGGCGATGTGCTGCGGCAGCCGCGCCGGATCGATCTGCGCGAGCAGCTCGGCTTCGGGAGAATTCGGTTTGACGACTTTGGCGAAATTTGCGTGCATTCGAAACGATTATTTAATCACAGATTCGCCGGGTTTTACACCGCGCATCAGAGTTTTCGCAGCTCGACGCCGACGATCGCCGATTTATTGATCTTTCCGTAAATATGCGGGTAAATCTCGCGCGCCGTCGACGGTTCGGCGACGAGCGGCGACGTCAAACGATGCGGGTTGATCTCGAGAATGAGAACCTTTTCCGCGTCCCGGTAATATCTTTCGAGCACGGCGTCGAGCTGATTGCGGTAGCTGCAGTGGATGAAACCCTCGGTTTCGAGGCTCTCGGCCGCGTATTCGTATTCGTCCGCGAATTTTTCCCAGACTTCGGGCAGAACGATGTGATAAATCAGCATAACTCTAATCGGCGAGCGCGAAATCGACGGCCGCCCGCGCGTGAATGAGCGTCGTGTCGAAGCTCGGAATCCGGCAGTCTTCCGGTTTGAGAAGCATCGGGATCTCGGTGCAGCCGTAGATCACGCCGTCCGCGCCGCTTTTGTTTAATCGTTCGATGATCTCCAGATATTTCCGTTTCGTTTCGGCGGTGAAAACGTCCTTGCCGAGTTCTTCGAAGATCGACCAGTGGATGAAATCGCGCTCGGCCTCATCGGGCACGACCGCTTCGATCCCGAACCGCGCCAGCCGCTCTTTATAAAAATCGTTGTCCATCGTGAACCGCGTCCCCAGCAGCGCGACTTTTTTCAGACCCTCGGCGAGAATCGCGCGCGCGGTCGCGTCCGTGATGTGGACGAGCGGGATCGAAACGCTCGCTTCGACCCGTTCGGCGACGATATGGAGCGTGTTGGCGCAGAGCAGGATCGCTTCCGCGCCCGCGCCTTCGAGCCGCTGCGCGTGACCGGCCAAAAACGCGCCGAGCCCGTCCCAGTCGCCCGCGTCGGCGCGGCTTTTGACGTCGTTGAAATTCACCGAATAGAGCAGCAGCTGCGCGTAGTTCAGACCGCCGCGCCGCTCGTTGGCGAGCTTGTTGATGTAGCGATAATAATCGACCGTCGAGACCCAGCTCGAACCGCCGATCAGACCTAATGTTTTCATTCGTAATAAACCTTCAAAAGCGTCAGTCCGTGTGCCGGAGCGGTCGCGCCGGCGAGATAGCGGTCGCCGCCGACGATCGCCGTCTGAATCGTCTCGAAATCCTTTTCGCCGCGCCCGACTTCGAGCAGCGTGCCGGCGATCGAGCGCACCATATAGCGCAGGAAACCGTTGCCGGTGATCCGGAATTCGATCAAGACGGCCTGCGCGCGCGCGTCCCAGCGCGATTCGACCGTGAAATCGGTGATCGTCCGGACCTTGTTCTCGCTGTCCGACTGCGCCGACGAAAACGCCGTCCAGTCGTGCTCGCCGAGAAAAAGCCGCGCCGCGTCGTTCATCCGGTTGACGTCGAGCGGCCGCGCTTCGTGATGCGCGTAGCGCGCCCAGAACGGCGAGATGACCGGCGTGTTGACGACGCGGTAAAGATACGTTTTGCCCTTCGCCGAAAAACGCGCGTGAAAATCGTCGTCCGCCCGTTCGGCGTTGAGAATGCGCAGATCGCGCCACAAATTGCCGTTGATCGCGGCGCGCAGCTTTTCGGGCGCGAACGGCTTTTTGAGCTTGATGTTCGCGACCTGACCTTCGGCGTGAACGCCCGCGTCGGTGCGGCCCGAACCGCAGACGAAAACGTCCGCGCCTTCGAGCAGCGTGACGACGCGCTGCAGCTCGCCCTGCACGGTGCGCTCGCCGTGCTGCACCTGCCAGCCGTGAAAATCGGTGCCGTCGTATTGGATGAGAAGCTTGAAATTCATCGTAAAATCTTAAAATCCGCGCGCGCGCGCTTTTCGAGCGCGTCTTCCGGCAGGCCGAGCGCGGCGTCCTCGACATAGAGAATTATAAACTCGCTCCGCCGCGCGTCGTCGACGACGCGCACGAATCTTTGAAACCGGAGCGATTTCATCAGCTCGAAACCTTTCTCCCGCAGAAACTTCGCCGCTTTGGCGATGTCCGAATCGGGAACTGCCCGCAAAGCCGCTTCGGTGTCGGGAATCGCTTCGGCGTTCGAAAAATATTTCGATCCGTCGATCTCGACCGTCCGCGGTTCGTTGTAATTATACGTCCCTTCCCGGTCCGGCAGAAAGCCTTCGAACTGGATCAGATAAAGCCGCTCGATCTTTTTGCCCCGACTCTCGACGAAAAAAAACTGCGCGGCCCGCGCGCGGTCGTAGAGAACGAAATCCTGCGCGCCCGCGAACTTGAATTTTTTGCCGAACTTCAAACGAATCGCCGGCGCGCCCTGCGATGTCAGAACGCGGCCCTTGACCGTCCGCTCATTCTGCGCGAAAACCGCCGCCGACAAAACGAGCAGCCAAACCACGCACTGCCAGACTATATAAAAACTCCGCGATTTCGACATATTAAATCCCATCTTCGTCCCCGACGATTCCGATCACGACCGCGTCGCCGTCGAAATACGATTCGACGCAGCCGTCGGCACTCGAATGAAATTCGTACTCGGCCGTCGGCAGATGGAGCTTTTCGGGAACACCGTCGGATTCTTCGTGAATGAAACCTTCGGAGAAACAGAGCACCGGGTAAAACGGCTTGCCGTTCACTTTGAAAAAATACTGATCGAGAAAGTTGCCCATTCCGAAAGCAAACCGCCTGCAGATTTTCTTTCTCAGCTCGATGTCGTCGATCCCGCAATCCTGCAGGGCTTCGTCGAGTTCGAGCGCCTGCACGGCCTGGAACTCCATCGCGATCTCTTCGTACGCTTCGACGCGAACGATTTCGATTTCTTTCGACATCATATTCATCACACTTTTTCGCCGACCGGAAACAGCAATTCAAACCTTTCGCAGGCAACGAGCGACTTTTCGTGAAATTCGAACCCGAACTCGGCCGCTTCGCGCGTAAAATAACGCCGGTGCCCGTCGCGCCAGTCGCTCAGCGTGCGGTCGCCCTCGCCCTCGTCAAAAGCGAACGCCTCATCGACCTCATCGAACGGCCGCAACCGGATCTCGGTCGTTCGAAGGACGCAGAGCGGGACGCCCTCGAAATCCGTGACGACGCTGTAGCCGCCCGCGACCGGCGCCGTTTCGGGATGCCGTTCGTTGTATTCGACGAGACTCGCCGTCGCGCGCTTGCGGCCCGCGATCACCAGTTCGGCCAGTTCACGCGCAATATCCGGACCGTTGCCAAAAAACCAGACCTGATACGAAACAGCGTCGTCGATTCCCGCCGCCGCGCAAAATTCGCGCCAGAAGGCCTCGACCGCCAGTATTTTTTCGACCATATTAATCCTTATGCCTGCCGGCTGCCGGGCTTGACGGCTTCGGTTCCCTCGCGGCAAAGCGGGCAGTCGGCCGGCGGATGGCTCGGCACGCTCAGACTGACGAGCGCGATGCGCGGGACGCCGACGTCGGCGGCGCCGTCCGAGCGGTCGATGATCGACGCCGCGTCGACGACTTTTCCGCCGCCGGCTTCGAGCGCCGCGATGCATTCGCGCGTCGAGCCGCCGGTCGTGATGACGTCCTCGACGACCAGGATCCGCTCGCCTTCTTTGACCGAAAAGCCGCGCCGGACGGTCATCGCGCCGTTCTGGCGTTCGGTCCAGATAAACCGCACGTTGAGCGCCGCGGCGACCGCGTACCCGATCACCAGACCGCCGATCGCCGGCGACGCGACCGTCTCGATGCGCGCGTCGACGAACCGTTCGGCGATCGCGCGCCCGAACCGCGCGGCGTCGGCCGGATACTGGAGCGCGAGCGCGCACTGCAGATAGACCGGGCTGTGCAGACCGCTCGACAGGATGAAATGCCCGTCGAGCAGCGCGCCGGTCGCCCGAAAATGTTCAAGGATCTCTTCCGAATTCATAGCTTTATCGAATCATTCGTCGTCGCAGGGTCGGGTCTTTTTGTTGACGCGGCCCGTAAACGTGATCGACCGGACGATCTTTTCCGGCCGCCGGTATTTCTTTTTGACGACATAGGCGACGATCACTTCGCGACCGACGCTTTTATACAGGTCCGGGTTCTTCCGGCCGATGAATTTGACCTCCGGCTCGTCGGCGTACATCGAAAACGTCACCGGCCGGCCGTCGACCCGGATCGTCGGAAAGCCGCCGTCGCCCTCGCTCATCCCGCAGAAATATCCCTTCATAGTCCGCGTTTTCTGAGCGAAAACGAAACCCGCGCACAGTAAGAAAACGATTACCAACATTCCGCTCCGCTTCATTTCTATTTCTCCTAAATCAGTAAATGAATATGCTCTGCCCGAATATTACCGCTCTTACTTCTGTTATATGCCCGCCGGCCGCGGTTTGCAATCCGGTAAGCCCGAAGTGCGGACGAAAGAACAGCGGCCAGCGAATGACGCGAATCGTTTGTTCGCGTCATTCGCTGGCCGCCGCAGCTCTTTCCCGATAATCGACCGTCGTTTATTTCTGGCCGAGAATCGGACGCGGATCGAAAAAGCCGAGCGCCTCGACGATCTGCCCGTCGCGGACGCGAAACTGCTCGAGGATCGGAATGACGCCGAAAACCGCGTCGACTTCCCAATGCGTGACGACCGTGTCGCCCTCGCAGACGTGGCCGTGAATGCGGACGTCGTTGATCGCCGGCAGAAACCCGGAAAGAAACGCCCGGAAATTCTCCGCGCCCGTATGACGGCCCGCGACCGGGTCCTCGAAAAGCACCTCGTCGGCCAGCGGCGCGAGACTCAAATCTTTTTGTTTCAAGGCGTTTATATAGCCTTCCACGATCCTGATATTATCTTCCCTCATATTCAAAATCTCCTTGTTAAATTAAGCCTTTCGAACCGAAACCATTCCGAAATCCGAAATCCGAAATCCGAAATCGCTATAAATTGTTTTATTCGCGGCGCTTGCGCTTGCGGTTTCATTTTTTCACGCTAAAATCAAAAAGAGATGCCGATTTATCATAATTTAATTTCCGACTCATTGCTAATTAATGAAACGATCCAGCTTTTGCAGTCCTCCGGCGGAAGCGCTCCGGCAGTCAAGGTCGTCGATTACGTGATGAAGATCCGGCGGCCGACGCCCGATTTCGCCAAAACGCTCGTTTCGGACCTGATCGACACCGACCCGCGGCTCCAGATGAACGAGGACACGGTCGAGCTGGTCCCGATGAAATTCGCCAACCGCCGGCTCGACGAAACCGATTACGTCGTTTTCGATCTCGAAACGACCGGCGCCAAGACGCCGCCGTGCCGGATCACCGAGATCGGCGCGTACCGCGTCCAGCAGGGCAAGATCACCGACGAATTTCACACGCTCGTCAACCCGGAAACGCCGATCCCGTTTTTCATTACGCAATTGACGGGCATCAGCGACCGAATGGTCCGGCACGAGCCGAAGTTTCGCGACGTCGCCGCCGATTTTCTCGACTTTATCGGCGATTCGGTGCTGGTCGCGCACAACGCGAATTTCGATATGCGGTTCCTTAATCACGAGATCGGCCGGATCCACGAAAACTACCGCGTCGCGAACCCGCATCTGTGCACCGTCCAGCTCTCGCGCAAGCTGCTGCCGCACATCGAGAATCACCGGCTGAACACGATCGCCAATTATTTCTCGGTGTCGCTCGTCAACCATCACCGCGCCGCGGACGACGCGCGCGCGACCGCGCACATCTTCATCAACCTGCTCGAAGATCTCCAAACGCGCGGCATCCGCGATCTGGCCGCCGCCAAAAAACTTAAAGTTTAATGCTGATGCTTCTATTTGATGCCGGTATAAACGAGTCACTCGTTTATACCGTATGGAGAGCTTTCGAATAATCAATCCTGCTCTTTTCTTTTTGCCATACAATCACATTGAAGGCCGATCAGAAACTTTCTTCCCCGAACTTTAATAAACTGTTTGGCTCTGACAATGTTTGTATATTCGTCGTAAGTTACTTCCGTAATTGAGGCATTTTGAGTGTCAGTTGATAAGGCACTTTTCTCTTTTTTATTCGTGACAACCACCCCGATGATCATTGACTGATCATTCACGGTAAAATTTTGTAATGGATGAGAAGCTAGGGATTCATCGGTATAAAAAATACTTGCGGTAATTATGAGTCTGCTATTCGGAAAAATAAAATGTTTTGTCGTTAGTTCTTCTTCACCGATTTTAGTAATGAATTCGGGAAAAACAGTGACCGTTGAAGACAGGGCTTTTTCATATGCTTCATAATCGCCGGTTTTATCGAATATTTCCTGTACTTTAGCAGCTTTTTCTATATTTACAATATAAACGTGACACCGATCATCAACGTCTTTTGACATTTGGGCACTCGTAATATTAACGAGAATTAGCAAAACTGCCGCCGTAAATAGGAATTTTACCATTGATATATGTGACCTAAAAACTGTATTTTCAAAACTACCCATTACTATAATCTATTTCACTTTCTACGGGCGAATTTAAATCATGGGCTGATTTTTTCTATTGCGTGTTGTAAAATAATCGTTTTCCTATTAAACGAGATTTACGACTATGTTGGACAATTACGATTTACCGCCCGTCAATCAGCAGCAGCTCGACATCCGTTCGACGCCGCGCGCGGAGATGGAGCTTTTTCCGCTCGACAGCTTCGAGTACGAATATAAGGGCCGCGAGATCTGGGTCGAGTTCGAGATCCCGGAATTCACGGCGATCTGCCCGTTTTCGGATTTTCCGGATTTCGCCGTCATCCGGCTCAAATACGTGCCCAACGAACGCTGCATCGAGCTCAAAAGCCTCAAGCTCTACATCAACTCGTTTCGCGAAGTAAAGGTCTTTCACGAACACGTCGTCAACATCATCCTCGAAGACTTCGTCAAAGCCTGCGACCCGCTCAAAGTCGAGCTCGAAGGCGATTTCCACGTCCGCGGCAATATCAAGACGGTCGTCCGGACAAGTTATTCGAAGAATTAGCTAAAGAGAAAAAGAAGAGGAGAAGAGGAGAAAAGGAGAAGAGGAGCTGGATATTTCGCCGCTCGTGGTTTGGCTTTCCGATGAAAATCGAACCGCTCGCAGGTTTAATCCCGTCTCCTCTTCTCCTTTTCTCCTCTTCTCCTCTTCTCTCCTAATGGACCGTCGCCGCGAGCACGCAGGGCTGGATCGCCTGATGCTTGACGCAGGCTCTTTCGACGAGCTCGTCGAGCTTGCGGGCGATCGTTTTTTCGGTCGCGAGGCTCGCGTTCGTGACTTCCGAGACGATCAGAAACCGGGCTTTTTCGAGAAAGCTTTGTTCGCGGAACGAGAGTTTTTTCTCGTGGCTCAGAAAGGTCAGTTTTTTCAGGACGTCGGCGGTTTCGAAGACGTCGCCGGATTGGAGCTTGAGGGCGAATTCGCGCGAGCGGATCTTCCAGTCGTGCGAGACCTCGTCGAAATCGCGGCCGAGAAAATCGACCAGTTTGCGATATTCGCGGGCCGAGATAACGGGCCGCAGGCCGACCGTTTCGGCGTTCGCGACCGGCACGAAGATGATCGAATTGTCGCTCAGAACCCGCAGGTAGTAATAACTTAAAGAGCTGCCGTCGCGGCGTTTGATGTCTTCGACGACGCAAACGCCCTGAGTCGGATACGTGACCTTTTGTCCGATACTCAATTCCATAGTGGTTTTTCTCCTCTCGTTCGAAATTTCCAAAGATGAGAAAACGAGCGAACCGTTAAAAGAAATTCGCCGTGTAAAAGAGCTTGTGCCGAATGTGTATAAATCCAATATAACACAGGGCCGGCAGACTTGGAAAGACGGGCGGGCGGCCATTTCAGGCCGGAATCGCGGGCAGTTCGATCGAGAAAACGGAACCCTGGCCGGACGTCGAGCTGACCGAAACCTCGCCGTCGTGGAGACGCGCGAGATGCTTGACGATCGCGAGCCCGAGCCCGGTGCCGCCGATCTCGCGCGAGCGGGCGCGGTCGGTGCGGTAAAAGCGTTCGAAGATGCGCGGCAGATGTTCGGCCGCGATGCCCTCGCCGGTGTCGGCGACGCCGATCACGTCGCGGCCGTCGCGGCGGGCGTGCGTCGCCGTCACGCGGCCGCCTTCGCGGTTGAACTTGACGGCGTTGTCGATCAGATTCGTGAGCATCTGTTCGAGCCGGACGGCGTCGGCGAGGACGAACGTCTCGGGCGGAATTTCGTTGACGAGCTCGATCCGCCGCTCGGACGCCTTGTTCGAGAGATTCATAAAGACCTCGTCGACGAGCTTCGGAAGGTTCGCGGGCTTCGGTTCGATCGTGATCCGGCCGGACTCGATCGACGAGAGCTCGAGAATGTCGTCGATCAGGCGGTGCATCCGCTCGGCGTTGCGGCGGATCACGCCGAGAAACCGGAGATTGTTTTCCTCGTCGTCGATCGCGCCGTCCTCGAGCGTTTCGACGAACGCGAGGATCGAGGTCAGCGGCGTCCGCAGCTCGTGCGAGATGTTCGAGAGAAATTCCTGCCGCACCTTTTCGAGCCGGTCGAGCTGCGAGACGTCGTAAAAAACGCCGATCGCGCCTTTTTTGTCGTCGACCTCGACCGGCGCGATCCGGACGTCGTATTTTTTGTTGGTCCCGACGAGCTCGAGCCCGACGTCGAGAGTTTTTCCTTCCTGCAATGCTTTGCGAAAGGCTTCGTGGAGATTGAGATCGCGGATCACTTCGCTCAGGCGTTTGTTTTCGAGCGGGCCGTTGCGCCGGCCGAACGCGTCGTAGGCGGCGCGGTTCGACGCGAAAACGCGCGTGTCCTCGCCGACGACGATGACGCTCTCGCGCATCGTTTCGAGCAGTTTGTTGAAAGTCGTGCGGGTTTCGTTCGGCGCGGGCTCTTTCTTCGAAAACCAATCCGTGATAAAACTCATTTTTGACCGATAAAGCGATAGCCGACGCCGACGACCGTCTCGATGCAGCCGCCGCATTCGCCGAGCTTCTGACGCAGGCGGCGGATATGCACGTCGAGCGTCCGCGTGTCGCCGAAATAACTGTAGCCCCAGACGCTGTCGAGCAATTGCTGGCGCGTCGCGACGCGGCCGGCGCTCTTGACGAGATGGACGAACAGCGCGAACTCCTTGCGCGTCAGTCTGACTTCCTCGCCGCCGCAGCTGACGCGCATATCGGCAAAGTCGATCGCGATCCGGTCGTCCCGGTAAAACTCGGCCGTCGTTTCGTTCGAGCGGCGCAGGACGGCGCGGATCCGCGCGATCACTTCCTTGACCGAAAACGGTTTGATGATGTAATCGTCGGCCCCGATGTCCAGACCGGAAATCTTGTCCGATTCCGACGCTTTGGCCGTCAGCATAATGATCGGCGTCTTCTCGGTCAGCGGTTCGCGCCGCAGCCGCCGGCAGAGTTCCATCCCGCTCATCCCCGGCAGCATCAGATCGAGCACGATCAGCGACGGCGGATTCTTCTCGTTGAGCGCGAGCCGCAGCCCCTTCTCGCCCGATTCGGCGATCACCGGCAGAAAGCCCTCGCGCCGGAAATTATACTGGAGACTTTCCGCGATGTCCGAATCGTCTTCGATGATCAAAATTTGTAACATAAATCGATTTCGGATTTCGGATTTCGGATTTCGGATTGTTCTCAATTGGAATCTTTCGAGTTCAACGATCGCTTCCGACTCGAAGCCAATCCGAAATCCGAAATCCGAAATCCGAAATCCTACTGGTGTTTAATAAAAACCGCTTCCTTCATATAGACGGTCACTTCGCAGATGTCCTTGACGTAATCGCCGATTCTTTCGAGATTTTTGGCGACGAACAGGAGCCGCGCGAGCCGCGTCGATTTGCTGGCGTCCCGCGACATCGATTCCATCAGCGCGTTGACCTGGCGATCGTAAATCCGGTCGACCTCGGCGTCCTTTTTGATCAGCTCGCGCGCCTTGTCCGAATCGTTGGTCGTAAACGCGTCGAGCGCGCCCTGCAGCATTTCGAGCGCGCGGTCGGCCATCACGCCGATCTCGCCGTAGTTTTTCAATTCCGGCTCGTTGTTCAGCTCGAGCGCGACGCGCGCGATGCTCGACGCGTGATCGGCGATCCGTTCGAGGATCGGCGTGATCTTGGTGATCGAGATGACGAGCCGCAATTGCCGCGCGACCGGCCGGCGGAGCGTCAGCAGCTCGACGCTCTGACGGTCGATCTCGAGCTCGAGGCTGTCGATCACGTCGTCGCGCTCGACGACCATAGTGGCGATCGCGCTGTCGCGGCTGACGAGCGCGTGCATCGCTCTCTGGATCGATAATTCGACTTCCCCGCCCATCAGCAGCAGACGGTCGCGCAAAATATCCAGCTCGCGTTCCAAAAGTTTTCTCTGCTCCATTAACTAACGACTTTAGAACAAAAATTCAAATAACGAAAGCGGATCCGAAACCGCAGAATATTACACCGGATTTAAGACGGTGTGAACGAAAGGTTAAATAGATGTTACGGGGATTTCGGATTGCGGATTTCGGATTGTGGAGCGGGCAATAAACTGACCGCCGGAATCGGCGAATCCGGCGGTTTGTTTGATCGAAGGCTTTAGTCGGCGGCGGATTTTTTCATTTCGTCCTTCGGGCGGAGCAGGAATTCGAGCCGGTTGGCGCCGGCTTCGACGTCGCGCCAGCGGGCGATGTCGAGATCGACGCGGGCGAGCGCGGCGGTCGGCATCGCGACCGTTTCGCCGGTCAGCGTGCGGACGAGATTTTCGAAACCGGGATTATGGCCGACGATCAGGATCGAAGCGAAGCGGTCGTCGAATTCGCGGATCAGATTAAAGAGCGTCAGCGGGCTCGCTTCGTAGATCCGCTCGTCGAACTCGATCGGCCGCGCGATCTCGGCGACTTCCTTGACGAGCACGGCCGTCTGTTTGGCGCGTTTGGCGGGCGAGCTGACGATCAGCTCCGGCGCGAGGCTGCGGACGAACATCAGACCGCCGATAAAACGCGCGGCGTCGAGCCCGCGGGCGTTCAGCGGGCGCTCGAAATCGGACCAATCGGGATTATCCCAGCTCGATTTAGCGTGGCGCAGAATATACAGTGTTTTCATTGAACCCTTTTCGCCGCTCCAATCGGCGAATTCGAAATGTCGTTAACAGAACTCGGATTTTCTAAGAAGAGACTCCACAATCTTAAACCGTTTCAAACGCAAAAATCCAATCCCCGACGCATTTTCTCCCGCCGTTCGAAACCGCCGCCCGCCGGCCGCCGCCAGCAATCAATCAAATTCCCGCCGTTTTTGCAGTTTCTCAAAAACCCAACACGCCCCGCCACGATGCCAATCCGAAATCCGAAATCCGAAATCCGAAATCCAAAATCAATCGATTTGTTCGAGCACGATCGGCGCCGGCCGGGCGATCGCGTCGAGCGTCGAAAAAAGCAGCTTGCGAATGCTTTTCTTATGAGCGGCGCGCAGGACGTCGGCCACCGAAAGCACGCCGGCGAGCGTGCCGTCTTCGTTCACGACGCACAGGCGGCGAAGCTTGTATTTGCGCATCCGCCGGAGCGCGTTTTTGAGATCGTCGTCGGGGACGCAGGTCTTGAGCGGGCGAAAGCTCATCTCGCCGATCCTGATTTCCGACGTTTTCCGATCGCGCGAGGCGGCGGCGATCGCGATGTCGCGGTCGGTAACGACGCCGACGACGCGGTTTTCGGCGTCCGTCACGGGCACGATGCCGCAGTCTTTTTTCCACATAATTTCCGCCGCTTTCGTCAAATCGTCGGCGAGACCGCAAGATTCGATCTCCTTCGTCATCACTTCAGAAACTTTCATAAATGCTTATTAGAAATTCATTGCCGATATGTTTTATTATCGTCCTAAAAGATGAAAACTCAAACCATCGCCGCCATCGACATCGGTTCAAATTCGCTCAAGCTCGCGATCGTGCAGGCCGCCGCCAGCGATTCGTTCACGGTCGTCCTGCAGGAGCGCGAACGCGTGCGGCTCGGTCACGAAACCCTCAAAACTCACCGTTTGTCGAGCGAAGCGATCGATCTGTCGGCCGACGCGATCGCCAAGTTTCGCTCGATCGCCGAGAGCCGTCAGGCCGACACGATCCTCGCCGTCGCGACCGCGTCGGTGCGCGAAGCGGAGAACGCGGCGGAATTCGTCAGCGAGATCAAACGCCGGACGGGCGTCGCCATCGAAGTGCTCTCGTCGCTCGAAGAAGCGCGGCTGATCGGCATCGCCGCCGCGCAGAGCTCGCATCTCGACCGCGGCGCGCTGCTCAACATCGACATCGGCGGCGGCTCGACCGAACTGTCGCTGATGCGCGACGGCGAGCCGCACAAGCTCTTTTCGATGAAGCTCGGCGCGGTCGGCCTGACCGAGCGGTTCCTCGCGTCGAACCCGCCGAAGAAAAAAGAGATCGACAGCCTGCGCGAGGAGATCGCCTTCGCGCTCGAACGCCCGCTCCGCAAGATCAAGGGCGAATCGTGGCAGCTTTCGACCGGCACGTCGGGGACGATCCTCAACCTCGCCGGCCTCCTGAATTTCCAGAACGGCGCGAACGGCGAGCAGAAACCGTCGATCGGTTTGAAAAAGCTGACCGCGCTCAACGAGCTGCTCGCGCGGATCCCGCTCGAAGACCGGATCAAGCTGCCGGTGATCAGCGCGCAGCGCGCCGAGGTGATCGTCGCCGGCGGGCAGATTCTCGAAAACGTGATGCGCGCGCTCGGCATCGAGACGCTGCAGCCGTGTTACTACGCCTTGCGCGAGGGCGTGATCATCGATTACCTGCGCGAGATCGAGGCCGAATCGCTGCCGCCCGTCCCGGATATGGAAGACCGCCGGCTGCGCGGCGTCTTCGCGATCGGCCGGCGCTACGGCTACGAGGAACGCCACGCGCTGCAGGTCGCCGATCTCGCCGAAAAGATCTTCGACCAGATCGCGCTCGCCTACGACCTCAAGCGTCACTGGCGGACGCTGCTCGCGGCCGCCGCGCTGCTCCACGACGTCGGCTATCACATCTCGCACGAATCGCATCACAAGCATTCGTTCTATCTGATCAAGAATTCCGAGATCACCGGCTTTTCCGAGTATGAAAAGATCCTGATCGCGCACACGGCGCGCTATCACCGCGGCTCGCTGCCGAAGGAATCGCACTCGGACTATATGAAGCTCGGCGAAAAGGACCGCAAAACGATCGCCCAGCTCGGCGCGATCCTCAGATTGGCCGACGCGCTCGATCACGGCTACGAAAACCATATCCGGAGCGTCAAGTTCGAGCGCGACGGGCCGAATCTGGCCCTCAAACTGGTTTCCGACAAGGACTGCACGGCCGAGCTCAAGGCCGTCGCGCAGAAGAAGGATCTCTTCGAAGCGGCCTTCAACGTCAAACTCAGCGTCCGGTCCGACACGCGTTAAAGATGTTCGAATCTTGATTTTGCCCGCGAATTCCTTTAACTTTCAAACATACCCCGTTTTTTATCAAACAAAACAGACAAGGAGACTTAAAAGGTTATGTGGAAGGACTTTAAAGCGTTTATCGCGAAAGGCAACATTCTCGATCTGGCGATCGCCGTGATTATGGGCGCGGCGTTCGGCGCGGTGGTTAAATCTTTTACCGACGGGATCATTATGCCGATCGTCGGCGTGCTGACCGGCGGCATCGACTTCAAGAGCAAGGTCATCAATCTCGGCAAGATGCCGGTCACGACGCCGGCCGAGATCGAAGCGGCGATCAAGGCCAAAGAGCCGCTCATTATGTACGGCCAGTTGATCAATGATTTCATCTATTTCCTGATCGTCGCGTTCATTATGTTCCTGCTCGCGCGCTACGCGATCAATCTCTTCAAAGGCCTGCAGGCCGAAGCCAAGGAAGCCGGCCCGAGCAACGAGGAAGTTTTGCTGACCGAGATCCGCGATCTCCTCAAAGAGAAGAAGTAAAACTGGAGCGCGGGCATCCCTGCCCGCCCCGTTCGTTAAGCGCAGCGACAACGAACGCCGCGCCGCGCATTATACGAGTTTCGTTTCAATCGCGGGCGTTGCGCGTCTTCTTCGCTTCGCTCGAACGCGCGGGCGGGCAGGATGCCCGCGCTCCGGCTAGTCGAACCGATACAGTTCGTCCGGCGTCACGACGAAATCCATCCGTATATCATACTCATCGACGTCCGCAATTTTTTCCACAGGTGGAAAACCGCTCAACCCGACCTTCACGCAGTCCGCGCGGCAGTTCGCCAGGAGCTTGTCGTAAAAGCCCTTCCCGTAGCCGACGCGAAAGCCTTCCAAATCGAAACAAAGCAGCGGCACGAGGACGAGGTCGAGCTTTGCGCTCTCGACCGTTTCGTCGTGCGACGGCTCGTGGATCATCCACGCGTTTTCGACGAGCTCGGTGACGGGCGTGAATTTCAGGTTTTCGAGCTCGCCGCGTTCGAAGTCGACGCGCGGGACAAGCGTTTCGATATGCGAATGCCCGAACCAGACGCGGTGCAGGATCAATCGCGTGTCGAGCTCGTTGAACCGCGCGATCGGCAGAAACGAATGGAGATAATCGATTTTTTCGAGATCGAACGCGTCGAAAAACCGCTCGGCGACGCGGAGGCTTTTTTCCTTTAACTCGGCGGCCCCGAGCGCGGCGCGTTTGGCGAGGTAAATTTTGCGGAGTTCCCTTTTAGTCGTTGTCATCAACTCGAATTTAAAAGTAAAATCGGCGAATGGCAAATCTCGAACCGGCCGCCGCCCAGCCCGCGCCGCGGCATTCCTTTTTTCGCAGTCTCTACTTTCAGGTTCTCGTCGGCATCGCGCTCGGCATCCTGTTCGGCGCGCTCTACCCGTCGATCAAAGGCCAGCCGCCGGGCTTCGCCGAACAGTTGAAACCGCTCGGCGACGTCTTCATCAAGCTCATCAAGATGCTGATCGCGCCGATCATCTTCCTGACGGTCGTCTCGGGCATCGCCGGCATCGGCGATATGAAAAAGCTCGGCCGCGTCGGTTTGAAGGCGTTCATCTATTTCGAGGTCGTGACGACGCTCGCGCTCGTCATCGGGCTCGTCGTCGTCCGGACGATCCAGCCCGGCGTCGGGTTCAACGCGACGGAGGAATCGATGACGAACGGCGAGGCCGCGAAATACGTTCAGCAGGCGCAGGAATTGTCGGTCGTCGATCACCTGATGAAGATCATCCCCGATTCGGTCGCCGGCGCGTTCACGAGCGGCGAGATTTTGCAGGTATTGTTTATCGCGATTCTCTTCGGCGTCGCGCTCGTCGCGTTCGGCGACCGCGGCAAGCCGATCCTGCGCGCCGTCGATTCGCTCTCGCACGTCTTTTTCGGGATCATCGCGATCGTGATGCGCTTCGCGCCGGCCGGCGCGTTCGGCGCGATGGCCTTCACGGTCGGCAAATACGGCATCGCGTCGCTCCAGAAGCTCGGGATGCTGATGCTCTGCGTCTACCTGACGGCCGCGTTCTTCGTCTTCGTCGTTTTGGGCGCGATCGCCTATTTCCATAATTTCAGCCTTTTGAAGTTTCTGCGCTACATCAAAGAGGAGATCTTCATCGTGCTCGGCACGTCGTCGTCGGAATCGGCGCTCCCGCGCATTATGGTCAAGCTCGAAGAATTGGGCTGCTCGAAATCGGTCGTCGGGCTCGTCATCCCGTCGGGCTACTCGTTCAATCTCGACGGCACGGCGATCTACCTGACGATGGCCGCGATCTTCATCGCGCAGGCGACCAACAGGCCGCTCACGCTCTGGGGCGAAGTCAAGATCCTGCTGATCCTGATGCTCACGTCGAAGGGCGCGGCCGGCGTCACCGGCAGCGGCTTCGTGACGCTCGCGGCGACGCTCGCGAGCACCCGCACGATTCCCGTCGAGGGCATCGCGCTGCTGATCGGCGTCGACCGCTTTATGTCGGAGATGCGCTCGATCACGAACCTCATCGGCAACGGCGTCGCGACGGTCGTCGTCTCGAAATGGGAAGGCGAATTCGACGCCGCCCGCGCCGAAAAGGTCTTGAACGGCGAGATCGACATCGAAGACACCGAACCGCTGCTCAGCGAAACACGCCTCCGCGGGACGCTCGACGAACGTCCGGATGAGAAGTTTTGAGTCTTGAGTCTTGAGTCTTGAGTCTTGAGTCTTCGGTCTTTGCTTCGACCTTATTCAAACGAGCTCTCGACTCTCGACTCTCGACTCTCGACTAAAAAAGCCGATGACGAAGCGATTGATAAAGCCGAACAACAGCGCGAGCGGCAGCCAGAACAGCGCGAGCCATTCGAGGGTCATCGTCCAATCCGTCGTGATGCAGTAATTTTCGGGCAGGGCGAGAACGCCGAGCGAGGCCAGCAGATAGCGCGGCAGCATCGAGATTTGAAGATAAGCGTAGCTCCAGAAATATTCGGTAATTCTCGACCAATCGTCGAGATGAACCGGCGCGTTGAGCGCGACCGCGACGAGCGGGATCATAAACAATCCGAACACGAGCGCGAATCCGCCCGCGAAGGCCGTGATCCGCGGGTGTTTCCGAACGGAATGTACCCGCGCCGCAATCAAAAGAAAGACCGAATAAAGCACGATCAGCAGCGCCGCCAGCAGAACGGCCGTCGTCCGCGCCGGCCGCCGCGCCGAGAGGATCGCGCCCGTGTTGAGATCGAAAAGATAGGTGTCGCCGTTATGGGTTTCGATCCGCAGCGTGTTCTGCTGGTTGTCGAACGTCGCGCCGCTGTTGACGGGATAGCCCGCGCCGTTGTCGTATTTCACCACCGCGCCGTCGCCCGGCTGATCCGGATCCATCGGTCCGTAAAAAACGCCGTAGTGCGATACCGAATGCGGCAGCAGATACGGGAAATCGACGAGCTCGACGGTCGTGTAGGTCTTCAGCACGCGGCCTTCCTCGACGAACGTGAAAAGCTCTTCGCGGTAGGTCGCCGAATAACGCGCCCAGCGGCCGAGACGGACGACGTGGCGGCCGTCGTTCGGCAGAAAGATCCGATTCATCCAGTCGACCGTCCAGAGCGGCGCGGTCGAGCCGTCGTTGCGGTACATTCCGCTTTGTTTGTAATCGCCGTCGATCCCGCAGAGCCCGCATTTCGGATCGGTGACGACGAAAATATATTTCCGATCGGCCGTCACCGCCTTGTACGGAAACGGCCCGGCCTCCTGATCGGCGAAGACCGCCGCCGCGAGCCCGAGCATAAACAATGAGGTCAGAACGATTCGCTTCATACCATTGATTTAAAAATCATCAATCGGCCCGCGATTTCGGATTTTAATGTTTTGAGTTCCGCCTGATGGTCTTTGACAATTAAATC
>JAFDVJ010000122.1:21565-23283 GCA_018269075.1 Acidobacteriota bacterium
TCCGCGCCCGTTCCCCGCGCTGACACACGGGGCTTTATGCTGTCGCCCGTTTCACGGGCTGAATGCGAATTATTTGTCGGATTTAATTATCAAAGACCATCAGGCGGAACTCAAAACTATTTAATTTGCCGCTTCCTTTTTGCGGCGCTTGTGCTCGTACATCAGGCGGTCGGCTTCGACGATCAGCGATTCGATCGGGAGGTTTTCGGACGGATCGACGGCGACCACGCCGTAGCTGATCGACAGCGGATGCGGGATGTCCGGGCCGGCGTTGTAAGTCCGGACGTTTTCTTCGAGACGATGGGCAACCGTGTCTTTATCGTCGGCCCCGGTGTTCGTCGCGAGGACGACGAACTCGTCGCCGCCGATCCGGCCGATGATGTCGGATTTGCGAAAGCTCGAACGCAGGATCTGCGTCACCGACTGGATCGCGGCCGAGCCCTGTTCGTGGCCGTAAGTGTCGTTGATCGCCTTGAGCCCGTCCATATCGGCGTAGAACAGCAGCGACCGCTGGCCGGTGCGGTCGGCGAGCTTGAGAAAATGCTCGGCGAAGGTAAAGAATCCGCGGCGGTTGTAAAGCCCGGTCAATTCGTCGGTCAGGGCGAGCTGCCGGAGCGCGGTTTCGGCGCGGTCGCGCTCGACGATCGCGTCTTCGAGCTCGATGACGCGATGTTTGAGCGCCGTCTGCAGATCGATGATCCGCGCGCCGACCTTGATCCGCGCCATCAGCTCTTCCGGGTCGAACGGCTTGACCAGATAATCGTCGGCGCCCGAATTGAGGCCCTCGACGACCTCGCTCGTCCGGTTTTTCGCCGTCAGGATGATCGTGTAGATGTGATTTTCCTTACGCTCGCTCAGATGCCGGCAGACGTCGATGCCGCTCATTTCGGGCATCATCCAGTCGAGCACCGCGAGCGGCGGCGCGTTCGTCTTCTCCAGAATGTCGAGCGCCTCGCGGCCGTTGACCGTGACGGTCACCTCGTGACCGGCATCGCGCAGGATCGAGCTCAGAAGCGTTCGCGTCAACGCGTCGTCCTCGGCAATCAAAATTTTCATTTTCTTATTATCTCCCCGTCGCCGTCGTTTATTCCGCCCGGCCGGACGTGCCCCGCGGTTTGAGTTTCGGCACCGGAAAAAAAGCGTCCGTTTAAGTTATTAATAGCACAACTGCGGCCGGTTTTGTATACGCCGGAAGAACGCGTCGGGTTTTATCGAAAAAAACGGCTTTCCGGCGGACGGAGACCGGCAAACGAATTGTGTAATCCGTGCTCGACGAAACCCGAAAAAGCGGCGACAGCCGTGCCGAAGTCAGTAGCGTCGGCGGTAGCCGATGCACCGTCCGCCGGCCGGGCTCTTGCATCTCAAATCGTTCAACAACAAGGTTTTCAATCTTCCGTCAAGTCACACCGGCGCAGCAGTGCATCGGCTATCGCCGACGCTGCTGACCTCGCGCGGCTGTCGCCGCTTTTTTCTTCGATTACACAATTACTTTTTTCAGTCGCGGCGGACGGCCCGACGCCCGCGATCCTTCAAAGACCGATCGCGGTAAATCTCTTATCAACCGCGATAGACGCGTTTTTTACCGCGATCGATGCTTTTTTTACCGCGGTTGATGAAAGATTTACCGCGGTTGATGAAAGATTTACCGCGGTTGATGAAAGATTTACCGCGGTTGAAATCGATTTCACCTGCGGTAAATCTCTTATCAACCGCGGTAA
>JAFDVJ010000123.1:0-4707 GCA_018269075.1 Acidobacteriota bacterium
CGCCGACGCTACTGACCTCGCGCGGCTGTCGCCGCTTTATTCCTTCGATTTCACGATTACTTTTACAGGCCCTAAATGGAAAAACCAATCCGAAATCCGAAATCCGAAATCCAAAATCGTATCAGATTTCCAGATGTTCGCGTTTGATCTTCAGACCGTTGAAGTCGCCGAGCGCGCCGACGGCGATCTTTTCGGTCTGAAAGAAATCGCGGGCGACCGCGCGGACTTCGTCGATCGTCACTTTTTCGATCTTCTCGAGCGTTTCCGCGAGCGAGATCTGGCGGCCGTGGACCATTTCGAGCCGGGCGAGCGTCGCCGCGCGCGTCGCCGAATCTTCGAGCCCGAGCAGGATCGCGGCGATCGACTGGGCCTTCATCAGCTCGAGCTCGTCCCGCGAGATGCCGTCGCGGACGACCGCGCGCAGTTCTTTGAGCGCGATGCCGAGCACCTTTTCGGTCTTCGGCGGCGAGATGCCGGCGTAGATCGAGAAGACGCCGCAGTCCTGATACATCGCGGCCGTCGCGCCGACCGAATAGGCGAGGCCTTTCTGCTCGCGGACCTTCTGCCACAAACGCGACGAGGTGCCGCCGCCGAGCGCGTTCGTCAGGATGTCGGCCGCGTAGCGCCGCTCGCTGCGGGCGTCGACGAACGGCGTCGCGATGATGACGTGCGCCTGTTCGAGATTGCGGTTCTTTTTGACGAGGATCGGAGCCGCAATCTCGGGATTTCGGATTTCGGATTTCGGATTTCGGATTTCGGGGGATTGGTTGAAGAATTTGGCGGCAAGATCGACGGTTTTTTGGTGGTCGAGGTTGCCGGCGGCGGCGATGATCAGGTTTTCGGGCGTGAAGGCTTCGGCGTGGAATTTACGGGTCGTTTCGTGGTCGAACGTGCGGACGGTGCGCGGCGTGCCGGCGATCGGGAGGCCGAGCGGGTGGCCGGGAAAGAGCTTTTCGTTGAAGAGCTCGCCGAGATATTCCTCGGGCGCGTCGTCGGTCATCTTGATCTCTTCGATGATCACCTTCTGCTCGCGCCGCAGCTCGCGCTCGTCGAACGTCGGCGCGGTCAGCAGATCGGCGAGCAGCTCGAAGGCGTTGTCGAGCTGCCGGTCGACGACCTTGATCGCGAAACCGGTTTCCTCGTGCATCGTGAAGGCGTCGAGATTGCCGCCGAGCCGGTCGGTCTCGATCGCGATGTCGAGCGCCGAGCGCTTTTTCGTGCCCTTGAAAACGGCGTGTTCGATGAAATGCGAGATCCCGTTGAGCATTGCCGGTTCGTGGCGCGCGCCGCGCCGGTAAAAGAATCCGAGCGTCGCCGAACGGACGTCGGGCATCCGGTCGGTGAGCAGTGTGAGGCCGTTTTCGAAACGCGTGGTCTGGATGTTTTCCTTCATTCCCTTAAAGCAAATTAAAATCCTAACACATAACTGCGGCCCCGCGCATCCGCCCGAATTGTCGGCCGGACAACCGAAAAATTTGACAAATCGTGCTAAAAATGAGATAAAATATAGGAATAAGTAAGTGCTTACTAACTTAAGTTTTCGGTTTTATAAAATGAGCAAGCAGGTAGAAGAACGAACTTCAAAAACAAACATTTCCACCAACGGAAATAACGGAAAAAGGGAAGCTCCCAAAGCCAAAACAGAGGAAAACGAATCCGCCGAAGCGCCGGCGGAAACGCCTCAAACCACGGAAAACACGGAGCCGGAAAACGATCGGACGGTCGAATCCAACCCACGGAAAAAGCGCCGTTTCCCGGTCGCGCTGATCGGCGGCATCGCGCTCGTCGCGGTGATCGGCGGCCTCATTTACTGGCTTTACGCGCGCCGGTTCGAATCGACCGACGACGCGTTCATCGACGGCGACATCGTTCAGGTCAGCCCGAAGGTCGCGGCCTACGTCGCGAAGGTCTACGTCAAATCGAACCAGCCGGTCCATAAGGGCGATCTGCTCGTCGAGCTCAACGCGCAGGACTTCGAAGCGCGTCTCGAACAGGCCAAAGCGCAGCTCCGGACGGCGCTCGCCCAGAAAGATCAGTCGCAGGCGCAGGTCGATCTGACGCGCAGGACGACCGCCGCGAGCCAAACGCAGGCGCAGTCCAACGTCCGGTCGGCCCGGACCAACGTCGAACAGAGCCGCGCCGCCGCCGACTCGAAACAGTCGCAGATCAAAGCCGCGCAGACGGCCGTCAAGACCGCGCAGGCCAACCTCGCGCAGACGCGCACGCAGATCCCGCAGGCGCAGGCCAATCTCGATCTCGCGCAGAAGGAATACGACCGGCGGCTTGCGCTGTTCAACAACGGCGACATCTCCAAACAGGCGCTCGATCAGGCGACGACCGCGCTCGAAACCGCCCGCGCGCAGCTCGACGCGGCGCGCAAACAGGTCGACGCCGCGCAGGCCCGCGTCGGCGAGGCGCAGGCCAACGTCACGACCGCGCAGGAAAATTACCGCCAGTCGCTCGCGCAGGTCGATCTGACGCGCTCGCAGGTCAACGAATCGGCCGGCCGGCTGCAGGACGCCGAGGCCGCGCCTGAGCGGATCGCCGTCAGCCAAACGCAGGTCGGGACGAGCGAGGCGAGCATCGAACAGGCCGAGGCCGCCGTCCGGCAGGCCGAGCTCGATCTTTCCTACACGAAGATCTACGCGCCCGAGGACGGGTTCGTGACGCGCAAGACGGTCGAGGAAGGCCAGCTCGTCCAGCCCGGCGCGGCGCTGATGGCGCTCTCGCTCTCGGACGACGTCTGGGTCGTCGCCAATTTCAAGGAGACGCAGCTCGAATATATGCGCGTCGGCCAGCCGGTCGACATCGAGGTCGACGCCTATCCGAGCGAGACGTTTCACGGCCGGATCGACAGCTTTCAGGTCGGCACGGGCGCGCGTTTCAGCGTGCTGCCGGCGGAGAATGCGACCGGCAACTACGTCAAGGTCGTCCAGCGCGTGCCGGTCAAGATCGTTTTCGACCAGCAGCCCGACGCCCGCTTTCTGCTCGCGCCGGGAATGTCGGCCGAGCCGCGCGTGAAAGTTAGATAACGGTAAAATCTAATGAGTAACACCGCGACATTCGACGATTCGTCCGCGATTCCCGCGACGAAAGAAACCCCGGCCGCGCCGCCGCAGGCGTGGACGCCGAGCTTTAACCCGTGGCTGATCGCCGCGTCGGTGATGTCGGCGACGTTTATGGAAGTGCTCGACACTTCGGTCGCCAACGTCGCGCTGCCGCACATCGCCGGCAATCTCTCGGCCTCGACCGACGAAGCGACGTGGGTCCTGACGAGCTATCTGATCGCCAACGCGATCATCCTCCCGGCGACCGGCTGGCTGACGACCGTTTTCGGCCGCAAAAAATTCCTGATCACCTGCATCATCATCTTTACCGCCGCCTCGGCGCTCTGCGGCGCGGCGACCAACATCAACCTGCTGATCATCGCCCGCATCCTCCAGGGCGCGGGCGGCGGCGCCCTCCAGCCGATCGCGCAGTCGGTTCTATTGGAAAGCTTTCCGCCCGAAAAACGCGGCTCGGCGATGGCGCTCTACGGCCTCGGCGTGGTCGTCGCGCCGATCATCGGCCCGACTTTGGGCGGCTGGATCACCGACAACTATTCGTGGCGCTGGATCTTTTACATCAATCTGCCGATCGGCATCCTCGCGTCGTTTATGGCCGGCCGCTACGTCGAAGATCCGCCGTATCTGAGGAATCAGAAACCCGGCCGGATCGACTACATCGGCTTCGGGCTGATGGCGCTGGGGCTCGCGGCGCTCGAGCTGACGCTCGATCTCGGGCAGCAGCGCGACTGGTTTTCGTCGCCGACGATCGTTTTTACGACCGCCGTCGCCGTCGCCGCGCTCGTCACGTTCGTCGTCTGGGAGCTTTACACGCCCGAGCCGATCGTCAACCTGCGCGTCTTTATGAACCGCAATTTCGCGGTCGGGACGGTGATGATCGCGTCGGTCGGCGTCGTGCTCTACGGCTCGACCGCGCTGCTGCCGCTTTTCCTGCAGACGCTGCTCGGCTATCCGGCCGTCCAGAGCGGCCTCGCGGTCAGCCCGCGCGGGCTCGGCTCGATGGTTTCGATGCTCGTCGTCGGGCGGCTGATCGGCCGGATCGACGGGCGCTACCTGATCGCGTTCGGCTTTCTCGTGCTCGCGTTTTCGACCGATTATTTCACCGGCATCACGCTCGACATCGCGCAGACCAACATCATCTATCCGATGATCATCAGCGGCTTCGCGATGGGCTTCGTCTTCGTGCCGCTGACGACGATGACGATGGGCACGCTCTCGAACGAGCAGATCGGCAACGCCTCGGGCATCTACAATCTGATGCGCAACACCGGCGGCAGCATCGGGATCGCCGCGATGACGACGTTTCTCGCGCGCGGCGCGCAGACGCACCAGGCCGCGCTCGCGCCGAACCTGACGCCGTATAATCCGGCGTTTCAGGAGATGGTCGCGCGCGTTCAGCAGAGCCTCGGCGGCGCGAGCGTCGAACAGGCCTACGGCGTCGTCTACAATATGCTCGTCCGCCAGGCGGCGATCCTCTCCTACATCGACAATTTCCGACTGCTGGTTATTTTGTGCCTGCTCTGCGTGCCGGCCGCGTTTTTGTTCAAGAAGGTGACCAGCGCCAAACCGCCGCCGGGCGCGCATTGATACGGCGGGCTGTTTGAAGTCGAAATCAGTACAGCGAGCGGTAGCGAGTCGCGTT
>JAFDVJ010000123.1:4717-10916 GCA_018269075.1 Acidobacteriota bacterium
AACGCGACTCGCTACCGCTCGCTGCACTGATTTTTTCACTCCGCGATCGCGAAGTTTTCGACGACGTCGCGGAAGGCCTGAAGGTGTTTTTCGAAGTCGGCGACGGTCGAGCTGCCGGTGATGATGTAGACCGTCTGACGGGCGAGGACGAAGGTCTGCACCTGCTGGATAAAGCCCTGATCGCTTTGAAAACGGTGGAGCTGCTGGCTCGCGGGCCGGTTGTCGATCGTCGTCCGGCGCGTGTCGAGCAGCTCGAAGCCCGGAAGCGACTGGCGGAGCGCGTCGAGCTGCGCGGCGACGAAGTCTTCGAGACTGTCGGCCGGCCCGACCGGATGCCGCGTGACGACGATGTTCGAGGCGAATTCGCCGGGCCCGAACGGCGCGATCAGCGTGATCATCGTGCGGTCTTCCCAGGTCGCCGGAATCTCTGTCGAAAATTCGTTATGCTGCAGTTTCATAGTCTGAAAGTCTGAAAGTGAAAAAGTGAAAGAGTGAAAAAGTGAAAAAGTCGGGTTCCAGGACGCGAAGCGGGCTTTTTCACTCTTTCACTTTTTCACCTTTTCACTATTTTCTCAACCGCCGAGCCATTTTAGAAAACGATCGAACGGATTGCGGCCGGCGGGCTCGGGCGCGCCGGCGGGTTTCAGACCGAGCATTTCGGCCGCCAATTGCGACGCGGGAAAGTCGGTTATCAGATCGCCGCCGAGAACCGCGACCGTCGCCGGTTCGTCGAGCAGCGATTCGAGGATCTGACGGGATTCATCTTCATCGAAAACCTGAGCGACGGCGGCGGCGTAGAACCGTTCGGCCGGGCCGCCCGCTTTGAGGCTTTCGATTCGGCGGCGCAGCGCGGCGGCTTTTTCGGCGTCGGCGCGCGCTTCGACGGCGTCCGCATAGCGCGGCAGCCCGTTTTCGTCAAAGACCTTTCCGGCCCTTCTTTTTTCCAGCTCGACCGCCGTCTGCCAGCCGGCGAGCGCTTCCGCGCGCCGGAAATGCGGGCCGGGAAAATCTTCCGCTTCGAGAAAATCCGCCGCAAGCAGCGCCGCCGGAATCTCGATCGTCCCGAAGCCGACCGATTTCTGAACGCTCAGCAAACTTTGGTCGGTTTTCAATCGCCCGAAAACCGCGCCCGCCCTTGCGCCGTCGACGGCCGACAACAAAACCGCCGCGTAAAACCGCCCGGCCGTCTCGCCCTCGATCAGCTCCCCGATCCGCCCGCGCAGGTCCGCGCTTTTCCCGTACCCGGCAATCGCCTCGTCGAGCCCCGGCGGCGCGTCGCCCCCGCCGCCCGCCGCGAGCCGATCCAGATAAAATTCAAGTCGAAACCTATCGCGATCGTTCATAAGATAATTTCGGATTTCGGATTTCGGATTTCGGATTTGTTTCGAATCGGCAGCTATTCGTTTGAAATCGAAGCGTCCAGACTCAGACCAATCCGGAATCCGAAATCCGAAATCCGAAATCGCCCTATCCGAATATCGAGCCGAGGCTGTTGACGGCGCCGTTGAACAGGCTTTTCGCGCCGTCGGCGAGCGTGTCGGCGGCGGCCGTGACGCCCTGTGCGACGGTGCTCGCGGCGTTCGAGATGCCGTCGTAGGCGGCCGTCACGCCCCCGGCGACGAGCTTGTCGACGCCTAATCCGCGCAGGCCCTGATCGGCCAGATAGCCGGCCGCCGCGCCGACCGCGAAGCCGACCACGCCGCCGATCACCGTGCCGACGCCGGGGACGATCGAGCCGATCGCCGCGCCGGCCATCGCGCCCGCGTACGCGCCGGCCGCGCCCGAAGCCGCGCCGACGACCGCTTCGCCGGCGATCGTGCCGACGGCCTGCGAGCGCGTCGCGTCATTCTGCAGATTATCCCACTGCTCGTAAACGGCAAAGCCCGTGTTGATGACCGCGCCGGCGACGGCCGCGCCTTTGACCTGGCTCGCCGCCGCGCGAAACGCGTTCGGCGTCATCCCGGCGGTCGTCGAGGCCGGGCCGGTGACGACTTTCTGGATGACTTCCTGCGTGACGCCGACGCCCGCGCCGACGGCCGCGTCGGTCGCGACGCCCTGCGCGTCCTTGCCCTCGGCGAGCGCCGTCACCGCGCCGAAACCGGCGCCGATCAGCGCGCTGTTGCGCGAGCCGCGGACGCCGTCGACGACGCCGTCGCCGAGCGTCTGCAGGCGGTTCAGATTGCGCTCGACGAGCGCTTCGGCCGAGCCGATCGGCTGGTAGCTCGATTGTCCCTGATACGAGATCCGTTCCTCGGGAATCCCGAGCTGGCGGCGGAGCGAGTTCTCGGTCGGCTCGCTGCCGTAAACGTGGCCCTCGAAGCCGACGTTGCGGTATTCCTCGCGGAGGCCGATCCGCGGGTTGTCGCTTTCGCGGTAGCTGCGGCCGTTGACGGTAAAGACGTTGTCCTTGCCCTGCGAGCCGAAGATCTGCGAGAGCTGGCTGACGGACGAGATCTGATCGACGTTCTGCGCCGTGCCGCGCTGCATATGCGAAGCGTGACCCATTTCGTGACCGAGCACGATCGCCGAATCGACCGGCGCGTTGACGAGGCTGCCCTGCGCGCTCCGCGACGGCAGGCCGATGTTGAGATTCGGGTCGTAAAAGATGTCGACCCCCGAGCCCTTGCCCGGGTTCGTCACGCTGCCGAACGCGGCGAGGTCGCGCGGCGCGGCGTAGGCGTTGTTTTTCAGGTAATTGATCGTCACCTCGTGGGGATTGTTGCGGAGCTGATCGAGCAGTCGATAGCCCTGCTCGCTGCCGCCGACGCGCGGCTGCAGCGAGTTTTCCGGGTTTCGCACGACGGCGAGCGTGTCGCGGCCGTACATTTTGTCCCACTGCTGCTGGTAAAAGCCGGAATTCGCCGGGCGGCGTTCGAGCGTCGAGTTCGGCGCGAGCTTTTGGATGTCGGCCTCGACTTTGGTCACGAAATCCGCCGGCGTCGTCGCGTCGCCCTTGACCTTGATGATGCCGGTGCTGCGCACCGTCTGCTCGTTGAGCGCGAACTGCGCGGCCGTCGAACCGGCGACGCCGCCCGGGACGAAGCCGCTGTCGAGCCGGTCTTCGCGGTCGAGCTTCCGGTCGAGCCGCAGCCGCTGCTGATCGCCGAGATTCTGCGTTTCGCTGATGCGGGTCGCCGCATTGCCGGCCGGTTCCGTCGGCGGCTTCTTCGGCGGCGTCTTCGGCGGTTCCGTCTTCGGCTTCGGCGGCGGGTTGTAGTGGTGTCTGACTGCTCCGTTGTCTTCGATTCTGGCCATAAACTCTTCCTTTTGAAAATAGATATCGTCCGGCAGAATTATCGGCGGATTTCGAAGAAAGTTTCCTGCGGCGGGCAGGGGATTTTAACGCGAAGGCGCGAAGGCGCAAGAGCGCAAAGGTTTTTAGGCTGCTCTCCGCCGCGAAAATTATCCGAAAAAACGGAAACCTTTCGTCGACGAAACCCTTTCCCTAAAACCCTTTTGCGCCTTCGCGCCTCTGCGCCTCTGCGTTAAAAAAAATTACCTCGTGATCGCGTTGAAAAAGAGCGGGAACGTCGCGAGGCTCTGGCCGCGATACTGCGGGCGGAAGCCGAACAATACGACGCGGCCCTTGCCGATGTTGATCGAGACGAGCGCGGCCTTGCCGGCGATCTTTTCCGCGCCGAGCGCCCAGCCCGAGAGCAGGATCTTTTTCGGGTCTTTCGGGTAGCGGGCGACGATCTCGACGTTGGTGTCGTCGCTCTCGCTGATCTCGAACGCCGGCGAATCCTCGAACCACGCGATCGATGCGGCCGGCATATCTTCGGCGAGCGGGTTTTTCGTGTCGATTTCGGTGCGGAGAATCGAGCCCGGAATGTAGAAATCCTTGCGCGCCAATCCTTTCGTGACGTCGCGCACGGGCAGATTGAACTGCTCGATGGCGAAGCGCGACGAGCGGTTGAGAAAGATCAGCGTTCCGCCGCCCTCGACGAACTTCCACAGATTCGCGACGCCTTCCTTGCCGACGCCGCCCGTCAATTCGTCGGGCATCGTCCCTTTCGCGTAGCCGTTGAGGATTTGATTCGGCGATTGATCGGGGAAGATGATCGTTTTAACTTCCGATTTCAGACCGGCCTTTCGCAGTCCGGCGTCGGTCAGCGAGACGTAGTCGAATTTAATACAGTCCGGTTTATCCAGATACCATCTCGTCCAGCCTTCGTCGATCGGAGCCATCGCGGATTTGTAAAGACCGATATTGGAGTAAGTTGCCCCCTTACACCCGGTTAGAAAACTTTCCGGCTGAACAGTTTTTAACGGCGAGAAAACCGGAGTGACCTTGATGCCCATCAACAGCGGCAGCGTGTGGGCCGTTACGTCGTAGGGCGGAATCGGATTACCGTCTTTGTCCTTCAAATCCGGGTAGGTTTGTTTTTCGAGCAGCGCTTTGGCGAAATTTCCGTAGGGCTGCGCCATCCTGACAAAGAAATCAGGAAAATCAAAATCCAGAGATTTTACGTTTTCGACTTCGATGCCGCCGCGTTGGAGGATGTTTCTTAATTCGAACTCATCGCCCGCGAACCGGAATCCGTAAAGCTCGCCTTTCCGGCGCGGCCGCACGGCTTCCTTGCCGATCGCGTAGAATCTCGTCAGCCATTTTTCGCGGTTGTCCGAGGCGTGTTTCAGCAGCAGCGAGGCGGCCGTCGTCATATAGTTGGTGATGTCGCGCAGATGCCATTCGCCGCCTTTCCAGACGGGCGCGAAGTTCGGCGTTTCCTTGCGGACGTCGTAGCCGAGGCCGTTGCGCAGGTCCTCGAATTTGAGGGTGATCGGCGTCGCGATTTTGCACGAAGCGGTTTCCGAAAGGATCCGGACGCCGCCGTGATAGTGCGAGTAGGCGCGCGCCGGCGTCCACGCGTCATACGTCGAATCGGTCGTGATGCCCTGAAAGCCGTCGGCGCGCATCGTTTTAGCAATATAGCTGCCGAGCTCGGTGTAGCCTTCGACCAATTCTTTCGGAACGTTCGGCTCGACCGGCGGCATATACGGCGGCAGGAAAAATCGCGCGCCGTTCGCGCCCTGCTGGTGGATGTCGTGGACGATCTGCGGGTGCCAGACGTTGTGGATCTTGTCGACGGTGAGCTGCGTTTCCGTCTGCGTGAACGCGTACCAGTCGCGATTGTCGTCGTGGCCGACGTATTTGTGATAGAGCTCCGGCGGGTCGGTGCCCTCGTAGGGCGTGCCCAGAGTCTTGTCGTACCAGTTTTTGACGATGTCGACGCCGTCGGGATTCAAACTGGGGACGAGCAGGACGATCGTGTCGTCGAGGATTTTCCGCGTTTCCGCGTCGTCGGCCCTGGCTAATTTCTCGGCGATGAGCATCGACGAGAGATAGCTGCCGACCTCGGTCGAATGGACGCCGCAGGTGATCAGGACGATCGTTTTGCCCTCGGCGATCAGCTTTTTGGCGGCCGCGTCGTTCGACTTGATGAGCCGCGGATCGGCGAGTTTTTGCTGGATCGATTTGTAATATTCGAGCTTTTTGAGGTTCGCCGGCGACGAGATCGTCGCGTAGACGAACGGCGCGCCGAGCGTCGTCTTGCCGATCTCCTCGAACTCGACCCGGTCGGACGCGGCGTCGAGTTTCTTAAAGTAATCGATCGTTTGCGCCCAGCTCGCGAGCTTGCGGTCGTCGCCGGGCGTAAAGCCGAGCACATCTTTCGGCGCGGGAATCTTCTGGGCGAGGGCGGCAATCGTCAAAAGCAGCAGCAAAGCGCCGATGCGCAGAGGCGCGGAGACAGGAATTTTATTTTTCATTTTCGGTTTCGGAAGCTCCGTCACGTGTTTTTTGAAGATTTTAGCCGATTTTCGGGATTAAATGAAATAAAAGATTCCTTAACGGAGCGCCGGCACGTCCCGCCGGGCACCGGCGGGCAGGCGAACCGCTGCGCCCTCACGCGGCCGGCAATGAGCGCGGCAGCGGACTGGAGCGCAACCGTCCCGGTTGCCAACGCCGCGCCAGCGGTGTCGAGCGTTTCGTATGCTTTCAACGTCATGGCAAGCGAAACGCTCGTTCGCGCTGTCGCGCTCATGGCAACCGGGACGGTTGCGCTCCAGTCCGCCGCCGCGTTTCGCAATATTTCGACGCCGTCGCCGGCTTCGACGGCGGAAGACGGCATTATTATACGAAAAACGGCGGCCGAACCCGCTTCGTAGTTTTTTCGCACCGCGATGTAAAAGGCCTGCA
>JAFDVJ010000123.1:11032-28497 GCA_018269075.1 Acidobacteriota bacterium
TTTACATCGCGGTGCAAAGCTTTTGCGTCGGGCGATAAAAAGGGAATTTCGAGGAAAATCCCGCCGGAAACGCCCGGTATCAGCCTGCGGAGCGGGCGACAGCGTAAAGCTCCGGGTGAGAACCCGGGGTCGGCGTCCGGCATCGAATCCGAGCCCGTGAAAACGGGCGACAGCCCGGCGCGGCGCGTTCGTTTCTGTCGCCATCTCCGATGGCTCGGGCGCTGATTGCGATTCGACCCCGGGCTTTCGCCCGGGGCTTTATGCTGTCGCCCGCTCCGCGGGCTGAGGACGTTATTTTTTTTCGAAGACCGGTTTCGCCGAACGACGATTATTTTTTTCGCCGCGCCGGATATTTTTTCCGTCGCGCCGGAAAAGCTTTACGCCGCGCCGGAAAAGCTTTACGCCGCGCCGATAAAGCTTTACGCCGCGCCGGAAAAGCTTTACGCCGCGCCGATAAAGCTTTACGTCGCGCCGGAAAAAATAACCGGCGCGGCGGAAAATTCGTGCGGGGCGGGTTTTAATCCCGCTTTTGCGTGGAATGACTTGCTTGTTTGCCGTTTGCAATGTACATTTAACCCAATACCGTTTTCAATTGAAAGATAAGCCGATCAGCTTTTTGAGGGATTCAGGTAACTTCTCTAAAAACGACGGTTATCCAATTGGAAAAAATCCGAAATCCGACATCCGAAAACCGAAATCGGGCCGCGATTTCAATTCAGAATACTCTTCCGTTTGAACGTTTAAAAATTTGGAGGCTTTTTTCTTTTCGTTATGGCTAAAAATCCATTTCTCGAAAATTTCCGCCCGTATATTCCCGACGCGGTCAAGAATATGCGCGAGCTGACGCCGTTTCCGATCATCGTCGGCACGCTTCTCGGCATCATCTTCGGCGCTTCGTCGCTCTATCTCGTCCTGAAAACGGGCCTGACGGTTTCGGCTTCGATTCCGGTCGCCGTGATCTCGATCACGCTCTTCCGGCTGTTGTCGAAATTCGGTATGAAGGACGCGACGATTCTCGAAAACAACGTCGTCCAGACGGCGGGTTCGGCCGGCGAGTCGATCGCGTTCGGCGTCGGCGTGACGATGCCCGCGATCCTGATCCTCGGCTTCGATCTCGAAATCACGCGCGTGATGCTCGTCGCCGTGATGGGCGGACTGCTCGGCATCCTGATGATGATCCCCTTGCGCCGCGCGCTGATCAAGGAGCAGCACGGCATTCTGAAATATCCGGAAGGCACGGCCTGCGCCGAGGTTCTGAAGGCCGGCGCGTCGGCCGAATCGAGATCGGTCGCCAACGAATACGCCGACGTCAAAGTCTCCGAACACGACGATTCGGCGCTCCAAGGCGGAAAGATCATCACCATCGGATTCGTGATGGGCTTTATTTATAAATCGGTGATGGACGTTTTCAGCTTCTGGAAGGGCGAGCCCGAGCACGAGTTGAGCGACAAAACGCTGAAGGGCGGCTCGATCGCGCTCGAAAACAACCCGGCGCTGCTCGGCGTCGGCTACATCATCGGCCCCTACATCTCCTCGATTATGATGGCGGGCGGCGTTCTGTCGTATCTCGTCCTGATCCCGATGATCAAGTTCTTCGGCGAAGGCCTGGCCGCGCCGCTCTCGCCGGAGCTCGCGAAGAACATCGGCGAGATGAGTCCCGGCCAGATCCGCGGGGCGTACATTCTCTACATCGGCGCGGGCGCGGTCGCGACGGCCGGCATCATCTCGCTGTTTCGCAGCCTGCCGACGATCTGGAGCGGTCTGAAATCGGGCCTCGCCGACCTGCGCGGCGGCGGGACGAACGCCGACGGCGAAGCGCTGCCGCGTACCGATCAGGACCTCTCGATGAAATACGTGATCGTCGGCGTGATCGTCCTGATGGCGGCGATTATGCTCGCGCCGCAGCTCGGGCTCAGCGTCTTTTCGAACCCGATCGTTTCATTTCTCGGCGCGCTGCTGATCATCATTCTCGGCTTTCTGTTCGTGACGGTTTCGTCGCGGCTGACGGGCGAGGTCGGCTCGTCGTCGAACCCGATCTCGGGGATGACGGTCGCGACGCTGCTGATCACCTGTCTCGTTTTCTTCCTGCTCGGCTGGACGGCGCCGAACCCGTATTTCGTGACGGCGCTCTCGATCGGCGGCATCGTCTGCATCGCGGCCTCGAACGGCGGCACGACCTCGCAGGATCTGAAGACCGGCTTTCTCGTCGGCGGCACGCCGAAGAAACAGCAGATCGCGATTCTCGTCGGCGCGCTCGCCTCGGCGCTCGTGCTCGGGCCGATCCTGCTGCTGCTGAACGACAACGGCACGGTCTACGCGACGCCGGTGACCTTCTCGAAGGTCGAAAAGGAAGTCAAGGTCGACGCCGCGCCGCTTCCGGTCTACACGGGCGAGGACAAACCGCCGATCGGCGGCGAGTTCAGGCTGCTTGAGAACAAAGTTCCGGCGGGACAGAAGAAGCCCGAGAACAAGGACCTTGCGCCGGGCAAATATCTCGTCGAGCCGAACGGCACGGTCAAGCTGAAGATCGAGGAAAACTTTCCGAAAGGCGCGCGCGTACCGCCGGGAACCGAGGTCGGGCCGGCCGAAAAGCTGACCGGCACGCAGGCCGAAAACGATTCGAACACCTATCGCGGCTGGCACAAGACCGATAATTCGAACGGCATTCCGGCCGGCAAATATCTGGTCGACACGTCGGGCGAGATCAAGTATCTGGTCGATCCGGGCATCAACGGCAAGCTGACCGCGCGGCCCGATCTGTCGGACGCGCCGAAATACGACGCGCCGAAAGCGACGCTGATGAGCTATATCATCAAGGGCATCCTGAGCCAGGAGCTGCCGTGGGGACTGGTGCTGATCGGCGCGATGATCGCGATCGTGCTCGAGCTGACCGGCGCGCCGGCGCTCGCCTTCGCCGTCGGGCTGTACCTGCCGATCGCGACGAGCTCACCGATCTTCGTCGGCGGCATCGCGCGCTGGGCGGTCGATCTGTATCTCAAGCGCAAGTTCGCGGCGCAGGATATGACCGAATCCGAGATCATCGCCGAAACCGACAAGTCGAACGGCGTCCTGCTCGCATCGGGCTACATCGCCGGCGCGGCGATCGCCGGCATCCTGATCGCGATCTTCGCGGTCGTCCCGTTCCTCAAGAATGTGCAGGACAAATCCAAGGCGTGGGCCGACGAGAGCAATCCGTTCTTCAGCGGTCACAGCGCCGATCTGCTGGCGATGCTGCCGTTTCTGGCGATCGCGGTGATCCTTTATCTGGTCGGCCGCGAAGTGCTGATGACGGGCAGGAAATCGGGCTGACAGGGGTTGAAAAAAACTCTGGCGATCAAAGCCGTTTTGCTTTACTATAAAGCAAAACGGCTTTTTTACCGGAAACGCTCGAATAAAATGGAGGCGCGATGCCGCAACGACCTGATCTTCGCAAACTGATCCTGAAAATCACGCTCTGCTCGGCTGCTTTAATACTGATCGCTTTGACGCTGACGCCGAAAGCGTCGCTCCAGACGAACGCGAACGTCGCGGCGACCAACGCCGCCCGCGTCTCGAACGCGCGCCCGACGCCGCGCCGCTCGCCGCGCGCGTCTTCGAACGCCGCGAGCGTCGAATATCCGCCGACGCCCGCACCGGCGCCGCTCTCGACCATTCGCGGCCGCGTCTATTACGCCGACACCGGCCGCGCCGTCAAGCGCTGTATGGTGATGCTGATGCGCGATGACGGCAGCGGCGGGCCGGGCGGCGCGCCCTCGGCGATCACCGACGGCGAGGGCGCTTTTCAGATGAAAAAGGTCGCCGCCGGCACGTATTACGCGATGGTCAACGCGCCGGGCGTCGTCTCGCCGCTGGCCTACGCGGATTTCTCGAAAAGCAACGAGCGCGAGGGCCTGCGCGACGCTTATGCGTATTTCGACAAGATCGTCGTCGACGGTGTGACCGACCTCGACGTCCAGATCGGCGCGCAGCGCGGCGGCGCGATCGGCGGGCGCGTGACTTACGACGACGGCGACGCGGCGATCGGCGTCAAGGTCGAGATCCTCCGCAAGGTCGGCGACAAATTCTTCGGCGTCGTCCCGAATTTCTCGGCGATCGTTTCGGCGATCGCCAGCGGCGGCGGCGGTTACCAGACGGACGACCGCGGCGTCTACCGCTTCGCGGGCCTGCCGCCGGGCGATTACATCATCAAGGTCACCGAGAGCGCGACGCACGGCGACAATTCCGAAAAGCGTTATGACGATCCGTTCGAGATGGGAATGGGCAGTTATTCGCTGCTGACGTTCTTTTACCCGGACGCGCTCGATACGGATTCGGCGCAGATGATCAGCGTCCAGCTCGGGCAGGAGCTCGAATCGATCAATCTCGTGATCCCGAGCCGCGGCCTGTACACGGCGGAAGGCAGGGTCGTCAACCGCCGCGACCGCTCGCCGGTCCGGGCGCGGATCACGCTGAACCCCGTGAAGAACCGGGAAATTTATTCGCTTTTCAACCGGTTCGGCGAGCGCACGGGAATTCCGACGATGACCGACGAGAACGGCAATTGGAAATTCAAGGAGCTTCCGAAAGGCGAATACAGCGTCCTGATCGAGCCGCTCGAGGGCGAGTACCGGGGCGATTTGGGTGGATATTCCGTCAACGCCAACGTCAGGGTCGACGCCAACGCGCCGCCGAAGCCGAAGCTCGCCAAAAAGTTCGACCGGCTGACGATCGAGGACCGTGATCTGGCGGAGATGGTTTTCGAACTCGGCTACGGCGCGATCCTTTCCGGCACGGCGACGGTCGAAAACAGCGCCGAGATGCCGCGCTACGTCTCGGTCAGCGCGGTCAACGAGAAAGGCGAGACGGTCGCCTCGGGCGGCGTTTCCAATTACGGCGATTACGAGGAAGCGCCGCGGCCGTCGAAACCCCTGCACGATTTCAGGCTCGAAGCCGTGTCCGAGGGCAAAATTTATCTCGCCGCGTTCGTCGGCGACGAGGATTACTACATCAAGAGCCTGACGCTCGACGGCACGGATCTCTTCAACAGCCCGCTCGAGCTCAAGGAGGGCGACACGCTCCGCAACGTCCGCGTCGTGCTCGGCAAGGATCCGGGCACGCTCCGGGTCGTCGTGCTCGACGAGAACAAGGAGCCGGTCAGAAACGCCGCCTTTTCGGTCGTCCCGACCGACCGCGCCGGATATATGAACCCGAGCCGTCACCGCCGCGCGACGACCGGCCCGCAGGGCGACGTCGGGATCACGCTGCCGCCGGGCGAGTACGCGGTCGTCTTCAACGAGCCGGCGGCGGCCGGCAAGACCCGCGAAGAGCTTTTCAAATGGTACGCCGAAGCGGTTCCGGGCGCGCCGACCGTCAAAATCGAAGCCGGCAAGGCCGAGACTCTGACCGTCAAAAAGAAGGATTCGAAGAATTGACGAAGGGGTGAAAAAAATCGATTTCTTTCCCCGAAACGCCCGACTGGCCGAATTGAAATATCATAATGATTTTTCAACGTTTTTTGTGAGATAATCATCTAAGAAGTTTTCAAGTTATGCTGACCAGAGAATTAGAAGAAACGTTAAGCTACGCGGTCGATGAAGCCGTCAAATACAAGCACGAATTCGTGACGCTCGAGCATCTGCTCTACGCGCTGCTCGAAGACAACGCGGCCCGCGACATTTTATACAACTGCGGCGCGAAGGTCGAAGAGATCGCCAAGTCGCTCGAAGAGTATTTCAACGACTCGCTCGAAAAAATGCCCGACGGCGTGCAGCTGATGCCGGAACTGACCTCGACCTTTCAGTCGACGATCCAGTACGCGATCCTGCAGGCCGAAGGGAGCGGCCAGAAAACGGTCGACGGCGGCAACATCCTCGCCGCGCTCTATCAGGCGCACCAGTCCTACGCCGTTTACCTGCTGCTGCAGCAGGGCATCACGCGGCTCGACATTATGAACTACATCGCGCACGGCATCTCGAAGATCGACGGCGGCGCGGATTTCGAAAGCGCCGAGGGCGCCGAGGACGAGGAGTTTGCCGAAGAGCGCGCCGCGCGGCCGAAAAAGAAAAAGCCGCTCGAAGCCTTTACCGAAGAACTCGTCAAGCGCGCGCAGGACGGCGGCATCGACCCGATCATCGGCCGCCGGGAAGAGATCGAGCGGACGATCCAGGTGCTCTGCCGGCGCAAGAAGAACAACCCGCTCTACGTCGGCGAACCGGGCGTCGGCAAGACCGCGCTCGCCGAGGGACTCGCGCTCAAGATCGCCGAGGGCGACGTGCCCGAAGTTTTGAAGGACGCCAAGGTCTTCGCGCTCGATATGGGCGCGGTTTTGGCGGGCACGCGCTATCGCGGCGATTTCGAACAGCGCTTCAAGGCGATCATCAACGAGCTCAAGAAACAGGAAAACTCGATCCTCTTCATCGACGAGATCCACACGATCGTCGGCGCGGGCGCGGTTTCGGGCGGCGCGATGGACGCGTCGAACATTCTTAAACCGGCACTCGCCAACGGCGAGCTGCGCTGCATCGGCTCGACGACCTATTCGGAATACAAGGCGGCCTTCGAGCGCGACCGCGCGCTCGCGCGGCGGTTCCAGAAGATCGAGATCTTTGAGCCGACGGTCAACGAGACCTACGAGATCCTCAAAGGTCTGAAACGCTTTTACGAGGAGCATCACGGCATCAAGTATTCGGACGAATCGCTGAAAGTCGCGTCGGAGCTCGCCGGCAAATACATCAGCGACCGCTTTCTGCCGGACAAGGCGATCGACGTCATCGACGAGGTCGGCGCGTCGACCAAGCTGCTCGACGAGGACAAGCGGCCGAAACAGATTTCGGTCCAGATGGTCGAAAACACGATCGCGCGGATGGCGAAGATTCCGCCGAAGACGGTCGTCGCCGACGAAAAGAACCGGCTGAAAACGCTCAAGGACGATCTCAAGGGCGTGATCTTCGGGCAGGACGAGGCGATCGACAAGATCGTCGACGCGATTCAGATCTCGCGCGCCGGCCTCGGCCACGAAACGAAGCCCGTCGGCTCGTTTCTGTTCAGCGGCCCGACCGGCGTCGGCAAAACCGAGGTCGCGAAACAGCTCGCCTATATCCTCGGCGTCGAGTTTCTGCGCTACGATATGAGCGAATACGCCGAGCCGCACACGGTCTCGCGCCTGATCGGCGCGCCGCCGGGCTACGTCGGCTTCGATCAGGGCGGTCTGCTGACCGACGCGATTATGCGGCACCCGCATTCGGTGCTCGTGCTCGACGAGATCGAAAAGGCGCATCCGAACCTGTTTAATCTTTTATTGCAGGTGATGGACAACGCGACGCTTACCGACAACAACGGCAAGAAGGCGGATTTCCGCAACGTCGTGATGATTATGACGACCAACGCCGGCGCGCGCGAGCTCTCGTCGGGCGGCGTCGGCTTTCGCAATCAGGCCGAGACGAAAGGCCAGGCGAAGGGCGCGATCGAGCGCACGTTCACGCCCGAATTCCGCAACCGGCTCGACGCGTGGGTCGCCTTCAAGGCGCTCGACACGGAAGTCATCAAGCATATCGTCGACAAGTTCATCAAGGAGCTCAACGGCCAGCTCGCCGAAAAACGCGTGCTCGTCAAGCTCAGCGACGCGGCCCGCGAATGGTTCGCGAAAAACGGCTTCGACGCCCGCTACGGCGCGCGTCCGATGGCGCGTCTGATCCACGAAAAGATCAAGCAGCCGCTCGCCCACGAGATCCTCTTCGGCCGGCTCGTCGACGGCGGCAGCGTCCTCGTCGAGGAAGAAGACGGACAGCTCAAGCTGAATTTCTAACAAAAAAAGAGCCGCGCCAACGGCTCTTTTTTTTGAAATGAATTCGCCGTCCGGACGGCGCGAAAGCGGCGTCAATTCGCCGGGGAATCACTTTAAAGCTCCGAGAGGCGGCCCGCAACAGGCCGCCTTTCGTGATTTAACCCGGCGTCTTCCGGTTTCCGGTCGCGGTCTTCGAAAAAAATCCGAAATCCGAAACCCGAAACCCGAAATCGCCCTTATTCGTTGCCGTAGAAATCCAGATCGCCGAGACTGTCGTCGAGCGCGATAACCATCGGGTTATAGCTGTAGCGTTTGGAAACGACGGAAAGCGTCACGTTCTGGCCGCTCGAAATGCCTTCGAAATGATAGTAGCCGAACGAGCTGGTCATCGCGCGATGGACGGTGCCGTCGGCCTCGACGAGCAGGACCTGCGCGTTGCGCAGACCGCGGCCGTCCGAGGTCAGAACGCGGCCGCCGACGCTGACCGGGGCCGCCGTCGGGATGTACGGAGTCGGCGGCGGGTTCGACGCGAAGGTGCCGGTCGCGGCCGCCGTGAACGACTGCAGGAAGTTGCCGTTGATCGCGAGCGTCGGCGTCACCGACGAGAAACTGAGCGCCATATTGCGCGAAGTCGTCGCGGCGAAGACCAGAAAGTCGGACGAAAACGTCACGATGTGGTCGGGCGTCGTCGCCTGAAACGTCGCCGAGTTGCCGCTGCCGGCGAGATCCGGGGCGTCGACGATCGGCTGGATGACGGCCGTCAGCAGGTTTCGGCGGGTGCCCGTGCCGACTCCCGGCGCGGTCGGAAGGTCGCGGATGATCTGAACCTTGAAAGCCTGGAACGGCTGGGTCAGAGTGCCGGAATTATCGAAGGCGGGAATGGTCGTGTTGCTGTCCACCGGACTGATCGTTAAATGGGCGTCCTGAAAGCCCTGCAGCGACGAGTCGAGGCCGGCAATGTTCTGGTAGCGGAACGAAACCGACGAGCCGTTGACGATCGTCGCGAAATTGGCGCTCGATCCGTTGTTCGTGAAAACGAAGTCCTGTGAGCCGTTATTTTCGAGAAACTGGGCGAAGGTCGTCGTCTGGGCGTTGACGGTCAAAAACGACGCGAACAAAAGAAATCCGAAGATCAAATTTGTGGCTAAAATTTGTGCACGCGTAAATCTGAAAGAAAAAAATTTCATGATAGGTTGGTTCTCCTCTTGAATTGGTTAAATTGGCAAGCCCTTGGGTAAATTGACTAAATGTTGATTAAAGGGAATTTAGGTTTGAGAGTTACGCGGGGGCGTAAAACGCTAACAGAGATTTTACTACATCTGTTTAAAATAATCCACATTTTTTTTCGATGTTAAAAATTTTTTATTGAACGAGCGGCGCGGTTTTGTTAAAATTCGATTAGTCCTCCGCGGAACACGGTTCCGAAATTCGAATAATTTCCGTCCCGCAGTCGAAACCGCGAAGCGTTTCGACACCCAAAAACAAAGATATGCAGAAAAAAAGTTTCATTCGCCGGATGATGATTCCGGTTCTGTTGGCGGCTTTCGGTGTGACCGCGCTCGCGCAGGAGGCGAAGACGATCAATCCCGACGTCAGCGTCGTCGGGCTCAAACTCGGCGAGCGCGCGGCGGCCAAAACTTTTCTCGACGGTTTTCAGCCCCGCCAGACCGCCGACGGCCGGCCGGTTTATTATTTCTACAACAAAAACGCCGATCAGGTCCTGAAGCTGACCGCCGCGTCGTTCGAAGACAAGTATCTGCTGACCGAGATCGAGGTTTATCAGGTCGACGCGACCTACAGGATGCCGCATTTTCAGGCCGAGAAGATCTCGTTCTTCAAGACCGAAAAAGACATCTTCGTCGGCTACAAACAGTCGAAGGCGTCGGCGATCACCGGCATCCCGAACGTCGACGGCAAGGATATGTCCGGCCCGAAGACGATCATCCGCAAGATCGGCGAACCGACCGAGCGCGTCGAGAACGGCAAGCAGCTGACGCTCGTCTACAAGCTGCCCGGGCTGTCGCTGGCCGACGAAGCCGGCAAAACCGGCCGGTTCGTCTATACGGCCCGGTACGAGTTTTACGACAACCGGCTCCAGCGCTTTATCCTGAAAATCTCCGATCAGTAAGGCCGGAAAAACCGCCGCGCCGGAAAAAAAATCGACCGCGTTTCCCGAAAACGGCAAAAAAAGCCGCGTTCGAGCGTTATAATTGTAGCGATTGAAAGGTGTTTATGAATCAGAAAATCATTACGTTACTTTTGGCATTGGCGGCGGGAATGCTCGGCGCGCTGGTTGTTTGTTCTTATTTTTTTATCTATTACAAGCCGGCTCGCGGGGCCGAAAATAAACCGGTCGCCGGACAGGAAACTCCGGCAAAGCCGCCCGAGGCGACGCCGACGCCGGCCCCGCCGGAACCCGGTCCGACAATGGACGTCAAGGCCGAAGACGTCGAATCGGCGGCGATCGAAACCAATTTCAAAGACTTTTACCCGGAAGGCTCGAAATGCCGGAAAAACTATAACGAGATGTTCGGCGACAAGGACGGCGTGTCGAGCCCGAGCTCGCCCTGCACGATCACGCTGACCGCGACGCGCGCGGGCCGCATCGACAAGGCGATCGTCATCCGCCGCTACGACACGGTCGCCAAAGAATGGCGGAGCATCGACAAAACAGTCTGGAAGGCGCGCATTTCCGCCGAGCAGTTCGACGAGCTGGTCGATAAGATCGTCAACAATCAGGCTTTCAAGGACTGGAACAACAACGTCAGCCTGACGGTCAGCAACTGCAAGATTATGGTCAAAACCGCGAAGGGCTGGAAATCGCCGATGAGCAACGTGACCGGTCAGGAAAATACGTATTTCCAGATGGTCAAGGCGTTCAAAGCGCTCGACGCGAAGGTCGCGTGGGAAGAGGATCAGTAAACGCTACTCTTCGTCTTCGAGCGCGAGCTCCGAGATTTTTCCGTCTTTATCGACCGCGAAACGCCACAGGAAAAGGCGTTTCGCGGTTTCCGCTTTGTAACGGTAGATTTTCGCGCCGGCCGTCTCTTCGGTTCCGGTCAGCGAGAATTTCGTGAGCGGGCCGAACGCGGCGACCCGCGCGAATTCCGCTTTGGCGCGGGGCGTCGCGAGCGCTTTCGACAGGTTCGCCGACAGCGCATCGCCGGCGTCGCGGTTTTCGAGCCGCGCGCGCAAAGCGTCGAGCAGCCGCGCCGTCAGGCCCGCGTCCGGATCGGGCAGCGTTTTCAGCGCTTTGAGCGAGGTGTCCGGCAGATAGATCTTGGCGATCCCGCGCGCGAGCGTGCCGGCGTAGCCGAGATCGCCGAGGTTGGTCAGCACGATCACGCTCAGATCGTCGTCGGTCAGCCGCCAGATCTGCGAATTGAAGCCGGCCGTCGAGCCGCTGTGGCCGATCAGCCGGTGGCCGCGAAATTCGGTGACGTTCCAGCCGAAGCCGTATGGATAAGGCTTCCCGTCGTTGAGGACGAACGGCTTCCACGCTTCCGCCCGGCTCGACTTTTTGAGCAGCGTGTCGCCCCGCCACGCGGCGTCCCATTTCGTCAGATCGTCGATCGTCGAGACGATCGCGCCGGCCGCGAAAAGATCGGTCAGATCGTAATCGCGGCCCGCGAACGCGCCCCCGTCGAGCTCGTAGCCCGAGGCGCGGTTTTTGATGACGTATTTCGGATCGCGGTCGGAGGTCCGGTTCATCCCGAGCGGCCCGAAGATCCGTTCGCGCATAAAGTCCCAGTAATTTTTGCCCGACGCGGCCTCGATGATGAAGCCGAGCAGATTGTAGCCCGAATTGCTGTATGAATACCGCGCGCCGGGCTCGAAATCGAGCGGATAGGCGGACAGCGCCCTGATGAACTCTTCGCGCGTCAGATGCTTCGACAATTCGAAGCCCGCGCCGATCGCGGTGTAGCTTTTGACGCCCGAAGTGTGCGTCAGCAGATTGCGGACCGTCACTTTTTCCCACGCGGCGGGCGTGCCGGGCAGGTATTTCGAGATCTTTTCGTCGAGCGCGACCCGGCCGTCCTCGACCAGCAGGAGAATCGCGGCGGCGGTCATCTGTTTGGACACCGAGCCGATCTCGAAGACCGTGTCGGTCGTCACGGGAACGCCGAATTCGAGGCTCGCCGTGCCGTAACCCTGTTTTTTGACGACCTTGCCGCCCTTGACGACGGCGATCGCCGCGCCCGGCACGCGGCGTTCCCGCATCACCGCGCGGACGAAATCGTCGACCCGGTCGGCGCGCGCCGCGAAGACGAAAAACAGAACGAAAAACAACGCGATCGATGAACGGACGAATGCTGATTTCATATAGTATCGGATCGAAACGGTCTTTGGTCTTTGCCGTTTTGCGTCATTGAACGATTGCCCGTTATAGTTTGTGACAAAACTTGTTGGAATAATGAGCGTTAAACCCGCGTACGAGTTTTAATCTATCCGCTAAAAACACTAAAAACACGAAAGAAATTTAGTGTTTTTAGTGTTTTAGCGGACAGATAAAAAAGCGAACGCGACCTAAATCGCCGCTTTTTCCAATAAGCTCTGTCAGTAACTATAATCACCAAAAATCAAAAACCAATTTCAGTAAATATGCGCTCCCTTCAAAAAGCCGCCGAATTTTTCGTGGCCGAAATTCTCGGCAAAGCCGCCCGCTTCCCAGGCGGTTTTGCCGTTGATCAGGACGAGCGCGACCGCGTCGTCGTTGCGGTTGACGAGCCTTTCCTGACCCTGCAAAAATTCGGCGGTCCGATAGCGGTGAACCTCGTCGGTCAGTTTTTCGGGATCGACGACGGTGATGTCGGCGCGTTTGCCGGTCTCGATCGTGCCGGCGTCGAGATTGAAAAAATCGGCGTTTTCTTTGGTCAGACGCCAGACGGCCTTCTCATACGACATCAGCGGCGCGCCCTTTTCGTGAGAGTCTTTGACGTATTTCAGGACGCGCAGCGGGATGTTGTAGAACGCCATATTGTTGATGTGCGCGCCCGAATCGGCGAAGCCGAAGATCCCGTTCGGGTCGTTGTAGAGCCGCCGGTAGCGGTCGGGATCGTGGTTGCCGATCGTCGTCTTCTACGAAACCCGGTCGTCGAGATCGACGACGATGTCGAGAAACGCGTCGACCGGATGCTGATTCCGCGCGGCGGCGATCTCGCCGAACGATTTGCCGATCCAGCTCTTGTCGGGCGCGTCCGTCACGAACGCATCGCCGAAATCCTTCTGCCAGATCTTCGGCGCGAGCCGGCTTTGATAATGCTTTTTGAACTTTTTGCGGTATTCGGGATCGGTCAGCGTCGCGTTGCGCTTTTTCAGGTCGCGGGCCAGATGCCGGGCCAGCGCGCCGGTCGGAAATTCCTCGAAGATCACGAGATCCATCCCTTTCGCGAAAACCGTGAACGGGACCGGAAAGGCCTGCATCCGGAAATCGGCGCGGCAGATCTTGTTAAAAAACGTCGCGAGCCCGCTCAATACGCCGCGGATATACGGATCGCCCTTGAGATCCATCATCGCGACCATCGATGTCTTTAATTTCTTGCGCCAGAAAAACGCCGAGCTCTCGGCCATATACCAGAAGGCGGCGACCCGGTTGACGAGATTCGGGACGCCCTGCAGATGCGCTTCGCGGCGGCGGACGATCGCGGTCAGCGCGCGCCGTTCGGCGCCGCGCGCGTAAGCGGCCGGAAGCAGCTTCGACCAGTGGCGGCCGTCCATCTTGTCCCACGGGTTATGCTGCATCGAAACGCCGATAAAGCCCGCGTCCAGAGCCTCTTCGAGCATCTTTTTCATCGCGTCGAGCTCGTCGCGGGTCGGCGTTTCCGTCGCGCTCAGACTGCGGTCGATGCCCATCGCCCGCGCGCGGATGTCGGAATGGCCGATAAACGAGGCGATGTTCGGCCCGACGTTGAGGCCGTCGAGATGCGCGAGCCATTCCCGCGGGTTCGACCAGGTTTTTTCGTCCTTCAGGATCGGATACAAAATCTCGCGCGGAAACGCTTCGACGCGCGTGAACATATCGCAGCAGTCGTCGACGTCCGCGTAGACGAACGACAGCGAGCAGCCGCCGACGATGACGGTCGTCACGCCGTGGCGGACCGATTCGCCTAAGCCAGGCGCGACCAGCAGCTCGCCGTCGTAATGCGTGTGATTGTCGATAAAACCGGGCATCACCCATTGCCCGGCGGCGTCGATAATACGAGCTTCACCGGCCGCGATCGGCGTCGCGGAAATCTCCGCGACTTTTCCGTCTTTGATCAGAACGTCGGCGATCTTCGAAGGCTCGTCATAGCCCGAAAAGACCCGGCCGTTTTTTATGCAGATTGTCTCCATCAGCGCGTTGACTACTTTGATGATTAAGTTTCTGAATATTTTTCAGGTAAATTCGATTTTTGGTCTTTGGTCTTCGAACTTATAGTTAGAGACAAAACCTGTTGGAATAATGAGCGTTAAACCAGCGAGCGGTTTTAAATCGATCCACTAAAAACACGAAAAAACACGAAAGAAATTTAGTGGTTTTAGTGTGTTTAGTGGAAGAACAAAAAAAGCGTACGCGACTGTAATCGCCGCTTTTGCCAATGAGTTCCGTCACTAACTATAAGTTCAAGACCAAAGATCAAAGATCGATCCTGTTGACCGTTCTACAAGAATATATACCAAACCCCGGAATTTCCGAAAGCCGGCCGCGCGTTCGGGCCGCGATTATTCGACCGGCGTGACGACCGCGATCTCGGGGACGATGTCGGCGTCCGGCGGCGCGTTTTCGAGGTCCTCGATCGCGCCGCGGTCGTAGATCAGGAACGTCAGAACCGCCATCACGGCGACCGTCACGGCGAGCGAGAGCGGCGTCCGGTTGTAAAACGCGGCGACGCAGAAACCGGTCAGCGCGCCGGCGGCCGTCTGCAGACAGCCGATCAGCGACGACGACAGACCGGCGAGCCGTCCGTGCGGCGCCATCGCCGCCGAGGTCGCGTTCGGCTGGACAAGCCCGAGACCGAACATATAAAAGAACATCGGGACCATCAGACCGGCGAGCCCGCCCGTCCCGGAGGCGACGAGCGCGGCGAGCAGCAGGCCGGCCGCCGTCAGCAGCCGGACGCCGGCGCGGAGCAGCGCGGTCGGCGACGAGCGCGGCAGAAAATAACGGTTCGCGCTCGCGCCGAGCATCACGGCGAGCGCGGTCAGCCCGAAAAAATAGCCGAAATTCTGCTCGGCGATGCCGAAAACCTCGATCAGCACGAACGACGAGCCGCCGATGTAGGCGAACATCCCGCCGTACGAAAAAGCGACCGTCAGCGTGTGCCGGAGGCTCGCCCGGTGCGCGAGGATCGTCCGCAGACTGCGTTTCAGCGAAACATTCGCGCGGTGCTCGTCGTCGTCTTTCCGCCGCGTTTCCGGCAATCGGAGCGCGCTCACGAGCAGGAGCAGCACGCCGGCCGCGCCGAGCACGACGAAGATCGACGCCCAGCCCGCGCGGACGAGCAGATAGCCGCCGGCGAGCGGCGCGACGAGCGGCGCGAGGATCATCACCTGCGTGATCCGCGACAAAACGGACGACGCCTCGCGGTTGTCGAAACAGTCGCGGACGACCGCCCGCGCGATGATCGGCCCGACGCTCGCGCCGAAGCCCTGCACGAACCGGCCGGCAATCAGCAGCGGCAGCGACGGGCTCAGCGCGCAGACGAGACCGGCGGCCGCAAAGACGACGAGGCCGCCGAGCAGCACCGGCCGCCGCCCGAAGCGGTCCGAGAGCGCGCCGCAGACGAGCTGGCCGCCGGCGAAACCCGTCAGAAACAGGCTCAGCGTGAGCTGCGCCGTCGAGGCGGCCGCGCCGAAAACCTCCTGCAGCTTCGGCATCGCCGGCAGATTCATATCGATCGAGAGCGCCGTCAGACCGGTCAGCGCGGCCAGCAGCACGATCGACGGCCGCCTGTTTTTTGAGATGTTTTGGGTCATTTTTAATTGATAGCAGCATCGGTACAGCGAGCGGCAGCGAGTCTGATTCGTTCGGAAATCGGGTTCGATGAAACGGACTCGCTACCGCTCGCTGTACCGATTGACTGATTTCTCATAAATCATAGCATCAACGAAACGCGGCCGCGCAAAGACAGGGCGCAAAAAATCGTCGTAAAATCGAAGATCTGGAAGCAAAATTGCGTGGATTTGGCGGGCTGTATCAAAAGATTACGGGATGGACGACGTCGGAGCAAAATCAAAGCTGCCGGAGAAGAAAGAAGGGCTCGCGTTTATGTTCCGGGCCCTCAGGCACCGGAATTATCAACTGTTTTTCAGCGGGCAGAGCGTCTCGATGATCGGGACGTGGATGACGCGGATCGCGACGAGCTGGCTCGTTTACAAACTGACCGGCTCGGCGCTGCTGTTGGGCGTCGTCGGGTTCGCCGGCCAGATTCCGTCGTTTCTGCTCGCGCCGTTCGCGGGCGTCCTCGTCGACCGCTGGAACCGGCACCGGCTGCTCGTCGTCACGCAGGCGCTCGCGATGCTCCAGTCGTTCGCGCTCGGCGCGCTCGCGCTGACCGGGCTGATCAAGATCTGGCACGTCGTCGCGCTCAGCGTTTTTCAGGGCGTCATCAACGCCTTCGATATGCCGGCGCGGCAGTCGTTCGTCGTCCAGATGGTCGAGGACCGGAACGATCTGCCGAACGCGATCGCGCTCAATTCGTCGATGGTCAACGCCGCGCGGCTGCTCGGCCCGTCGATCGGCGGCGTGATCATCGCGGTCGTCGGCGAGGCGTGGTGTTTTATGATCGACGGCTTCAGCTATCTCGCCGTCATCGCCTCTCTGCTCGCGATGCGGCTCGCGCCGGCGCTCGCCGCCGGCGTCGAAACGCGGGCCAACCTCGTCGAACAGTTTCGCGAAGGCTGGCGCTATGTCGCCGGCTCGCTGCCGATCAGCCGGATTCTGCTGCTGCTCGCGCTCGTCAGTCTGGTCGGGATGCCCTACACGGTGCTGATGCCGATCTTCGCCAACGAGATTCTGCACGGCGGGCCGAACACGCTCGGTTTTCTGATGGCCGCGTCGGGCGTCGGCGCGCTCGCCGGCGCGTTTTTTCTGGCGGCGCGCAGGACCGTCGTCGGGCTCGGCCGCTTCATCCCGCTGATGGCCGGCGTTTTCGGCGCGGGCCTCGTCGCGTTCTCGTTCTCGCGCGCGATCTGGCTCTCGCTGCTCCTGATGGTCGCGACCGGGCTCGGTTTTATGGTCCAGATGGCGGCGAGCAACACGCTCATTCAGACGATCGTCGAGGAAGACAAGCGCGGCCGCGTGATGAGCTTTTACACGATGGCCTTTATGGGCACCGCGCCGTTCGGCAGTCTTCTGGCCGGCAGTCTCGCCGAGCGGATCGGCGCGCCGAACACGCTGCTGCTGGGCGGTATCGGCTGCATTCTCGGCGCGGTCTGGTTCGCCCGCGCGCTGCCGCGCCTGCGCGTTTTCGTCCGCCCGATCTACGTCGAAAAGGGAATCCTGCCCGAAATCCGGACGAGCATTATGCGGACCTCGGAGCTCAGCGTGCCGCCCGAATCGTGAAACCGCGCGGCCTTTCGTTGCGGGCGCCGACGGATTGTTATAAACTACGTGCTTTGAAGTCTTTAGCCTCCAGTTTGAGTGGTTCGAATCCTGAGTCTTAAGTCTTAAGTCTTAAGTCTTGAGTCTTAAGTCTTGAGTCTTGAGTCTTGAATGGGGATT
>JAFDVJ010000124.1 GCA_018269075.1 Acidobacteriota bacterium
AGCGTCGGCGATAGCCGATGCACCGTTCGCCGGCCGGGCTCCTGCATCTCGAATCGTTCGATAACCAAGGGTTTTAGATCTTCCCGGATAGTCACACCGATGCAGCGGTGCATCGGCTGCATCGGACGCTACTGACCTCGCGCGGCTCTCGCCGCTTTTTTTCGAGACCGGACGATCTTTGTTTCCACAATCAATTTTACAGTCTCAAGTGGCGGAATCGAATCCGCAAGTTTCGGTATCGAATAACGAAGCTTGTGAATTCTATTACCGACATTGGTTATCGATTGCACGACATTGGTTATCGATTGCACGACATTGGTTATTGATTACACAACATTGGTTATCGATTACACAACATTGGTTATTGATTACACAACATTGGTTATTGATTACACAACGTTGGAAATTGAATTACCAATGTTGGAAATCGAATACACAACGTTGGAAATTGAATTACCAATGTTGGAAATCGAATACGCGATATCATTACCGTTAATAAGGCAGACGGCTAAAGGAAACCGGAAAATTGCTGACTGGAGCGCGGGCATCCTCGGCCCGCAACGCCGAGTCAGGGGTGTCGGAACCTTGCTGCCAAGCTTGATTATGAAAACATCAGCGTTTTTACATAAGGAAATAGTTGGAAGTGAATTTATGAAAAGATATTTAATTTGGGGCTTGTTTTTATTTTTGAGTATTTCGGTTACGGCCCAGTCAAAAGCCGGCAAAAATGTAAAGGCGAAACCAACGCTTGAGTTTAAGGGAAACGTAACAAAAGTGGAGATGGTTGAAAACGAATCGAAAGAGTTTACTTATTCACCGGTTGATATCTATTTCACCTTGAGTTTAAGGAATACCGGGAAAAGCCCGATTTTGCTTCTCAACAAACGTGCGGATTGTGTAAGGGTCGTGGCCGCGAAAACGATCGAAGAGCTTGAAAATCAAAGAGGAACATTTTCCAGTTACAATTTTTCTAAATCTTCTTATTTCGTAGACGAGAAAGAATGGCAATTGAATAAAAAATTACTGAACACGAGAAAACCTGATTCGGAGAAAATATTTATCCTGCTTCCGAATAAATCTCTTGAATATGAAGAGAGCATCCGATTGAAATTGCCGAAAGACGAAATCCGGGAGTCTCAATTTTCGCCCTGGAAACAAATTAGTTTAGAGGAATTGAAAAAACTGTCTCCGCTATTTATGGCACTGCAGGGTTGTGATCTGTCGGACTACGGGATCAGCAGCGGGCGAAAAGATCGGTTTCGGTTTGCCCGACAACTGCGAAAGCGTTGGACGAGATACGGTTATTTATGGCTCGATGGATTTGCTTCTGAACCGATGCTTCTCGATTTGCGTCAACAATCGAAATAACCGGCTTCGTCGCAAATTGTTTCGGCTTTATGCACCGGATTCCGGCGGGATATTACAATTTCCCTCAATCTTTCCGAAAATGGCGAGCTGTTTGCGTTTTTCAAACGCCTTGCCGGCTGAGATGCCGGCGCTCCGGTTACAAGGTTATAATGTCCGAAATCCGATTCCGAACCCGCAAAATCCGAACTGCGGCCGACCTTCCGGAAGACCCGCCGATTTCGGGAGGTTTTACGTAAATAATACAAACATCGCGGGCCCCGAGCGGACTGTTAATTGGGAATTCGGAGCGTTTCCCGATATACTAAACAATTCGCCGCGAGAAGCAAAATACCTGAACGGACGGCTTCATTGCGGCACGCTGCCGGCGACGTCGCGCGGGCGCCAAACATTCGTTATGAAATTGTCACCAACCGAGATTTTCGAGGGTAAGAAGATATTTTTTATCGGCGGGACGGGCTTTGTCGGCAAAGTCACGCTGTCGATGCTGCTCAATAATTTTCCGAACGTCGGCCGCGTTTACGCGACCGTCCGGGCGCGCGACGCGCGCGAGTCGGAGAACCGTTTCTGGACGTCGATCGTCACTTCGCCGACCTTCGATCCGCTGCGCGAGAAATACGGCGACGGCTTCGAGGCGTTCATCCGCGAAAAGGTCGTCCCGGTCAACGGCGACGTCGGCAACGAATTTTTGGGAATGGCCGAAGACGAGGCGCGCGCGATTATGGAGGACACCGACGTCATCATCAACGGCGCCGGCAACGTCACTTTCAACCCGCCATTGGAGTCGGCCCTGCGGACGAACGTCGTCGGGTCGAACAACATCATCAAGCTCGCGCGGATGATGAAGCGGCCGTGTCTGGTCCACGTTTCGACCTGTTTCGTCGCCGGCAAACGCTCGGGCGCGGTCTGGGAAAACGAGCCGGTCGTCGGCTATTTCCCGCGCCGGAACGAGCTTGTCGGCACGAAATTCGACGTCAAAAAAGAGATCGAGGACTGCGCCAGATTGAGCGAGCAGGCGCGGCAGGAGGCCGACGACGCGATGCAGATCGCGAAGTTTCGCGAGGCGGCGCGCGCGCGCTTCGTCGAGGAAGGCCGCGATCCGGACGACGAATCGGAACTCAAATCGGCGATCTTCCGCGAGCGCAAGATGTGGATCCGCGAGCGGACGACCGAACTCGGCGCGGCGCGGGCCGAATACTGGGGCTGGACGAACATCTACACCTATTCGAAGTCCTTGGCCGAACAGATCATCGCGAGCCAGGACGACATCGTCAAGACATTGGTCCGCCCGTCGATCGTCGAATCTTCGCAGGCTTATCCGTTTCCGGGCTGGAACGAGGGCTTTACGACGACCGCGCCGCTGATCCTGATCGCGCTGCGCGGCCAGCCGATCATTCCGGTCAACGAAAAGCTCGTTCTCGACATCATCCCGGTCGATATGGTGTCGGGCGTGATTCTGGCGGCGGCGATGAACGCGCTCATCGACGACCGGCCGCCGCTCGTCTTTCAATCCTCGTCGGGCGATTCGAACCCGAACGATATGAAGCGGATCGTCGGCCTCGTCGGGCTTTACAAACGCCGCTATTTCAAGGACAAGGACACCGGCAGCAAGCTCGTCAACTCGGTCGGCGCGATGATCGAGACGACGCCGGTCGCGCAGAAGACCTACGAGCGTTTTTCCGCGCCGATGCTTCACAAGCTCGCCAAGGGCGCCAACAGTCTGCTCGAAAAGGCCGCGCCGACGTGGGCCGGCGGACGGTTGTCGAACATCGTTTCGGATCTCAAGAAATCGGTCGAGAACTTCGAGCACACGACGCAGGAGACGATCGACGCCTTCGCGCTCTTCAAGCCGTTTATGATCGACAACGCCTACGAATACCGCTCGGACAACGTCCGCGCGCTGATGGCGCTCGTCCGCGAAAAGGAGAAGCATCTGATTCCGTGGTACCCGGAACGGCTCGACTGGTACGATTACTGGCTCAACGTCCATTTCCCCGGAATGCGCAAATGGGTGCTGCCGCAGCTCGAAGAAGACCTCAAAAAGCCCGAGAAACGCAGCTACACCTACAAGGACCTGCTCGATCTGTTCGACACCTCGGTCAAGCGTTTCCCGACGCGCGTCGCGATGAAGATCGAACGCGGCGGCCGCAAGGAACAGTACACCTACGAGGACGTCAATGAACTGACCTACCGCGCCGCCGGTTTTCTCGCCGACAAGGGCGTCAAACAGGGCGACCGCGTGATCCTCTGGTCGCACAATATGCCCGAATGGGGCTTGAGCTATTTCGGCATCCTGAAGACCGGCGCGACGGCGATTCCGGTCGATCCGGCGAGCTCGCTCGACGACATCGTCGCGTTCGCGCGGGCCGGCGAGGCGTCGGCGATTCTGCTCAGTCCGAAGATCGCCGCCGAGAATCTCGATCTCGCCGAACGGCTGCTTAATGCCGGGCTCGAGATCAACGTCTGGGCGTTCGACGAGGTCTTCGAGATGCAGACCGAGACCGAGGAGGCGCGCCGCGGCGCGCTGCTGCCGAACAAGGTTTTGTCGAACTCGGTCGCGTCGCTGATCTTCACCTCGGGCACTACGGGAACGCCGAAGGCGGTGATGCTCTCGCACAAGAACTTCGTCAATATGATCTCGATGCTCTCGTCGGTTTTGGAGATGGACACGACCGACGGCGTTTTGAGCGTCCTGCCGCTCCATCACACGTTCGAGTTTTCGGCCGGTTTTCTGACGCCGTTCTCGAACGGCACGCAGATCACGTATCTCGAAGAGCTGTCGGCCGAAGAGCTCAACCACGCGATCGAGCACGGTCACGTCACCGGGATGGTCGGCGTGCCGGCGCTCTGGGAGATGCTCCACCGCCGGATCAAGACGCGGCTCCGCGAACGCGGCGACTGGATCGCCGATCTCGCCGACAACGTCATCGAGTTCAACGCGTGGCTCCGCGACAACACGCCGTTCAACCTCGGCCCGATCGTCTTTTTCCCGATCCATCAGGGCTTGGGCGGCAGAATGCGCTATCTGATCTCGGGCGGCTCGGCGCTGAGCGAAAAGGTCCAGAAAGACCTTCACGGGCTCGGCTTCAACGTCCTCGAAGGCTACGGTCTGACCGAATCGTCGCCCGTTCTGACCGTCTCGCGGCCGGGCAACAAACTGATCCGCGGCTCGGTCGGCAAGGCGCTGCCGGGCGTCGAGGTGAAGATCGACAACCCGGACGAAAACGGCGTCGGCGAAGTGCTCGCGCGCGGGCAGAACGTGATGCTCGGCTATTACAACAACGAGGAGGCGACCGAGGCCGTGCTGCAGGACCGCTGGCTTAAAACGGGCGATCTCGGCCGGCTCGACGAGGACGGCAATCTGTTTATCGTCGGCCGCTCGAAGGACGTCATCATCGATTCGAACGGCAAGAACATCTACCCGGACGAGATCGAGGACCTGTACGGCAAATCGAGCTATATCAAGGAGCTGTCGGTCGTCGGCGTGCCGGACGACGACGGCGGCGAAAAGGTCGCGGCGCTCGTCGTGCCGGATTACGAATTCGACATCGCGCTCTCGCGCTCGGACACGAACAAGCGGGTCGAGGAGCATTTCCGCGAGATTTCCGGCTCGCTGCCGTTCTTCAAACGCGTCAAGATGCTGCATCTGACGCCGTTCGAGCTGCCGCGCACGGCGACCCGCAAGGTCAAGCGCCCGAAGGTCGTCGAGATGCTCAAGAATCTCGAAGAGCGGGCGCGGAAAAAGACCAAACAGGTCGCCGACACGAAGGGCGACGACACCGCGCTCTGGATCCGCAAGATCGTCGCGACCGTTTCGAACCGGCCGCTGTCGGACGTCGAGATCGGCGACCGTTTGTCCGATCTCGGCTTCGACAGCCTGATGTTCGTCGAGCTGCAGGCGGCGGTCGAGGACGCCGGCGGCCGCGTCGTCTCGCCCGACACTTTGAACGAGGTCCAGACGGTGCGCGAATTATTGACGGCCGTCCAGCGCGTCGACAAATCGAAAAAACTCGTCGACGAGCCGAAAAAGGACGAGCGCCGCGAGGACGAGATCTTCGTCCCGTCGATCGTCCGCCGCGTCGGCAACCAGCTCATCGATTTCGCGCAGGACAAGCTCTACGACAGCGTCCTCAAGACCAAGATCGAGGGCCGCGCGAACGTGCCGGTCCACACCAACTTCATCGTCGCGCCGAACCACGCTTCGCACATCGACACCGGACTCGTCAAAAAGGCGCTCGGCAAGGAGACGGCCGAACAGACCGTCGCCGTCGCCGCCGCCGATTACTGGTTCGACACGAAATACAAGCGCGCCTATATGAACAACTTCACGACGCTGATCCCGATCGAGCGCACCGGCAGCCTGCGCCAGAGCCTGCGGCACGTCACGCAGATCCTGAAAGAAGGCTACAACACGCTGATCTTTCCCGAAGGCACGCGCAGCCTGACCGGCGAGATCGCCGAATTCAAGCCGATCATCGGCTATCTCGCGCTCAACGAAAAGGTCGGCATCCTGCCGATCTATCTGTGGGGCACGTTCGAAGCGTTTCCGAAGGGCACGACGATCCCGCCGAAAGACTCGATCGGCGCGTCGATCGGCGCGAAGATCGGCAGATTTTTGGAATACGACGAGCTCGCCGCGATGACCAAAGGCGTGCCGAACACCGAAGCCTACCGCCTCGTCGCGGCGCGCGTCCAGCACGAGATCGAAAATATGCGCGACGGCAAACGCGACAAATTCGACGTCGCCGCGGTGCGCAAAAAATGGAAGGCCGAACGGCGAAAAACGCGCAAGCAGTCGCCGGTGATTGATGAGTAAACCGATATTTGAAAACGAAAGGACCGCCGGATCGATCCGGCGGCCCGCTTCGAAGACCGAACTTGTTCTTACCGGGGACTCTGAACCGCCGGCAGAAGAAGACCGATCAAAATACCGGTACCGGCGACCATCACGAGCAGCTCGATCAGCGTGAATCCGGCGTTTTTCATTTTGTTCTGCATTTTTTCTTTCATTTTTATAGCTCCTTTTATTTTATTAATTTACTCAGGTTTCGCCGGCCCGTTGCGCACCGGTTTGCGGCTTCCTGACGACGGCCCTTTCGGCTCGTCAACACCCTAAGGCGGAAATATTTTTCGAAAACTATCATTTTTTTTTCAAAGTCGAAAAAAAAATGGCAGTGAACCAAAATTAATGCCGGTTTGATGAGCTTTGATCAATTGCCGTTAGCTGATGGTCTTTGACAATTAAATCCGACAATCATTCCGAATTGAGCCTGTGGAACAGGCGAAAGAGTTTAGCTACAGGCGCAAGCCTGTAGAAAGCACCGGTGAATCAAAGCCCCGAAGCGGGCGACAGAAAACGAATGCGCCGCGCCGCTCTGTCGCCCGTTTCACGGGCTCGGGTCAATGTTGCGACCTGACCACGGGCTGCCCCCGTGGCTATTATCCGGCGCCCGTTTCACGGGCTTTTAAGGAATATTTTATTGACGGATTTAATTTTCAAAGACCATCAGCTAAGCACTTAGCCAAAAGTAATGAGGTATTTAGAATATTGAAAGCCAGATTGTTTGGGCTCAGACCGGAAACATCCGGCTTGCTGCCTGGTAAATCGAACGACCGTTGCGCCGAAGCCCGGTTTGCTCAAGACGCGGCCGCGGACTGGCGCGCTGGCCGTCCCCGGTTGCCAACGCCGCGCCAGCGGTGTCAAGCGTTACGCTTGCTTAGAATATCGCAGAAAGTGAAACGTTTGTTCGCGCTGTCGCGCTCAGTGCAGGCAGGGCCGCCTGCACTACGATCGGCGGCCGCAATCCGTAGTGTAGGCGGCCCTGCCTGCACTGCGTTTGCAAAACGCACCGACGTTTCACCGGCTTTCAACGTCAAAGCAAACGCGGCATTTGTTCGCGCTGGCGCGGCGTTGGCAACCGGGACGGCCAGCGCTCCAGTCCGCTTTCGCGTTCCAAAATCAGGCAATTTCCTGATGCCGCATAATATCTGGCCCGGTGCTTAGTGGCAATTGATCAAAGCATTACTTTTGGTTAAATGCCAATATTTTTTTCTGCATCCGGAGACGGTCGGGAGTTTACGCGGGAAATTCTGGATATTACCATTAGAAAAGATGGAAAACGTCCGAATCGGGATGACTGTTTTGACGAGGCCCTGAAATCCCGAAAGCAATATTTCGCTTCGATAGTTCGAACTCGACAATCGGGATCGACCCTTTGAAATTAATTGATAACGGATAATTGAAAATTGATAAAGCCTCGAACAAAGACCGGCCTTTATCAATTATCAAATCTCAATTATCAATTATTTCAGTAGTTTCGGCCTTGCGCGTTCCGGATTAATATCGAAAATTTGTAATCGCCATTCAAGGAAATACGCTGATGATGAAATTTATTATCTCTTTATTAATGCTGCTGTCGGTCGCCGTCGGCGCGTTCGCGCAAAGCTCGCCGAAGGTCGACAAAAAAGCGCTCGCCAAACAGGTCCAAGCCGAATTCCTCTACGCCTGGAACGGCTATAAAAAGTACGCGTGGAACCACGACGATCTTAAACCGCTGTCGAAATCTTACCGCGACTGGCACGCGCCGGCGACGGTTTTGATGACGCCGGTCGATTCGCTCGATTCGCTGTATCTGCTGGGCTTTAAGAAGGAAGCCGACGCGACGCGCAAATTCATCACGGCCAATCTTTCGTTCGACAAGGACATCGAGGTCCAGAATTTCGAGATCACGATCCGGCTGTTGGGCGGATTGCTGTCAAGCTATCAGATGACGGGCGATAAAAAGCTGCTCGCGCTCGCCGACGATCTCGGGGCGCGGCTGCTGCCGGTCTTCGATTCGCCGACCGGGATGCCGTACCGCTACGTCAATCTCAAAACCGGCAAGACGCGCGATCCGATCTCGAACCCGGCCGAGACGGGGACGCTCCTGATCGAGTTCGGGACTTTGTCGAAACTGACCAACAAGCCGGTCTATTACGAGAAGGCGAAACGCGCGCTCGTCGAGACCTTCAGGCGGCGTTCGAAGATCGGTCTCGTCGGCGAGAACATCAACGTCGTGACCGGCGAATGGACGAAAACCGACAGCCACGTCAGCGGCGCGATCGATTCCTATTACGAGTATCTCTTGAAATGCGCGATCCTCTTCGACGACCGGGACTGCCGCAAAATGTGGGAGGAATCGATCGCGGCGGTCAATAAATACTTGGCCGACGAGGTCCGCGGCGAGCTGTGGTACGGTCACGCCGATATGAACACGGGCAAGCGCGGCGCGACGATGTACGGCGCGCTCGACGCGTTTTTCCCGGCCGTCCTCGCGTTGTCGGGCGATCTCGACCGCGCCAAACGGCTGCAGGATTCCGGTTTTAAGATGTGGACGAAATACGGCATCGAGCCCGAGGAATTCGATTATCAAAAAATGGAAGCCGGCGACCCCGGCTATCCGCTGCGGCCCGAGATCGTCGAATCGACCTATTATCTTTACCATTACACCGGCGACGAGAAATATCTCGCGATGGGCAAGACGTTTTTCGAGGACACGGTCAAATACTGCCGGACGGACGTCGCCTACACGGGACTCAAATCGGTCGTCACGAAGGAGAAACGGGATTATATGCACAGCTTTTTCTTCGCCGAAACGCTGAAGTATTATTATTTATTGTTCGCGCCGCCCGCGACGCTCGATTTCGAAAAGACGATCTTCAACACCGAGGCGCACCCGATTCGGAAAACGTGGTAGATTTTTGTAAGATTGATTGAGATGGCAGCGAAAAAAACGAAAGCATTGACGAAAAAAGAGGATAAGAAAATTCTGATCACCGGCGGAACCGGTTTTCTGGGCGCGCATCTGGTCCGGCAGTTTCTCGACGCGGGCGCGAAGAATCTGCGCGTGATGGCGTCGTCGGTCCCGGCGTGGATGACCGACGCGGGCGTCGAAGCCTGCGCCGGCTCGGTCACGCGCAGGGACGACGTCGCGGCGGCGACGCGCGGCTGCGAGGCGATTTATCATCTCGCCGGCAGGGTCTCGTTCGCCTACGACGGCGCGGCGCAGATGAACCGGATTCACGTCGAGGGCACGCGGCTGCTCTGCGAAGCGGCGAAGGAAAACGGCGTCAAAAACTTCATCCTCGCGTCGTCGTCGGGCACGAGCGCGATCACCGACGACGGCGAAATCACGGACGAAACCTACCCGCAGCCGGTCGAGATCCTGACGAAATGGCCCTATTACGCGTCGAAATATTATCAGGAAAAGACCGCTTTGCGCGCCTTTCAGGACAAGGGCGAGCGGCTCGTGATCCTCAACCCGTCGCTGCTTTTGGGGACCGGCGACGAGCGGCTGAGCTCGACCAAGATCGTCCTCGATTTTATGGCGCAGAAGCTGCCGATCACGCCGACCGGCGGCGTCAATTTCGTCGACGCGCGCGACGCGGCGGCCGCGTTTCTGAACGCGCTCGACCGCGGCACGCACGGCGAACGCTATCTGCTCGGCGCGGTCAACTGGCCGGTCCGCGAATTTTTCGGCCGGCTCGAACGGCTCTCGGGCGTCTCCGCGCCGCTCATCAGCGTCCCGAAAAAAATGGCCGTCTTCGGCTCGAACCTGATCTCGAATCTCTACAAATCGTTCGACAAACCCGCGCCGTTCGAAGCGTCCGAGGTCGAAATGGGCGAATATTTCTGGTACTTCGATTCGTCGAAGGCCGAGGAAGAGCTCGGCTTCGAAGCCCGCGACCCGATGGAAACGCTCGCCGACACGATCAAATACCTTCGCGAAAACTTTCTCGGCGACGGCGTTTTTCAATAGTTCAGGAAGTTTGGGAAGTTCGGGAAGTAGAGATTTTTCTTCCCGAACTTCCCAAACTTCCCAAACTTCCCAAACTTCCCAAACTCATCAAAAGACGAATTTCACCGACAATTGGAGCGTGCGCGCGCCGCCGTAGAGATAAAACGGCGTGAAGCCGCCGCTGCCGAAGGTCGTCGTCGGGCGGCCGAAATACGGGTTCGGACGGAAGCTGCCGTCGGGGAAGACCGTGCCGAGACTGTTGTCGGGTTCGGCGAAATTCGTGTTGTTGAGCAGGTTATAGGCCTTGATGCCGAGCTCGAACTGCATCTCGCTGGTCAGCCGGATCCGCCGGCTAAGGCTTGCGTCGAGCTGGAAAAGACCGAAACCGCGCAGCGAATTGCGGCCGAGCGTGCCCTGCCGGAGCGCGGCCGGTACCGCGAAAGCCGCCGGATCGAAGGCGCGGAGACCGTCGACGGTCCGCTCGACCGGCGCGCCGCCCACCGAATCAGCCCGGAAAAATTCGCGGCCGAACGCGTTGACGCGGTCGTAGCCGGCGCTGAAGGGAAAGGCCGAGCGCGCGCCGGCGAACGCCGCCAGCGTCCAGTCCTCGGTCAGCCGCCGCTTCCAGCCGTCGTCGAACAGCGCCGGCACGTCGTAGATCGCGTAAACGCTGAGCTGATGCCGCGCGTCGTAATCCGACGGCCCGCGCTCGCGGCTCAAATCGGCGGCGAGAAAATTATTTTCGCGGATCGTGTCGGGCGAAAAATTATCGGTCGATTTCGACAGCGCATAGCGCGCGTTGAACGAAAAGCCCTGCGAAAACCTGCGTTCGAAACGAAGCTGCAGCGATTGAAAATCGGCGCGGCCGTCGTTGTTCGTCATCCGGACGAGGTTGAAATTCGGATCGGCGTTCGGAAAGGTCCGCGTCAGATAGAGTTTGCGCGCGAACGAGGCCGTGTAGGTCGCGGTGAAGATGTGATTGCGGAAGAACTCCTGCTGGTATTCGGCGAACAGGTGCCAGGTGCGCGGCGTCCGCAGGTTCCGGTCGAAGACGATCAGCGGCCGGAGCGGGACGGTCGCCGGGCCGTTAAAAGCCGCATTAAAGGCATAGCCGCCGGCGTAGAAGGGGGCGGAATCCGCGACGAGCTCGGCCGCCGGCGAATTGCCGAAATCGTAGAAAAGCCCGGCTCCGCCGCGAATCACGGCGCGGCCGCTGCCCGACAAGCCCCACGAAAAGCCGGCGCGCGGCGCGAAGTTTTTCAGTTGATCGGGAATCCGCGGCGCGGCGTTTTGAAAAACCGTGGTCGGCGCGGCCGCAGCGGGCGCGAAATCGGCGTCCCAGCGGAGCCCGGCGTCGAGTGTCAGCCGCGGCGCGATCCGCCACTTGTCCTGACCGTAGACCGACAGGTTGCCGATCGCCGCCGGCGGGAGCGCGGTTCTCGTCAGCTCGTCGATCCGCGCGGCGCTGCCGGCCGGATTCGCGCCCGCGAACAGGAGCGAGCGCTCGGTGCGGGCGGCGTCGATGTTCGCCGCGAGCCGCCGGAAATTCGCGCCGAGGCTGAAATCGTGATTGTTTTTGATCCAGGTGAAAAGACCGGCCGCTTCGAACTGATCGATCGTCGAAGCAGTGCGGCGGCCGGCGGCGAGCGCCGCGCCGCGGCCCGTCAGATCGTATTTCCGGAAATCGAAGGCGCTGCCGAAAAGCGCCGGCGAAACGGCCGCGCCGCCGAAATCGTCGGCCGCGAAACGCTGGCCGAGATCGCGGCGCGTAAAATTGACGCGGGCCTCGACGAGCTTCGTCGCCGAGAGCGTGGCGGTCGTGCTGAAGGTCAGCGAATCGGTCCGAAAATCGAACCGCCGCCGGGTGTTGAGCGAAAAATCGCGGTCGCCGCGCACCGTCGCGTCCGAGCCGGCGAAATTGTAGCGCGCGCCGAGGCGCAGCCGGTCGGTCGGCTGGAAATCAATCCGGACGCCGAAAATATCGTGGGCGGCCGGATTCGCGAACGCGGCGGCGAATTCGGCGAGATTCGACGAGGTCGCCGCGCCGTTCGCGAGCGGAAAGGCGTTCAAGAGCGGCCGGATTTCCGGCGCGGCCGTTTGGCGCGCGGCGAGGTCGGGAACTTCCGTGAGCGCGAAAACGCCCTGCCGCAGCCGCAGCCCCTCGTAATCGGCGAAGAAAAACGCTTTGTCCTTGCGGAGAAAACCGCCGAGCGAGCCGCCGAACTGGTTGACGCGCGACGCGGGCCGCGAAAGCCTTCGGGAATTCGCGAAAAAGTCGTTGGCGTTGAGCCCGCGGTCGCCGAAATATTCGAACGCCGCGCCGTGAAAGGCGTTGGTGCCGCCTTTCGTGACGAAGTCGACCGTCGCGCCGGCCGTTCTTTGCTCCCTGACCGGAGCCATCGTTTTGACGGCCGCTTCCTGCGTCGCGCCGAGCGTCGTGAGGCCGTTCGTGCCGCCCGAGGCGGTCAGGTTCGGAATCGCGCCGAGATTGCCCGAAAAGGAAGTCTCCGTCGGCGACGCCGAGGAATTTGCGCCCGTGCCGTCGACCGAAAAGAAATTCGACGTCGGGCGCTGGCCGTTCGACGAGATCAGGCCCTGCTCGACCTGCGCCCGCCGGTCGGCGGTCTGCGTGACGCCGCCGGCGGTCGAAAAGAGCGACGTGAAGCTGCGCCCGTTGACCGGCAGCGACTGCAGCAGCGAGGTCGAGGTATTGGTCTGCGATCGCGTCTCAGTCGTATCGATCGTCGAGCTGGCGGCGACGACCGTCACCGTTTCCTGGACGCCGCCCGTCAGTCCGTTCTGCGGATTCGTCGCGACGGAGCCGCTGCCGTTGCCGCTGCCGCCGCCGCTCTGAGTCGGCTCCGGCTCGCGCCGCCGCCAGTAGTTTTCGATGAATTTCGCGTCTTCCGTCGACGGCGGCGCGCCGACCGGCACCTCGACGCGTTTCGGCGGCGTGCCGTCGCCGGCGCTCTCTTGGTCGACCGCGACGAACGACGTGAACGGCGTCAGGAGCCGGAATTCGAGGCCGAGATTGGTCATCGTCGTCTGCAGCTCTTCGGCGGCCATCCGTTTCTGCACGCCGGTGTAGTCGAGCCGCGTCAGCTCGGCGATCTTGCGGCGCGCCCAGAGCGTCGCGAGGACGTCGTTCGACGCCTCGTTGTCGGGAAAATCGACGTCGATCGCGCGCTCGAACGGCTGGCCCTGCATCTTGCCGTGGAGGATCACGCGCGCTTTGCCGCCGCGCGCGTAGCGGCCGACGACCGTCACCGGCTTCGCGTCGAAAACGTCGGGAATCAGCCGCGGGTAGACTTCCTCGGCGGCGACGCCCTCGAATTCGAGCGAGATGTCGGTCAGCAGTGGGTTTCTGACGCGCTCGTAAAACCTCCGCGCGGCGGCCGAGCCGTCGTCCTTGAGGCCGACGTATTCGACCTCGCCGCGGCCCTCGCGCGAGATCTCGTCGAGCAGGAAATGATTGACGCTCTCGCCGATGCCGAACGCGAAAACGCGCGCGTTCGGATGCTTCTGAACTTCGGCGATGATCTCCGGATCGTTGCCGACCTGACCGTCGGTCATAAAACAGACGATCCGGACGTGGTCCTGCGCATCCGACGGCGCGAGCGCGGCCTGAATCGCCTTCATCATCTCGGTGCCGCCGCCCGAATCGGTGTCGGACAGCCATTTTTTCGCTTTCGCGAGATTTTCGCGGGTCGCCGGCACCGGTTTCTCGAAAAGAATTCGCGTGTCGCCGGCGAAGGTGATGACGTTGAAAGTGTCCTGCGGGTTGACGTTTTCGAGCGTCAGGCGCATCGCTTCCTTCGCTTTCTTGATCGGGAAGCCGTCCATCGAGCCGGAAGTGTCGAGGACGAAAACGATTTCCTTCGGCATCGTGTCGGCCGGGAGCACCTTGTCGGGCGGCTGGAGGACGAGCGTGAAGAAACCGCCGCGCGCGTCCTTGTGCGCGAGGATCGCGTCTTCCATCTTCCCGCCGGCCGTCCGGTATTTGAGGACGAAATCGCGGTTCGGGATCTCGTCGGCGTCTTTCAGCCGGACGTCGAAGCGGCTCGCCGAAAACTGCGCGGCTTCGATCAGATGCGTGTTCGACGCGAGCTCGGCGACCGGCACGCCGGCTTCGAGATTGACCGCGAGCGAGACCGTGTGGCCGGGCCGGACCTTCGACTGCGGCGAGATCTTGGCGGCGTCTTCCGCGTCGACCGACGACGGGATATAGCGTTCGCCGATCGTCATCGGGAAGCGAAATTCGTAGGTGTCGTCGGCGTATTTGAGCGTTTCGACGTAGCTGATGACGACCCTGATTTCGGCGCCGGGGGCGATGTTGGCGACCGATTGCGTGAAGATGTTGGGCCGCTGCTGTTCGAGGAGCGCGGCCGTCTTGCCCTGCTCTTTGGCGGCGGTGTAGGTTTCCTGCGCTTTTTGGCGCTCCATTATTTTTCCCCTGATGACGCGGTCGCCGAGCCGGATCGTCAGATCGTCGACGGCGGCGTCGTTCGGGAGCGGAAACGTGTAGACGGCCTCGATCTTTTCGTCGAACGGATTCTCGAACGTCTGCGTGACCGTGACGCGCGAGATAAAACCGCTGATCGCGGCGCTGACTTCCGTCTTTTTAAGCGGGCAGAGACCGCGCGAAGTGCCGTTCGGCCCGGCGACGCGGAGCGCGCCCTCGGTGACCGGCGAGGAATCGATCGAGGTTTGAGAAAAGGCCGCGAGCGAAAGCAGTATGAGAATCAGACACACTCTGGCCGGGCGGGCAAAAAGAGATTTTTGACGCATAAAACACGCTCCCAATTTTTGTAAAGAAAAGATTTAAAAAACCAACTGTCCTCTCAAAGGATGCCGCGAGATTTCGCTTTGGTTGCTTTCCCCCGGAAAAAAAATCGCGGGCCCCGATCTTCATCGAAACCCGCCAAATTAAATCCGAAATCCGAAATCCGAAATCACCGATATGTCGGCAAAAACTGCGGCGGCTTCCGCGCTTTGGTCGCCTGTTCGAAGGCGTAGGCGAGACGGATCAGCACCGGTTCCGAAAACGCGCGGCCGAAAAACGAGATGCCGGCCGGCAGGCCCTGCACGTAGCCGGCCGGAACGGTGATGTTCGGGTAGCCGGCGACGGCCGCGAGGCTCGAGCTTTCGAAGACGCCGCAGTCGCCGTTGACGAGATCGGTCATCCACGCGACGCCGCCCGACGGCGCAAAAACGGCGTCGAGCCGGTTTTTGTCCATCACCGCGTCGATGCCCTGATCCTGCGTGTAGAGCTTGCTCTGCATCAGCGCGAGCCGGTAGGCGCGGTCGTCGAGATCGGCCTTTTCCTCGGCGGCGAGAAAGATCTCCTGCCCGAAATACGGCATTTCGCGGTCGCGGTTCGCCTCGTTGAATCTGATCAGGTCGGCGAGCGTTTTCATCGGGCCGCCCCGGCCGGCGAGATATTTGTTGAGATCGGCCTTGAATTCGAAAAGCAGCACCTGATATTCGGCGTCGCCGAAATCGTTGAGGCGGGGAAATTCGACGTCGACGAGCGTCGCGCCGCCGTCCTTCAACGCCTGCAGATGCGGCTCGACGAGGGCGTCGACCTTCGCGTTGCGCCCGAAAAACTGCCGCGCGACGCCGATCCGCGCGCCCTTGAGGCCGTCTTTCTGCAGAAATTTCGTGTAGTCGCGTTCGCCGCGCGCGGCGTTCGCGGTGATCGCGTCGTCCGGATCATTGCCGACGATCGCGCCGAGCAGCGCGGCCGCGTCGGCGACGTTGCGGCACATCGGGCCGGCCGTGTCCTGGCTGTGCGCGATCGGGATGATGCCGCTCCGCGAGACGAGGCCGAGCGTCGGTTTAATGCCGACGATCCCGCAGGTCGACGACGGGCAGATGATCGAGCCGTCGGTTTCCGTCCCGATCGCGACGGCCGCGAGATTGGCGGCGATCGCCGCGCCCGAGCCCGACGACGAGCCGCACGGGTTGCGGTCGAGCACGTACGGGTTATGCGTCTGCCCGCCGCGCCCCGACCAGCCGCTCGACGATTTGGTCGAGCGAAAATTGGCCCATTCGCTCAAATTCGTCTTGCCGAGCACGACCGCGCCGGCTTCGCGCAGCTTCCGGACGATAAACGCGTCTTTTTTCGGCGCGGGCGCGTCGGCGAGCGCGAGACTGCCGGCGGTCGTCTTCATCCGGTCGGCGGTGTCGATGTTGTCCTTGATCAGCACCGGAATGCCGTGGAGCGGAGAGCGCACTTTGCCGCTCTGGCGCTCGCGATCCATTTCGTCGGCGATCGCGAGCGCGTCCGGGTTGATTTCGATCACCGAACCCAGCTGCGGGTCGAGCGCTTTGATCCGCGCCAGATATTTTTCGGCGACTGCGCGCGCCGTCAGCCGGCCGGCCTTCATCGCCTCCTGCAGCCCGGCGACCGTGATCTCTTCGAGCTCGGCGGCCGGTGCCGCTCCCGAAAAGCCGTTCGCGCGTCCCGTTCCGATATTCAGCAGCCCGATCCCGGCCAGCGCCGAAACCTTTAAAAAATCGCGTCTTTCCATATTTTTCATCGATTGATTCGGTTTTTGGATTTATTAATTTGTTCCGCGTAAATTCGATCTTCGGTCTTCGATCTTTGACTTTGGGTTTTCATTCAAAGATCGAAGACCGAAGACCGAAGATCGACGGTTCTCGAAACCGTCTAAAGAAACTCGCTTTTCACAGCGCTCAATTCGGTTTGCGCGCCTTTTCCAGATTCTCCTTCGCTTCGGCCGAATCCGGCTTGAGCTGAAGCGCCTTTTCGAACAGGCCGGCGGCCTCGGTGCGGCGATTCAGACGGAGCAGGATCAGGCCGTAGGTATTGTAGGCGGCGGGCATATTCGGGTTGAGCTGGATCGCGGTCTCGATCAGTTTCTGCGCTTCGTCGTAGCGTTCCAGATGATAGAGCATCAGCGACAGATTGGCGCGCGCGTCGGCGTTGTTCTGGTCGAGAACGAGGACCCGCGTCAGATTTTCGGCGGCTTTCTGATAGTTTTTCTGATCGGCGTAGGCCGACGCGAGATCGTTGAGCGCGTTGATCCAGACCTCGGGCTGGACCGAGTCGGCGTTGAGCTTGACGGCTTTTTCGAGATTCTTTTCGGCGTCGTCGGGCTTGCCGCCGAGCGACTGCGCGACCGACAGGTTGACGAGCGCGAGCGTGAAATTGGGATTGATCCGCAGCACCTCCTGAAAACGGCTCTCGGCTTCGGCGAACTGCCCGCGCTTGATCGCGAGGATGCCGAGCGTGTTGTGGCCCTCGTAATAATCGGGCTTGATGCGGATCGAGTCGTTGCAGAGCGGTTCGGCCTCGTCGAGCCGGTCGGCGATCACCAGCGTGTAGCAGAGATTATGGGCGATCAGAAAATTATCGCCGGTGACGGCGAGCGTGTGCCGGTAAAGCGTTTCGTTGTCGTGCCAGCGCGCCGTCTGGAAAAAGCTCGCGACGGTGAACCCGGCGACCGCCAGCCCGAAAAATCCGAAAAACGCGAGCGACCGGCGCGGGAATAGATTGAAGAGATCGCCCAATCCCCAGACGAGCATAATAAAGAGCCCGAAATACGGCACGTAGGTGTAGCGGTCGGCCATCGCCTGCGAGCCGACCTGGACGAGCCCGATCACCGGGACGAGCGTCCCGAGAAACCAGAGCCAGCCGGTCAAAAGATATTTGCGCTCGCGGATCTGCCAGACGCAGAGCGCCGTCACCGCGCCGAGCAGCAGAATCGCGCCGCCGATCTGCCAGACCGGAAATTCCTTCGGGTACGGGTACCAGACGGCGAGTTTCGCCGGGTAAAAAAACGTCGCGACGTATTTCGCGTAAGCCGCGAGCGTGTTGAGGATCCGCGTCCCGAACGGCAGATAATCGAGCGTCTCGATCGCCCCGACCGTCGACTGCGCGCGGATCGTGATCAGGCTCGACGCCGCGCTCAGCAGAAAAAGCGGAATCTTTTCGAGCAGCAGCGCCGGCAGCTCGCCGACGCCGCGCAGCCGCCCGAGCGGCCAGAAATCGAGCAGCAGCAGCACGAACGGCAGCGTCACGAGCATCGGTTTGGCCGTCAGCCCGAGCGCGAGGAGCAGGGCGACGAGCAGGTAGCTTTTGTTTAGGAAAGAAAGGGAGAAAGGGAGAAAGGGGGAAGGGGAGACGGTATTTTCTTTAGAATCGTCCGCTTCTAAACCGTCGGCCTTTCTTTCTTCCGAATTTTTACCGGCGTCTTCAATCGTCTCCCTCTCTCCCTTTCTCCCTTTCTCCCCATCTTCTTCAGAAGCGTAGCGCGCATAGGCCCACATCGTCAGGAGCCAGAAGAGCGTCGAGAGGACGTCCTTGCGCTCGGCGACCCAGGCGACCGATTCGACGTGCGCCGGATGGACGGCGAAGAGCGCGGCGACGATCGCGCTTTTCCAGAAACAGCCGGTCAGCCGCCGGAAAACGACGAAGGCGAGCACCGTGTTCGCCAGATGCAGGACGATGTTGACCGCGTGATGTCCGCCCGCGTTGAGGCCGAACATTTTGACGTCGAGCATATGCGAGAGCCACGTCAGCGGGTGCCAGTTGGCCGAATAATACGCGGTCCAGGCCCATTTGAACGAGTTCCAGTTCAGACCGCTGAGCACGGCCGGATTGCTGTAGACATACTGGTTGTCGTCGAGATTGAGAAAACCGAAACCGGTCGTCTGCCAGTAAATAATCAGCACCAGCAGCGACAGCGCGGTGAAAACCAGCGGCTCGCGGTTCGTTTTGAAAAAATTGTTCTTGTCTTCGGACATAGGTCGATTTCGGATTTCGGATTTCGGATTTCGGATTGTTCGCGGCGAACGATCCCTGTCGCCCGGCAATAAACCGCCGTCGAAAAGGCCTGAAAATCCCGTAAAAATCAAATTAAAGCAAAAACTTTGTGCCTTTGCGCCTTCGCGCCCTGGCGTTAAAACTTATTCGTGCTCGATCTCGCGGTAGTAATTCGGCAGCAAGCGCTGGCCGCGTTCGCGGAAGAGGCGCGTTTTCAGCAGTTTCCAGCGGTGCAGGCGGAATTTCAGACTCGTTCCGAGGACGCCGAAGCCGTATTTGACCGAGCGCCGGAAATTGATCGACGACGCCTCCTCGAAATAGCGCGTCGGGCACGAGATCTCGCCGACGCGGTAGCCGAAATAGACGGTCTGCGCGATCATCTCGTTGTCGAACACGAAATCGTCGGAATTTTCTTCGAGCGGCAGATTTTCGAGCACTTCGCGGCGAAACGCGCGAAAGCCCGTGTGATACTCGCTCAATTTCTGGTTGATCAGAATATTCTGCGCGAGCGTCAGAAAACGGTTGGCGACGTATTTGTAAAACGGCATCCCGCCCTCGAGCGCGCCCTTGCCCAAAATCCGCGAGCCCATCACGGCGTCGTATTCGCCGTAGGCGATCATCCCGGCCATCGGGACGATCAGGTTCGGCGAATACTGATAATCGGGATGGACCATCACGACGATGTCGGCGTCGTGCTTCATCGCCTCGCGGTAGCAGGTCTTCTGGTTGCGGCCGTAGCCGAAATTCCGTTCGTGGCGAAAGACCGTCAGGTCGAGCTCGCGGGCGAGTTCGACCGTCGCGTCCGAGCTCGCGTCGTCGACGAGCAGGATCTCGTCGACGATGTCGCGCGGGATCTCGGCGACGGTTTTCGCGAGCGTCTGCGCCGCGTTGTAGGCCGGCATCACGACGATTATTTTGTTCCCGTTGAGCATAGAGAAAAAAGGAATTTAATTATTTTTACCATATTTCGCGGCCGAACGGGGAACTCGCCCGGGGGAATTATTCACAAGCCCGTGAAAAATGACGATCCCCCGAAACTTTGCGTCTCGGCGCCTTCGCCCCTCCGCGTTGAAAATAAAATTACGCGTCCGCGTCGGCGGCGAAGTTTCGGCAGGATCAATAGCTTCCGGTCGTGCAGTGGATCGAATAGTTGGCATTGCCGAAAACGGCGGATTTGACGGTGACGGTTCGCAGGCCTTTGGAGTAGCCGATGATGTCGGGAGTTTGCTCGAAGTTTTTCCAGCCTTCGCGCTCGAACCAGAGAATAAACGACGGAAAGATCTCCTGCGGCTCACGGTCGGAATAAAAATAGAAGTCGACCGCCGCCGGCGACCGGCCGTCGGCGGAATATTTCATCCCGACCTCGGCGAAATTTTCCGGCCGGGGAAGCCCGCGGCACAGCTCCGCGGCCCGCCGATGGCCCGTCGAAACGTCCGAGTCGATGTCCAGATCGTTGTGCTCGGGCTCGGTCGGCCGGTAGGAAACGCACATTAATACGAGAAAGATCAGAACGACGATCGCCACGGCCGCGAAGACCAGAGAGCGGCGTTCGGATTCGACATCCTTCTCGATGTTTTGGGTATAATTATCGAAAATCATAATACCTGAAAGGTTGCGCCCGGAAGGTCGCTTAATCGGAGTCTTGAGTCTTAAGTCTTGA
>JAFDVJ010000125.1 GCA_018269075.1 Acidobacteriota bacterium
ACAGCCCGCCGTACATTTGAGAGAAGGATTTATGAAAAGACGCGAATTTCTGATCAGGACCGGCGGCGCGCTGACGATGACGGCGCTCGCTTCGCAGATGCGGCATTTCGGGCTCGCGAGCGCGCTCGCGCAGCGCGCGAACGATAAAAAATCGAGGCCGAGCGCGCCGTCGGACTACCGCGCGCTCGTCTGCATCTTTCTGCTCGGCGGCAACGACGGCAACAACTCGGTCGTCCCGCTTCACGGCTCCGGCGCTTTGAGCAATTACGCCGCCTATTCGGCGCTCCGGACGCCGCAGGGCCTCGCGCTCCCGCAGAACGCGCTGCTCGCCTTCGACGTTCCGCGGATGAGCAATCTGACCTACGGCTTTCACCCGGCGTTCGGCGTCGGTCAGACCAACAACGGATTGTACGAGCTGTGGGGCCAGAACAAGCTCGCCGTCGTCGCCAACGTCGGGACGCTCGTCAAGCCGACGACCAAGGCGCAGATGTCCGATTTCTCGCATCCGAAGCCCTACAATATGTATTCGCACTCGGATCAGGCCGCGCAGTTTCAGACCGGCCGCAGCGACCGGCAGGTCGTCACCGGCTGGTGCGGCCGTCTCGCCGACCGCCGGAGCGCGGCCGACAATCCGGCGGCGCTCGTCCCGATGATCACTTCGATCGCCGGCGCGCAGCTCTTTACGGCCGGCGAAACGACCGTCCCGCTCGCGGTCGCGCCCGCGCCGACCGGGCTCAACGAGGTGCTCAACCCGCAGGGCTACGATCAGACCGCCGATTCGCAGGCGCAGCTCGCCGCGCTCAACGCGCTCCGCGCGCAGGACCTCTCGTCCGAGCTCGTCGCCGCCGCGAGCCACATCACCGATCAGGCGCTCGTCGTCAATTCCTCGCTCCAGTCGTATCAGGAAGTGACCGTCCCGTTTCCGCCGTCGAGCATCGGCAAACAATTGAAGCAGGTCGCGCGGATCATCAAAAAGCGGGCGGATCTGAACGTCAGCCGGCAGATCTTTTTCTGCCAGATTATGGGCTTCGACACGCACAACCTGCAGGTTTCGACCCAGTCGACGCTGCTCTCGCAGATGAGCCAGGCGATGCGCGCGTTTTACGACGAGATGGCCGCGCAGGGCATCGCCGACAAGGTCACGCAGTTTACGATGTCGGATTTTTCGCGGACGATGAACCCGGCCGGCACCGGCGCGGGCGTCGGCTCGGATCACGCGTGGGGCAATCATCATTTCATCGTCGGCGGCGCGGTCGCGGGCGCCGATTTTTACGGCCTCAACACGACCAACGGGACGCCCTACCCGACGCTCGCGCTCGACGGCCCGGACGACGCCGACACCGGCTCGGCCGCCCGCGGCCGCTGGATCCCGACCGCCGCAGTCGAGCAGTACGCCGCGACGCTCGCCCGCTGGTTCGGCCTGCCCGACGCGAATCTCGCCGACGTCTTCCCGAACATCGTCAATTTTTCGAACACGAACCTGGGATTTCTGACGGCGTAACGTTTTGAGTTCCGCCTTCAGGCGGCCATTTCTCCGTTATCGAATCTTTTCGGACGGTGGAGGAAGGGCCGCCTGAAGGCCAATGGCGTTAAGTTAGAAATATGTTCAGCGCGATGATTGATGCCGGCGGAACAAAAATAGGCCGCGGATGACGCGGATGACGCGGATTTTCACGGATTTTTCTTCGGTTTTGTTTTTATAGTTAATGACCGAACTTATTGGAAAAAGCGGCGATTTCGGTCGCGTTCGCTGTTTTGTTCTTCCATTAAACACACTAAAAACACTGAATTAATTTCGTGTTTTTTAGTGTGTTTAGTGGATCGTTTAAAACGCCTGCGGGTTTAACGCTCATTATTCCAACAAGTCTTGTCACACACTATAACTTAAGGCCATTGGCCTGAAGTCGGAACTCAAAACAAAAGGGACGGGTCGCCCCGTCCCTTCGTCGTGATCGCGAAATTCCCGGCAACGGTTCGCGATCTTTCGGTTTTTAACGCCGGCGGCGAAAGCGGTTTTACTTTTTCGCCGTTTTCCGGCGCTCTTGCGGTCATCGCCGGCCGCGATCACGGCGTTTCCTTTTTTTTCTCTGATTCTAATTTGCCGCAAAATCCGTAAGTTGTGGTAAGATTACAGGATTACGATCCGCCAGCCCGTTTTCGAGCCTTCCGCAAAAGGGATTGCCGGGTCTTTTTTTGATCGGTTTTCGGTTGTTTTTGAGACGGATCGGCGAGTCCTTCGCCGATCGCCGAATGAAAAAAAATTTGGAGAGATATGAACAGGATTAAATCAATCGTTTTGACGCTTTGTTTTTTGACGGCGGCGGGTTTTCAGACCGTGTCCGCGCAGACTTCGGCCTTTATCTATCAGGGCCGGCTGACCGACGGGCCGGTCTCGGCGAGCGGCACTTACCAGATGACGTTCAAGCTGTACGACGCCGTTTCGGGCGGGACGCAGATCGGCTCGACGGTGACCGATAATTCGGTCGCGGTCGCGAGCGGCGCATTCGCCGTCCAGCTCGATTTCGGCACGTCGCCGTTCGGCGCGGGCGCCGACCGCTGGCTCGAGATCGCCGTCAAGAAGGCGGCCGAGCCGGGCTTTACGACCCTCAGCCCGCGCCAGCAGATCACGTCCTCGCCCTACGCGGTGCGGACCGTTTCGGCGACCTCGGCCGACAATCTTTCGGCGGCCTGCGTCGCGTGCGTTTCGGACGCCCAGATCAATTCGATCGCGGGCGCGAAGGTGACGGGCACGGTCGCCAACGCGGCCAACGCGACCAACGCGGCGAACGTGACCGGCGTCGTCCCGGTCGCGAACGGCGGGACCGGCAGCGCGACGAAGAATTTCGTCGATCTGACGACCGCGCAGACGGTCGGCGGCAACAAGTCCTTTTCGGGCAACGTGACCGTCGCGGGCACGCTGACCGGGACGCTCGGACAGACCGCAAGCACCGTTTACAGCACCGCCGGTTTGACCGTCACGCCGGCGGCGGGCTTTACGCTGATCCCCGGCCTGACGCAGACGATCAACGTCCCGGCGGGCTATCAGGTCTATATCCATACGGACGGCGGTCTGATCACGACATCGACCGCGACGACGGGTTATTCGACGGTCGATGTCACGATCCTCATCGACGGCATATTCCCGGGTAACGCCAACTACCGCCGGGTGACGGCCGCGAACACGACCGGGCTGACGACGACGATGGCCAACTGGAGTTTCGGTTCGGTGCAGACGATTGCGCCCGGCTCGCACACGATCACGGTCTCGGCGGCCGGCATCGGCGGCGCGAACGCGACGGTCGCCGGCACCAACACGACGGTCCTTCAGGCGAGCCTGACCGTCGTGCTCGTCAAAAACTAAAGCCGAAGCGATGGCCGGCGCGGCCGGCAATGCGTTTGCGAAACGCAGACAGCGCTTCATTTCCCCGAAGATCGAGAGAAATGAAGCGCTTGACGCCGTTTGCACGGCGTTTGCCGGCAGGGATGCCGGCGCTCCCGGGCGGGCCGCTTCGTTCGAAACAAAAAACCGCTTCGGGGGAAGCGGTTTACACCTTCGTTTCGGCCGTTCGCGACAGTGGATGGGGGTGACTTATCCGATGTCGCGAGCGGTCGTCCGAAGCACATTGGAGATTGCGGATTTCGGAGCGCGGATTTCCCGGGTCATCGAAAAATCCGCGCTCCGCGTCCGAAGTCGATTTCGTCGCCCGAGCCTGAATTTTATCCGCCTTACTTTAATAAACGAGAAAACGCGGCGAAAACTGTCACGCGTTCGAAAAAAAAATTGAAAAATTTACAATTTATTCGGCATCTAATAAAATCATAGGCAAAAATAACGTTTACTACTGTGTAAGTTAAGTTTATTTAGATAATTTCGAGAACCGTTGATCGTTGGTCTTTGATCTTTGATCTTTGAAAGAAAACCGAAGATCAAAGATCAAAGACCAACGATCAAATTATCAGGAAATTTAATTTACACAGTATTTACCCCCCGATAAACATCAGTAAATGACGCATTTTGACAGACAAGATGTCACGCGGCTGCTCGAAGAGTGGAGCGACGGCGACGACGGGGCGCTCGAAAAGCTGATCCCGCTGGTCTACGAAGAGCTGCACCGGATGGCGAAGCGGTATATGAACAGCCAGCCGTCGGAGCACACGCTCCAGACGACCGCGCTGATTCACGAAGCTTATTTAAAGCTCGCCGATCAGCCCGAAAGGCGGTTCGCGAACCGCGCTCATTTCTTCGCCGTCGCGGCCCACGCGATGCGTCACATTCTGGTCGATCACGCCCGTTCGCGGGCGGCCGACAAGCGCGGCGGCGCGACGCGGCCGATCTCGCTCGACGACGCGGCGCTCGTTTCGGTCGAACGCGCCTCGGAGATCATCGCGCTCGACGACGCGCTCGAACGACTGGCGGCCGTCGACGAACGGAAAAGCCGCGTGGTCGAGCTGCGCTATTTCGGCGGCCTCTCGGTCGAGGAAACGGCCGAAACACTGAAAGTCTCGCCCGAAACCGTCGCCCGCGACTGGCGCTTCGCCAAGACGTGGCTCCTGCGCGAGCTATCGGGCGGTTAAGTTTGGGAAGTTTGGGAAGTTTGGGAAGTTTGGGAAGAAAACGTACA
>JAFDVJ010000126.1 GCA_018269075.1 Acidobacteriota bacterium
AATTTTAGACCGCTCAGTAATGACAAAAAGTATTTTTTTTGGCTAAAGAAAAAGGTTTTTTGGCCAAAAAACTAATTTTTTGTGCACGAAAAGAAAGTTTTTTGGCCGATTTTTTTAATTTTCGCGGATGTTTTGAGTCCGGCCTGGCTCTTTGAAAAACTGAACCCTCAACGGAAAGCGTTGAAAGAACACGGCCGCCGTCCCTGAAAGGGACCAATTTAATAGCCGTGGGTGCAAACCCACGGACCAAACGAACGAAAACGCCCGCTCGCTGAAGGCGAGCAACAATTTGCATTGTGAATACGTTTGTTCGTCCCTTTCAGGGACGGATCATTCGTCGCGACTGACCGGGGGTGGCGCTCGCTTCACTCGCTTTACCCCCGGCTATTGAATTTGTCCCTTTCAGGGACTATCCGACTTAGTTTTTCGAAGAACGTCAGGCGGCTCCGCGTTTCCCGGGTGTAAATTTCCGGCGAGACCGGCGGGCGCCCGAAGGGCAACGGCATTAAGTTGAGAATTATGTTCAGCAAGCTGATTGATTCCGGCGAAACAAAAAAAAATAGGCCGCGGATGGCGCGGATGACGCGGATTTTCACGGATTTTTCTTCGGTTTTGTTTTTCAGGAAAAAGAAATCCGCGTCAATCCGCTCAATCCGCGCCTTCCAGCGTCCAATTAAACGGTTCAATTCACTCACCCTCGTGCTTACCTTAACGCCATCGGCCCGAAGGCGAAACTCACAACATTTTTATTTTTTTTCGATTTTTTTGATTTTTTTACGCCAAATAGCGCAAAGACGTGTTTTTTTTCCCGTCATAATTTAAAGCAGTTGAATAAGACTTCCCAATTTCGGGAATATCTTGATTTTGGCTGTGTCTCCTGCTCCGGAAAAAACGGGGATATGGTTTCTGCCAACGCTTTGTGCAGCATATACAAAGCAAACTAATATGTCCAAGAAATATTATCAAATGAACCCGGCCGAGCTGCTCGGCTTTTTGACCAATTTTCAGAACGTCGCCAACGAACGCAAAGACGAGCTCGGGCTGAACGACGTCCAGTTGACCGACATCGACGCGATGCGGGCGCGGCTTGCCGAAAAGATCGGAATCCGGCAGTCGACCCGCGAAGCGGCGGCGGCGGCCGTCGTCGATCTCGACGAAACCGCCGACGAAGCGGCCGAGATGGTCGGCTCGTTGAGCGCCGGCTTTAAGTCGAACCGCGCGATCTCGTCCGAGATGTTCGAGATGCTCGGGCTCGACGCGCGGGCCGCGAACCGTTCGACGGTTCACGCCGTCGCGCCGGCCGATCTGGTCGTCGACGGACGTTCGAACGGGGTCAATTATCTGAAATGGAAGTCGGGCGGCAACAAGTCGCGGACGACCTACGTCATCGAGGCGAAGTTCGGCGCGGCCCACGAGTACGTTTTCGTCAAAGCCCAGACGCGGACGCGTTTCGAACATAAGAACCAGACGCCCGGCGTCCGCGTTTTTTATCGCGTCAAAGCGGTCCGCGCCGACGAGGAAAGCGTTTATTCGAACGAAGCGGTCGTCTATAACTAAACCCGCGCGGTTCGATCGCCGCTAAGCCGAAAAAAGATGATAAGAACCGGAGCCCGACACGAAGCGAAAAACGTGCTGCATCGAGAAAAGGAATCGAGGATTGTAAACCCTGCGAAAACGCTGATCCGAAACGATCCGACATCGGCCGAAGGTTGAATAAATCTTTCCCCAAACACAACTGAATCGAAAAACCGGCCGCGTCCCGAAAAAACGCCGCCGGTTTTTCATTTTGGAGCACCGGGTTGCCGCCCGCCGCCGCGACCGCCTAACGGAGCGCCGGCATCCTGCCGGCCATGCGTTTGCAAAACGCACAAACGTTTCGATTGCTTTCGATCTCGAATAAAAGCTGGGCGTCGGTTCGCGCTTTCGCGCTCATTGCCGGCAGGATGCCGGCGTTCCGGGCCGCTTTCGCGCTCATTGCCGGCCGGGAGGCCGGCGTTCCGTGGCGAAATCGCCGTCGATTCGGTTACGAATGTTCTTCGCGGCGTTCGATGCGGTCGAGATTGGTGCCGGTTTCCGCCTTGTCGTCGGTCGGCCGCCACGTCGTGTCGCCCTGTTTGTCTTCCGGTTCGACCGCGTCGTCGGTGACGGCCGAGTTTTCCTGCGGGTTAAGCTCCCTGTTGTTCTGCCACGCGGGCGTTTCGTTCGCTTTCGATTCTCCGAAATTGGTTCCCATAAATAAAATTTCCTCCCTCTTTGTTCGTTCGGGCAAAACATCGCGTTCCGCGTCTTTGGCTTGCGTACTGTTCGATTACGAAACGCGATGTTCTGCCCGAACCTTGTTTGCCGTTCGGTGTGCAAGCCGCGTGCCTTTGATTTTTCAGGATATTCGTATGATTTCGCGACGTTTTGAGTAATGTTTTCCGGCGGGTTGTCGTCTGGGTGTCGATAATGCGACGAAAAAGAAAGACGGCTGGCAGGCCGATTGTTATCAGGTCAGGGCTGAAAGCGAATATTGGGTGGTTGAGGCAAAAATAATAGGCCGCGGATGACGCGGATGACGCGGATTTTCGCGGATTCTTTTTTCTTAGATTAATAAATCCGTGTAAATCCGCGTCATCCGCGTTATCCGCGGCCCATTAAACCATCCGATAACTTCGACTTTTCGCCCGACCCGGCCGTTTGCCCGTAACCCGAACGCAAAACGTTTATTTCAAAACGCCTTTGAGCGCCTGGCCGGTGTAGGATTTCTTTACCCGGGCGACTTCTTCCGGTGTTCCGACGGCGACGACGCGGCCGCCGTTTTCGCCGCCTTCGGGGCCGAGGTCGATGATGTAGTCGGCCGATTTGATGACGTCGAGATTATGCTCGATGACGATGATCGTGTTGCCGGTGTCGACGAGCCGCTGGAGAACGTCCAATAATTTATGGACGTCGGCGAAATGAAGGCCGGTCGTCGGCTCGTCCAGAATATAAATCGTCCGGCCGGTCGCGCGTTTCGACAGCTCTTTGGCGAGCTTGATCCGCTGCGCCTCGCCGCCGGAGAGGGTCGTCGACGACTGGCCGATCTTGACGTAGCCCAAACCGACGTCGAGCAGCGTCTGCAGCTTCTGCTTGATCTGAGGGATGTTTTCGAGCAGCGGCAGCGCGTCTTCGATCGTCGTGTCGAGCAGATCGGCGATCGAGAGGCCCTTGTATTTGACCGACAGCGTCTCGCGGTTGTAGCGCGCGCCGCGGCAGACGTCGCAGGTCACGTAAACGTCCGGCAGAAAGTTCATCTCGATCCGTTTCATCCCGTCGCCCTCGCAGGCTTCGCAGCGGCCGCCCTTGACGTTGAACGAAAAGCGGCCGGCCTTGTAGCCGCGTTCGCGGGATTCGGGCAGCATCGCGTAAAGCTCGCGGATCGGCGTGAAAAGTCCGGTGTAGGTCGCCGGATTCGAGCGCGGCGTCCGGCCGATCGGCGACTGATCGATCTCGATGATCTTGTCGACGAGCTCCAATCCGTCGATCGCGTCGTGCGCGAGCGGTTCGACGGCCGATTTGTAGATGAATTTGTAGAGCGCGGGATAGAGAATCTCCTCGACGAGCGTCGATTTGCCGCTGCCGGAAACGCCGGTCACGACCGTGAACAGGCCGAGCGGAAATTCGACGTCGATGTTTTTAAGATTATGCGCGCGCGCGCCGCGCACCGTGATCCGCGCGCCGTTCGGGAGCCGCCGCCATTCGGGAACCTCTATCTTCAGCTCGCCCTTGAGATATTTCCCGGTCAGCGAATCCGGCGAATTTTCGATTTCCCGCGGCGTTCCGACGGCGATCACCTCGCCGCCGTGCGTGCCGGCCAAAGGGCCGAGATCGACGACGTAATCGGCCTTTTCGATCGTCTCTTCGTCGTGCTCGACGACCAGCACGGTGTTCCCGAGATCGCGCAGGTTCTGGAGAGTTTCCAATAGTTTTTGATTATCGCGCGGATGGAGGCCGATCGACGGCTCGTCCAAAACGTAAAGGACGCCGCGCAATTGCGAGCCGATCTGCGTCGCGAGCCGGATCCGCTGGCCCTCGCCGCCGGAGAGCGTCTGCGAGGCGCGGTCGAGCGTCAGATAGCCGAGTCCGACCGCTTCGAGAAACCGCAGGCGCTCGCGGATCTCTTTGAGGACGAGACCGGCGATCTGTTCTTCGCGCCGGTTCAGATTGATGGCAGAGAATTTTTCGATCGCCTCCTCGATCGGGAGCGCCGTGTAATCGGCGATCCCGAGACTGCCGACGCGGACCGCGAGACTTTCCGGCTGTAATCTTTTTCCGTCGCAGACCGGGCATTTGACGGGCGCGACCAGCTCGTTGAGCGCCTCGCGGACCTTTTCCGACGGCGGATTCTCCATCCGCTCGCGCATCGCCCGGAGCGCGCCCATCCAGTCCGCTTCGTATTTGTAATTTCCCTGCCGGAACGTGAGCCGCTTTTTCGTCCCGTTCCAGAAAGCGTCCTTCAGATCGGCCGGAAGATCGGCGAACGGCAAATCTTCTAATTTCGGATTTCGGATTTCGGATTTCGGATTGGTTTTCTTTTTGGAGGTCGGGGGCGGTTTCAGGGAATCGTCGGTGCCGGTGAATTTTTCGATCAGCGCGATCAGGGCGGAATGGAGATATTTTCCGCCGGCGCGGTCGGTTTCTTCGAGAAATTTGATCTTGCCGGCGGGCTGCGTCTGATCGGGCAGGATTTTCGCGGCGTCGAGCTCCATCACGGTGCCGAGTCCCTGACAGCGCCGGCACGCGCCGTAGGACGAGTTGAACGAGAACGAGCGCGGTTCGAGCTGGGCGATGTTGATCCCGCAGTTGACGCAGGCCATCCGTTCCGAATAGAGCTTTTCCTCGCCGTCGACGATCGAGATCAGGACCGCGCCGCCGGTCAGCTTCAAAGCGGTCTTGACGGATTCGGTCAGGCGCTCGCGGACGCCGTCCTTGATCAGCAGCCGGTCGACGACGATCTCGATCGTGTGGTTCTTGCGTTTGTCGAGCCGGATCTCTTCGTCGAGCTGCCGCATCTCGCCGTCGATCCGCGCGCGTGTGAAATCCTTCGCGAATTTCTCCAATTCCTTTTTGAATTCGCCTTTGCGGCCGCGCACGACCGGCGCGAGGATCATCACGCGCTCGCCCTCGTCGAGCTGCAATATCCCGCTGACGATCTGTTCCTGCGACTGGCGCGTGATCGGCGCGCCGCATTGATGACAGTGCGGCGTTCCGACCGACGAGAACAAAAGCCGCAGGTAATCGTAGATCTCGGTCACCGTTCCGACCGTCGAGCGCGGCGAGCGCGACACGGTTTTCTGTTCGATCGAGATCGCCGGCGAAAGACCTTCCACCGAATCGACGTCGGGTTTTTCCAATTGATCGAGAAACTGCCGCGCGTAGGCCGACAGCGACTCGACGTAGCGNNGCGCTGGCCCTCGGCGTAGATCGTATCGAACGCGAGCGACGATTTTCCGGAGCCGCTGAGACCGGTGATGACGGTCAGCTTTTCACGCGGGATCTCGACGTTGATGTTCTTCAGATTATGCTGGCGCGCGCCGCGCACGGAAATTTGTTTGATGCTCATTGTCTTACGGATAAAATCCCTGCCTGTTAGCGAAACGAGTATTTTATCAATTCGAAAACCGCAAAGCAAAGCAGACGGCGATTCGGGACGGCGTTTTTTCGAGGCACGTCGATTGCACCGTTCACCCGGAATAAGCGGATCGTTTGGATTCGATACAAATTTGCGAGGAGAATTTTGTGACGACTAAAAACAACCTGTTGATGGGCGCGGTGATCGGCGCGGGCGCGATGACGGCGCTCCTGAACTGGCGGCGGCGCGCGCGGCGGATGGATTTTCGGGGGAAAACGGTACTGATCACCGGCGGCTCGCGCGGGCTCGGTCTGGTTTTGGCCCGTGAATTCGCCGCCGCCGGCGCGCGGATCGCGATCTGCGCGCGCGATCTCGAAGAACTGGAGCGGGCGCGCATCGATCTCGAACGGCGCGGCGCGGAAGTTTTCGACGCCGTCTGCGATGTGCGAAATCCGGACGAGGTCGCGGAACTGATCGAGGACGTCTGCGCGCGTTTCGGCCGGCTCGACGTGCTGGTCAACAACGCCGGCGTCATCCAGGTCGGGCCGCTCGAAGAACAGACCGCCGCCGATTTCGAAAACGCGCTCGCCGTTCATTTCTGGGGGCCGTATTACGCGATGCGGGCGGCGATCCCGAAAATGAAGCGCGCCGGCGGAGGCCGGATCGTCAACGTCGCGTCGATCGGCGGCAAGATCGCCGTCCCGCATCTCGCGCCGTATTCGGCGAGCAAGTTCGCACTCGTCGGTCTGTCGGACGCGCTCCGCGCCGAACTGCGGAAAGACAACATCTTCGTGACGACCGTCTGCCCGGGCCTGATGCGCACCGGCAGTCATCTGAACGCGCTGTTCAAGGGACAGAACGAGCTCGAATTCGCGTGGTTCAGTCTCGGCGACGCGCTCCCGCCGACGTCCGTTTCGGCCGAAAAAGCGGCCCGCGAGATCGTCGCCGCAGCGCGCGCGGGCCGGGCCGAAGCGATCATTTCGGTGCCGGCGCGGCTCGGCGCGAAGATCAACGCGCTGTTTCCCGAGCTGACCGCCGATCTGGCGGCGCTCGCCAACCGACTTTTACCCGGACCGGGCGGCATCGGCGAAGATACCGCCCGCGGTCTGGAAAGCACTTCCAGCGTTTCGCCCTCGTTTCTGACGACGCTCATCGACCGGGCGGCCGTCCGCAACAACGAGCTCGAACCGCTCGAAAATTAATACTAACAAGGGGAAGGAATTATGCATAAAACAGAAGAAATCTCGACTCTCCGTCCGGAGAAAAAACAATCGCTGACCGATTTTCTGACGAACACCGAACCGAACATCAGTCAGGTCGAACGGATCGTCTCGGGCATCGCCGGCGGCGGTCTGGTCGCCTACGGTCTGAAGCGCCGCGACACGGCCGGCGTCCTGCTCGCCGCGCTCGGCGGCCTGCTCGGCCTGCGGAGCGCGACCGGCCACTGTCAGGTGTACGACGCGCTCGGCATCGATCAGAGCGACGCCTCGGTTTCGGAATGGCTGAAGGGCAAAATCGAAGTCCAAAAAGCCGTCACGATCAACAAATCGCCGGCCGAGCTCTATCGATTCTGGCGGAATCTCGAAAATCTGCCGCAGTTTATGAACCATCTCGAAGCGGTCGCCGAAACCGACTCGAAACATTCGCACTGGAAGGCGAAGGCGCCGCTCGGCCAGACCGTCGAGTGGGACGCCGAGATCACCGAAGAAGTTCCGAACGAGCTGATCGCGTGGCGCTCGACCGAAAACTCCGACATCAAAAATGCGGGCCGCGTCCGGTTCAAACCGACCGCCAATCGCGGCACCGAGGTCGTCGTTCATTTAACCTACGAAGCGCCGGCCGGCCGGCTCGGCGCGCTCGCCGCGAAGATCTTCGGCGAGGAGCCGTCGCAGCAGGTTTCGGAAGACCTGCGGCGTTTCAAGAGCCTGATGGAAACGGGTCTCATTATGAAGGTCGAGGGCCAGACCTCGGGCCGGATCGGCGAAGTCGTCGAGGAAAAAGCGAAAGCCAGAGCGCAGGGAGGAAATCGATAAAATGAAAGCAGTCTGCTGGATGGGAAAACACGACGTCCGCGTCGAAAGCGTGCCGGATCCGACGATCCTCAACTCGCGCGACGCGATCATCAAGATCACGACGACCGCGATCTGCGGCTCGGATCTGCATTTATACAACGGCTACATCCCGACGATGGAGGCCGGCGACATCCTCGGCCACGAGTTTATGGGCGAGGTCGTCGAAACCGGTTCGGGCGTTCCGAATCTGAAGAAGGGCGACAAGGTCGTCGTCCCGTTTACGATCGCCTGCGGCAATTGTTTCTACTGCAAGAAGGAACTGTGGTCGGCCTGCGACAATTCGAATCCGAAGCCGGAAACCGCCGAAACGCTTTACGGCTATTCGGGATCGGGTTTGTTCGGCTATTCGCATATGATGGGCGGTTTTGCCGGCGGGCAGGCCGAATACGTCCGCGTTCCGTTCGCCGACGTCGGCCCGCTCAAGGTGCCCGATTCGATCGAGGACGAAAAACTGCTGTTCCTGTCGGACATCTTCCCGACCGGTTACCAGGCGGCGGAAAACTGCAATATCGAAGAAGGCGACACGGTCGCGATCTGGGGCGCGGGCCCGGTCGGACAGTTCGCGATCAAATCGGCGTTTATGCTCGGCGCGGAAAAGGTCATCGTCATCGATCATTATGAAGACCGGCTGCGGCTCGCGCGCGAGGAAAACGAGAACGTCGAGACGATCAACTTCGACGACAAGGAGGTTTACGACAAGATCCTCGATCTGACCGGCGGCCGCGGCCCGGATTCCTGCATCGACTGCGTCGGGCTCGAATCGCACGGCACGTCGTTCGACTCGCTGCTCGACTACGCGAAGGCCTACACGTTTCTCGCGACCGACCGGCCGCACGCATTGCGGCAGGCGATCTACTGCTGCCGGAAAGGCGGAACGGTTTCGATTCCCGGCGTCTACGGCGGTTTTCTGGATAAATTCCCGATGGGCGCGGCGTTCGGCAAGGGCCTGACCTTCAAGATGGGTCAGACGAATATGCACAAATATCTGCGGCCGCTGCTCGAAGCCGTCGAGGAAGGCAAAATCGATCCGTCGTTCGTGATCTCGCACCGGCTGAAGCTGAGCGAAGCGCCGGTCGCCTACGACCGCTTCAACACCGAAAAGGACACGTGGCGCAAGGTCGTCCTCAAACCGCAGTAATAAGTTGAAATTCGATCGCGTCTTCGCTTCCCGGAGACGCGATCGAATTTTCGTCCGACCCGCTTTATGAATCGAATCATCTCGCCGCTCGAAATTCTCGAAACGGCCGCCGGTTTCCAGAAATCGCAGACCGTTTTCGCCTTCGCCGAGCTCGAAATTCCCGATCTGCTGAAAACCGGCCCGAAAAATGCCGCCGATCTGGCCGCCACCGTCCGGATCCACCCGCTCGCGATGCGCAGATTTCTCGACGCCTGCGTGACGCTCGGCCTGCTCGACAAAGCCGGCGGTTTTTATTCTAATTCCCCGATTTCCGCGGAATATCTGATCAAAGATAAGACGTTCTATCTCGGCGGCCAGCTTCGCCGTTATCGAACGCGCTCGTTTCCCCAATGGGAAGATCTGACCGAAAAACTGCGGGCCTGGGATTACGGCGACGACAAACAGGAAAATCCCGAATCCGACGATCAGGGCGCGGAGGCGATGCGGGAGCAGCACAACCTCGCGCTGCTCCACGGCTGCGCGCTCGCGCGAAGTTTCGATTTCGGGCGGTACCGGCGAATTCTCGATCTCGGCGGCGGAACCGGCGCGACCTCGATCGCGCTCTGTCAAAGCTACCCGCAGCTCCGGTCGGTGGTTTACGATCTGCCGGAAAACGCGGCGATCGCCCGCGATTTCGTCGAGGAAAACGGTCTCGGCGACCGGATCGCGACGACCGGCGGCGATTTCCGGCAGGACCCGCTGCCGGACGATTTCGACTGCGTCGTGCTCGCCAATTTTATGGCCGTCGCCGACGCCCCGGAAAATCAGAAGCTGCTCGCGAAGATCCACGACCGGCTGCCCGACGGCGGCTGCTGCCTGCTGAGCGGCTGGATCGTCGACGACGACGGGCTGGCCCCGCAACTCTCGGTATTATTCTCTCTCGAAGACGTCTGCTGGAACGCGCCCGACGTCGAACGCAGTGAATCGGTCTACCGCGGCTGGCTCGAAAAAGCCGGTTTTACGGGCATCGAATGCCGGACGTATCTCGAGCCGACGAAAATGATGTATGGATTTCGGATTTCGGATTTCGGATTTCGGATTTCGGATTGCTCGAAATGATGGGAATTAAGGTTCGAGGACGGTTTTTCATCAAAAGAAGGTCAAATCATTTTCTAATCGAAGCGGCGTGATTTGACCTTTTTTGATTTGCGCCCAAATGGAAAAGCCGAAGACCGTCCGCGGCTTCGGCCTTTCCACTTTTTCACTTTTCCACTTTTTCACTTTTCCACTTTTTCACTTTTTCACTTT
>JAFDVJ010000127.1 GCA_018269075.1 Acidobacteriota bacterium
AGCCTTTAACGTGGACGTGAAAAGCTTTCACGCGCACGTGAAAGCTTTAAATTCGCATCCGAAAAAGCAAAATTCCCGGCCGTCATCATTAACCGTCCGGGCGACGGTCGAAAGTCATATCGTTAAGAAGATGAAACCCGACGCCTGAAAAGCATCGAACGGGATGAGAAAAATCGACTGCCGGAATAAGTGATCGGCAATCGGAAAAAATCCTGATCGGGAGAACCCTTGAAATTAATGGATAATTGAAAATTGACAATTGACAGATAACGCCCTGGCAATCGACATTTATCAATTTTCAATTGTCAATTTTCAATTATTTCAGCGGTTTTTTTCCGGTCCGTAATTTAGTCCAGTCACTTAGGTTTTTCCGGCCGATCGCCTTTCGCTTAGCACCGATCGCTTATGCCGGTTCGTTTCTTTCCCGATCGGACGGCCGTCCCGATCAGAACGCGGCCTCAAACCGAACTTTATTTTCCGATCGCGGCGTTATTTCTTGACGAGCGCGATCAGCATGATCAGGAACAGGATAAAGCCGAGAATCACGAAGACCAGACAGCCGATCTTGAGCCAGCTGAACGGGCGTTCGCCCTGCACTTCGCCGGTCCGGCCGTTGACGACGATCTGAAAGACCTTGTCGTTGAAACGGTACGCGCCGGCGTAGATCGGCAGCAGCAGATGTTTGAAGGTGACGTTCGAATAGTCGGTCGAAACGTTATTGACGCGCTGTTCGTCGCCGCCGATGTCGCTGCGGGCGTCGCCGTAGATGACGTTTTCGGCGATCTTCTTGAATTTTTCGAAACCGGCGTCGAGTGCGATCTGGTAAGTCTGCGCCTTATGACCGGAAAGATAGGCCGGTTCATACGGTTTCAGCGACTGGAGATCCCACGGTTCGAGCTTGTTGAGATATTTTTCGGGCAAGGAAGCGGTCGCCGGAATGCAGACGTCGTCGAACTGCCGCCAGACGTTTCCCGACACCGGATACCAGCTCGTTTTCCGGACTTCGCGCTCTTTCTGCTCGCCGTTTTCCCAGTAGGTTTCGGTCTCGTAGTAATATTCGCCGCGCTCGCCGGTGTAGTAGCTCTGCGTATAGGCGTCGTATGTCCAGTATGGGATATAGACGCTGCTCAGTTTGTCGGCCTGCGCCATATTTTTGAGTGCCGACGGGGCGAACCACAGCGACGACAGCCATTTCTCGTAATTCGAGACGGCCTGCGGCGGCGTTATCGAAAAAGGAAGCACTCCTTCGGGCGCGACGAGCGGATCGGCCGCCTTCGGCTGCGCGACGATCTTCGCGCCGCAGAAATCGCAGACGGTCGACGTTTCCGGCGGCGTGAAGTTGACGATCGCGCCGCAGCTGTCGCAGCGCGACTGCATCGCGTTCTGCGCCATCGGCTGCAGATTCTGCATTCCGCGCCGGATGAATTCGTTATAATCGCGCTCGTCGACCGTGCCGTCGCTGACGATCTCCTGCGAATGCGCGCAGTAGGGACACGCCAGCTTTCCCTTTTTGGGATCGAAGACCATATTCGCGCCGCAGTTCGGACATAAAAACCGGTTGATGTTCTCTTTGTTTATTTCCGGGGCATTTTCCATATTATTTTCTTTTGGCCGCCGATCGTCCGCGGCTCCCGCCGACGATCCCGAGCCTGCTCAAACACTCCGTTAAGAAGTGAATATTCCTCCGAAACATTTCAATAAACGGGCCGGCGGATATTTCTTTTTTGTTTCATCAAACGGCAAAAAAACGCTTTTGATCTCACGATTTTATGTTATGATGTCTTTTGTAAGCCCGTAATTTCAAAGAAGCTATTATTAATTAAATTTTGTTTCGCGTATAGCCTTATTGACTGAAACAATTAACTTTTAGCGGGACGCAGACTGCGTTTTTCCCGAATGCCGGTGTGAACCGGTCTCTGTGTCGTGCGTAAAAGCTCGACCGTTGCTGCAAAACAATGAGTATTAGTTCCCAAACAGCTAACCCTATCGTTTCGCGCCGTATTCTGGTGATCGAGGACAATCTCGACTCGGCCGAGGTTCTCCAGACCTATCTCGAGATTCACGGCCACGAGATCACCGTCCGGCACGACGGCCAGAGCGGGATCGACTGCGTCCGCGAGCTCGTGCCCGACGTCGTCATCTGCGATATCAGCCTCTCCGGCGAGATCGACGGCTATAACGTCGCCGAGGAGATCCGGCGTCACGATCATCTGCGATCGATCTTCCTGATCGCGCTGAGCGGTTACGGCCGGAGCGAGGACAAGGAAAAATCGCGGGCCGCCGGCTTCGATTCGCACTTCGTCAAACCGACCGATTTCGACGCGCTGCTCGAACTGATCAACAGCTTCGACCGCCTTTAACCCGCTCAGCGAAAAGCCGAAATGTCCATCCCGTAGCGATCCTTGACGTAATCTTCCTGCGCTTCGTTGAGGTTTTTCAGGTTCATCAAACGGCGCTCGCTCTTTTTGATGTGCGTCTTCGTGCGTTGGGCCATCTGTTTGAGCAGATTGCGCCCCTCGCGCATCTCGGCCTGCACCTTTTCGCGCAGGATGTAGAGCTCGGACATTTCGGCGACCAGTTTTTCCTCGCGCAGTTCTTTGAGACGATTGCGGATCTGCCAGATCTGGCGAATCGCGCGGACCAGCTCGTCGCCGATCGAATCGCCCGTCACGAGATCGGGCGAATCGCGAAAATCCTCGACAAGTTTGTTCAAACGATTCTGATCGCCGGCCGAATACGCCTCGTTGAGCTTCGCCATCAGCTCGTGACGACGTTCTTTTTCGCCGGCGTCGAGCGCGAGATCCGGGTGGATGATCTTCGCGAGATTGTGATAAGCCTTTTTCGCCTCGACGGTCGGCCGCCATTTCTGCGTGCAGCCCTCGTGCTCGTCGGCGTGCGCAGCCGATTCCTCGGCGCGGCGGCGCAGCTCTTCGGCGCGTTTTTTGATCTCCTCGTCGTCGGGCACGAGCTTGGCCTCTTCCTCGGCGATCTGCGCCTCGATCTCGTCGAGATCGGCGTAAAGACGGCCGACTTCCATCGTATACTGCGCCTCGAACCGTTCGAGCTCGGCCCGCAGATCGGTCATTTCCTCTTCCCGGTCGGCGAGCGAATCCTTCAAACGCTCGAGCACGCGGCGTTTTTTGTTGAGTTCGATCTCTTCGGGTGCAAGCACGTTCATAGCCAAAAGGTTAAAAGCGAACGGCCGAAAATGCAAAGTAGGAAAGTGAAAAAGTGGAAAAGTGAAAAAGTGAAAAAGTTTTGATATTTCGGGGGCGAAGATTGTTCTTTCACCGAATAAAAATTCGATGTCGCACGGGTTCACTTTTTCACTTTTTCACTTTCCTACTTTGCCGCTTTCACTCCGCGGCGTTTTCGTGAATCTCGTAAGTCGTCGTGATCTCGACCGTCGGGCGGACGGTCGCGGCGACCGAGCAGTATTTCGTGTCCGACAATTCGATCGCGTGGGCGAGCGCCTGCTCGGAAACGTCGTGTCCGTACACGATATGGTGAATATGCATCTTCGTAAACGAACGCGGATGCTCGGCCCGCCGCTCGCCGGTGATCTCGACGCGGTAGTCGGTGATCGTCTGCCGCTTCTTCTCCATAATCGAAACGACGTCGACCGCCGTGCAGCCGGCGACGGCAACGAGCAGCAGCTCGACCGGCGTCGGCGCGGATCTTCTATCGCTTTTCGTGTCAAGAATTAATGAATAATTGCTGGACGTCGTGGCGATCAAAAGCTCGTCGCCCGCGTCCTTGATGATCGTTTTATAAGTGATGTCGGCCATCGGAAAACTCCTTTTTCGGTGAATTATTTTCAAGAATGATACGTCGAATTTCAGTATATAATTTTTCCGGGGCGGCGGCCAATTTTTCCGAACAACCCTTTGGCATAAAAAATGCTTCAAAATTGTTGTCAAACAAACGGTTTGAGGCTTTCGAGAAGAGGAGACAATGAAACAGATGAGCAGATTCAAAAGTGTGCTGGCGCTTTACGTGGCGATCGGTTTGTCGTTGTGCGGGCTCGCCGCGCCGGCGGCCGCGCAGAAAATGCGGAACGAGAAGGACGTCGCGAACATCGTCCGGAGCCTGAATTCGAAGATCGACGATTTTCGCTACAGCCTGAAATACGGCCTGAAAAACAGCTCGATCGACGAGCAGGACGCCGATGCGCTCGAAAATAATCTTGCGACCGTTGACGGCAAGATGCGCGATTTCGAGAACAATTTCAACCAGCGGCGCGAAAACGCCGACGACGTCACCGATCTTTTGTCCGCCGCCAAGGGCATCAACGATTTTCTGAGCGGCAACCGGGTCAACAACACGGTCGAGAAAGACTGGAGCGACATTCGCACGCTGCTCGACCGGCTCGCGTCGAACTACAACGTTTCGTGGAACTGGACGAACGGCACCTACAACACGCGCAGCTATCCGACTTCGAGCAATCAAAGCAATCGCGTCCCGACCGGCAGCACGAAAGAGCTGACCGGCACCTATCAGCTCGATCCGTCGAAGAGCGAGAACACGAACGAGATCGTCGATTCGAGCGGCGCGCAGACCGACGATCAGCGCCGCGATCTGGAGGACAAACTCGAAGCGGCCGACCAGCTCGCGATCGAGATTCGCGGCTCGCAGGTCACGCTCGCCTCGTCGAAAACCGCGCCGGCGACCTTTCTCGCCGACGGGCGGACGCGCAGCGAAAACGACAACGGCCGCGCGGTTCGCGTCCGCGCCGAGCTGCGCGGGTCGGAGCTGACGGTTTCGAGCGTCGGCGGCAGCACCGATTTCACGATGGTCTTCACGCCGGTCGACGGCGGCCGCGCGCTCAAGGTGACGCGCCGGATCACGACCGATTATCTGAGCCAGACGGTTTTCGCCGAGAGCTATTACACGAAAACCGATTCGTTCGCGCGGCTCGACATCAACAAAAACCCGAATTCGACGACGAGCTCGAACTATCCGACGAACCCGAGCGACAACAATTCGAGCAGCGACGACAATAACGGCAGCTATTCGAGCAACGACCCGAACGACAACGGAAACACGAACTATCCGACGACGACCAACGCCCGGACGGGCGAGTTCATCGTCCCGAACGGAACGATCGTCTCCGGCATTCTCGAAAACGATCTGACGACGAAGATCTCGCAGAACAACGATCGGTTCCGGCTGACGGTCCAGTCGCCGAACGAGTATCGCGGCGCGGTCATCGAGGGCTACGTCTCGAACGTCAACCGTTCGGGCAAGGTGACGGGCAGCTCGAAGCTCACGTTCAACTTCGAAAAGATCACTTTGCGCGACGGCCGGACCTATGAATTCGCCGGCTATCTGCAGGGCATCACCGACACCAACGGCAAGGTCGTCAAGATCGATTCCGAAGGCACGGCGAAAGGCGACAGCCAGACCAAGGAAACCGTCAAGCGCGGCGGCATCGGCGCGGGCGCGGGCGCGATCATCGGCGCGATTCTCGGCGGCGCGAAAGGCGCGGCGATCGGCGCGGCGATCGGCGGCGGCGCGGGCGCCGGCTCGGTCATCGTCCAGGGCAAGGACGACCTCGATCTCAAAAAAGGCTCGACGATCACCGTCCAGGCGACCTCGCCGAACAGATAAGACGATTGCGGATTGCGGATTTCGGATTTCGGATTGGTCTGGGTTCGAATGTTTCGATTCAAATAAAAAACTTCCGACTCGAAACAAATCCGCAATCCGCAATCCGAAATCCGCAATCGATATGGTTTAATATCGATTATGAAAATTTCGTTCGAGGAAATCGAAAATTTTCGTGATCGGAAATGGCGACGCGAGGAGACGCTGCGGATCGAGACGGCGCCGGAGGTCGAGGCGCTGGTCGAGGAGCTCGGTTTTTGTCTCGGTTTGACGGATGCGCGGACGAATCTGCCGAGCGTTTACATCGCGGTCTGCGGCCGGCGCGACGCGCATACGCCGAAGAACGTCCAGAAGGATTATGAAATGAGTCTCGCGTGGACGCTCAAGGACGAGGTGATGATGCGCGGGAAGGTTTATTATTCGAAGCTCTGCAAAAACCGCGCGACGTTCGTCGCGCCGCGGCTGCTTCCCTGTTTCAACGCGATCTGGGGCGTCCCGAAAGCCGCCGAAAAGGAAAAACTCTCGGCCGACGCGCAAAAAGTGCTGAAGGTGCTGCGCAAAGAATGGGAAATGGGCACCGCCGACCTGCGCGCGGAAACGAAGATCGAAAACCGCGCGAAGCTCACCCGAGCGCTCGACGAGCTGCAGAAATGTCTCAAGGTCGTGCCGCAGGAAGTTCTTTATCAACCGAAATTCACTTACATCTGGACGCTCGCCGAAGCGCGTTTTCCGAAGGAGCTGGCGAAAAAAATGCGGCGCGAGGACGCCGTCCGCGAGCTCGCGCGCGCGTTTCTGCGGATGTGCGGGACGACCGCGCTCGGCGAATTCGCGAAAGCCTTCGGTTTGGCGCGCTGGGAAGCCGGCCAAGCCAACCACGCGCTCGTCGACGAAGGCTTCGCCGAACGGCTCGCGACGGGCATCTACCGGCTCAAATAAAAAGACGCCGCGCGGGCGTCTTTTTCGTATATTTATATTTATCAATCCGTATTATTCCGTCGCTTTCTTTTTCGTTCGCTCGGTCTGAATCACCTGTTTTTCGGCCTTCATCCCGTCTTTTTCGAGTTTTTTCATATTGACCGGCTCCTCGACCTGATTGCCGTTGGAGTTTCCGGCCTCCCAGATCTCCGACAGGTAATAGTCGCTTCCGACCTTGTCGAAAACGATGTTCGACTTTTTCGGAGCGTCGTTCAGGCTGATCGGAACGGTGTCGAAAACGACGCCTTCGTGCGGGCCTTTGAGACTTTGGATCTCGAGCAGCGTCGGCGCGTCGCCCAGATCGTCGGTCGCCTTGATCTGATACTCGCCCGCCGGCAGCGTTTTGTTCTTGACCTCGAACGCGAACGGAACGTTGATGCGAAAGACCGAGTCGCTTTCGATCTGCGCGTTGGCCGCGGTCAACCCGCCGATCGTCAGCAAAGAAATCGCCATTAAAATTTTTGCCGTGTATTTTTGCATAACTTCATCTCCTTCATTAAATTTCGCCGGATCCTTAAAGATGCGGCCGCTTTCGACGTTCGCAAGCCGGATGCCAGAACGAAAAGCGCGAAAAAAGCCGGTTTTGACGGCCGAAATCGACGAAATACCGAAAAAAAGATGTGGCGCGATGGCGATTTCTTCAAGAATGACACAATTTTTTGTGAACCGGCCTGCCGGCGATTGCCCGATCGGACATCAACGGCTTTCCGGTAAAAGGCGGGGCGTCACCGGAGCGTCGTTCATTAAGCGCGCCGCCGGCGATTGATAAAAAACGACCGGAAAAGTCGCCAAACTTACCGGCCGTTTAAAAAGCGTTGCCGCCTAAACAGGTTTTTCTTCATAATTTAGGCCGAGCTTTGTAGTTAGGGCTCAAACCTTTAAGCTACATAAAGGGGGGGAGCCGTCGGGAAGCGGTTCCCTTTATTTTTTTAAATGGAAAAGCCCGCGACAAAAACCGTCCGGGCTCGATTATTTCGGGAAGGCCTCTAAAACAAGCTACACAAGATTCCGGCAAAACTATTCGAACAAATCGATAATGAAATGTTCTATTTGGTGAAACAGACAGCCGCAGGAATTCGGATCACAGTTCTTGTCCTGCGGATTCCATTTTCCCGTTTCATCGTGGCAAAGCGAATATTGCTTCTGATTATTTATCAAACCAGCCGAATCATCGACTTTACCGGCAAACGCAACGGTTACACACATCAGCAACAAAAATGTTGCGAACAGTTTTTTCATTTCGGATTCTCCTGTCAAATAACAATGGCGCTTTTAGAAAGGCACGGGAAGCATTACCGCCAGCACCGTTTAGGGCTGTAAATACCGAAAAACAAAAAGATCATACATCGTTTTCCCCATTTCATCAATACCGCGTCGAAAACGGAAATACTATCGCCGCCCGTTTTTTTTTGACAAAAGTCCCGTTTTGGCTCAAAATCGCCGTTATATATCTGTTTGCATTTCTGAAACCATCAGATTCCGGATCGTTCCCCCGATCTGAAATTCGATCTTTAAATCGACCAATAAATTCCGGCCGCTTCTCTCTCGCGGCGATGCGTCGGCAGCCGGTTTCATTTGTGTTTTCGACCGCGGTCCGGTGAAGCGAAAGGACTCTTCAACCGGATTCGAATGAGTATTTGGCCCTGAGCGGATCGCCTCCGTCAGGATTTCAGGTGAAAAATATGAAAAAATTTATCTTAATCGGTGCTTTGACGGCGATCGCCGTCACGGTATTTTTCGGCTGGGGCTCGATCACCGAGGTCAGCGCCAAGATCGCCGAGTATTTTTACGACGATCCGGACCGGTCGCCGACCGGCGCGGAATTCGACGAGGCCGAATACATCCTTCGGCGCGACCAGTACATCGCGCTGCTGCGCGGCGTCGATCCCGAACGGCCGGCCGATCCGCAGTCCCGCACGCGCGCGGTCGAGTTGATGAACGGTCAGGCCGACAAGCTGAAAAGAACGCGTTTCGCGAAAGACGCGCTGCTCGCGGCCTGGACCGAGCTCGGACCGAACCCGATTCCGAACGGTCAGACGCAGAGCGTGACGACCCCCGTCAGCGGGCGCGTAACGGCGATCGAAATCGACCCGACCGATCCGAACAAAGTCTACGTCGGCGCGGCGCAGGGCGGCATTTTCCGCTCGCTCGACGGCGGCGCGACGTGGACGCCGATCTTCGACGGCGCGCAGACGCTCGCGATCGGCGCGCTGACGCTCGACCCGGCCACCAATCGTTTGTGGGTCGGCACGGGCGAAGCGAACGGCTCGGCCGATTCGTTCGCCGGCGTCGGTCTTTACCGGATCAACGATCCGGCCGGCGCGGCGACGCTCGTCGGGCCGATCAACCCGGTTCGCACTTACTTCGATTCGGGCAGCAATCTGCAGAGCACGCCGGCCTTTAACGGCCGCAGCATCAGCAAAATCCTGATCAACCCGACCGATCCGAACGAGCTGCTCGTCGGCGCGGCCGGCGGCGTCATCGGGCTCGGCGGCAATCCGCCGTTCGGCAACGTCGTTCCGCCGCTCGCGATGCGCGGGCTTTACAAGATCAGCAACGCCGGCGGCGCGCCCGCGACGGCGACCGCGACGCGCGTCGCCGTCAGCACGACGAACACCGGTCTCGGCCTCTGTCTCGATCTTCCCTGCACGGTCAACCGCAGCGTCAACGATATGGTCTTCGATCTCAGCGATCCGACCGGCAACACGGTCATCGTCTGGCTCAACGGCATCAACATCGCCGGCGACGGCGGCATCTACCGCTCGACGAACGCCTTCGACGCGTTGCCGACGTTCACGCAGACCTTTGTGACGCCCGCGACGTCGACGTCTAACGGTCGCGGAATGTTTGCCGTCGCGCAGCAGGGCGTGAGCCCGGCGCGCATTTACGTGGCGAGCGGCGAGCCGTCGACCGGCGGCAGTCTCTGCAACTCCGCCTCGAACGCCGGCGGCCTGCGGCGCTCGACCGACGGCGGTCAGACGTGGTCGGCGGAACTGCCCGGCGGCGGCGGATTCTGTTCGACGCAGTGTTTTTACAACATCGCGATCGATCTCGTGCCCGGCGTGACGAGCACGACCGACAAGATCCTGCTCGGCGGCAACGTCCGCTCGACGAGCTGCGCCAAGCTGCAGGGCACGTCGCTCGACGGCGCGGCGACGGCCTTTTCGAACACCGACGTCGGCGTCCACGCCGACTCGCACGTCATCAAGATCGCCCCGTCGAACCCGCTCGTCGTTTATCGCGGCGACGACGGCGGCATCTGGAAATCGGTCGACGGCGGCGCGACGTGGGCGAGCCTCAACAACACGACGTTCCGCGCGACGCAGTTCCAGAGCATCGCCGTGCATCCCTCGGATCCCAATTTCACGATCGGCGGCACGCAGGACAACGGCACCGAGAAAATGACGACCGGCCCGACGTGGATTCGCTCGCAGGCCGGCGACGGCGGCTTTACCGCGATCGACCAGAACGCGGCCGACACGACGAACGTCACGATGTATCACACGTTCTTCAACCAGCTCAACTCGCAGATCGGCTACGAGCGCTCGACCAACGCCGGCACGTCGTGGACGTTCCTCGGCTGCAGCGGCGGCAGCACGACCAACGGCGTCGCCTGTTCGAGCGCGACGACGACGGCCGTCAACTTCTACGCGCCGGTCGCGCTCGGCCCCGGCAATCCGAACACGATCTATCTCGGCACCGACCGCCTGCTCCGCTCGGCGACGACCGGCACCGCGAACGCGACCGTCTCGCAGGCGCCGCTCGTGTCGGGCGTCCCGATCAGCGCGATCGGCATTTCGCCGCAGGACGACAACTACCGGATCGTCGGATTGAATAACGGCGCGCTCTTTTTCACGACGACCGGCTCGACGACACTGACGAGTCTCGATCCGACCGGCGGCGGCAGCGTGATTCCCGACTTCTACGTCGCGCGGCTCGCCTTCGACCCGACCAACAAGAACACGGTCTATATCTCGCTCGGCAACTACAGCGGCGGCACGTCGCTCGCGCAGTCGCACGTCTGGAAGGTGACGAATCTCAACACGACGCCGGTCCTGACGCCGATCAACGGCGCGACCTCGCTCGCGCCGACGGCCGCCACGCTGCCCGACGTTCCGGTCAACGCGTTCGCGGTCGATCCGTCGAACCCGAACTTTCTCTATGCCGGAACCGACATCGGCGTTTACCTGTCGACCGACGGCGGCACGAACTGGAATCCTTACGGCACCGGTCTGCCGCGCGTCGCCGTGTTCGATATGGCGATCGCGCCGGGCTCGCCGCGCCAGCTTAGAATCGCGACGCACGGCCGCGGAATGTGGCAGATTCCGGTCTTCGCGCCGACGGCGGCCAACGTTTCGATCGCCGGACGGATCCTCGCGCCCGACGGACGCGGTCTGAGCAACGCGATCGTCGCGCTGACGAACGCCGACGGACAGTCGATCTCGGTCCGCTCGAACTCGTTCGGCCATTACCGGTTCGACGAGCTGGCGTCCGGCCAGACGGTCACCGTCAACGTTTCGAGCAAGGGCTACGTCTTCGATCCGCAGGTCATCAATCTCAGCGATAACCTCGAGGATCTGAACTTCACCGGCCGCGAAGGCCTGACGATGCCGGTGCGCCCGATCTCGAAAGGCGCGAAAGAAAAGCCGTAGCCGCCGCGCGGTGAGGGAATAAAAAAGGGAAAGGCCGTGTCGAAGCGGCCTTTCCCTTTTTTTCGTCCTGTGACCGCAAAAGTAAAGCCGGCTGTTAATGACGTGCGGCGATCAGCGCTAAAAAAAACGTTTCGAAACGCGAAAGCGGACTGGAGCGCAACCGTCCCGGTTGCCAACGCCGCGCGAGCGGTGTCGAACGTTTCGATTGCTTTCGACGTCAGGGGAAAAGCGGCGTTTGTTCGCGCTTTCGCGCTCATTGCCGGCAGGATGCCGGCGCTCCCGCTCCGCTTTCGCGTCTTCGACAAAGGCGCGAAAAAAAAACTCTTGATCGTGGGCGGCGGAAAATGCTACACTCGGTCATCGTTTTTCGCTTCGGCCGGCCGAAAAGCCTTTTGACGGACATAAAAAGCCATCGAAACCGGCCGAAAGCTTTCGAAAAATATGCGCACCGCGCGGTTTTTCGTTGACAATTATGCGTTTACGCACTGTTTGCCGCCGTCAACGGAGCGACGGACGGCCGAATTTTTTTGTAAAGCTGAGCTCCCCCGAGTTTACGGAATTATTTACGCCTGTATGACAGTCGTTGACGTCTGCAATTTCATCGTCCCCGTTCGTAACTTCGCGTTACCCGCTTGTAATTTCCCGCTACCCGTTCGTCAGGCCGCCGAATACACCGGCCGATTCCCCGTTTCCTTTTGTCCGCCGACCGTTTCCCTTCGTAAATCGGGCGCATTCGTTTGCAACTTTCGTCGAAACGCGGGTCAAACCGCCGAAACGGGCCGCGCACCGGCCGCGTTTCCGCGCGTTTCCCCGTGAATCAACGGCGAAATCGGATCGTGGTGTAACCGTCCGGCCGAAACTGGCCGGGCCGCATATAAAAAAAGGAGACAGAAAGCAATGAACGACAGAGAAATCGCCGAATTCGATTCGGCCGTCAGAATGATCGATTTCAACCAGGCGCACGCCGCGCTTTTTCACGATAACGCCCGAATGGCCGACGCGTTCGCCGCGCTTCAAACGGACGTCGCGGCGCTCGAAGCGGCCGGCGCGAACCGGCTTTCGGCCGCCGGCGCGAGCACCGACGGGACCGCCGACAAGCGCGCGGCGAAAGCGGCGCTTTACGCGCTCGTCCGCAAAACGGTCGCGACCGCCCGGACGATCAAGCTCGAGGAACCCGGCTTCGACAACCAGTTCAAGATCCGGCGCGGCACGCTGAGCGGTCAGGAAATACTCGCCGCCGCGCGCTCGTTCGCCGGCAGCCTGACGCGCGCGACGGTCGCGAAATTCGCCGAATACGGCGCGGCCGCCGTCCGGCCCGACAACTTCGCGTCGAAGATCGCCGCCTACGAAACGGCGCGCGCCCAGCAGAACGCCGGCCGCGCCGAGAGCGTGGCGGCGACCGGACAGACGCGGGCGACGATCGCCGGGCTCAAGAAAACGCGCCGGACGATCGCGCGGATCGGCGAAAACATCCTCGAAGAAGCGGACGCCGGCGGCCTCCTCGCCGCGTGGCAGAGCGCCTGCCGCGTCGAACGCGCAGTCCGGGCGAAAAGACCCGCGCCGGCGGAGAAGACCGAATCTTAAACCATAAGTTCTGAGTTCCGCCTTCAGGCGGCCCGCGTTTCGCCCCGAAATTATTTCCGGATGTAACGCGAGGCCGCCTGAAGGCGGAACTCAGAACCTGATATTTCATCAAATCGCGGGCGGCGGGCGGGAAAGATCGGATAGTAAACCGTAAGTTCTGAGTTCCGCCTTCAGGCGGCCCGCGTTTCGCCACGAAATTATTTCCGGATGCGGCGCGGGGCCGCCTGAAGGCGGAACTCAGAACCTAATATTTCATCAGATCGCGGGCGGCGCGTTCGACGTCCTCGATCTGCGGGAGGATGTAGTCTTCGACCTGCGGCGCGTAGGCGACGAAAGTGTCGGTCGAGGCGACGCGTTTGACCGGCGCGTCGAGATATTCGAACAATTCGTCGGAAATGCGGGCCGCGATCTCCGCGCCGTAGCCGTAGGAGAGCGCGTCTTCGTGCGCGACGATCACGCGGTTCGTCTTTTTGACCGATTCGGCGATCCGTTCCCAGTCGTAGGGGACGAGCGTCCGCAGATCGATCACTTCGACCGAGATGCCGTCCTTTTCGAGCCGCTTCGCCGCCTCGAAACTTCTTTGGACGAGCGCGCCGAAGGTGACGACCGTGACGTCCGTGCCCTCGCGGACGACTTTCGCCTTGCCGAACGGGATCATAAACTCGCTCGACGGGTATTCCGATTTGTTGTAGACCTGCCGGTAAAGATGCTTGTGTTCGAGAAACATCACCGGGTCGTCGCAGCGGATCGACGTCCGGAGCAGGCCGTTCGCGTCGAGCGCGTTCGACGGGTAGACGATCCGGAGTCCGGGCGTGTGCGCGAAGAGCGTCGTCCCCGACTGCGAGTGATAGACCGCGCCGCCCTTGAGATAACCGCCGACCGGGACGCGGATCACCATCGGGCATTTCGAATCGCCGTCCGAGCGCCAGCGCATCACCGCGACCTCGTTGCGGATTTGGTGCATCGCCGGAAAGATGTAGTCGAAGAACTGGATTTCGCAGACCGGCTTCAAACCGCGCAGACTGAGACCGACGGCGCGGCCGACGATGTTCGCCTCGGCGAGCGGCGAGTTGAAGACGCGCGTCGAGCCGAACTTGCGCTGGAGGTTGGCGGTCACTTTGAAGACGCCGCCCTTGCCTTTGACGCGCTCCATATACTGCTCGCGCGAGACGTCGGCGACGTCTTCGCCGAACACGACGATCCGTTCGTCGCGCTCCATCTCTTCGTGCAGGCAGCGGTTGATCAGATCGACCATCGTACCGGGCGTGCCGGACAGCTCGGCGCCGTCTTCGGTGTCGAAGGCGGCCGAAGTCGGATCGACGTCGGGCGAAAAGATGTTGCGCCACGCCGATTCGGGCGCGGGCTGCGGCGTGTTGACGGCGATGTCGGCCGCTTCGTTGATCTCGGCGTCGACCTCTTTGCGCAGGGCTTCGAGATCTTCGGCCGAGGCGATGCCCTCGGTCATCAGAAACTCGCCGAACGTCTTGATCGGGTCGATCCGCGCGTCGGCCTCGCGCTCCTCTTCCGGCCGGTACAGTTTTTCGTCGTCCGAGAGCGAGTGCGAATACGGGCGGACGACTTTCGCGTGGACGAACGCCGGCCCTTTGCGCGCGCGGCAGTATTCGACGGCGCGTTTGAAGGTCTCGTAGCTTTCGAGCGGGTTCGTGCCGTCGCATTCCTGAATGTAGAGATCCGGAAAACCGGTGACGAGCTTGGCGACATTGCCGCCGGCGGTGTTGACTTCGACCGGCGTCGAGATCGCGTAGCCGTTGTCCTCGACGACGAAGATCACCGGCAGTTTGAGATTACACGCCGAATTGAGCGATTCCCACCATTCGCCCTCGCTCGTCGTGCCGTCGCCGACCGACATATAAACGACCTCGTCGCCCTTGAAGCCGGCGACTTTGTCGCGCAGGCTTTCGTGGAGCGAAGCGCGGTACGAGGCTTCGGCCGCGCCGACCGCGTGGAGCGCCTGCGAGCCGGTGCACGACGACTGGGACGGGACGTTGAGCGCGGGGCTGCCCCAGTGCGACGGCATCTGGCGGCCGTGCGAATTCGGGTCTTTTTCGGCGCCGACCGACGACCAGAGCATTTCCTGCGCGGTCATTCCGAGGCCGAGCATCAGCGCGCGGTCGCGGTAGTAGGGGAAAAACCAGTCGTAGCCGGGTTTTAACGCGAGCGCCGCGCCGGCGAGCACGCCTTCGTGACCGGCGCCGGAAATCTGGAAGAAGATCTTGTTCTGGCCCTTGAGCTGAATTTCCTTGTCGTCGATCCGGCGCGACATATACATCGTGCGGTACAGACCGACGAGCGTCGCGGCGTCGAGACCGGCGTAATCGCGCGCCGGTTTTCTGCCGTTCGAGGAAGCTGATTGATCGGTTTCGGCCGTCACGGCCTTGGCCGTCTTCTGAACCGTGTCATTTTCGAGCGCGCCGTCGGCGGCCGTCATCTTCGGCTTCTCGATTGTTTTGGCCGCCGCGCTTTTCGCTTTCGTTTTCGTCGTTTTTCTACCGGTTTTCGCGGTATCAGCTTTCTTTGTTGCAGTTGACATTTTGATAATTCCTGTAAATAAAGATTTTTGATAAAAGGATAAATTTAAAAAATACCAGAGTTGAAAGGCGACGGCAATTTGACGAAGATTTGTCGGGTCGAAATTTTTTCATCTTCCGGAATAAATTGTCGCCCAATATGTATAATAAATGGCGTCGAAGTTAATTTAAAGCTAAGCGGAAACGATCTTTGCGCAACCCGCGCCGAAGCCCGGTCCGAACGCCTCCGAACCGGCGCCGACGCGTTTTCATTCGGGTTTCGACCCGTATTTTTTTTATCCGTCAGAATTGAGCGCGCGAAGGACCGGCCGGCATCTTTAATCGTCCGAAAAATCGAGATCGAGCGTCATCCGGTAATCGTTGGCCATTGTCGGATGGCCGTGCGCGAGCGCGACCTCGATTCCCTTTTCGTAGGCGGCGCGCGCTTTTTCGCGGTCGCCGGTTTCGATACAGGCTCTGGCGAGCATCCCGTAGGCCGCGCCCTCGTCGTCGGCCTGGGCCAGATAATCTTCGAGCGTCGCGATCACCCGCGGCCAGTCGGCGAGTTTCTGATATTCGTTCGCGAGGCCGAACAGCACCATCGTGTTCGACGGGTCGGCGGCGAGCATCTGTTTGAAAACTTCGATTCTGTTCTGCATAAAACGGTTCGATTTCGGATTTCGGATTTCGGATTTCGGATTTTTCAGGCTTCCGTCGCGGCTGGACGAATTTACGGCGTATCGGCGACGAAATCGACGGCCTGCAGATCGTCGCGCAGGTCGACCGCGCGGCTCGGATTCGCGAACGCGAAGCGTTTCGAGCTGACCGTCACGACATAGGTCTGGCCGGTCGGGATTTCCGGAAAACTGTAATGCCCGAAGCTGTTCGTCCGCGTGACGCGCGGCGCGGATAGATCGCCGCCCGTCAGGACGACCGTCGCGCCGCCGATCGCGCCGCCGGTCGCGGTCGTCACGCGGCCGTCGATCGCGGAGGAGGCGGCCGTCGGGACGAGCGCGCCGAGCGCCCAGTCGGAGAACGACGCGACGCCGTTGAGCCGGAAGAAGTTGTGAAACGTGTCGCCCGTCGTCGGCGCAAACGCCGTGTTCATCGAATTTTCGCGCCGAATGAACTGGAAATTCGGCTCGTTCGCGGCGGCCGGAATGTCCTCGTCGTTATAGCTCAGCGTGATGTCGGCCGGCGACACGCCGAACGAATCGAACGTCCAGTAAATATTCGTCGACTGCGCGGCGTTCGTCCCCGGCATCGTGCCGCTGTTGACCCGCGCCGTGAATTCGGCGACGCCCTCCGGCCGGTTTTTGATATTGCCGCCGCCGGCCGTGTAATTGACGGCGATCGGGTTATAGCCGGAATTGGTGCCGATCGGATAGACGAAATTTTCCGGGTTCGACGGGATGAACTGGTGCGTGACCGGGCCGACGACCGCGCCCGTGTAGCGCGAAAAGCTCGAATCGGGCGCCATATTCAGTACGCCCGAGTTGACGCAGAAAACATTTCCGGCGTAGAGATAAAAGACGTCGCGGACGCGCAGTTCGCCGCCGTCGATCGTCATCGCGCCGGCGTAGCCGCCGCCGTAGATGACGCCCCAGACTTCCTGATTGCCGTCGACGGTGATGCTCTTCACGGTATTCGAATTGAAGATCACGTAATCGCCGATCGCGGGCGCGACGTCGCCTTCCCAGTTGGCGGCCGTCGTGAAATTATTGTCCGCGCCGCCGCCGTCCCAGACGACGCCGCCCTCTTCGAGCGCGCCGATGTCGCAGCGGACGCCGCCCTGATCGCGCGGCAGCCCGCGCTCGTCGCGCGCGACGGCGGCGTTCGCGTTGTCCTGACAATTGACCGGATCGCCCGCGTCGCGCGCGGCGCTGCCCGGGTTCAGGCGATAGGTCCGGCCGAAGCCGCCGTTGTTGGCGAGCGCGCCGAGATTCGGATCGACGCCCGTGATGTTGTTGGCCGTCGCGCCGGAAATCGTGCCGGTCGCCGGCGTCTCGAAGAGGTTGTAGTCGGCCGACACGAAATTGCCGGCGAGATCGAGACCGCCGGGCGTGCCGAAGTCTTTTTCGTCCTTCGACGTTTTACCGGCGAACGGCGGCGCGCCGACCGCGTTGTCGGCGACGATCGTGTTCTTGATCGTGACGGTGCCGGCCGTGTTGTTGATGCCGCCGCCGGTGCCGCCGCCGATGGCGTCGGAATCGGCCCGGTTCGAAGCGATCGTCGAATTGTTGATAATGCTCGCGGCGGTCGTCCCGGCCGGCTGATCCTGCAGAATGCCGCCGCCGTCGGCGGTCGCGAAATTGTTGCCGATCGTCGAGTTTTTGACGAACAGCGCGGTCGCGCCGCCGTTCGGGGCGTCGACCGTCGGCGTCGTCGGCAGATTCGCGATCCCGGCGCCGATCCGCGCGTTGTTGTCGGAAACGGTCGAGGAAATCAGGTTCAGCGTCCCGGTGAACGTCGGGCCGGTCGAGATCGCCGAATCGACGCGGATGCCGCCGCCGATCTCGGCGCTGTTGTTGGTGATGCGGCTCGACTGGATCGTCACGTTGGCGTCGCCCATATAAATTCCGCCGCCGTAACCCGGAAAGCTCGGGTTGATCGAAGAGACCGCGTTGTTGACGACGCTCGTATTGACGATCGTCGCCGTCAGCAGGCCGAGGCCGTTGAGCAGAATGCCCGCCGAACTCGGCGAGGCGACCGCGCTCGTGCTGCTGTTGTTCGAAACATTGCTGTTGGCGAGCACGAACGTCAAAGTGTCCGGCGCGCCGGCCGCGTTGCCCGTGCTGATGCCCGCGCCGGCCGCCGCGCCCGAGATGACCTGATTAAAGTTGACGGTCAGACGATCGAGATCGACGTTCATCGCGCCGGCGACGTTGACGAACCGCAGGCCGCCGCCGTCCGACGAATTCGCGTTCGACGTGCCGCCGCAGGTATTGTTGATGACGGTCGTGTCCTTGATCTCGACCGAACCGTCGAGCGCGTAAAAACCGCCGCCGTTGCCGATCAGGTTGGCGGTCGTCGAAGTGATCGCCTGATTTCCGGAAAACGCGCTTTTGCGGATCCGGACGGTCGAAAAGTTGGTAAACGCGCCGCCGCCGAAAGTGCTGACGGCGGTCGAATTGGCGGTATTGTTGGAGACCGTCACTCGGTCGAGATCGAGAAACGTGCCGACGCCGAGACTCGCGATGCCGCCGCCGCGCGACGCCGTCTGATTGCCGGTGACGTTCACGTTACGGAGCGTCAGCGAACCTTCGTTGCGGATGCCGCCGCCGCGAAAAGCGACGGCCGTCGAGGTCGTCCGGCCGTTGCGGACCGTCAGGTCTTCGATCACGGCGGTCGTCGAAAGGCCGAGAATATGAAAGACGCGGTCGATCGCGACGCCCGCCGAAGCGTTGGCCTCGACGAACGTCGACGTTTTGCCCGCGCCGCTGATCGTGACGCTGTCGGTGATGTCGAAATCGCCGTTCGCGTTCGCGTTTTCGTTGCCCGACGAGGCGATCGTCGTCGTGTAGACGCCGGCCGGCAGAATGATCTTATCGGCGCCGGGCAAAGCGTTCGCCGCCGTGATCGCCTCGCGCAGACTGCAGTCGGCGTCGCAGACGCCGTCGCTCGTGTCGGCCGTTTTCGTAACCGTAAAAGTCGCCGCGTTGACGCCGAGCGCCAAACATAACACCGTCAAAAAGACCCTTATTTTCATCGCTTTCCCCGCTGTGTTTCTCGTTTTTTCAGAATTTGGATTTCTCTATTCGACAACATCGGCTATCCATTGTCAACAAAATAATTTTCTCTGATAAGACGAGCCCCGCCGCGAGAAGCGGCGCTTGCCGGCGAGACGGCGAAAAATAAAGGTTTTCAGAACAGTTTTCCCTGCACCGGCGCGGGCGTTTCCGGCGCGTTTTCGGGCGGTTCGGGCTTTTCGAAGCGCTCGAAGCCGAGCCGCCGGAAATGGAGCTCGAACAATTTGACGGCCGTCTGCCATTTTTCGGTCCGGCCGGCGCGGTCGGCGAAGGTCTGATGCCGGAGCGTGCCGCCGCGCTCGCGCTTCTGCTGGTTGATGATCTTGTCGGCCTGGAGCGGCAGCCGCTCGCGCAGGCGGCCGACGAAATACTCCTCGATCGAATCCGAATCGATGTGGATCAGATTGATGAAGGCCTTCGTCGCGCCGTTTTCGCGGGCGCGTTCGAGAAGCGCCGGAATGTCGGCGTCGTTGTAGCCGAGAATGATCGGCGCGATCGCGATGCCGACCCGGAGACCGGCGTCCGAAAGCGTCTTCATCGCGCGAAACCGGACGGCCGGCGTCGGCGTGTGGAGCTCGAACGGGCGCGATTTTTCGACCGTCGGGAACGGGATCGAGAAAAAGACGGTCGATTTCAATTGTTTCAAAATATCGATGTCGCGCGTCACGAGCGGCGATTTCGTGATCACCGCGACCGGCATCCGAAAATCGCGGCAGACCGTCAGACAGCGCCGCGTCAGCTCGTAATTCGCTTCGAGCGGCAGGTACGGATCGGTCGCGAACGAGAATTCGAGATGGTTGATCTTCTCCTTCGTCTTTTTCAGATCCGCCCGCAAAACTTCCGGCGCGTTCGTCTTGACGACGATCTTCGTCTCGAAATCGGTGCCCGCGCCGTAGCCGAGGAATTCGTGATAGCGCCGCGCGAAGCAGTAAGTGCAGGCGTGAATACAGCCGCGGTAGCAGTTGACCGTGTAGCGCACGCCGAGCGGCGGCAGCGTGCTTTTCGAGATCATCGAGCGCGTCGTCGCCTCCTCGTAAACCTCGAGCCGCGCCGCCGGCGGCTCGCCCAGAAATTCGGCGGAATATTTGAGGTATGGATTCGGCGGATTCAGAACTTGTTTCACAAATGAAACGATACCCGATCGGGCGGGTTTGTTCAAGATGATCTTGTTCGTTGTTTGTTCCAATATCTCTCGCCAAGTTAGATTTAGGGATGTTTTTACAAAAAGAAGGCTCGAACTATCTTGTTCTTATGTACCAAACTTTGAAATGCCCGATTTAGAAAAATATATTAGCTAATTGAGTTTTCGGTTAGTGATGAAAATAGGTTGCTGTCGATGATAGAATTACTTAACCAGAGTATTTTCAGGGATAAGCTTGGGAAAACCCTTATTAAACCAAGGTGATAATTATGAATTATATCTTTAAGCTATTAACTTTGGTGCTTTTGTTTTACTCCTTATCCGGTTGTGTGGAAAGTCATATTCAGAAACGATTGGACGATGAAGACACCAGAATTTACATCAAACATTTCCGAAGTGCCGAAACAGAATACCGACGACAGTTTAATTCTTTCGGAACAATTGAGGATTTAATTGAAAATAAGCTTTTGGACGAAAAATTCGCCGACCACCAGGAACTAGATTTTAACTATTCTCTTGAGGCAGATAAATATCATTACCGGTTGTCGGTTGTCTCGAAGTTCATAGCCGAAGCAATCGAAAAAGATCAAGATGAAATATCATACTATCTCGACGAATCAGGGGTCATACGCGTAAGCATCAATCCGCGAAAGTTGGCCGACAAAACCAGTACCTCGATTGCCTACCAGTAAATTAATCAGTAGTAAAAACTCCACCGCCTGTAAAGACGGTGGCTTCGGCTTTCGGGCTGAAAACCAGCGACGACGGCTCGATCTCGACGCGGAGGCACCGATCGAGCGATAAACCGACGCCGCGCGTCAGCCAGTCGTGGTCGTAGGTCGCCCAGTTTGTTGGGGTTGAAGTCGGAGCCAAAGCCATCCCCGACAAACGGCAACAAACGACGAACCATCTGCCAATTGGCAAATTCAAACGCTTTTGTGTAACGTAAAATCTGCGCGAACATTAATCCGTATTTGACGTTAAAAATTTTGGTGGTCGAACAGATTTCGCATTATAAAATCCTGAAAAAGCTCGGCGCGGGCGGGATGGGCGAGGTCTATCTCGCCGAGGACACGAAACTCGCGCGCAAGGTCGCGCTCAAGCTGCTGCCGCCGGACGTTGCGGGCGAGCGCCGGCAGCTTAACCGTTTTCTGCAGGAAGCGCGGCTCGCCGCCAATCTCAATCACCCGCACATCTGCACGATCTACGAGATCGACGCGGCCGCCGACCCGCCGTTTCTCGCGATGGAGCTCGTCGCGGGCGAGACGCTCGCCGAAAGGATTCAGGCGGGCAGCCTCGATCTGCCCGAGACGCTCGAGATCGCCGCGCAGATCGCCGACGCGCTCGACGAAGCCCACCGGCGCGGCATCATTCACCGCGACATCAAATCGTCGAACGTCATCGTCAACCACCGCGATCAGGTCAAGGTTCTCGATTTCGGCCTCGCGAAGATGATCACCGAGGAAGTTTCCGAACAGGACGTGACGCGCGCCCGGACCGAGGACGGGATGCTCGTCGGCACGGTCCAGTATATGTCGCCCGAACAGGCGCTCGGGAAAAAGCTCGACGGCCGCACCGATCTCTGGAGCCTCGGCGTCCTGCTTTACGAGATGTTGTCTGGCCGGCTGCCGTTTCGCGCCGCGACGCCGGCCGGAACCTTCGACGAGATCCTTCATAAAACGCCCGCGCCGCTTTCGGAAACCGACCCGAACGTCCCGCCGGCGCTCGAAGACATCGTCTTCAAGCTGCTCGAAAAAGACCGCGATCTGCGCTATCAAACGGCGTCCGATCTGATCGCCGATCTCAAGCGCCTGCGCCGCGCGCTCGGCGATCCGACTTCGGATTCGAACGAGCGCCTGCGGCCCTCGACCGCCGAGATCCGCGCGTCGACGCAAATCTTCGACCGGCCCGAAATCGCGTCCCGGAAAGGCGGCCGCGGCTGGACGAAAGCCGCTGCGGCCCTGTTCGCGGCCGCGCTCCTCGCCGGCATCGCGTTCGCCGTCTGGCGTTTTTCCGTCCCGAAGACCGCGCCGGGCGATTTCGAGAACGCCGTTTCGACGCGGCTCACGAACCTCGGCAAGGTCTACGACGCGGTGATCTCGCCCGACGGCCGCTATATCGCCTATGTCACCGACGACGGCGCGCGGCAGACGCTCTGGCTCAAACAGACCGCGACCGGCAGCGTCGTGCAGGTCTTCGCGCCGTCGGAAAACGTCTATCAGGGGCTCGCCGTTTCGCCCGACAACGACTGGATCTATTTCAACGTCTGGGACCGCAAATCGGTCGGCGAGATCTTTCGCATTCCGGCGCTCGGCGGCGCGCCGCAGCGGATCGTTCACGATTGTATGCCGGGCGTTTCGGTTTCGCCCGACGGCCGCCGGATCGCCTTTGCGCGGTCTGACGACCGGAATGCCCGCTATCTGCTGATGACGAACGCCGTCGACGGCGGCGACGAGCGCGAGGTCCGCAGCTTTTCGAACACCGTCCTCTACACGCCGGTCTGGACGCCGGACGGAAAAACGATCGCCTTCGGATTGTTTCACAACGAAAACGGCGAACGCTACCCGGCGCTCGCCCAAATCCCGGCCGACGGCGGCGAGCCGAAAGTGATCTGGAAGGACCTCGAAAACAAAATCCAGCCGAACCGTTTCGTCTGGCTGCCCGACGACAGCGGCTTTCTCGTCACGCTCAGCAATTCGCGCGAGTTTCGGACGCAGATCTGGAAGATCGAGGCGGCGACCGGCGCGATGCGCCAGATCACACGCGATCTGAACAGCTACAGCAGTCTCAGCATCACCGCCGACGGCCGCAGCCTGCTCGGTCTCCAGACCGACTTTCTGATCAGCGTCTGGACGATGCCGGCCGACAATCCGGCGCAGGCGCGGCGCGTCACCGACGGCAAGACCGAGGGCATCGGCCTCGGCTGGACGCCCGACAACCGGCTCGTCTACGCGTCGAACGTCAACGGCAACGCCGAAATCTGGCGGATGAACGCCGACGGCAGCGACAAAAAGCAATTGACGAGCGATCCGTATCTCAAGCTCTCGCCGTGCGTTTCCGGCGACGGGAAATATATTTTTCACAACGTGATGGGAAACCAGCTCGGCGGCGCGATGCGGATGGATATCGACGGCCGCGACCCGCAGGTATTGAACGGCAAATGGAACGTCGCCTGCGCGGCCGCCGCGCCGGTCGTCTTTTATATGACGCAGTGCCCGAAATACAGCTGTCTCTACCGCGACACGCCGGCGCTCGACGCCCCCGTCAAAGTGACCGACAAACCGCTCATCAACTACGCGGCGGCGCCCGACGGAAAAAGCATCGCTTATGTTTTCTGGGACGAAACGAAGCGGATTCACGCGCTCGAAACGATGTCGCTCGAAACCGGCGCGACCCGCAGACTGCCGCTCCCGGCGGGCGCCGTCCAGAAATACGGCGACGGCCAGTTTCTCCTGCGCTGGACGGCGGACGGCAAAAACCTGACGTTCGCCAACGACGAAAACGGCTTCGCGAACGTCTGGCTGCTGCCCTTAAACGGCGAAAAGCCGAAGCGGCTGACGAATTTCAACGACAACTACATCTTCGGCTTCGCGTGGTCGAACGACGGCAAACAGCTCGCCGTCTCCCGCGCCACGATGACGAGCGACGCGATTCTTTTCAAACAAGAATAGAACGATTTCGGATTTCGGATTTCGGATTTCGGATTTCGGATTGGTCTCAATTCGAACAACCTTTTTTTTCGCGGAAATTAGAAGAATCGGGCAGGAGATCCCGGGACAGATAATCCGACCGAACCTCTGAAACAGGCTCGGTCGGATTATCTGTCGGAATTTTTTTGAAAGGACCTCCGTCTGAAGACTCAAGACTCAGGACTCAGGACTCAAGACTCTCCAAATTCATTCCCGCGCGAGGTTGACGGCCACCTTGGTCGGTTTGCTTTTTTCGTCGGCCAGTTTCTCGTCGGTCGCGCCGTTGCGGACGCGTTTTTCGTAGCCGGATTCGATCAGCTGTTTGCCGTCGGCGTCGCGGCGGTCGAAGAGCGCGCTCAGAAAATAAGTCTCGCCGTAACGGTTGAACAGCACGCGCTCGCTTTCCGCCGGCGCCGTGTTTTTCGTCGCGAGGTTGAAGACGACGAGCCGGACTTCGCGGGTATCGGCGCTCCGCAAAACGTATTTGCCGTAGCTCGTTTCTTCGAAAAAGTATTTGCCGGCCGCGAGCTTCTGCTTGCCGACGTAAAAATCGAACTTCGTCTCGAACGACATCTTGTCCTGCGCGCTCGCCGCCGTCGCGCCGGCGAAAACCGCCGCCAGACCGAGAACCAAAGACATCGCGAATAATTTTAATGATTGCTTTTTCATAATTTTTCTCCTTATTTTTTGAATTTTCGCTTTACCAGCTTTCCGCTTTCCCTTTAGTGCGAGCCCCGTGCCAAATTTCCAAAAAACAGTTAAGACGTTGAAATACGTGAATTTAACGCGAATTCGGGCAAAACTCGTCCTGCTTCCGGCAAACGAAAAGCTATCCGATCGGATAGTCGTGCAAACCGAACGGATAGATTGTTTCGGAATAAAATTACGGTTATAGTGGCTGTGAAAAAGGTTTTGAGTTCCGCCTTCAGGCGGCCGCGCGTTTTAGGCGGAATTGCTTTCAAATGCAGCTTGAAGCCGCCTGAAGGCGGAACTCATAACCTTTTCGCAGCGTTCACTTGAGTTCGGACGATGACGGCCAGACTTAAAATCATCTCGGAAAAAGGCAAGGGCGAGGTTTTCGCGCTCGACGCGGACGAAACCGGCGTCGGGCGCGAGGCCGCGAACGCGATCGTCCTCGCCGACTCGTCGGTTTCGCGCCGGCACTGCACGATCCGGCGGCGCGGCGACGCATATTTCGTCAGCGATCTCGGAAGTCTCAACGGCATCGAGGTCAACGGCCGCCGATTGGAGGAAATGCGGCTCGAAGACGGCGACCGGCTGACGATCGGCGATTTCAAGCTCGTTTTCTCGTCCGACGGGACATTCGAGAAAACGGGCGGCGTCCGTTTCGATCGGACCGAATTCCGGCTGCCGGAAAACTCCGTCCGGCTGCGCGTCGAGGAAGTCTTCGGCGCGATGGCCCGCGACCTGACGGCGATTCTCCAGATCATCGAAAAGATCAACGTCCTGCACGACGCGGAAGAGCTCCGGACGGAGCTGCTGCGGCGCGTCTTCGAAGTCGTCCCGGCCGACGAGGGCGCGATCGTGCTCGTCGACGAAAACGGCGAAACGATCGAAACCGCCGGCTTTAACCGCGCCGCCGGCACCGACGAGGCCGGCGTCAGCAGCACGATCGTCAAACAGGTCCTCGCCGAAGAAAAAGTGATTCTCGTCGCCGACTTCGCCGCCGTCGCCGCGCTGCAGAACGCGGAAAGCCTTTTCCTCAGAAAGATTTCCTCCGTCCTCTGCGCGCCCGTCCGATTGTTCGAAAAGACGCTCGGCGTGATTTATCTGGCGAGCGCGCAGAGCCGTTTCGACGAAAGCCATCTCCGGTTCGTGACGGCCGTCGCCGGCATCGCCGCCGTCGCGCTCGAAAATGCCCGCCATTTCGCGCGGCTCGAAAGCGAGAACGCGCGGCTCCGCGACGAAGCCTTAAACCGCAATATGATCGGCGAAAGCGCGCCGATGCAGCGCGTCTTCGAGATCATCCGCCGGGTCGCGCCGACCGATTCGACCGTCCTCATCACCGGCGAATCGGGCACCGGCAAGGAACTCGCCGCGCAGGCCGTGCATCTCAACAGCCCGCGCCGCGACCGGCCGTTCGTCGCGATCAACTGCGCGGCGCTGACCGAAACGCTGCTCGAATCGGAGCTCTTCGGCCACGAAAAAGGCGCGTTCAC
>JAFDVJ010000128.1 GCA_018269075.1 Acidobacteriota bacterium
TCTTTAATTTGGCGAAGGTATTGTCTTTAGGAAAGTTTCCTTTTTTCTTTATCACAGTTTCCTCATCTAAAATCGAAACCGTCCTCAACAGACAATCCGAAATCCGAAATCCGAAATCCGAAATCGAAATGGTCCGAAATCCGAATGTTTTTACTGATTTTTCGTGCTGTGGCTTAGGTTTTCGGCGGAAATACTGTAATCTTGAATTTTTGCGGCATAATTGCGGGGGCCAACCGGGGTTGTGCGCGAATTTATTTATAACTTGATCTGGGGCTGTGTCCGGAGTCGTGCGATGAGTTCGGCGATCGAAAATCGACTCAAGACTCAAGACTTAGGACTTAAGACTCAGATTGGCTTTAATATTTTATCAAAGGCAGTATTTCGGAATTGGAATCGAGCAGTTTAAAAAAATCTCTTAAATTCATTTTATTGTGCCTGTTCGCCGTCTTTCTTTTGTGGTTTTTCGGGCGCACGCTGAACTGGCAGGAAGTCCGGGAAAGCCTCGGCAAGGCGAACCCGATCTATATCACGCTGGCGGTGCTGGTGATCTGTCTCGGGTATCTGCTGCGGGCCTTTCGCTGGAAAGTGCTGCTCGAACCGATCACCGAATCGTCGCTCAAGGAACTGTTCGCGACGACGACGGTCGGGTTCGCGGCCGTCTTTTTCGTCGGACGGGCGGGCGAGATCGTCCGGCCGATGTGGCTCCCGATGCGCGACCGGCGCGTCCGGCCGTCGGCGGCGCTCGTCACGTTGGGACTCGAACGGATCTTCGACCTCGCGGCGCTGATCTGCTTTTTTTCGGTGACGCTGCTGTTTTTCGATCCGCCCGCGGCGAGCAAGCGCGATTACGCGACGCAGTTCGCGCTCGTCAAACTGATCGGCAACCTGATGCTCGCCGGCGTCGTCGTCGGGTTTATCGGATTGTTCGTCTATCATAAGTTTTCCGCGCCGATCATCGCGTGGTTCGAGCGCGTCACCGACCGCAAGTTCATCCCGCAGCGGATCCGGCGGCTGTTTCTGAGCCTTTTGCGGCAATTGGCGGCGTCGCTCCAGATCCTGAAGAGCGTCCGCGAGCTGTTCTGGGTCGTTTTCTGGACGGTCGCGCTCTGGTTCTCGATCGCGATCCCGACGTGGTTCGTGATTCTCGCCTTCAACCTGCCGTTTCACATCCCGCTCGCGGGCGCGATGTTCGTGATGTTCTGGGCGGCGATGGGCTCGCTGATCCCGACGCCGGGCGGCGCGGCCGGCGCGTTTCACGCGGTCACGGCCGGCGGGCTGATCTTTCTCGGCGTCGAACAGAACGACGCGGCGGCGATTTCGATCATTATGCATCTGGTCTATTTCGCGCCGGCCCTGATTTTCGGGTTTTATTACCTCTTCCACGGCGACATCTCGATCGCGCGCTTCCGCAGCCTGCTGTCGAGCGAGCACGCCGTCGAAGAGATCGAAGAAGGCGAAGAAAATGAAGTTTCAGGTTCTATGTTTCAGGTTTCAAGTCCTAAAAACGTGAATGAACTGGAAACCGAAACCTGAAACCTGAAACCTGAAACCTGAAACCAAAATTTATGCGTTGTCCATTTTGCGGTCATCTGGAAGACAAGGTCGTCGATTCGCGCGAGTCGAAGGACGGCGATTCGATTCGCCGCCGCCGCGAATGCATTCTCTGCGGCCGGCGTTTCACGTCCTACGAGCGGATCGACGAGATCCCGTATATGGTCGTCAAAAAAGACGGCCGGCGCGAGATCTTCGAGCGCAGCAAGATCATGGCCGGGCTCCTGCGCGCCTGCGAAAAGCGGCCGATCTCGGCCGCGCAGCTCGAAGCGATCGTCAACGAGGTCGAAAAGGCCGTTCAGGATTCGGCCGACCGCGAGCTCTCGACGAGCGAGATCGGCAAGATCATCATGCGCCGCCTGAAAGCGCTCGACAAAGTCTCCTACGTCCGCTTCGCCTCGGTCTATCTCGAATTCGAAGACGTCTCGGAATTTATGACCGAGCTCAAATACCTCGTCCGCTCGCGCGACAAGGCCAACGACAAGAAGACGAAGGTCAAAGGTAGAAAGTAAACCTTCTTGAACGGGCTCCGGCCGAAACCGCCGATTTAAATGATTTTTGAGACAACCCGCCGCGAGATCTGCCGGTCAATGAAAAGCCCGGCCGGCGAGCGGTTGTTTTCGATCCACGAAGACACGAAAAACACTAAAAAGACACTAAAGAAATTTAGTGTCTTTTTATCTATTCCGAAGGTTAAACCGGCGGCTCTTCGGAATAGATGACAGATCGTAGATCACAACTGACAGATTAATATTCGCTCAGCGCGACTTTGCCGAAGCCCTGGCCCCGCATCCGAGTTAAAATCTTCAACTTTGCCCTTTCGTCTATTTTTTTCTAACATTAAAGGTTATGGAAGAAATTGAAGATTTCTCGGAAAAAATGGTCGACGGCGAGATCAGCGATCCTCAGATGCAGATTCCGCCCGAGCTGCCGGTGCTGCCGCTCCGCGACATCGTGATCTACCCGTTTATGATCGTGCCGCTCTTCGTCTCGCGCGATCGTTCGATCAAGGCGGTCGACGAGGCTTTGAGCCAGAACCGGATGATCATGCTCGTCTCGCAGAAGGACGTCGACAAGGAGGAACCGGCGCAGGAAGACCTCTTCAAGGTCGGCACGGTCGCCGTCATTATGCGGATGCTCAAGCTGCCCGACGGCCGGATCCGCATTCTCATTCAGGGACTTTCGCGGGCCCACGTCGAGAAGATCGACGCGACCGGCGATTACATCAAGGCCCAGCTGACGCCGATTCCCGAACCGAACCCGCCGGTCAACTCGCTCGAGGTCGAAGCGCTGGTGCGAAACGTCCGCGCGTCGATGGAGCGTGCCGCCAATCTCGGCAAGAACATCTCGCCCGAAGTGCTCGCGATCATCGCCAATCTCGACGACGCCGGCCGGCTCGCCGATCTTTCGGCGTCGAATCTCGAACTCAAAGTCGAGGACGCGCAGAGCGTGCTCGACATCTTCGATCCGGTGCTCCGGCTGCGCCGCGTCAACGATCTGCTGAGCAAGGAGATCGAGGTGCTGACCGTCCAGCAGGAGATCAACACGCAGGCCCGCGCCGACATCGACCGCTCGCAGCGCGAGTATTTCCTGCGCCAGCAATTGAAGGCGATCCAGTCGGAGCTCGGCGAAGGCAACGAGCTGTTCGAGGAGATCGAGCAGTATCGCGACAAGATCTTAAAGGCGAAGATGCCGTCGCACGCCGAGGAAGAGGCGCTCCGGCAGTTGAAGAAGCTCGAACGGATGCACCCGGACACGGCCGAGACGGCGACTTTGCGAAACTGGCTCGACATTATGACCGAGTTGCCGTGGTCCCGTTCGTCGAAAGACAATCTCAATCTCAAAAAGGCCGAAAAGATTCTCGACGAGGATCATTACGGACTGGAGCGCGTCAAGGAACGGATCGTCGAGGCGCTCGCGGTCCGCAAGCTGCGCGAGAAGCCGAAGGGCTCGATCCTCTGTCTGGTCGGCCCGCCGGGCGTCGGCAAGACCTCGCTCGGCCGGTCGATCGCGCGGGCCCTGAACCGCAAGTTCGTCCGCATCTCTTTGGGCGGTCTTCACGACGAGGCCGAGATTCGCGGGCATCGCCGGACTTACGTCGGCGCGATGCCGGGCCGGATCGTCCAGGCGATCCAGCAGGCCGAAACGAACAACCCGCTGATTATGCTCGACGAGATCGACAAGGTCGGCGCGGATTTCCGGGGCGACCCGTCGTCGGCGCTTTTGGAGGTGCTCGACCCGGAACAGAACCACACGTTTCGCGACAACTATTTAAACGTCACGTTCGACCTTTCGAACGCGATGTTTATGACGACGGCGAACGTCCTCGACACGATCCAGGCGGCGCTGCGCGACCGGATGGAGATCATCTCGCTGTCGGGCTACACCGAGGAGGAAAAGCTCGAGATCGCGCGCCGGCATCTGGTCCCGAAACAGGTCGACGAGAACGGTCTCGAAAAGGAAGACGTCCGGTTCGACCGCAAGGCGCTCGCGAAGATCATCGGCGAATACACACAGGAAGCCGGCCTTCGCCAGCTCGAAAGGGAAATCGGCAAGATCTGCCGCAAGGTCGCCCGCCGAAAGGCCGAGGACGAGGATAAGTTCGAGCCCGTCCGCGTGACCGCCAACACCGTTCGCGGCTATCTGCGCGCGCCGAAGATCTTTCCGGAGGAAGCGCTCAAAAAGGACTCGATCGGGACGGTCACCGGACTCGCGTGGACGGCGGTCGGCGGCGACATCCTCTTTATCGAGGCGCTCAAGACGCGCGGTAAGGGCAAACTCCAGCTCACCGGCCAGCTCGGCGAGGTGATGCAGGAATCGGCGCAGGCCGCCTATTCCTACGCCAAGGCGCGCGCGACCGAGCTCGGCATCAACGAGGAGGATTTCGAAAACTACGACATCCACGTCCATATCCCCGAGGGCGCGATTCCGAAGGACGGCCCGTCGGCCGGGATCACGATGGCGACGGCGCTCGTCTCGGTGCTTTCGCAGCGCCCGGTGCGCAAGGAAGTCGCGATGACCGGCGAGATCACTTTAAGAGGCAACGTCCTGCCGATCGGCGGAGTCAAAGAAAAGATTCTCGCGGCGCGGCGCGCGCACATCAAGACGGTGATCATCCCGGCTCCGAATAAACGCGATCTCGAAGATTTACCTCAGGAAGTCCTCGACGATTTGACCTTTATATACGTGGAGAATGTGCGCGAGGTGTTTCGTGAGGCGCTTCGGGAAAAGACCGTTCCGCCGGCGAAGGAAAAGTCGCAGGCGGCTCGACCCAAGTCATAAGTTTTGTCAATCGACTTCGGGATTTTGATAAGTAATTCGCGCGGAAGGCAGCATTTATCGACCTTTCGCGTTTTGACAAGGGGTTTTTTGTGTGTTAGGTTGAAGGTGGTTTTTTAACTGTCATCATACAACTAAGAGACAAAAAAGAAACTTTTCATTTAATAAGGCGTTAAGTTTTTTGACGCCGGTTGTATTAGGTCGTTTCAGCGATTCGCCCTAACCCCGAAAATTTTACTAAGGAGTATAGACGAAATTGATGAAAACATGCCTGTTAAAGGTTTTTAGTTTTACCGCAATTTTATTTTTCGCATTCAATTCTTTCGTCGCCGCGCAGGTGACCTCGACGACCTCGGACGGAAGAAACAACACCAAGCCCGTGCAGGCCGAACAGGCCGAGGCGCGCATTCTGCAGGTCACTTCCGACGCCGGCCGCTATTTCAAACAGGGTTTGCTCAATCTGCAGGACAACCGCCGCCCGCAGGCGCGTGAAGACTTCGACCATTCGGTCGAGGTTTTTCTGATGTCGGGCATCAATCTGACTTCGAACAACAACGCCAAGGCGCGCGACTGCTACAATCAGCTGATCGAAACCGTCTACCGGATGGAGTTTCCGACCGAAAAACAGACGCCGCAGATCCGCTCGCTGTCGGCGACCTGCAGCTGGAACATCGACAACAAACTCGCCGACGACGTTTCGAAGCTCGTCCTGACCGCGCCGAGCGTCGAACAGCCGACCAATTCGAACGCGCTGATCACGGCCGCCGTCCCGAACGGCGCGACGTCGCCGTCCAACGAAGTCGCGCAGGGCTTTACCGATCAGAAATTCGAACCGTCGCCGCTCGACGATCTCGCCAAGCTCGAGCTCAACGCCGAGGAAACCAACGTCGACACGCCGCAGGCGCAGATCCAGATCCGGATGGTCCAGATGGCGGTCGACAACAACTCGCTGGGGATGAAATTCCAGTTTCACCCGATGATCCAGCAGTTCATCAATTATTATCAGGGCCGCGGCCGCGCGACGATGGAAACGGGTCTTTACCGTTCCGGTATGTTTATGCGGATGGCGCGCCGCATCTTCCGCGAGGAAGGCGTGCCCGAAAATATGGCGTGGCTCGGCCAGGTCGAAAGCGCGTGGAAACCGACGGCGATGTCGTGGGCCGCGGCTTCGGGCCTCTGGCAGTTTATCCCGGGAACCGGCTCGCGGTTCGGTCTGCGGAAAACGGCCTACGTCGACGAGCGCAACAGCTTTGAAGGCGCGACCCGCGCCGCCGCCCGCTATCTGAAGTTCCTCGCCAACCGCTACGGCGGCAACTGGGAGCTCGCGATGGCCGCCTACAACTCGGGCGAGGGCAACGTCGACCGCGCGATCTCGCGCGCCGGCACGCCGAATTTCTGGGTCGCTTACCCGTATCTGCCGACCGAAACGCGCAACTACGTGCCGAACATCCTGGCGACGATCCTGATCGCCAACAACCCGCAGCAGTACGGCTTCGGCCAGGTCCGGCCGGCGCCGCAGCTGATGTACGATCAGGTCCGCGTGCCGTCCTCGACGAGCCTCGGTCTGCTCGCGCAGGCCTCGGACACGACGGTCGAATATCTGCGGTATCTGAATCCCGAACTGCGGACGAATATGACGCCGCCCGAACCGTACGTCGTGCGCGTCCCGGCGGGCAAGGCCGGCGAAGTCGTCGCGGTCTTCAAACGGCTGCCGACCAACACCAAGGTCACCAACACGGCGCTCGCCAAGAGCCAGACCGGCGAAACGTGGCAGAACATCTCGAACCGGACCGGCATCTCGGTCGCCGACCTGATGGCCGCCAATCCGAATATGCCGGTGCCGACGGGCAAGGTCTTCATCCCGGCCGGAAACGGCGTCCGGAACACTTCCTACCAGCGTCCGACGAACCAGCCGCAGACGGTCGCCCCGACGGGCGGCGTCCGCGTCGTCAAGGCGATGGCCGGCGACACGGTCGCGAAGCTCGCGCAGCGCAACGGCGCGAACGCGGTCGAAGTCGCGAACCTGAACGGTCTGACCTCGGTCAACGCTCCGCTCGCCGCGGGCCGCGAAGTCAAGATCCCGGTCAGATAAGCGGGACGAAAACGAAAAACAAAAAGGACGGTCGTGATCGGCCGTCCTTTTTGTTTTTCGTTTTAACGCGAAGGCGCGAAGGCGCGAAGACGCGAAGAATTTTTTTTCTGCTTTTCCGGAGCGGCCGATTATCGCTAAAAAGCGAAAAGGTTTCGCTGTGAAAAGTCAGCCAAAAAAAATCTTTGCGTCCTTGCGCCTTCGTGCCTTCGCGTTAAACTATCATCTGATCGCAAACAAAACCGGCCGGCTCGGGGCGGCGTCGGTCATAAAGGGCGGGATCTGCAGATTCAGCAGATATTCGCCGTCGGGAATCTCGTCCGGCACAAAGATCAGTTCGGTGATCGTGTGGTGTCTGAATGACTTTTCGGTGACCGCGAATTCGCCCGCGCCGACGTTCCAGAAAAGCCGGTGATTCGAAAGCCGGCCCTCGTCGAAGAGCCGGTCGATCGACGGCAGATCGACGAGCAGGTGACGAAACCGCTTCTCGCGCATCCATTCGATCGCCGCGGTCGAGAAGAACGGCGGAATCTCGTCGAGATAAGCGCGCGCCGGCTTGCCCGCGTCGTTGGGCAGCGTGCGGACGATCAAAGCCGTCGGATTTCGGATTTCGGATTTCGGATTTCGGATTTGGTCGAGGGCGGCGGCGAGAGATTGGCGGGTGATTAACGGGTCGGCGGGGGCGAGTTTGATTGAGTAGGTTTCGTTTGTTTCGCGGGCGGGTTCGGGTTCGATCGAGAGCAGGACGGCGGGGATGAACGTGTCGCGGAGACAGTCGCGGATGCTGATCCGTTCGTGGGTGAGATGGCCGACGCCTTCGGTGTGCGTGCCGCTGCAGTGCGGGATCAGCTCGTATCGTTCGAAGTTGCAGCTCCCGCCGCGGCGCGTGTCGCCGACGAGCGCGCCGGCCGCGCACGGCTCGCTCGTCGCCCGTTCGACGCCGTAAGCGTTCGGCTGCGGGCCGTTGAATTCGAGCGGGATCGAGATGTCGAGCGGCGCGGCGAGATCGATCTCGTATTTTTGTCCGCCGATTTCGATCGCGGCGATCATTTCTGTCGGTAGTTTCATTCGGTTATGGTCGACGGCTTCCGGTGTTTTTTAACGCAGGGGCGCGAAGGCGCGAAGACGCGAAGATTTTTATAATTATTGCCCGGTTTACGGAAAAAACCGGCTTTCAGAGATACTATTCGGCGGCGAAAACAGCCAAAAAAAACATTGCGTCCTCGCGGCTTCGCGTCTTTGCGTTAAATAAAAAGCCCGCCTCAAGTCTACGGCTTTTCGCCGCATTTTCCAAGAAATCCGCCGAACCCGAACGGGTCGTCGCGATCTGGTAAAATAAAAAAACTGTCACAAACCGGCGCGTCGGCCGTCTTTTTTATCGGGAAGGGGGAAGTTTTTATGATTGGGGAAGAGAAAAAAGTGGAGATCTTCGGCCACTGCCGGCCGCGGCTCTTCGGGATCGCCTACCGGATGCTCGGGACGCACGCCGAGGCCGAGGACATTCTGCAGGAAGCCTATCTCAAATGGCACCAGGCGCGGGCCGACGAGATCGAGACGCCCGAGGCGTGGCTCGTGACCGTCACGACGCGGCTCGCGATCGATCGTCTGCGGAAAGCGTCGAACGAGCGCGAGACCTACATCGGGCCGTGGCTGCCGGAGCCGCTCGTCGTCTCGCCGGGGCCGACGCCCGAAGAGGAAGTGGAGCTCGCCTCGAATCTCTCGATGGCCTTTATGGTGATGCTCGAACGCCTCTCGCCGGTCGAGCGCGCGGCGTTTCTGCTCCACGACGTCTTCGACTGCGATTACCGCGACGTCGCGCGGATCGTCGGGAAGACCGAAACCGCCTCGCGGCAGCTGATCCACCGGGCGCGGCGGCGCGTCCGCACCGACAAGCCGCGTTTCGAGACGAACGAGCGCGAGCGCCGCCGGCTGATCGAACGGTTCACGGCGGCCGCGCACGCCGGCGACGAGCGGACGCTGCTCGCGTTGTTCGCCGACGAGGCCGCGCTGATTTCGGACGGCGGCGGCAAGGCGACGGCGGCCCGCCGGGTCGTCCGCGGCAAAACGAAGATCGCGCATCTTTTCGCCGTCACGGGCCGGAAAGCGGCCGGCGCGCTGACCAACGCTTTCTGCCCGATCAACGGCGAAACGGGGCTGCTCACCTTTTACGCCGGAAAGCTCTTCGCGGCGACGCTGTTCGACATCGCCGACGGCAAAATCGCCAAAGTTTACCGCGTGATGAATCCCGACAAACTCGAATCGCTGGCCGCCCTCGCCGAAATTTCGCCCGCCGACCGGATGCCCGGCATCTGAATCCGTTTTGAGTTTCGAGCAATCCGAAATCCGCAATCCGCAATCCGAAATCGTTTTAACGCCAAGGCGCCAAGGCGCAGAGGTCCTAAGGTGATTTGGGTCGGAGTGCGTATTGGATTAAAATCGCTTCGATGTCGATGAAAGGAGTTTGGAAAATGATTTTTAGACGGAATGCGGCGTGGATCGTTTTGCTTTTTTTCTGGGCGCTGCCGGCCGCGGTCGAGGGACAGGCGAAAAAGAGCTCGTCGGACGAGCGTGTGAAGGCGGAGCTGATCCGGCTGACGCGGGAGCTCTCGCGGGCTTCGGTGGAAAAAGACGCGGCGACGCTCGGGCGGCTGATGGACGACGAGTTTTTGCTCGTCGGCGTGACCGGGAAATTTTTCGATAAAAAGACGCTGATCGCTTTCTGGACGAAGAAACCGGACGATCCGGCGACGGTCGAAACGTCCGAGCCCGCCGATTTCGAAGTGCGGCTCTTCGGCGACACGGCGATCGTCGTCAGCACGATCACCGACACCGAAAAAAGCGGCGCGGGCACGACAATCGTCCGGACCCGCGCCTTCGACGTCTGGAAAAAAGGGAAAAAAGGCTGGCGCTGGATCGCCTCGCGCGAGAGTCTGCTTCCCGCCGACGAAAAAAAATAAAGCCTGTTTGCCCCAAAAAGCGCGAAAATCGACCCGATTCGCGAAAAAATGCCCGGTTAAAAGCGGCATTACCCAAAATTTCGACTGCTCCGGCCGCCGCCCGGTCGGAATTTCCCCGGTTCCCGGCGGTCTTTTCGTAAATGCAGTAAAGAAACTTCTTAGCCCTCCTTAACCATTCGAAAAAAAAGTGTGCGGATGCGTATGTACACCGCGCGGATGCGTATGTACAGGGTGCGGATGCGTATGTATAGGGTGCGGATGCGTATGTATAGGGTGCGGAGACGAATGTATAGGGTGCGGATGCGAATGTACAGGGTGCGGATGTGAATGTATAGGGTGCGGAGACGAATGTACACCGCGCGGATGCGTATGTATACCGCGCGGATGCGTATGTACGCCGCGCGGAGACGAATGTATGCCGCGCGGTGAGGGGCTGTAAAAGTAATGGTGTAATCGAATGGAAAAAAGCGGCGACAGCCGCGCGAGGTCAGTAGCGTCGGCGATAGCCGATGCACCGTCCGCCGGCCGGGCCCTGGCATCGCAAACCGTTCGACAACAAGGGTTTTAGGTTTTCCGTCAAGTCACACCGGCGCGGCGGTGCATCGGCTGCCGCCGACGCTGCTGACACGAGCGCGGCTGTCGCCGCTTTTGCCTTCGATTACACAATCTATTTTACAGTCCCATTTTTTTTCCGTCGCCTGTCACAAATCCCGCGTTCGTTCGTCTTGATTAATGAGAGCCGCGAAAAACGCAGCTCAAAGAAAGTTTGGCAAGTTCGGCAAGTTCGGGAAGATTCCTTCAACTTCCCAAACTTCCAAAACTTCCCAAACTTCCAAAACTAATAAGGGGTATTTTTTTATTATGAAACAACGAATCAGTTTGACGAATATCAACAAGGACGCCTATCAGGCGATGCTCGGGCTCGAGATGTATCTCGGGAAATCGTCGATCGAAAAGCCGCTGCTGCATCTGCTCAAGTTTCGGGTGTCGCAGATCAACGGCTGCGCCTACTGTCTCGATATGCATTCGAAGGACCTGCGGGCGCTCGGCGAGACCGAGCAGCGTTTGTTCGTCCTCGACGCGTGGCGCGAGGCGCCGTTTTACACCGATCGCGAACGGGCCGCGCTGTTGTGGGCCGAATCGCTGACGAAGATCACCGAAGGCCACGTGCCGGACGCGGTCTTCGAAGAAGCGCGGAAGCATTTTTCCGAACAGGAGCTGGTCGATCTGACGCTCGCCGTGACGACGATCAACGCCTGGAACCGCATCAGCATCGGCTTCCGCGTCGAGGTCGGCAACTACCAGCCGCACCACACGGCAGCCAAATAACCGGGAGCGCGGGCATCCCTGCCCGCCGTCCGTTCGAGCGGAGCGAAAACGGACGCGAACGTCGCAATATCTAAAAGCGGCGTATTAATCGCGAGCGTTTCGCGCCTTCTTCGCTTTGCTCGAACGCGCGGGCGGGCAGGATGCCCGCGCTCCAGTTATGGGCGCTGAGGCCGCAAACGAAAAGCGTCGCAATACCTGAAAGTTGCGTTTCAATCGCGGAAGTTTCGCACGTTCTTCGCTTCGCTCGAGCGCGTTTGCCGGCAGGATGCCCGCGCTCCCGGTTATTTAGCGGCCTGGTGATCGTAGCTCAGGCTTTCGGCGAGCTTCCATTCGCCGTTTTCGAGCTTCCATAAGTGCGTGAAGCGGGCGGTGCCCGTCAGGTATTCGGGTTTGCCCTTTTCGAGCGCGTAAAAACGATGCCGGCCGTTTTGGATCGCGCCGTAGAGCACACCCTTGTTTTTCAGCGGAAAGACTTCGAGACTGCCCTCGACGAGCTCGCGGCGCGCTTTGTAATCGAGCTTGCAGAGGCCGTCGCGGATGCCGGCGATAAAGTCCTTTTTCGAATTCGTCGGGCCGGCCTGATCGTGGTAGAAAATGAAATCCGCGCTCAGCAGGTTCTCGAAGGTCGCGATGTCGCATTTGTTGAAGCCGACGTCGAAGAGCTGCGAATCTTTGGCTTTGAGCGTGTTGAAAAGATCGGAATCGTCCTTCGTTTGGGCGCCGAGGCCGCAAACGAAAACGAATAAAAAGAAAAGCGTCGCAAACGGTTTAAAGATTTTCATAAAGACCCGAACGACGCCGGCCGCCGAAAAGTTTCCCCACCGGGAGCGCGGGCATCCCTGCCCGCCGTCCGTTCGAGCAAAGCGAGAAACGGACGCAAACGTCGCAAAAACTGAAAGTTGCGTTTCAATCGCGGAAGTTTCGAGCTTTCTTCGCTTCGCTCGAGCGCGTTTGCCGGCAGGATGCCGGCGCTCCCGGCTAGGCGTATTCGCGGAGTTTTTGGAGGACGTCGTAGAGGCTCAGCTGATCGATGTCTTCGAATTCGGCGCAGAGCCGCATCAGAAACTCGTCCTGCGCGTTGCCTTTCTGCCGGGCGACGGCGTAGGGCAGGTCTTCGCGGAAGGTGACCATCGAATATTTCGAGAAATAGGCCGGAAAATCGTGTTCGAGCCGCGTTTCGAGCGCGCGTTTGCGCTGGAAGATCGGATCGGCGACGGCGTCGCGCATCTCGTAGAAATTCTCCTCAGCCATCTCGGCGATCGCGTCGGCGTTCGGCTTGCGCATCATCGCGAATTCGCCGAAAATCGTTTCCCAGTCGGGGCCGTGCGATTCGATGAGCCGGTTGAGGACGCGGCAGTCCTCGAACGAGCAGTTCATCCCCTGACCGTAAAACGGGACGACCGCGTGGGCCGCGTCGCCGATCAGCAATGCGCGGCCGCCGACGTTCCACGGAAAGCATTTGACGGTCCCGAGATTGCCCGTCGGATTCGCGAAAAAGTCTTCCGTGAGCGTCGGCATCAGCGGGATCGCGTCCGGAAAATTCGTTTCGAAAAAGCTCAACAGCGAGCGTTCGTCCGTCAGCCCGGCAAAGCTGTTCTCGCCCTCGTGCGCGAGAAAGAGCGTGCAGGTAAAGCTGCCGTCGAAATTCGGCAGCGCGATCATCATAAACGAATGCCGCGCCCAGATATGCAGCGCGTTTTTCTCCAATCGAAACAACCCCTCCGAATCCCGATTTTCTTCAGATCCGAAATCCGAAATCCGAAATCCGAAATCCCCCGGCGGTATGTTCAGTTCCTTGTACCCGTGTTCGAGCCATTTGATCGAGTAGCTGAAGCGTTCGACCGTTTGGAACATCGCGTTGCGGATGACCGAGCCCGCGCCGTCGGTGCCGATCACGGTGTCGCCCCGGAGGATCTCGCCCGTATCGAGCCGCACCGCGCCGGTCGCGCAGTCGAAATCCGTGCAGCGCCGGTTGAAATGAAACCGGACGCCGTCGTATTTTTCGGCCTCGTTCATCAGCGCGACGTTGAGGCCGCCGCGCGAGACCGAGTTGATGTATTCGCCGGTCCGGCCGGAATAGGGCAAAAGCTTCGTCGCGCCGTCGGTCGCGTGGATCATCCGGCCGAACATCGGGACGGCCTCGGCGAGCATATATTCGTCGAGCCCGACTTCCTTCAACGCCGCGATGCCGCGGTTCGAGAGCGCGAGATTGATCGAGCGGCCGGCCGCCACCGTTTCGCTGCGCATATCGCCGCGCGCTTCGTAAACGTCGCATTCGATGCCGTGTTTGGCGAGATAAATCGCGAGCAGCGATCCCGAGAGTCCGGCGCCGATGATGATCACTTTTTGTTTGCTCATAATTCGGATTTATTTTCGCAGAACATTCGCTTTGACGCAAAAGCGGTTTTGGAACGCTCTTTGCATAATAACGGGCAGAGCATCAAACGATGTATCGAAAAAGAACAAGGAGGAAAAAACAATGGGTTTATTAAGAGGCGGATTGGCGGCGGCCGGAGCGTGGAAATGGGGCGGAGGTTTGATCAGCACGATCCTGGTCTTCCTGCTGCTTTACTGGCTGCTCGGATTCTTTATGCGGTAATTCGCAAACACTGAAGCTAAAAATTTACGAAAGCGCTCCGCCGCCGGCGAGGCGCTTTTTTTAGTCTTGAGTCTTGAGTCTTAAGTCTTGAGTCCTCGAAATGATAGCCGTTTCTTAAACAACGGCGATTTCCCATCACAAGGACTTAAGACTTAAGACTCAAGACTCAAGACTTTCCCTTAAAATCTCCGCAAACTTCCAGACGTCTCGGAACGAATTATAGAGCGGCACGGGCGCGACGCGGATCACGTCGGGTTCGCGCCAGTCGGCGACGACGCCTTTTTTCGTCAGGGTTTCGAACAGCGATTTGTCCGAATTTTTGACACGGATCGACAGCTGGCAGCCGCGCGACGAAGGATCGGACGGCGTGATGACCTCGATCCGGTCGTCGCGGATCGCGCCGAGCAGAAATTCGAGATAGCCGGTCAGTTTGAGCGACTTTTCGCGCAGACGGGGCATTCCGGCCTCGGCGAAGAGCTCGAGACTCGCGCGCAGCGCGGCCATCTGAAAGATCGGCGGGTTTGACAACTGCCAGCCTTCCGCGCCGCGCATCGGGACGAAGCGGTCGTCCATCAGAAATCGCGTCCGCTGGTCGTGGCCCCACCAGCCGGCGAAGCGCGGCAGATCGAACCGGTCGGCGTGGCGCTCGTGGACGAAGACGCCGGCGATGCCGCCCGGCCCGCTGTTGAGATATTTGTACGAGCACCACGCCGCGAAATCGACGTCCCAGTCGTGCAGATCGAGCGGAATGTTGCCGGCCGCGTGCGCGAGATCGAAGCCGACGACCGCGCCCGCCGCGTGACCGGCTTGAGCGATCCGTTCCATCTCGAACGCCTGCCCGGTGTAGTAGTTGACGCCGCCCAAAAGGACGAGCGCGATCTCGCCGGCGTGGTCGGCGATCGTTTGTTCGATGTCTTCGGTGCGGAGGCAGTTTTCGCCCGCGCGCGGCGCGAGCTCGATCAAAAAATCGGCCGCGCCGCCCTGACGGTGAAATTCGAGCTGCGATTTGACGGCGTATTGATCCGACGGAAACGCGCCCTTTTCGATGACGATCTTGTTTCGGCGGCCCGCGGGGCGGTAAAACGAGACCATCAGGAGATGAAGGTTGACGGTCAGCGAGTTCATCACGACGACCTCGACGGGGCGCGCGCCGACGACGGCGGCCATCGGCGCGGTCAGCAGTTCGTGATACGGCATCCACGGGTGTTTGGCGGCGAAATGACCCTCGACGCCGAGCGTTTCCCAGTCTTTGAGCTCCTGCTCGATGAATTCGCGCGTCCGTTTCGGCTGCAGGCCGAGCGAGTTGCCGGTAAAATAAAGAACGTCCGCGCCGTCGGCGGTTTTGGGGATGTGGAATCGATCGCGAAACGCGGCGAGCGCGTCCTCGCGGTCGAGATTTTCGGCGAATGAAAGGGTCGGTTCGAAATGGTTTTGCGGCATAAGATACGGGTTTTATTGTAACGTAATTTATTTTAACGCAAAGACGCGAAGGCGCGGAGGCGCAAAGAGATTTCGGCCGGTTTTTCGGCGGCGGTAATTTTGAGCGGAGACCGAAACATCCGCATCGACGAAAACGCGGCCGGCAAACCTTTGCGTTTTCGCGCCTTGGCGCATCTGCGTTAAAACCCCGAACTTGGCTTTTCGGCCGCCACGAATTATCATTTGGTAAATAATCGCGAAACCTATGATCAAAAACAGAATTCTTAACTTTTTGATGTTAACGATCATCGCCGTCGGCTGCGTTTGGGGAGCGCGGGCGCAGGCGACGTGGATGGGCGACAACGCGGCGCTGCTCGGGAAAAAACAGCTCAACGAGCTCGTCATCCCGGGCACGCACGACACCGGGACGTTCGGGATCATTGCGACCAAATCGAAGGGCATCGGGCTCGGCGACAGCGACGGGCTCTCGTCGCCCGACAACAAAAAGGTCAAGCGCTTTCTCTCGTTCGGCTCGGTCTTTACCGACTGGGCGAAGACGCAGGAAAAAACGTCGCTCGAAATGCTCGACGACGGCGTCCGCTATTTCGATCTCCGCGTCTGCGTCGACAATAAAGGCGTCTTTATGACCTGTCACGGGCTCTACGGCGCGCCGCTCGAGACGATCCTCGACGACGTCAAAAAGTTCACCGACGCGCACCCGCGCGAAGTCGTCCTGCTCGGCTTCAACCATTTCTGGGACCGGCAGTACCAGACCGAGATGGGCAAAAAACAGGGCGAGCTCGAGGGTCTGACAAAGGCTAACTGGACGGCGCTCGTCGCGCTCGTCAAAACGAAGCTCGGCGATAAACTGGTGAGCGGAAAGACGTTCGGCCCGGCGAGCCGGCTCGGCGAATTGTGGCAGCTGAAACAGAACAATCAGGTGATCGCGCTCTTCGACACGGACGACGCGCCGGACGACGAGTTTCTCTGGAAGCGCAGGGAAGAGAACACGTGGGTCGGCGGCTGGGACCCGGACGTTTTCAAAAGCGGCACGCTGAAGGTGCTCGAAAACGCGAAAAGCGGCCGGTACGCCGGAAAATTCTTCGCCGTCCGCTCGTCGGTGACGCCCGACGACAACGGGCAGCTGATCGGGATGGGCTTTTTGTCGAAGGTCTACCCGAAATCGAACAGCGAGCTCGCCGACCAGACGAACCCGGTCGCTTTGGGGTGGATCAGGAACGAATGGGCCGGCAAATACCCGCTGAATCTGATCTGGTGCGATTTTTACAACCGCGCCGACCTCGTCAAGCTCGCCAAAAGCCTGAACGGCATCAAGGTCGATTTCACCGGCACGAAGATCGGCACCGACACCAACTGGACGAAGTGGAAGACCTCGAAAGACGCGAAAAAGTGAAAAAGTGGAAAAGTGGAAAAGTGGAAAAGTGAAAAAGTAATATTTCGAGGCGCGAAGCGAACTTTTCCACTTTTCCCCTTTTCCACTTTTCCCCTTTAAATAAGTTTATGAAGGACAAAAAATCGAACCGGCGGGAGTTTTTGAAGATCGGGGCGGCCGGGTTGGCGGCGGCCGGGATTCTGACGCAGTTGAAGGGGACGGCGCGGGCGGCGCGGGCGGTTTCGCTCGAAGAGGCGACCGTCGCCAGGCTGCAGGACGGGATGAAGACGGGAAAATTTACGGCGCGGATGCTGGTCGAGGGCTATCTCGAACGAATCCGCGAGCTCGACCCGAAGATCAGGTCGGTGATCGAGCTCAACCCGGACGCGCTGGTGCTCGCCGATCTCGCCGATAAGGAGCGCAAGCGCGGCAAGGTGCGTTCGGCGCTCCACGGCATTCCGGTGCTGATCAAGGACAACATCGACACCGCCGACCGGATGAAGACGACCGCCGGCAGCCTCGCGCTCGCCGACGCGCCGGCCCCGGCCCGCGACGCCTTCGTCGTCGAACGGCTTCGCCAAGCCGGCGCGGTCATCATCGGCAAGACGAACCTCAGCGAATGGGCCAATTTCCGGTCGACGAAATCGATCAGCGGCTGGTCGGGGCGCGGCGGGCAGACCAATAACCCGTACATCCTGACGGAAAACCCGTGCGGGTCGAGCGCCGGGACGGGCGCGGCCGTTTCGGCCAATCTCGCGGCGGTCGGGATCGGGACCGAGACCAACGGCTCGATCATCTGTCCGGCGACGCGCAACGGCATCGTCGGCATCAAACCGACGCTCGGGCTCGTCTCGCGGAGCGGCATCATCCCGATCGCGCACACGCAGGACACGGCCGGCCCGATGTGCCGCAACGTCGCCGACGCGGCCGCGCTGCTCGGCGTGATGACGGGCCGCGACAAGCGCGACGCGATTACCGCCGACAGCAAAAAAGGCGCGAAGGACTACACGAAGTTTCTCGACGCCAACGGTTTGAAAGGCGCGCGGCTCGGCGTCGTGCGGCAGTTCATCGGCACGAACGCCAGACAGAAAGAGCTCTTCGAAGCGAATCTCGAAGCGCTGAAGACGGCCGGCGCGATCCTCACCGAGGTGAATTTTACCGAGGATTATTCGAAGATGGGCGACGACCGGCTGCTCGTGCTGCTCTACGAGTTCAAGACCGATCTCAACAAATATCTGGCGGCGCGCGGCGCGGCCGCGAAAACGCTCGCCGATCTGATCAGGTTCAACAACGAGAATAAGGAAAAAGAGATGCCGCTCTTCGCGCAGGAGCTTTTCGAGCAGGCGCAGGCGAAGGGCGAGCTGACCGACAAGGTCTATTTGGACGCGCTCGCCCGCGTCAAGCAGGCGACGCGCGAGAAGGGAATCGACGCGGTGCTCGCCAAAGACAATCTCGACGCGCTCGTCGCGCCGGCTGGCGGCGCGACCTGGTCGATCGCGGCCGTCGCCGGCTATCCGTACATCACGGTGCCGGCCGGCTTTATCAACAATCTGCCGGCCGGCCTCGGCTTTTTCGGCCGCGCCTTCAGCGAACCGGCGCTGGTTAAATACGCCTACGCTTTCGAACAGGCGACCAAAGCCCGCCGCGCGCCGCAGTTTCTGGAAAAGGCGCCGGCCTAGACCTCAAAAGGTGTTGAGTTCCGTCCAGAGGCGGTTTCCGTTTCTTTGGCAGTGATTTCCAGATAAACGAAAAGCCGCCTGAAGGCGGAACTCTAAACAATAAAATTCAGATGCCGACTTCGGCTTTCGCTTCGGCGAATTTCTCGACGGCGAATCGGAGATCGTCCATCGAATGACCGGCCGAGACCTGCGTGCGGATCCGCGCTTTTCCTTTCGGGACGACCGGGAACGAGAACGGGATCACGTAAACGCCTTTTTTGAGAAGCGATTCGGCCATCTTCACCGCCGGCATCGCGTCGCCGAACAT
>JAFDVJ010000129.1 GCA_018269075.1 Acidobacteriota bacterium
AATGACGTCAAAATCGTTGTATTCCGTTTGCAATTAGTATTTCTCTTCTTCCCAGTTTTTGATGATCTTTTGTAAAGCACTTTTGATACGATTATCGGGCTTGAGGCCGCTGATTTCAAAGTAGTAACCGCTTTCCGCCAAAACCTGCACCAAATATGTTTCCATACCCGCATCGTAAATCTCACGATCCCGGCCGAGCAGTTCGGCAAACGCGGCCAGCGCCTTTTCGCGCTGGCCGGTTTTCGCGTAAGCCGCGGCGATCTTGCACCAGACGCGGTATTTTGTGGCGTCGAGCAGCGAATCGGGCGTCCGGCGCAGGATTTCCAGCGCCTGATCCAATAACTTAACAGAAATTTTATCGTTTCGCCCGACGGCGAGCGCCGTCAATCCGGCGGCGCGGTAATATGGTTTGCCGATCGAACGGACGATTCGCTCGGCTTCCGCGTAATTTCGCAGACCGGTGAATTTTTCGGCGAGTTGACCGAGATATCCGGCTTTTTCCATCGCCGGCGAAGTCGACATCAGACCGCTTTCCGGCGAATCGGTTTCGATCCGTTCGACCTGTTTTAAGATTTGATTCAGGATGTCGACGGCCTCGACCGTTTGCCCGTTTTTCGCGTAAAAATCGGAAAGCGCGAGCGCGAGCTTGATCTTTGTATAATCGGCATAATCCCGAACGCCCTCGATGCGGCGGTAAATGCTGCGGGCCGTTTCGACGTCGCCGAGCTTGAGCGCATACTCGGCGGCGCTTTCGGCGGTATATGATTCGTCTTCCGCCAGCCCGGCGTCGACGAGCTCGAAAACCTTTTCCTTTCGGTTCGTTTCAAGATAGATCTCGATCAGATTGCGGTCGGCGAGATTTGCGGAATTGAGCGTGTTCGTCTGCCGGTAGGCCGACAAAACCTCGATCGCCCGGTCGAAATTCTTCACCGCCCGATAACCGCCGGCGATTTCTTTCCACAGATCATCGACGAAAATATTTCCGACTTCTTTGACCGCCGGCGCATTTTTAATGACTTCGGCGTAAAGCGCTTCGGCCTCTTTTGTCCTGCCGGCCCGGAGATAAAGGCTTCCCGCTTTTGCTTTGGCGAGCAGTTCCAGATCTTTCCATTCGGTTTTCCCCGCCAGTTCGACGATGCCGGGCAGCATTTCGAACGCCCGTGTTTGATCGCCTTTTTCGTTCAAGGCTTCGGCAATCGCCAGCAGCCCGAACGCCCGATCGATCGGACTGTTTTCGTCCGTTATCGAACCGAGCGCGTCCGCCGCGTGTCCGAGCGCGACAAGCGCCCCGAGCGCGGCGGCCAACTCGCGATCCTTGTAGGCCGATTCGAATCCCTCGGCGGCAACAACATCTTTATAAATGGCGACGGCCCGTTCGTGTTTTCCTTTTTTCTCGTAATCCCCGGCAATCTCGATCTGCAGCGCGCTTTTCCAGCCGCCGTCATCGAGCCGTTCGAGAACTTCGAGCGCCTTTTCGGGACGATCCACCCGCCGGTAATAGTCGGCCAATGACAATTTCTCCGTAATGAAACGTCCTTCATCCTTCCCGAGCAGATAAAACGCGCAGTCGAGCGGATTGTCGGGCGCCGGCGCTGGCGTCGTCTGGCCGGCCGCGCGGAAAACCAAAACGCCGAGAATAAAAATGCAGATTACGGGTTTCAGCATTGATTGAATCTCCTTTCAGATAATATCTTTGGATGTACCGACTTCATTTAGGGTTTATTCGACCGAAAAATGCGAAAAGCCGAATATTTTGAGCGGCTTTCGATTTTCGATTTTCCGAGTTCCGCGTTTAGCCGGCTTTCGATTTTCGGCGGGAAATTTCCGCAATTACGAAAAAGGCCGCCTGAAGGCCAATGGCTTTTTAGTTAAGCACGAAGTTGAATTTCTTGAACAGTTTAATAGGATGCGGATAAACGCGGATTTGGCGGATTTCGGCGGATTTCTTTTCGCTCAAAACAAAGCCAGGGAATAATCCGTGAAAATCCGTGTCATCCGCGTTATCCGCGGCCTATTTTTTTCCCGCCTGAATCAAACCTCGCGCTGATCTTATTCCGTAACATAATGCCATTGACCTGAAGGCGAAACTCAAAACGTCAGCTCCGCCAGCAGTCTTTTACGCTCGTTAAAGATCTTCAAAATCAGCTCGCCGAAGATCGTGTTCGCCCACGCGAACCATTTGCGGGTGAAATCCGTTGGGTCGTCCGGGTTGAACGATTCGTGCATAAAGCCGGTGCCGGCGTGCGTGCGTTTGAGCATCGCGAGACAGCGGCGAATTTCGGCGTCGTCCGATGAAGTCAGGCCGCGCATCACGATCGAGAGATGCCAGACGCTCGTCTTGCCGGTGTGCGGGCTGCCGACCGCTTCGGCGAATTTGCCGCGCCGGAAATAGGGGTTATTGTCCGACAGCACGAACCGGCGCGTGTTTTGGTAAATCGGGTCGGTTTGTCTGACGAAGCCGAGATACGGGAGCGAGATCAGGTTCGGCGCGTTGGCGTCGTCGATAAAGAGGCGGTTGCCGTAGCCGTCGACCTCGTAGGCGAAGATCTTCCCGAAATTCTCGTGCTCGACGACCGCGTATTTGTAGATCGCCCGTTCGACCTCCGTCGCCAAAGCCTCGCATTCGCGGGCGAATTCTTCATTTTTCAACGCCGTGCGGAAGATTTCGGCGAGATGCCTCAGGGAGACGACCGCGAAGGCGTTCGACGGGATCAGAAACTGAAAGAGCGTCGAATCGTCCGACGGCCGGAACGCCGAGCGGATCAGACCGCACGGCCGGACCGGGCTGCCCGTCCCGTAAAACGGCGGCGCGTCGATCATATTGTCGGTCTTGCGGAGCAGATAATAGTCGCTTTTGCCTTCTTTCAGCTGCTCTTTCTTAAAGGTCTTGATTATCAGACGCATCGCCGACTGCCATTCGTCGTCGAATGCCGACGCGTCATTGGTCGCACGCCAGTATTGATAGGCGAGCCGCATCGAGTAGCAGAGCGAATCGACCTCCCATTTTCGCTCCAGCACGCCGGGCTTGTTTTTCGGCAGATCGTCCCAGCCCTTCTCGTTCGGGTCCTTGAGAAAGGCGTTCGCGTAGGGTTCGAGCAGGATGCTGTAGGCGTGACGGTGAATGAGGCCTTTAATCAGCAGCTGCAGATCCCGATCGTCCTTGACGAGCGAAAGATACGGCGTGACCTGCGCCGTCGAATCGCGGAGCCAGAGCGCCTTGAGATCGCCGGTGATGACGAACGAATCGGGCTTCCCGTCGCGCGTCCCTAGTTCGACCGTCGTGTCGAGCGTGTTCGGATAGCAGTTCTCGAACAGCCACGCGAGCTCCGGGTCTCTGATCGCCGATTTGACTTCGGCGATTTTCGCCTCGACGGCTTTCGAGACGAATTTCCGGTCCTTGAGCGCCGGCCGGTTGGAGACGAAAGCGGCTTTTTCGCTCGTTTGGGCGGATGTTTTCGCCGTCAGTACGAGTCCCGCCGCGGCGATCGCGGCATCCGTCAAAAAATCGCGTCGGTTCATATTTTTGTTCATTCCTTCCACAGATATTCGTCGATCTGGATGTTGTTGGCGATTAACAGGCTCTCGAATTCCTGTTTGAAATCGAATTTCCGGTGATGCTCTTCCTGCCTTCGGATGTAATTGCGGACGACATCGAATTGAGACTGACTGACGGTAAACGCGCCGTAGCGTCTTTGCCAGGCAAAGTTTCTGTTAAAATGATCGTTCACCCATCTGGACGAATTGGCTTTTAAATCCCTGAGAAAATCAGAAAATTTCAGCTTCGGCGGAACATTTGCGAGCAAATGAACATGATCCTCGATCCCGTTTATTTCAAACGCGATGCCATCCATCCCGCGTACCGTTCCGCCGAGATATTCATACAAACGCGGTTTTATTTCATTGGTTATCAATGGCAAACGGCCTTTTGTTCCAAAAACGATATGGTACAAAAAATTTGTGTAAGACATATTTTCAATTTGTAAGGTTAGATAGTCCGAAAGCCGGACGTTGTTTCAGCCCTCAAAGAGGACGATTTATGTTTTAAGTCCGCAGAGCGGACGACAGGGAATAACTACAGGCGCAAGCCTGTAGCCGGCGATCCAAAAGTAATCGAGCCTGTTTACAGGCGACAGAGTTATTCCGTCCGTAAATTGGTCCAAATAATAACACAACCCAACCGCATTTTCACGCGTGAAAATATCGGCGGAGAAAATTGTTTCTGTCGCCTGTAAACAGGCTCAACACTAATTTTGTTCGTATTCTACACGCTTGCGCGTGTAGCTATTCTCTGTCGTCCGCTCTGCGGACTTAAAACCTCAATCGTCCGCTCTGCGGACTTAATCCAGAAACGTCAGCTCTGATGTGCGGATTATCGCGCTCTTAATTGAACAAACCGTTGACGTAATTCTCCGGGTCGAAAACCATTAAATCGCGGACCTGTTCGCCGATGCCGACGTAGCGGATCGGGAGATTGAGCTCTTTGGCGATCGCGACGGCGATGCCGCCTTTGGCGGTGCCGTCGAGTTTGGTGAGGACGATGCCGGTGACGTCGGCCGTCTTCATAAACTGGCGCGCCTGTTCCAGACCGTTCTGGCCGGTCACGGCGTCGATCACGAGCAGCGTTTCGTGCGGCGCGCCTTCGACCTCGCGGCCGGCGACGCGCTTCATCTTTTCGAGCTCGGCCATCAGGTTCGATTTGTTGTGCAGGCGGCCGGCCGTGTCGACGATCAGGACGTCGGCCTGCCGGGCGCGCGCGGCCTTGAGCGAATCGAAGAGGACGGCCGCCGGGTCGGTGCCCTGTTTCTGCTGGATGATCTGGACGCCGGCGCGTTCGGCCCAGATTTCGAGCTGGTCCGAAGCCGCCGCGCGAAACGTGTCGGCAGCGCAGATCAGGACGCCGTTGCCCTCGTCCTTGATGCGCTGGGCGAGCTTGCCGATAGTCGTCGTCTTGCCGACGCCGTTGACGCCGACGACCATCAGGACGTACGGCTTGATGTCGGCCCGGATCGTCCGCTCGTCGGCGACGCCGCGTTCCTCGGAATGATGAAGGATGTCGAGCAGTTCCTTCTTCATAATCCGTTTGAGCGCGTCGAGGTCGCGGATCTCCTCGCGCGTCACACCGCGGCGGATCGCTTCAAGGATCTGCAGCGTCGTCGCGACGCCGATGTCGGTCGAGATCAGCATCTCCTCGAGCTCTTCGAGAAATTCCTCGTCGATCTGCTTGCGGCCCTCGAAAACCTGATCGAGCTTGTTGTTGATCGAGTCGCGCGTCTTGCCGATCGCGTTGTAAAACCGGACGCCGATCGCCTTTTCGGCCTCTTCTTCCTGTTTTTTGAGTTCTTCGATCGATTTGTCGAGTCCTAAGACCGAGGTCGAGAATTTGTCTTCGTCTTTCTTTCTGCGCCAAAAAAATGCCATATATCGATTGCGGATTTCGGATTGCGGATTTCGGATTTTGTTCGAGACCGCGAAGCCGTTTTGTTATTTCAATAAAATAGAGTCAAAAGTTTGATTATAAAGAAAAAAGGCGAAAGTGTGAAAAGGCGTTTAATGGAAGAAGCCCGGCGCGGTGTGACCGGGCCGGGCTTCTTCGTCTTTTTTATTCCTGTTAAGCCTTGAAGAGCTTCAGTTTCTCCGAGTTTTTGTAGAGCGCGAACCCGACCACGACCGCGAAGACGACCGCGAAATAGAAGCCGATGAACGAGGTGATCGCCGTCGCCGGCACGTTGCCGAAGGTCGGCATATTGAACGGCGACAGAATCAGCCCGATGATAAATCCGACGATTCCTCCGATGATCGACAGCGCGAACGTCATCAGCCAGAGCTTGAGGTAATCGACGCCGAGCAGCTTGATCGTTTCGAGCCCGACCGTCGGATTGATGGTCGCCCAGAACGACCGCGTGTAGCCCGCCACGCAGCAGGCCGCCGGGTAGTAGAAAACGCCCCAGAGAAACGCCAGGAAACCGAGAATCAGGACGGGAACCGCCATTTTCAGCAGGTTCATAGCCATCTGCTGCATCTCTTTCTGCTTGGTTTCGGGCGTTTTCCCGAGCCCGCTTTCGAGCTGTTTCTTGCGCTGCTCCTGGATCATATCGTTGAGCCGCTTGAATTCCTTTTCCTCGTCGTAAGACCGCGATTCGGCCTTTCGCATCCGGTCTTCGTCGGGCATATTGCCGTCGCCGTAAAGATCCTTCTGCTTCTGCAGCGACGGATTGTCTTTGATCGGACTGTCTTTGTCCGTCAGGAACCGCGACTGCTCGTCCTGCTGCATCGAGCCGATCTGCGACGAGACGGTCTTGATCGTGTAAAAGATGCTGCCGATGATGATCGCCGCGAGCAGCCCGAACGAGACCAGGTAAACGCCGATGCTCAGGAAAAACGGGTGGACGACGTCGTCCCAGAGCGAGAAATCGTCAAAGCTCGGCATAAAGTTGCCGCCGATCTTGCCCTGCGAGAAATTATCGACCGTGTTGGCGAGCACTCCGAAGGTCAGCATATTCGAGAGCATCCAGCAGATGATCGCCGCGCCGACCAGAAAGATGCTGCCCGTGCCGGCCGCGCTCTGCCCGAGCGAGAAGAACATAAACATCAGCGCGCCGAAAAACAGGCTCGTCTTGTATTTGAACGGGTAGGCCAGCGCGTTGAAAAAGTCTCCGAAACCGAAACCCTCGGAAATGTCGTGCTGAAACTGGTAGGCCTGCTGCGATTTCTCTTTAAACTCCTTGACCGATTTGCACATCGCCCCGCAAAACGGGCAGATTTTGACGGTTCCGCCGAAAGATTTCGGACAGACCTTGCAGAAGCCGTTGCCGCAGGTTTCGCAGAGAAACGAAGCCGGCTCTTCCGGGTGCATACTGCAGAAATCCGGGCTCGCCGCCGGCGGCGGCGCGAAATTCGCGGCCTGCTGGTTCTGCTGCCAGGCCGGTTCCTGCCAGTTGTTGTTCTCGAAATTATGGACCGGCGGAGGCTGATCGAAAGGATTGTGCGAAGGCTGATAAGGTGCCGCCGGTTCGGTGATCGTGGTTTGATAAGGATTGGCGACCGTCGGCGACGGCGGGACGAAGTTCTGGGTCTGGTGCGCCGCCGGTTCTCCGGTCGGCTGGCCGCCGGCGGTCGAAGTCACGACCGGCGGCGGCAGGCCCTGTTCCTTGGCGTTGAAGAACTTCAACAAAGCCGGCACCTTGCGGGCCTCGATCCAGCGCAGATTGCCGCGTTTGACCATATCCTGCGGAAGCAGCGAGCCCTCGTAGATCCATTGGGTCAGAACCTCGAAATTGGCTTCGTAGATTTGTCCGCCGATATCGATCTGCCAAATTTCCTGATAATCAGTCACGTTCATAATAAAAGTATCATTCTAAAATTTATTAAGCCGCCTTGTTGCCCAATTGCTCTCTGGCCGAAACCAGTTTCCGGTTGTTCTGCTGGGCATCGGCCCGCAGCTTGACCACGCCGATGCCGATCTTGCCCTCGTTGCAGGCTTCGACCAGCGCCTGCACGACCCGCCCGTCGTAGCGGGTGCCGACGAAGCTCTTGATCCGTTCGAGCGAATCTTCGAGCGTCATTCCCTTGGAATACGGCCGGTCGATCGTCATCGCGTCGAACGTATCGGCTACCGAGACGATCTTCGCCTGGAGCGGGATGTCCTTGTCGGTCAGTCCCTGCGGGTAGCCCTGCCCGTTGACCATCTCGTGATGCATATACATTCCGGGCAGAAAATCCTTCATCGCCGGGATCTGCGACATAATCTTGTAACCGCGCTGCGGGTGGGTCTTCATAATCTCGAACTCTTCGTTGGTCAGCGCCGCCGGTTTCTTGAGGATCGAATCGTCGATCGCGATTTTTCCGACATCGTGCAGGAGCGCGCTGATCCGCAGCGTTTCGAGCTCTTCCGGTTCGAGTCCCATCCGCCGGCCGATCGCGACCGAGACCCGCGAGACGCGCTCCGAATGACCGCGCGTGTATTTGTCCTTGCCGTCGATCGCCGCCGCCAGCGCCTTGACCGTGCCGACGAACAGCTCGCGGTTTTCCTCGGCCGCCCGGGCGAGTTTGGCGATGTATTCCTCGACGTTGTCGCTCATCATATTGAAGGCGTCGCCAAGCGTTCCGATCTCGGAGATGCCCTTGGCATCCACGCGGGTCGAGAAATCGCCCTCGGCGATCTTTTCGGCGGCCGCCGAGAGCTTCATCAGCGGATGCGTCATCTGGCGGCTGAGGAGAAATCCGACGACGAGCGCGAACATCGCGAACCCGAGACAGATCACCCACGTCTGCCGCCGCATCTCGCCGACCGACGCGAGCGCCTTCGATTCGTCCTGCATCGCGATCACGCCGAGCTTGAGCTCGTTATGAAAATTGGCCGTCGAATAGGCCCCGATCATTTCGTGACGAATGCCTTCGTAATCGGCGGTAAACGGAACCAGCGCCGATTGGATCTGGCGGTTGGATTCCTGCCATTCCTGAACGATCTTCAGATTCAAAAGCGATTTCTGGCCGGCGACGATCTTGGCGTCGGGATGGAAGATCGCGTTGCCCTTTTCGTCGACGACGAAGATGATCGGCAGTCCGGCCTTCCACAGCTCGTCCTCGCTGGCCGGCCGCGTTTCCGACATAATCAGCGAAATCTCGCGGAGCGAGACGACCGCCATCACGAAGGCCGAAAGATTGTTGTTGATGACCACCGGCGAAGCGATCGTCTGGACCAGCTCGCCGCTCGACGCGACCTTTTGCGGCTGGCCGAAAACCAGCTTGCGGTTTTCGAGGTTCGGCGCCAGATTGTTGGCCAGTGTCTCGATCTCTTCCCGTTTGACCTGTTCGGCCCGGAAGACCGAGAGCGATTCGCTGCCGGTCGGTCTGATGTAAAGCGCCAGCAGGAAAGGATTTTCTTTAAGCGTCGCGCCGAGTTTTTCCTCGGTCTGCTGGGATGATAAAAGCGAAAAGTCGTTGGACAGCTCAAGCGCCTTGGCGTAGCTGCCGACCAGATCGGCGTATCTTTGACCGAAGAGCTCGATCTGGCGGGCCTTGTCCTGCACGAGCTGGGTCTGGTAGCGGCCCTCGACGGCGCGCAGCTCGCGGGCGCTGCGGTCGGACAGCGTCCAGCTCGTCAGCAGCAGCGGGAACAGGCCGACCGCCAACAGGGTGAAAGTCACGAAATAAATTAAACTGAATTTTTTTCTCATTTGAGGGGACGGGCCAGGGTATGATGGCGAAAATTATTTCGCACTACTATTTTAGAACAGCAAGACAAAATTGGTCAACATATTTTAACTATGCTGACCAATTTTGTTTTAAGGTTTTTTTCGTTGATTTTACTGGGATTGCTTGAAGCTGCGCGGGACTTTCGAGTCGGTCAGGATCACGAAATCGCCGAGGCCGGCGTGTTTCGTCTGGTCGAATTTCGTGAAATCGTCTTCATACCGGATGGTGACGACCAGAACCCTTGCCTTGGGCCGGAATTTGAGCAGCTGCTCGGCGGTTCCGAGCCGGTTTTCGGTGTGAAAAGCGCCGTTCAGATGTACGACCAGCGAATTTTTGACGCTTTTCAGGTATTCCCCGACCGAAAACGACATCGTCGCGTCCCAGAGCGCCTGCGAGTCCATTATTTTGTCGATCCCCATCATCGCTTCCGGGCTTTTGCCCATCAAGGCCTTGAATTTATTGGTGTAGGCTTCGGAAGCGGCGCTGAACGGCAGCGGCGCGAGCCATTTTTTCGCTTCCGAAGAGAGCGCGTTGAGCGAGTCGCGGCCGTTGCGCGAAACCATATTGACGTACCGGCGCGGCGCGTTCGCGGCGATCACCGGCAGTTTTTTCTCCCTGGCCAGCTCGACAAGCGGCCGGTAGTCCTGTTTGTAGTTGTTCCACGGCCGCGAGCTCGCCAGAAAATGGTTCTCGCTGATCAGACCGTTCAGATACTCGTTGACGACGATCTGAACGTCGCGCTCGAACATCTCCATCGACAGCGCGACCCGGCGGTCCTTCCCGTATTTTTCGACGACCGCCCGGAAAATCTGGAGCTGGAGCGCGTGGGCCGTCGCGTCGTCGTGGTTTTCACCCAAAAAGACGACGTCGCTCCGGCCGGCGGCCTCGATGATCTGGTCGAGAGTCGCGGCCTTGCCGGTCGCGTCGTAAACCCGGTAGGCGGCTTCATTCGCCTGCGAAAAAACCGATAGATTGAACATAAACAACAAAAAGGCGACGATTGCAATTGATTTGACTGCCATATTATTTTCGGAATTTCAGTTTTAAAGATAACCACAAACCCGGTTTTATTCAATTTGGCGGGCGGTTTTTGCGGCCGATCGAAAATATTAATTCGATACAGCCCGACTGACTCGATTCCGCACAAACGTTTCAGGCGGCGGCCGGACGTCCCCGGTGTCCCCTAATTTAACTCTTTGCAAAAGTTGATGTTCCCCGAATGACAGGGTCTGGCACGATCGTTGCCCTTTGATCGGCGGCTCTATAGCTCAATATTTCAAGGAGGAAATTTTTATATGATCAATGAAGGACAGGGAACGGTTCGCGATGAAGCCTCGGCCATCGGCGACCGAATCGAAGGAACGGCCAAAAACGCCTATGGCAGCGTCACCGGCAACGAAAACATCGAACGCGAAGGCGAAAATCAGGCGGCGTACGGCAAGGCCCGGCAGGAACAAAACCGGATGCTGACCGGTCTTTTCAACGACCGCGAAAGCGCCGAAAACGCTTATCGGTCGGTCCGCAGCCGCGGTTACGCCGATAACGACGTCAATCTCCTGATGTCGGACAAAACCCGCGATTCGTGGTTTTCGAACGACGCCGACAGCGAGCTCGGCAGCAAGGCTCTCGAAGGCACCGGCGTCGGCTCCGCGATCGGCGGCACGCTCGGCGCGATCATCGGCGGGATCGCCGCCATCGGCACCAACGTTTTTCTGCCGGGCGTCGGGCTGATCGTCGCCGGGCCGCTCGTCGCCGCGCTCGCGGGCGCCGGCGCGGGCGGATTGACCGGCGGCCTCGTCGGGGCTCTGATCGGTTCGGGAATTCCCGAAGACCGGGCCCGTTTGTACGACGAAGGCGTCCGCAACGGCGGCGTCGTGATGGGCGTCAATCCGCGCTCGGACGAAGACGCCGAATATTTCCGGAACGAATGGCAAAACCACCGGGGCCAGCATATTTACCGGTAAAACCGGAATTCCCGGAAAAAATAAATCCGCGCTTTCGGGCGCGGATTTTTCTTTTGCGTCGAAAAAAAATCGTGAGCCGGAACCGTCCGGCTCACGAAAAAAATAACAGAGGAGTGTCTGAAAATTAATAGATCGTGAACGAATACTCGACCGGTTTGGTCACCGAATACGGCACGCCGCCGCGTTTGGCGGGTTCGAACCGGATCGCCCGGGCGGCCGCGATCGCCTGTTCGGTCAGTCCGTTGCCGAGTCCGCTGATCACCGAAATCGAGCCGATCGAGCCGTTGGCCGAGAAGGTCACGCGAAGCACGACCTTGCCCTGGACCTGCGCCTGCCGGGCGGAATCCGTGTAATTGGCGCGCGGTTTCGACAGGATCTTGACCGGCTCGGTGGGCCCGACGGGCGGAGGCGAAGGTTTTTTGACCGTCAGGTCGCCGATGCCGTCGCCGTCGCCGTCGCCCTCACCGTTGCCGTTGCCGTTGCCGCGACCGTTGCCGTTACCGTTGCCGATGCCGTTGCCGTTGCCGTTGCCCTGGCCGCGACCGTTGCCGCCACCCTGGCCGCCGCCGGTTCCGGTGCCGTCGGAAAGAATGTCGCCGCCGTTTTTCAGGCCGTAGTTCATATCGGAATCTTCGGCCTTGCGCTCGTTCTTATTGGTCGTCGCCGGCGCGATCGCGATGTCCGGATTGGTCACTTTGGTATAGGTGACCGAGGGCGCAAACAGCGGGTTATCGACCTGCGCGGCCTCGCGGCCCTTGGAAGCCGGCGTTTGTTCGTCCTTTCCGCCGCCGCCGCCGCCGCCGCCCTTGTCGTCATCCTTTTTCTGCGGCGGTTCGATTTCCATCGGGGTCGGATCGACCTCTTCGACATAGGCCAGCAGGCTCGGCGTATCGATCGCCGCGATGTCGAGTATCTTGTTAAAAACCGAATAAATGAAACTGCCGACCATCAAAGTGACGCCGAACAGAAACGCGCCGAGCAGCAGCAGGTTGCGCTGTTTGACGTTTTTCTCGACGACGATCGTCGGCGAATAGCCGTAGTCGGGGACGTAATGCGGAACCGGTTCCTTCGCGGGTTCCGTTTTTCGTGGTTCGAAAGTCGATTGATACAGGTTTTCGTCGAATTTTTCGGTGGCCGGCACATAAGCCGGTTCGGACGTAACCGCCGGCTCGAATGTTTCGGGTTCGGAGGCCGGCTCATCGAAAACGTCGTCGCTGAATTCGAACTTCTCGGTTTCGGCTGCCGGTTCGACGGGCGGCGCAAAATTCGAAAACGATTCGGTGACGGCGTTTTGCGGAGTTTCGACCGGCGGTTCGACGACCGGCGCGACGGGCGGCGCTGTTTGGATCGGTTCCGCTTTCGGCGCTTCGGCCGGGGCGGCGAGCACCGGATTCAACTCAAAAGCCGTCAGTTGGGCGCCGCAGTTCGGGCAAAAGCCGAACTTTTCGGCAAAACCCTCTTCGCAAGCAGCGCAGTATTTAACTATCTTTCCCATCTCTCAAGCCTCTCAAACTGTCTGTAAATTGATTTTAATTCAACAACCAAAGTGTCATTATAACGCGAATTTCGGAGATGTTAAGTTTTGAACCGGAAAATTCGCCTTTTTCATCCCCTGAAATCAAATAACTAGATGCTGTTTTCGTTTGACGCGATGCCTTCTCATCACTAAAATTTTCTTTTTATCGCGGCATTATCGCTTCGGGTCGTTAATTTTTGATTCGCTCTGACAACTCGAAAATATAATTTGGGCAACTAATATTAGTCAAACCATCATTTGCGGTATTATAAAAACAATGAAATCCAACATTTATTTTCAATTGATCGCCCTGTCCCTCGTTTTCGTCGCCGGGACGGCGGTCGCCGTTTCGGCCCAGAACCGTAATTTCCCTGCCCCGCGCGAGGAAAAACTGCTGAACGGGACGAAACTGCTGGTCTGGAACGATCCGGCGGCGCCCAAAGTCGCGGTCAAAATCAGGATTCACAGCGGCTCGGCCTTCGACCCGCAGGGCAAGGAAGGCACGATGCAGCTTTTGGCCGACATTCTTTTCCCGAACCAGTCGACGCGCGAATTTTTCACCGAGGACCTGAACGGCAGCTTCGAGATCTTCTGCAATTACGATTTCATCCAGATCAACACCACCGCCGACGCCGATAAGTTTCTGACGGTTATGGAAACGCTGGCGCCCGCGCTGACCAACCCGCAGATCACGCGGGAAACCACCGCATTCGTCCGGAAGAATCTGCTGGCCCGCGTTTCCGAACTCGAAAAAAATCCCGCCTACGCCGCCGATCAGGCCGCCGCGAACCGGCTTTTCGGGGCCTTTCCATACGGCCGGCCACAGCTCGGCAGCTCGGCGAGTCTCGCCAAAATCGATTTCGCCGATCTGCTGACCGCCGAGCAGAAATTCCTGACGGCCGACAACGCGACGATCGCCGTCAGCGGCAACGTCAAGCCCGATTTCGCGCTGCGGGCAGCCAAGCGGTTGTTCGGCGGCTGGCTCAAATCCGATAAAAAAGTCCCGGCGACCTTCGCCCAGCCGGCCCCGCCGGCCGCCGCCGTCCAGATTCTCGACGCGGCCCTGGAGCAGACCAGCGAATACCGGATCGCCCTTCGCGGCCCCGCCCGCAACGACAAGGATTATTTCGCCTGGCTGGTGCTCGAAAACGTTCTCGGGAATCGTCTGAAATCGAGCGAGGGCGGTAAATCCTTCGTCCGTCTGAACGCCGATTTTCTGCCGGGCTGGGTGCTTTTCGGGGTTTCCGACTGGAAGGCCGGGACGGTCAGCAAAACCGGCAATCAGGTGAATCTGCCGGAAAATATCGGCTCTTATCGGGATCAATTTCTCAAAGATCCGGTCAAAAACGACGAATTCGAAAAAGCCCGGACCGAGATCGACGGCCAACTTAACCGGAAGGACGCCCTCGAATTCTGGCTCGATCGCGACACTTACGGGCTCGGTCCGGTGCGCGACGACTGGCAGAAATTTCAGGCGGTCGCCCTGCCGGACGTCCAGCGCGTGCTCGAAAAACTGCAGAAAGAACCGGCCGCTTCGGTTTTATTGATCGGCAGCCGGAAAACCGGCGACGCGACGACCTCCAACTAATAAATTATGGCCAACGAAAGAACCGCCCGCGAACTCGAACACTCCCGCGCCGTTCGCGATATGTTTTCGGGCATCGCCCAAAAATACGATTTTCTCAATCATTTCCTGTCCGTCAACACCGATAAGCGGTGGCGGCGGCTGGTCTCGAAAAAGCTGGCCGAGGTGCTGGCCCGCGAGGACGCCCTCGTGCTCGACGTGGCCTGCGGAACCGGCGACCTCGCGGTCGAGCTCCAGTCGGCCGGCCGGGCGCGGATCGTCGGCACCGATTTCTGCCGGCCGATGCTCGAAATCGCCTTTCAAAAGAACCGGAAATGCGACCCGGCGATTCCCTACGTCGAGGCCGACGGAATGAATCTGGCCTTTGCCGACAACTCGTTCGACGCCGTCACGATCGCCTTCGGGCTCCGCAATTTTTCAAACTGGCGCGACGGTCTGCAGGAGTTCCACCGGATCCTGAAAAAAGGCGGCCGGCTCGCGATTCTCGAATTCACGACGCCCGTCGTGCCGGGCTTCAAACAGCTTTTCAACCTGTATTTCACGCGGATTCTGCCGCGCATCGGCGGGGCCGTCAGCGGCTCGCGCGGGGCTTACGAGTATCTGCCGGATTCGGTCTCGCGCTTTCCCGATCAGAAAGGCCTCGCGGCGATGCTCGAAGAAACGGGCTTTTCCGGGGTCGAATACCAGAATCTGACGGGCGGCATCGCGGCCATTCATACCGGCACGAAAAACTGATTTCGGCGCGAATTCGGGTCGCTCCGCCCGACCGTGGTTGGGCCGGGCCGGCCATCGAAACGGTTCGGGGCGCGTTTTTATTTTCGGCGATTGTGAATCCGTTTCGATTTTTGATAAAGTTAGTCGAACAGTTTTTTTCCTTTTCAATTCCGTCGATTTCGATGAAATATAAGATCTTAAATTTCGCGCGCCAGCTGGGGCTTTTCCTGCTCGTCGTGTGGACGGTCGTCTCGCTGGTCACGCTCCTGATCGAGCTCGTTCCCGGCGACCCGGCGATCGCCGCGCTCAAGGACGCGGCGACGCCCGAGCAGATTCAGAATTTCCGGATCCTGCACGGTCTCGACAAACCGGCCTTTTTCTTCACATTCAGCCGCGACGAGGAACTTTATCGCGGTTATCAGGAATTTCAGGAACAGCCCGACGAAAAGCTCCGGCGGAGCAATGAAAACTTTCTCTCGCTGTTCGCCGAGGATCTGGCCGTCGAATGGAAAACGCGGCAGCTCAAATGGCACGGGGCCGACAACCGTTACGTCCATTACTGGAAGGGCGTCCTGACGGGCGACCTCGGAATTTCGTTCAGTACCGGCCGGCCGGTGCGCGATATGATTTTCGAAAATTACCCGAACACGCTCGAACTGACGCTGGCCGCGATGTTCATCGCGATCCTGATCGCGATCCCGCTCGGGGTTCTGGCCGGCACCAACAAGGGATCGCTGATCGACAATTTTTCGTCGTTTTTCGCGCTTCTCGGGATTTCCCTGCCGGGGTTCGTGATCGGACCGGCGATGGTCTATCTTTTTTCCGTCAAGCTCCGCATTTTCGCGGTCACCGGCAACACCAACCCGGAGGACATCGTCCTGCCGGCCGTCACGCTCGGCGCGGCGCTTTCGGCGATCCTGACGCGGATGGTCCGCAGTTCGGTGATCGAAGAGCTCGGCGAGGACTACGTCCGGACCGCCCGCGCCAAGGGCCTCAGCGAACGAAAAGTGGTTTATAAACACGTCCTGAAAAACGGACTGATCCCGGTCGTCACGATTCTCGGCCTCCAGCTCGGCGTTCTGCTGGCCGGCTCGATCATCACCGAAACCATTTTTTCGTGGCCCGGGATCGGTCTCCTGCTCGTCAAACAGGGGATCGGCAACCGCGATTACCGGCTGGTTCAGGGCTGCGTGCTGGTGATCAGCGTGACTTACATTCTGGCGAATCTTCTGACGGATTTGGTTTACCGCTGGCTCGACCCGCGGATCAGGCTTTCATAAATCGTGAATCGTTTAACCTACATCGGCTTTGTCATCGTCGTCCTGCTGGTCATCACGGCCGTTTTCGCGCCGTGGATTGCGCCGCAGGATCCCCTTTACATTCCGGATGTATTTACCAAGTTCGGGCCGCCCTCGGCGACCAACTGGCTCGGCACCGACAGCATCGGCCGCGACATCCTTTCGCGGGTGATCTACGGAGCGCGCATTTCTCTCGAGGTCGGGATCACGGTGACGGTCGTATCGGCCATCATCGGGATGTTGATCGGCGCGATCGCCGGTTTTTACGGCGGGCTCATCGATAAGATCCTGTCGGGCTATATTTTCAACGTCTTTCTCGCCTTTCCCGGGCTGCTGCTGGCGATCGCGATGGTCGCTTTTCTCGGCCCCGGACTCGGTAAACTGATTCTCGCGCTCTGCATCATCGGCTGGGTCGGCTATGCCCGCGTGATGCGCGGACAGGTGCTCAAAATCCGCGAATACGACTTCGTTCAGGCCGCGCGGGCGCTCGGCGCGAGCAATATGCGGATCCTCTTCACCCATATTCTGCCAAACGCGATCCAGCCGCTGATCGTCCAGGCGAGCCTCGGGATGGCCGGCGCGGTGCTCTCCGAGGCCTCGCTCTCGTTTCTCGGGCTCGGCATTCCGGCGCCCGCGCCGTCGTGGGGGACGATGATTCTCGAAGCGCAGCAGACCGGGTTCGAAACCGTGCTCGGCCTCGCCCCGCACGCGCTGTTCGTGCCCGGAACGGCGATCGCGCTGTCGGTCCTCGCTTTCAACTTTATCGGCGACGGGCTGCGCGAATATCTCGATCCGAAACAGCGAAAACGCTGAGAACCCGCTTTTTCCGATGTCCGAACCATTGTCCGAACCAGTCATTTTTCCGCTCGGCGACGGCGCTCTGACGGTCGAATTCGGCCGCCGGATCGCGGTCGCCGCCAACGACCGCGTGCTCGATCTTTTCGACTATTTCGAACGAAATTCTTTTCGCGGGCTGATCGAAACCGTGCCCGCGTTCTGTACGCTGACCATCTTTTACGACGCCTTCGAAGTCCGCTCCCGAAACCCGCGATATCCGACCGCCTTCGAGGCCGTCCGCGCGTTGGTCGCCGAAGGTCTCGAAAAATCGACCGAAACCGCCCGGCCGGAAACACCGCCCGTCGAGATTCCGGTCGCCTTCGACGAGGAATCCGGCCCCGATCTCGATTACGTCGCGGCGATCAACGATCTCGCCCGTGAGGACGTCATCGAGATCTTCACATCGAGGGTTTACCGGGTTTTTATGCTCGGTTTTCTGCCCGGTTTTCCCTATCTGGGCGAGCTCGACGAGCGAATCGCCGCCCCGCGCCGGAGCGTTCCGCGGCTCGTCGTGCCGCGCGGCAGCGTCGGCATCGCCGGCCGCCAGACCGGCATTTACCCGATCGAATCGCCGGGCGGCTGGCAGCTCGTCGGACGCACCGATTTCCGGCTGTTCGACCCCGCAAAGAATCCTCCCTGCACGCTCCGGCCCGGCGACCGGATCAGATTCACGGTCGCAATGAAATGAGCATTCTGATCCAAAAAGCGGGCATTCTGACGACCGTCCAGGACCTCGGGCGGCACGGTTACCGGCGGTTCGGGATCAATCCGAACGGCGCGATGGACCGCCACGCGCTCCGGGTCGCAAACATCCTGCTCGGCAACGACGAAAACACGGCGGGGCTCGAAATCCATTATCCGGCCCCCGAAATCGTTTTTGAGGAACCGGCCTTTTTCGCGCTCGCCGGGGCCGATTTTTCGGCCGCGCTCGACGGGCGCCCGGTCGAGAACTGGCATGTCGGCTTCGCGCCGGGCAATTCGATCCTGACTTTCAGAAAAAAAATCTCCGGAAACCGGCTGTATCTGGCGGTGCGGGGCGGTTTTCGGATCGATCGGTGGCTCGGCAGCGCGAGCACCAATCTACGGGCCGGCGCAGGCGGTTTCGAAGGTCGCCGTCTCGCCGCCGGCGACCGTCTTTTTTTCAACCGGACGACGATGGACGGAAAGAAAGACCCGGGCTACCGTCTGTCCAGTTCGCTGATCCCTTTTTATTCCTCGTTCCCGACCGTCAGAATCGTCGCCGGCCCGGAATTCGAATGGCTGACCGAAGAGAGCCGGATCGATTTCACCGAACAGAACTACGCGATCTCGCTGAATTCCGACCGGATGGGTTTTCGGCTGGAAGGCCCGCCGCTGACTGCCAGAGAACGGACGCAGATGGTCTCGTCGGCTGTCGATTTCGGGACGGTTCAGATGCTTCCCGACGGCCGGCTGATCGTTTTGATGGCCGATCATCAGACGACCGGCGGATATCCGCGCATCGGTCAGATCGCGTCCGTCGACCGGCCGCTGGTCGCGCAGCTCGGCGGAAACGACAAAATCGCCTTTCACCCGATCACCGTGGCGGCCGCCGAAGACCTCGCCGTCCGTCGGCGGATCGACCTGAACCGTCTCCGGTCGGCGGTCGGATTTCGATTTCCCGCCTGACTATCAAATAAAACCAGATCCGTCTTCGGGAATTGAAATCGGCCGCCGGATGGGATAAGATAAATTCGTCATATATCTATAACAAATAAGAGGTGCATTTATGAGCGAAACCGCGGCCGAAAGCGTGCCGTTCCCGGTATTTTTAAGACACGACGGCGTTTGGGAAGGAACTTACACCCTGATCGACGCGAAAACCGGAAAGATCCTCGATCATCATCGATCCCGATTGACCTGTCAAACCAACGGCCGGGATCAATATCGCCAGCAGAACGTCTACACGTGGGAAGACGGCCGTCAGGAGGTCAAGGAATTTCCCGGTGAACTGAAGGACGGCTGGCTGCGGTTCGACAACCCGCGGCTGAAGGGCGAGGCCCGCGAAGTCGACGCCGACACGATCTTTCTGACCTGGATCTACAAGGACCGGCCGGACGACCGGTTTTCGGAAATCATCACGCTCGAATCCGACACTCATCGGTGCCGGACGTGGCAGCATTTCGAAAACGGCGAGTTCGCCAAACTGACGATCATCGACGAGCGGAAGACGGCCTGATGAGAATATTTTTCGTCCTGTTTCTTTTGTTTTCCCCGGCCTTCGCGCAGGAACTCTCGCCGCTCGATATCGCCCGGAAGACGATCGCCGCGGCGGGCGGCGAAAGCTGGCGCCGGCCCGCGACGCTGCAGCTCTCGGGCACGGCGACGCTCTATTTCGGCGACCGCGCCTACCGGATGACCGAATACAAAATGTGGCGCGTCTTCCCGGCCGAAAACGATTCGGCGCACACGGCCAACGGCAAGATCCGGTTCGACGCCCGCGAGGCGGACGGCAAAACCTTTCTGCAGTTGATCTTCGACGGCCAGAACGTCTCGGAAATCTTCAGCGACGTCGCCCGGCAAAACGAGCAGTTCCTGCGGCTCAGCAACAATTTCGGATTTTCGATCTTTCGTTTCATCGAAAATCCCGATTTCAAAACCGCCCGGCTGCCCGACGACAAAATCGACGGCCATCCCTGCTATTTCATCAGGCTGACCGACGCCCGCAAATCCGACACGATCTTCGCCGTCGACAAAAAAACCTACTTCATCAGGTACGCCGCCTTTCAGACCCCGATGGGGCTGCAGCAAAGGTTTTACGACGATTTCAAATGGGCGAAGGGCGTGAAGTTCATCCAGCCGCGATCTTTGCGGATCTACAACAACGGGTCGAAAACGGCCGAGGTCTTCTGGTCGGAATACCGCGTCAACGAACCGATTCCGGACAAGATTTTCGAGATTTCTAAATGATCCCGGCGTCCGACAGCCGCTCGATCGTTAGTTTCTGAGTTTCGACGAAATGCCCGCGCTCGGCTTTTTTATTGAGCAGCGTGTTGGCCGGATAAAACGAATTTTCGGAATAACTCGAGGCGAAAAGTTCGAACCGCTGGCGTGCCAGGATATTGGCCATTCCGGGCCGCCGGCGATGTCGCCGGAGCGCCTCCGGATCGATTTCCGCAAACGCGTTGATCGATTCGCCCTGCGCCGTTTCGGCGATTATCAGTCCCTTGAAATCGACGATCTTCGAGCCGCCGTCGGTCGAATTTTCGGGGATCGAAATATCGGCCAGACCGCCCGAGTTGGCCGAAACGACATAGGCCGAGTTTTCATAGGCCCGCGCGAGCTTGGCGACGTTTTTCGGCGTGTTCTCCATCCCGTAGACCTCCGACGACGAATGACAGAAAATCTCCGCTCCGCGGATCGCCAGACAGCGTGCGATTTCGGGGTAGAGAATTTCCTCGGACGCGATGCAGGCCAGATTTCCGATCTCGGTCCGGGCGACCGGAAAAACCGCTTCGACGCCGTAAATGTCGAGATATTTGTCCCAGACGTCGTGCGGCGTCGGGGCGAACATCGAAACGAGCCGCCGGTACCGCAGGACGACATCTCCGTTCGGAGCGATGACGAAAGAGGTTTGAAAATACAGTTCGGGAAAATGCGGATCGAGCTCGTAGCCGTTTCCGCTCAGAAAAATCCGGTGTTTTTGGGCGATGCCGGAAAGCAGCCCGTAAATCTCGCCGTCGATTTCCAGACACGCCTTGTCCCGCCATTGTTCGATCGATTCGCCCATCGGAAACCCGGTCAGAAAATATTCCGGCAGGACGACGAGTTTCGTATCGAAACCGATGAACGCGATGCTGCCCGAAATCAGTTTGTCCAGCCGGGCAATCGTTCGTTTGACGACCTCGTCGGCTTCGGTCTTATTCCGGCAGCGGTTGACGGCAAAACATTTGGTCTGCAGGGCGATGGCTCGATAGGATTCCATAAGTTCTTGTGTGAAAAAGGTTAAAAGCGGAAAAGTGAAAAAGCAAGCGCGGACGCCGCGGTTTGCTTTTTCACTTTTTCTTTCGGCCCCTGATCCCTTGGCTAATTCGGATAAATCAAAATATTCAGATACTGGTCGACGGTGCCGCAATGATCGGGCAGAACGACCGTGGTCGAATCCTTCTGCGTGATGATCGCGGGACCGGCGATTTTGTGGCCCGGCCGGAGCCGGTCGCGATCGTAGATCGGTGTTTGCATCTGTTTTCCGTCGAACCAGGCGGTATGTTCCTCGTATCTGGCGGATTCCGCGTTTTCGTCGCCGGCTTCGAATTTCGGCAATTCGACCTTGCGGACGCTGCCGACGCCGACGCAGCGCAGATTGACGATCTCGATCGACGAATCGATGTTGAAACCGTAATTTTTCTCGTGGGTTTCCTTGAAATCGGCGATGAACTTCTGCTTGCCTTCGGCGGTCGAAAATTGATCGGCCGACACGGTGATCGGAAATTCGAAACCCTGCCGGTAATAACGGACGTCGACCTGATAGGTCAGCTTCTGGCGGTCTTTCGGGATCTCCTCGCCGTCCAGCCAGGCGGTCGTCTCTTCCGCGAGCGTCGCGAAGATCTCGCCGAATTCGCGGTTGTCGATCTTGTCGAGCTCGCGGATCATCGTCTGCGAAAACTCGTTGCGGATGTCCGAATGCAGGAAGCCGAGCGCCGACAGGACGCCCGGGGTCGGCGGCGAAATGCACGGGTACGAACCGCACAGCTTCGACAGCGAATTTCCGTGGAGCGGGCCCGCGCCGCCGAACGCGACGAGCGCGAAATCGCGCGGGTCGAGCCCGCGCTGGACGGAGACGAGCCGGAGCGCGCCGAACATATTCTCGTTGACGATATCGAGGATGCCCTGCGCGGCTTCCTCGATCGAAAGCCCGAGGGCGTCGGCGATCTTCCCGACCGCCGCGCGGGCGGCCTCGACATCGAGCGCCATCTCGCCGCCGAGCAGTCTCGGCGGCAGATGGCCGAGCACGACGTTGGCGTCGGTGACGGTCGGCTCCTCGCCGCCTTTTTTGTAGGCCGCCGGGCCCGGATCGGCGCCGGCCGACTGCGGGCCGACGCGGAGCGCGCCGGTCATCGGCACGTGGGCGATCGAACCGCCGCCCGCGCCGACCGTGCGGACGTCGACCGAGGACGCTTTGACGGGATAATAGCCGACCCGGGTCTCGCGGACGAGATTGGGCTGGCCGCCCATCGTGACGCAGACGTCGGTCGAGGTCCCGCCCATATCGAATCCGAGCACCTTGTCGAACCCGGCGAGCTCGCCGACGTAGGCGGCCGCCACCGCGCCGCCGCTCGGGCCCGAGAGCAAAGTGTTGACGGGCGAGCGTTTGGCGGCTTCGATCGACATCACGCCGCCGTCGGAACGGACGATGTTGACGGTCGTGTCCATCCGCGCGCCGGCCAGTTTTTCCTGAATTCCCTTCAGATAATTCGCCATTTTCGGCCGGACGTAGGAATTCATCACGGTCGTCAGACAGCGTTCGTATTCGCGGAACTCGGGCAGAATGTCGGTCGAGATCGTCACCGGAAGATCGGGATAAAGCTCGGCGGCGATGTCGCGGATCCGGCGTTCGTGCGAGTTGTTGGCAAACGAATTGATGAGCGAAACCGTCAGCGCCTCGATGCCGGCGTCGTGCAGCTCGCGGATGAAGCCGCGGACCTCGTCCTCATCGACCGGCGCCGTTTCGACGCCCTTGGCGCTCATCCGGCAGGACACGCCGCGCGTCAGATAGAGCGGGGCGAGCGGATCGGGTTTCTGCATAATGATCCAGCCGGCCAGCGGCCCGGGCGTCTGCGAGCGCGCGACGTGCAGGATCTGTTCGAACCCCTGCGTCGTCAGCAGGCCGACCAAGGCCCCTTTCCCTTCCAGAACGGCGTTCGTCGCGACCGTCGTGCCGTGGAGGATCAAATCGATTTCATTGGCCGAAAGACCGTTGCGGTCGACGATTTTTTTGATGCCCTCGAGAATGCCGATCGATTGGTCGGCCGGTGTCGAAGGCGTTTTTTCGAGCTTCAATTCGCCGGTTTGGTTGTTGAACAGCAAAAGGTCGGTAAAAGTACCGCCGACATCGATTCCTAAACGATAACTCATTGGTCACTCCAGAATTTGTTTGTAAAATAGGTCAAATTATTTTTTCAAATGATAATGCAATATAGCTTGCATTTTCGGGTAAGTCAAGCTAGATTTGTTATGGACTTATATCAAATTTTGCTGAAACATTTATCACAAATGCGCGCGCTTTCGATCCACGTATTATGTTTCATTTCGCTGCTCTTAGGCGCTTCGTCCGCGGCTTTTTCGCAGGACCGCGACGTCCGGAAGCTCGCCTGTCTGATGACCGGCAGCTGGAACAGTTTCCGGCAGGCCGAGGCCGACGAGGCGGCCAAGACCGAATACCGGCACACGCGGGCGCTGATCCGCGTTTTGCCGGTCGCGATTCCCGAATTGAAAAAAGGAATCGCCCTCTACGTCGAAAATCTGCTCGCGGAAAAGCCCGCGCAGCCGTATCGCCAGCGGGTTTATTTTTTTTCGCGAATTGACGGTAAAATCAACTTGCGGATCTATCGGATCAGCCGGCCTGAAGAGGTGGCGAACGCCTACCAGAATCCGGACTTATTGAAAAAACTGTCCTTCGACCGGCTGACCCGCGAGGAAGGCTGCGATTTGGTCTACGAACGAACCGGAGCGGCGTTCAAAGGTCGGATCATCGACGCCAAAGCCTGTCAATCGACGCTCCGCGGCGCCGCCTACACGTATTCGGAAAGCGAGATCTCAAAGGACGAATGGATCAATCTCGATCAGGGCTTTGACGCGGCCGGCAACCATAAATGGGGGCCGCCGCCCGGAACGGTCGGGCATATCTTCCGGCGGGAAGATCCGTCAACGGTAAAATGCCCGCGCTGACGCCTTTTCAGATCGAAAACGATATTTCGGAACGACAGATGATATTTGGTGGATTAGATTCGGCAGGAGATCTGCTCGCCCGCAACGCGAGAAATTTCCCCAATGACACGGGGCTGATTTTCGGCGAAAAGCGGCTCACCTGGAAGGAGCTCGACGACCGGGCGAAAGCGTTCGCCGCTTCGTTGTTTGAATTGGGTCTGAAGCCGGGCGACCGCGTCGCGATCTACGCCCGCAACTCGAACCAATGGGTCGAAGCGCTTTTCGGTCTCGCGCAGGTCGGTCTGGTGGCGGTCACGGTAAATTACCGGCTGACGGCCGTCGAAGCCGCCTTTATCGTCGAAAATTCGGGCGCGAAAGCCGTCATCTGCGATGATTCGACCGAGCCGAACGCTCTGCGGATCAAAGAAATAACAAACTGTCTGCAGCACGTCGTCAACCCGCCGCTGTTTGAAAACCTGATCGAGAGCGGACGTTCGAAAGACCTTTGTCAGACTCCGGTAATCCGGGGCGCGGATCCGGCCCTGCTGCTTTACACCAGCGGCACGACGGGCTTTCCGAAAGGCGCGGTTTACAGCCATTATTCGCTGCTCGCCGGAATGCTCGTCCACGTCCACGCGATCGCGAGCCGGCAGACCCACCGGGTGATGCTGCCTTCCCCGCTCTATTCGGCGGCCGGAATCGCCGGCATCTTCTGCGCGGTTTACGTCGCCTCGCAGATCTCGCTGATCAACTATGACGTCGAGACCGCCTGTCTGACGATCGAACGGGACAGGATCACGTTCACGAATCTCGTACCGACGACGATCCAGATGCTGCTCGCTTCGGAATCTTCCCGCAAATACGATCTGAGCTCGCTCGAAGTCCTGCTCTACGGCGGCTCGCCGATCCCCGAACCGGTTCTGCGCGAGGCGATGCGAAGGTTTCCGAAATGCGGTTTCCGGCAGACTTTCGCGACCACCGAAACCGGCTGTTCAGGCACCGTTCTCGAACCGGCCGAGCACCGGCTGGCTTTGGAAAACATTGACAGGAAGCATCTTTTGCAGTCGTGCGGGCGGCCGCAGACGAACGTCGACGTGCGGATCGTCGACGAAAACCGGAATTTTCTCGGGGCCGGCGAAATCGGTGAGATCGCCGTCCGCACCGAGGCGAATATGATCGGTTACTGGAACAACCCGGAGGCGACAAACGACGTAATGCGGGACGGCTGGCTTCGGACGGGCGATATGGCGCGGATGGACGAGGACGGCTATTTCTATCTGGTCGACCGCAAAAACGATATGATCGTGTCGGGCGCCCTCAACGTCTACCCATCCGAGGTCGAGCGGGTTTTGCAGGAGCATCCCGCCGTTTACGAGGTCGCCGTGATCGGCGTTCCGTCCGAAAAATGGGGCGAGGAAGTGAAGGCCGTGGTCGTCCTCAAGCCGGGTGCGAGCGCCGGCCCAAGGGACATCATCGATTTCTGTGAGGGCCGGCTGGCCGGTTTCAAAAAGCCGAAAACGGTCGAGTTTATCGACCGGCTGCCGCGAAATCTGACCGGCAAGATTTTGAAAAAGGATTTGCGGGAGCGCTTTCGCGGTTGATTCGCCGGGAAAAGCGAACATCATTCAAACACCGGCCCTAAATTGTTTATTAAGAACGGTATGACAAGAGCAATCGACATCGTCGTCAACCTTTGGACGAAGGAAATCACGGAATGTTATCCGCCGGAACTGGACCGTTTCTGGGAGCTCGTGAATATTCTCGAGCTGACCAAAAATGGCGTCACCGTCGAGGAAGAGCTCGCCCAGATGGACGCGGCCGGCATCGACAAGGGGCTGCTCGTGGCGACGACCGGCGCGGCCGTCGGGTCGAACATCTTCTTCGAAAAGCCGTTCGAAAAAATCGCTGAGGTCTGCGCCGCCCATCCCGATCGGTTCAAGGGCATCATCGGCGTCAATCCGAGCCGGATTATGACGTGGGTGAAAAAACTTGATACGGCCGTCCGCGACTACGGCTTCGTCGGGGCGCATCTTTACCCGCACTGGTTCGGCGAGCCGCCCGACAGCCGGATTTATTACCCGTTCTATGCGAAATGCGCCGAGCTCGGCGTGCCGATCCAGATTCAGGTCGGCCATTCCGCCCAGTGGTTTCTGCGGACGGTCGCGCAGCCGATCACGCTCGACCGGGTGGCGATCGATTTTCCCGAGCTCAAGATCATCGGCATCCACATCGGTCATCCGTGGACCGAAGAGATGATCTCGATGGCCTGGAAACACCCGAACGTCTTTATCGGCACGGACGCCCATCTGCCGAAATACTGGGACCGGTCGCTGATCCGGTTCATCAATTCACGCGGTCAGGACAAAGTTATGTTCGGCACCGATTATCCTGTCATCGGTTTCGAACGGGCGATGACGGAGCTCGACCGGCTCGAGCTCCGCGAAACGCCGAAACGCAAGCTGCTGGTCGAAAACGCGGTCCGGGTTTACGGGCTGGAGAATTGGGTTTAGCCGGTCACGGCCGGCCGTCAGGGCGCTGCAAGCCCTGCTTTTCACTTTTACATTTTTTTCCATCGGAGAAGTTATGAGCAAAAAAATACTGCAAAACAAACCGCCGAGAAGCGAGGAAGTCGAAAAATGGCTGGCCGAACAGGTCGCCGAACAGAACACGCGTTACGAACAAATCTGCCGGGAGATGAACGACGAGCTCGAAGACCGGCGCGAGCAGTGGTACCGGGAATTCGAAGAGCGGATTCAGACGACCGGTTTCTACTGGCACGCCGACAATAAAAAGATCATCAAACCCGAACAGATCTATCCGAAACCGAACCGTAAAAATAAGGTGGTGTATTAATTATGGCAAGAAAACATATTGAACCATTCGTTGACCGGGACATTCATTTCAAAAAGCTGGAGCTTAAGGGCATTCCGGGCGGCTACAACTACAAGATGCTGTCGATCGATGAGGACACGGGAGCCTGCACGATGACCGTCCAGTGGGACGCGGGCTACCGTCAGCCGCCGTCAGTGGCGTATTCGGACGTGGAAATATTCATTATGGACGGCGCGCTCAAAGTCGGCGACCGCGTCTGGGCCAAAGGCGGTTATTTTTTCGTGCCGCGCGGTGTTTCCCTGCCCGCATTTTCGACCGAGAAGGGCTGTTTCGCGCTCGTCATGTATAACGACACCGAACCGCACATCGTCGAATCGGATCAGGATATGGACGGCGCCGAGCGCGAGGGATTGATCCAGCTCGCGACCTATGACGATATGTCGTGGCAGATGCCGACGCTCTTTCCGCAGACCGCGACGGGCTGTTTACTGAAGCTGCTGCATTTCGACGAGAAGACCCACGCGATGACCTTTCTCTACACGATGACGCCGGGCTTCAAACAGGACAACATCTCGTATCACGACTGCGCCGAAGAAGCCTACCACGTCTGGGGAACATCGTGGATGATGCAGTTCGGCAATCTTCCGACCGGCGGTTATTTCTGGCGGCCGGCCTACGTCAATCACGGCGCGTTCGCGAGCGACCACGGAATTCTCGGATTCGGCCGCACCGACGGCGATCTGCACAACCATTTTCATTGGAATCCGTATTCGAACCCGGCGGAAAACGCCGACCGCGCGGCGGCGCGGCTGATCCGTCAAAAACCCGAGCTCAACAAATGGATGTGGACGAAAGACCATAACCATTTCGATTTCGAATACGCCGCGGCCTACACCGCCGAATCCGAGGATGAACGGGTGCATATCCACGAAGCGATGCACGCGATGGGCGTCGAGCACGACCACGACCACGACCATCACCACCATCATCACGATTGATCGGCGGAAATTTTATTAATCGCGAAATCTTTTTAGAATTCGCCATCAAACCGAAATTATGAAATTCGATTCAATTATCAAAAACGGAACCGTCGTCTTCCCGTTTCACGGCGAAGTGAAATGCGAAATCGGGATCAGGGACGGCAGAATCGCCGCCATCGCGGATTCGATCGACGCCAGTCAGGCCGAAATTGTCTTCGACGCCAAATCGAAGTATGTTTTTCCGGCGGCGATCGATTCGCATTTTCACGTCGGGATTTATCGCCCGCATTCGGAGGATGCCCGCAGCGAATCGAGGTCGGCGCTCGTCGGCGGCGTCGGGACGATCATCAGCTACTGGCGCACCGGCCATCATTATTTGAACAAAACCGGCCCTTACCGGGAGATTCTGCCCGAAGTGCTTGAGCTTTCGGACGGCAATTTCTACACCGACTACTGCTATCACATCGCGGTGATGACCGCCGACCAGCTCGACGAGGTCGAATGGCTGGTCGAAAACGCGGGCGTCGGATCGTTCAAATTTTATATGTTTTACAAGTCGTTGACGCTGTCGGCCGATTCGACCAAAGGCTCGGCCTACACGATGGCCGAAAATTACGATCTCGGCCATCTATACGAGCTGATGACGCGGATTTCGGCGATGGCCGAAAAATACCGCGATAAGGCCCGCATTTCGCTGAGCCTGCACTGCGAGAATCCCGAGCTGATCCGGGTTTTCATCGACCGCGCCAACAAGGCGGGTTTGACCGGGCTGAAGGCCTACAGCGAAGCCCGGCCGCCGCTCTCGGAAAAACTGTCGGTCCACGAGGCCGCGATTCTGGCCGACGCGACCGGCTGTCCGGTCAATCTCCTGCATCTGTCCTCGCGCGAGGCGCTGCAGGCCGGGATCGACGTCCGCCGGACCTATCCGAACCACGACATCAAGCTGGAAACGACGCTCCATCATCTGGCGCTCGACCACGAAGAGCTCGACCGCTGCGGAATCGGTCTCAAAGGCAAGGTGAATCCGCCGATCAGGACGAAGGAGCACAACGAATTCCTGTGGGAAGGGATCAAACGCGGCCACGTCGACACGGTCGCCTCCGACCACGCCTGCTGCGGCGAAGAACATAAACAGGACGGCGTCTGGGGAAGCTGGCCCGGTTTCGGCGGGACTTCGATCCTGTATCCGATCCTGATCAGCGAAGGCTGCCATCGGCGCGGCGTCTCGCCGGCCCGCGTGGCGGAGCTGGTTTCGGCCAATCCGGCCCGCAATTTCGGACTGTTCCCGCGCAAGGGCTGCATCTCGATCGGCGCCGACGCGGATTTCGCGATCGTCGATATGAATCTGGAAAAACCGATCACCACGGAGGAAGCCCTGTCGGCTCAGGATCATACGCCCTTTGAGGGCTTTCTGACCAAAGGCTGGGTAACGCAGACCATTATTCGGGGGAATTTACAATTCGACAACGGTCAGGTGGTCGGCGAAAAGCTGGGAACATTCATCAAACGGCCGGTGGCCATTCATTCTTAAGAAACCGGGGAGGACGGACTGGCACGGATAACTCAGGCAATTTATCCGTGTCCGTCCGCGGGCCGGCCAGTTTGATTTCTCAATGCCGGCGGCTCAATTCGAAGCATCAAATGCCGTTCCGACACAGAACTGTTCGGCAGGATCATTGCTCAAATGCACTTCTAATGATTTTTGAGACAAACCGCCGCGAAATTTGCCCGCAAATGAAAAGACCGGCCGGCGAGCGGTTGTTTTTCGGTCCACGAAAAACACGAAAAACACTAAAAAAACCACAAAGGAAATTTAGTGTTTTTGGTGTTTTTGGTGGATAAAATCCGGCTGTTCGCCGTATTGACGAATCAAATTCAATCGAAAAACGCGGTTCACGAACGAATCGCCGGTTCGGTCAATTACCGTGCCGAACAACTCTGGCTCCGACACTGATTTTCGGTTGTTATTTCGTCGTTTTTTTTCCTTTTTTCTCCCGCACGAGCTTTACCGAATAACCGTAGAGGTCGCTCCGGTAAAGCGTGTGGACGTATTCGACCGGCACGTTCTTATCGGTGTAGATCGTTCTTTCGATCGACAACAGCGCCGTCCCGACGCGGACGTTCAACAGCTGCGCGACGTAAGGGTCGGCCAATTCGGCCTTGATTTCCTGATCGGCCGATTCGAGATGATAGCCGAGCTTGGACTCGATCGTATGGAGCAGCGCGCCGTTGGAAAGCTCGGCCACGGTCAGCCGCGAGCCGATTTCCTCGGGCAGATAATTGATGATCAAACCGAACGGCTTATTGTCGTTGATCCGGAGCCGCTTCAAACGGTAAATCGGCGTGCCGATCTTGATCCGCAGGAGCTCGGCTTCGTGCTGGTCAGCTTCGACCCGGTTCATCTCCAGAACCTTTACCGGAGTGTCCATTCCCATCGCGATCAGCTCATCCAGTGAACCGGTTAAATGTATGACGCCGGTAAACTTGCGCTTTTTCGAACGGCGCTCGGCAACATACGTTCCGCGTCCCTGACGGCGTTCGATCAGCCCTTCTTCGGAAAGCGACTGGAGGGCCTGGCGAACCGTGATCCGGCTGACTCCGTATTGTTCGATCAGTTCGATTTCGGTCGGCAGACGGTCGCCGCCGGCAAAGGCACCGGAGGTAATTTTTTCACGCAGGACGTTTTCCAGCTGGTAGTAGAGCGGAATCCGCGAACTGACAAACGAGGCTCTTTGTTTTGCCATAATGTAAATTTCTTTGTTCTAGTTAAAATACAACCAAGTATTACATTTTAGTAGATGTTAGTTGATTTGCAAAAGACAATTAAGGAAATATTATTATTTTGATAAATCGATAACGCAAAACAGCGTCGAATCGGGCGGCCTTCGATCTCGCCGATGAATTTCCCCAAAATCCGTTTATTACGTTCCCGCGCTTTACCGTTCGCCCCAACCGGCGGTCCGCCCGGATCCCGACCCGATGATGGCTAAACCAGCGAGTCGATTCAGGTCAGCCACGGAAAAATTTTGCCCGAATAATTGACATAAACGCCTTTCAGTTTGGTGTAATTTTCAAGCGCCTCGAGGCCGAAATTTTGCCCCGTGCCGGAAAGGTTGCGGATGCCGGCGGGCATTATCGGCGTCATATAGGCCGGCATATTGACGAAAACCAGACCGCTGTCCATCGCGTTGGCGACGCGGTACGACCGGTCGAGATCTTTTGTCCAGAAATAAGCCCCGAGCCCGTAATCGCAGAGATTGGCGAGCTCGACCGCCTCGGCTTCCGTTCTGAAGGGCGTGATCCCGACGACCGGCCCGAAAATTTCCTCCTTCCAGATCCGCATATCGGGCGTCATTTCGCCGAAGACCGTCGGTTCGAGATAGTATCCGCGGTCGAGATGCGCCGGGCGTTTTCCGCCGGTGAGCAGTTTGGCGGATTCGTTTTTTCCGATCGCCACATATTCCGAAACCCGCTCGAATTGTTTTTGCGAGATGATCGGGCCGCAGTTGGTCGTCGCGTCGAACGGGTCGCCGAGCCGGATTTTGCGGGCTTTTTCGACCAGCGCCTCGGTGAATTTCGGCAGGATCGATTCCTCGACCAGAATCCGCGAGGCCGCCAGACAAAACTGGCCGTTGTTGCCGAGACTCGCCTGCAAAGCGCCGTTGACGGCAAAATCGATGTCGGCGTCGGCGAAAATGATATTGGCCGATTTTCCGCCCATCTCGAGCAATGCCGGCTTGGTCATCCGGCCGCATTGCTCGCCCAAGGTCTTGCCGACGGCCGAAGACCCGGTAAAAGCGATTTTCTTCACCTTCGGATGATGGACGAGGGCCTGCCCGGCGGTGTTGCCGAAGCCGTGGACGACGTTGACCACGCCTTTCGGAATTCCCGCTTCGACCAGCAATTTTGCGAGCATCGTGACGGTGGCCGGTGTCTGCTCGGCCATTTTCATCACGACCGTGTTTCCGCAGGCGAGGGCGGCCGACAGCTTGAGCGTCGCCATCACGAGCGGAAAATTCCACGGCGCGATCGCGCCGATGACGCCGTAAGGCTCGCGGACGGCGTAGCGGTGAGTGCCGTATTCGTTGTTTGGCACGGGCGTCCGGAGCTTGTCCGCCGCCCCGGCGTAGTAGCGCCAGAAATCCGCGCAGAACGGGACGTCGATATGGAGATTCGCCTGATAGGTTTTTCCCGAATCGAGACTTTCCGCGCGCGCGAAATCGGCGCTCGCCGCGAGCAGTCTGTCGGCCGCTTTGTAAAGCAGCTTCCCGCGCTCGGCGGGCGGCACCCGCGACCATTCGCGAAAGGTCCGATCAGCGGATTCGACCGCCCTGTCGACATCCGCGGCCTGTCCCGAGGCGACTTCGGCAATCGTTTCTCCGGTCGCCGGATTTTCGGAAAGAAAAGTCTCGCCTCCAATCGAGGGCACTTCTTCGCCGTCGATGAAATGATGAATTTTATCCATAATCATTCGGGTACGACCTTTTGCCATTCCCAGATTTTGTATTCGTAGATTCCGTGGACGCAGAACGGATCGGCATCCGCCAGCTTTCGGGCCTCTTCCTCGGTTTCGGCCGTCAGAACGTAACAGCCCGCGCCGAGCTCGTTGTTTTTTTGATCGGCGAACGGGCCGGCCATCAGACAGGCCCCGGCTTTTCCCAGTTCTTTGAAATAAGCCGTGTGCGAATGCAATATCGGTAAGACTTCCTCGGTCGACATCGTGTCCCTTTTCGCCGTTTTTTGAATCGTAAAAAACCAGTATTTCATAAAATTTTTCATTAAGCCGCCATCGCTTTTTTGACCGACAAACCCGACCAGATGCCGACACCGGCGCCGATTATCAACCCGAGGACGATCGCCGGCAGGACGAGGTTGACGATGTTCGCGCCGAGCACGACCCGGCCGACCTCGTTCAAAACCGGCCCGCCGATCACTCCGACCAGTGCGCCGATCAACGGCGTGAAGATCATCGGAAGCAGCCAAAAGGGTCGGCGGATATGATTTAAGAACAAATTGAGAAGAATGACCAACACAAATGCCAATCCGACGACGACCGTAATCCCGTAAAAAGCCTGCGTGTAATCTCCGCCGTTGGCATCGGCGATCTTTCCGGTCAGAAATGTTCCGAGCGCGCCGCCGACCGTTTCGACGACCGTCACGACGCCCAAAATCTTTCCGTATTCCTTAATCCCGAAATAATCGGCGACCAGCAGCTGAAGGAGAACAAACGTCCCGCCGTAGTTCAGACCGAAAAGGACGGCGAAAAAATAAACGGTGGTCGCATTGAAGTAGAGAAAAAACAACGTCGCCAGAAACATCGTGCAGGCCGAAATCAGCATTACCCGGTTGCCCGGAAAACGATCGGCCAGCCAGCCGAAAAAGAACTTTCCGGCGACGCTGAGAATAAACAGGAGCGACTGCACATTGCTCGCCTGCTGCGGCGTGAAACCGATTTTCGTGCCCTGCAGATATAGGTTCAACTGCTGGCTGACCACGAAAATGGCATAGAAAATCAGAGCCGCGCAAAACGAAAAGAGCCAGAAAACCGGGGTCGCGATGGCCTCCGCGAGACTGACGCCCTCGACCGAAACGGGTTTTGCCGGTCGGTCGGCCGGTTCTATGATGGGTTCCTGGCCATCGGGCAGAAGTCCCAAATCTTCCGGGCGGTTTTTAACCAGAAAGATGACCGCCGGCAGCAGAATCACCCAGATTATCAAACTGATCAGCATCATCGCCGTGCGCCAGCCGTAGCCCTGGATCAGGGGCGTGGAAATCTGCGGAATGATGGCTCCGCCGAAACTCGTTCCGGTCAGGACGATCCCCAAAGCCAGCCCGCGTTTTTTGACGAACCAGTTGGAAACCAGAACCGTGCTGACGAGGACGCCGACGAATCCCAGCGAAGCGCCCAGCAGGATATGAGCCGAATAAACCATAATCGGCGAGGCGGCCTGCGAGTAAATCAGCAGGCCCGAGCCGAGAATGAAACAGCCGATCAGCATCATCAGCCTCGCGTTGAACCTTTGCAGCAGAAAGCCCGCGACCGGCGATAAGAAACCGGCCAGCAGAAAGGTCAGAGCCGGAGCCAGCCCGTAAACCGACTGGATCTTATCGGGCGGAACCGCGCCGGAAGCGACGAGATCGCCCTGCACGAATTTATAAAAGACCGGGATCCCGCCGATCGACAGGCCGTTGCTGACGATCAATGCCAGCACCCCGATGGCGACGATGATCCAACCATAAAAAAATACGCTGTTTTTTGTTTTTCCGGCATCCATAAGTTCTCTGGTTCTGAATATTTGAGCTTTACTCCGGGAAATTCGATCCCCGGTCTTCGGTCCTTGATCCTAAAGCGAAAATCATAGGTCAAAGATCGAAAACCAAATCGCTGCCTCGATTCAAAATCTCTCTTGTAATCGCCTCAATCGAAAAGTTTTCGGCGAACCGGCTCGGGCCGCACCCGGCAGCACTGCACTCCGACATTTTTCCCTTCGAAAAGACGCGAGAGCGCCGCGGGCATCGATTCGAACCCCTCGACGATGTCCTGGACCGGCTTTATTTTTCCGGCCCGGATCCAATCCGCCATTTGACCCGTAAATTCCTCCCAACGGTGAAGGTGGTTATAGACGAAAAAGCCCGCCATTTTTCCCTCGACCGCTCTTAAACGCGTGTAATTCGTCAGCCCGAAAGGGGTTTCGCGCGTGTATTCGGAAATCGAGCCGCATAACACGATCCGCGCATTCATCGCGAGATTTTCCAGACAGGCCGTCAGGATTTCGCCCCCGACGTTGTCGAAATAAAAATCGATTCCCTCCGGACAAAGCTCTTTCAGTCGCTGCGGGACGGATTCCGATTTGTAATCGATCGCTTCGTCGCACCCCAAATCCTTGATAAAACGGCACTTTTCGGCGCCGCCCGCGATCCCGACGATCGTCCGCGATCCGGCGATCCGGGCCATCTGGACGACCATCGTTCCGACGCCCCCGGCCGCCCCCGAAATAACGGTGACGTCGCCCCGTTTCGGTTCGCCGCAGATAAAAAATCCCGCAAATGCCGAAAGCCCGTTCATTCCCAGCGCGCCCGCCGCCAGCGAATACGGGAGATCGGGCGTGGTCACCCTGAAAAATTTCTCGGCCGGAGTCATCGAGCTGACGCGATATGTCTGCCAGCCGATCGCCCCCTGAACGATCTCACCGACCGGCAGATCGGGATTCTTCGATTCGATTACCCGGGCCACGCCGCGGCCGCGGATCACGTCGCCGACCCGCTGGTGTTCGTCTCCCGTCCGGTCGGTCCCCATCATATACATCCGCATCACGGGGGCGAGGCCGAGATACATCGTTTCGAGCAAAACCTCGCCGTCTTTCGGGACCGGGATCGGCTCCTCCGTCCATTCAAAATCTTCGGGCCGGACGTTTCCGACCGGACGGCGGGCGATCCGCCACTGGCAGTTAATCCCGTCCCGCGCTTTGTATCTTCCGGAAAACGTTTCCCAATTCAAGGTTTTTACTCTTTTCAGCCGACCACGGCCGCGCTTTTCGCCCCGGCTTCGACGCTTTTCGCGAAGGCCGCCAGAGCTTTCAGTTTTTCCGCGTCGATTCCCGTTTCGATCCCCATATTTTCAAGCATCCAAACGACTTTTTCGGTCGCGACGTTGCCGCTCGCGCCCGGCGAAAACGGGCATCCGCCGAGACCGCCGGCCGAGCTGTCGAAGATGCGCCAGCCGGCCGTCAGGGCCGCGTAGATATTGGCCAGCGCGGTAAAATTCGTGTCGTGGAAATGGCCCGCGAACTGTTGGTTCGGCAGTAAATTTCGGGCGCTCCGGCACAATTCGTAAACGTCGTCGGGCGTGGCCTTTCCGACCGTGTCGTTAAAGGCGATTTCATCGACACCGGCTTCGGCCATTTCTCCGGCGATCTCCAGAACGCGGTCCTTCGAAACCCGGCCTTCGTAGGGACAGACCCAGCAGACGGCGATCGACGCCCGCACCCTGATTCCCCGCTCGTGGGCCTCGGCGATGCATTCGCGGGTCATCGCGATCCCGTCGGCGACGGTCGTGTTCGCGTTTTTCGAGGACATCGTTTCCGTCGCCGCCGTCACATAGCAGATCCAGTCGACGCTCGCCTCGATCGCCCGCCGGTAGCCTTTCCGGTTGAGCGCGAGCGCCATCTCGGCGATGTTCGGATCGTCGCCGATCGATTGCATTATCTCGCCGGCGTCGGCCATCTGCGGAACGTGCTTCGGCGAAACGAACGAAACGGCTTCGATCCTTTTGAAGCCGGCCGCGCGGGCCATTTCGATGAGCCTGATCTTGTCGGCCGTCGGCACGAAACCCGGCAGCATCTGCAGACCGTCGCGCGGGCTGACTTCAACTATCTCAACTTTTTCAGGTAATGTCATTTGATTCGAAGCCCGTAAAATTTCAGTTCCGATCTTGGATGCCTGGTCTTCGATCTTCACTCAAAGACCAAAGGCCAAAGACCCAGGATCAACGCCTCTCAAAACCATCCGAAGAGCTTAACCTACACAGTATTAAATAATTTCCTGCGCGATCAGATCTTCGTATTCGGCCTGCGACAGCCCCAGAAAGCCGCGGTAAATCTCCTCGTTGTGCTCGCCCAGTCGCGGCCCGGTCCAATCGGTCCCGCCCGGCGTGGCGGCAAGTTTCGGCAAAACCGCCGGAATTTTCACGGTGTCGCCGGGCTCCCATTCGAAGTCTTCGAAAAGGCCGCGGGCGAGGTAGTGTTCGTCCCTGACGATGTCGGCGATCGAATAGACCGGCCCCGACGGGACTTCGGCCTCGATCATCGCGGCATAGGCCTCGTCGTAAGTTTGGGTCAGCGTCCAGTCGGAAATCGCCCGGTCGATCTGCTCTTCGTGTTCGACGCGGCCCTTATTGTCCTGCATTCCCGGATGGGCCGCCAGATCGGGCCGGCCGATGCGGGTCATCAGACGGCGGTAAATCGAATCGCCGTTGCCGCCGATGATGATGAATTTACCGTCTTTGGTCGGATATGTCGAAGTCGGGACGATGCCGTCGAGCTTCGCGCCGGTTCGTTCGCGGACGACTCCGAGCTTGTCGTATTCGGCGAGCGTCGATTCCATCATATTGAAAATCGATTCATAGATCGCGACATCGACGATCTGGCCTTCGCCGCCGTTGACGTCGCGGTGATAAACCGCGATCAGCGCGCCGAGCGCCGCGTGGAGCCCGGCCAGAGTGTCGCCGAGGCTCGTGCCGGTGCGGACGGGCGGTCGATCCGGATAACCCGTCGTATAACGCATTCCGCCAACGCCCTCGGCGACGTTGGCGTAACCCGGACGCGAGGAATAGGGCCCGGTCTGGCCCCAGCCCGAAACCCTCACCATAATGATCCCATTATTGACGGCTTTCAGGTCTTCGTAACCCATTCCCCATTTTTCCATCGTGCCGGGTTTGAAATTTTCGAGCAGGATATCGACCTTCGCGGCCAGCCGTTTGGCGAGCGCCTGACCTTTCGGGTTGGTCATATCGAGCGTGACGGATTTTTTGTTTCGGCCCATCGAAAGCCACCAGAGCGAGCTGCCCTTGTGGAGTTTTCGCCAGACCCGCAGCGGATCGCCGGTTTTCGTCTTCTCGATCTTGATGACTTCCGCGCCGAACCCCGCCAGCATCGAACCGCAGAACGGTCCGGCCAGCAGTTGTCCCATTTCCAAAACTTTTAAGCCTTTCAGCGGTCTTTCTGACATAAATCGGGTAAATTGTGCACTCTTTGAATTGAACCGGGCAACTACAATCTAGTAAAATTTGTATTAAGATTATAACCAATCTTTTCAGGATTATCCAATGATGAATGAGAAACCGGCGAAAAGTTTAATCAGCCCCGTCAAAACGGTCGTGCTGGTTGTCAAAAATTTGGATGCGGCGAGAATTATTTTCGAGGCCGCGATCGGCTTGCAATGCGTCGGGGAAACGGTGGCCGATTTCGGCGAAACCGACCGATTCGGGGGCAATCCGAAAGGCAGCTTCCGGATTGCCCGGTTCGCCCGTTCCGACGGCAACGATTTCGGCTGCCTCGATCTGGTTGAAAATAAAGCGGCTCAAAACCCGCTTCGTTCCCCGCAAAGGCCCTTTGATTTCGGAATTTTCACGCTGAATTTTCGGACGAACGATTTGGAACGGGCGATCGAAATATTGTCCGGTAGGGGCGCCCGGGCCGTTTCGCGGCCGCTTTCCTACAACGTCGGTAAACCATTGCGCGAAGTAATGTTCGATCTGCCCGCCGGCGAACGCCTGACCGTTTTGCAGCTCGGCGACACGAACCGCGAGCTGCCCGTTTTTACGGAGCCGGTCGCGACCTATGGTTTGATCGTGCCCTCGATGCGCGGAGCGCTTTGTTTTTACGGGGATGCTTTGGGATTGGAGACGGCGATAACTTTTCAGCATAAAGGCCCGCCGTTCGACGAACTGCTGGGGATTTCGGATGAAATGTCGATGGATTTCGCGACGCTGACCAGCGATGGGCAATGGATGGGAAAAGTTGAACTGCTCCAGTTGGAGGTGGCCGGTCAAAAGCCTGAAGACACATCGGTAAAAGCCGATTTCGCGCATACCGGTTACGCTTTGCTGACCTTTTTAACCCGCGATATCGAGTCCGCAAAACACGCCTGCGAACGGGCCGGGGCGACGATCGTGGTCGAACCCGCCCAATTTAACCGGCCGTTTCACGAAAACAGCCGCGTGATGATCGTCCGTTCGCCGGGCGGCGAATATCTTGAAATCATCGAGGAAGATTATTCAGGAGGCTGACAACCTCTTCCAGACTGACGACGTCGGCGTATTTTGCGTCCAGATCGTTCAGATTCGATTCGTGAGCGGCGGCCGAGCGATCGCCGACGCACTCGCGGACGACGTTCGTCCGGAAGCCGTGCTGGCAGGAATCGACCGCCGAAGCGCGCACGCAGCCCGATGTCGTGCAGCCCGTGACAATCAGCGTATCGACCTTTTGCGCCGCCAGCGCCGACCCGAGGGCCGTCCCGAAAAAGGCCGAGGCGTATTGTTTGGCCCAGACGACTTCGCCCGACACCGGTCTCAAACGGTCGTCGATCTCGACCCATTTCGACCCGAATTTCAAATGCGCGAGGCTCGGGACTTTTTTGACGAAAACTCCGGCCGCGACCATCGCTTCGTCATAGGCCGTCGTCGTGAAATGCACCGGCAGCGAATGTTCGCGAAACAAGCCGAGCAGCTGGCCGGTCGCCGCAACCTCCGCGTCGAGATTCGACCCGAGCGGGCATTCCGTGTCGGTAAATCCTTTGATGAAATCAATTATCAGCAGCGCTGGACGTTCGCCGAAACCGACCCGGTGGGCGAATCCGCGCTGTTGGTACATTTGTTTGTCGCTCATCGAAAAAAAATCGCGAAACGAAAACCGTCCGAACCTTAACCCGAGTTCCTCGCCGGTTCGGACGGTTTTCGCTTCGCGGAAAAAGCCGTCTTCAGGCGGACGTCGCTTCGGTTTTGCCGTTGCCGCCGGCGGCTGCCACAACCCCGATCGCCGGGGGAACCTCGCCGATCGAGAACAACGGAAATTCTCCCCGTTTTTCTCTCAGAGCGGCCCGCAGTTTTTCCGTTCCGGGCTCGTCGATGGCGAGTGTTTCGGGGTTCAGAATCACGCCGTAATCGGATTCGGCCTTTTCGATCGACACGAGGCCGTTGCGGACATCCTTCTGCACTTTTTCGGCCGGCCGGTCGAACGGATCCTTCCAGCCGCCGCCGCCGGCGGTCCGGTAAACCAGAACGTCGCCTTTTTTCACGGGAATCCGGGAAATTTTCGAAGCCAGCTTTTCACGCGTTCCGTCGGTGCGGATCAGTTCCTTGGTGGACATCGCGCCCGGCAGACCGCCCATAATTCCCCACGGCTTCGAGCGCTCGCGGTCGTCGTGGATGGCGATTTCGCCGTCGGCCTCGTAGCGGTAAACTTTGTGTACGGCATTGCCGCCGCGGTGAAATCCGGCGCCGCCCGAATCGATCAGGCTGCCGTATTCGAGCACCGTGATCGGATAGTAGCTTTCGAGATATTCGGTCGGGATGTTTTCGAACAGCGGCCACCAGCTGTGCGCGTCCATCCCGTCGCCCATCGGACGGCCCGGAATTCCGCCGTAGGTGATCTCCATCAGATGGAAAAAATCGCCGTTCTCGTCGTGACCGTTGTAGAGCATATACGGCGATGTCCCGTATCCGGCGGCCGTCGACAGCTCCGGCGCGCCCTTGCCGAGCGCGCCGCCGAGAACGTCGAACAGCCGGGTCAAAGCGTGCGTGCGGCAGCCGAGCGCGGCCGGAAATTCGGGATTGAGCAGCGATTTTTCGGGGATCGTGACGTGCAGCAGCGGGTAAAATCCGTCGTTGAACAGGATCTGCGGGTCGAAGACCATAATCAGGTAAACGCCGATGAACATCTTGAACATCTCTTCGTTGAGATAAAAGTTGATCGGCCCCGGAGCCTGCGGGTCGGTTCCCGTCCAGTCGAAATAGGCCTCGTGGCCCTTCCGGTAAATCGTCAGCTTCATCTTGTACGGCCCGTTTCCGCGGCCGTCGTCGTCGATATAATCCTCGAATTCGAGCGGGGTTTCCGGCAGACACATCACGATCAGCTGCTTCATCGCGTCGTGCGTGCGCTGCAACAGCATCTCCAAACCCTTGATGTATTCGTCCTTGCCGAACCGCTCACACATTTCCCGGACCCGTTTGTCGGCCGTCCGGCAGGCCGCGACGATCGCCATCAGGTCGAAATAATTCATCGTCGGCACGCGCGAATTCGCCAGAATCATATCGAGCAGGTCCTCGTTCAGCCGGCCCCGGTCGAACAGCTTCACCGGCGGGATGCGCGTGCCCTCGCCGAAAATCGTGTCGGCGTCGGTCGGCAGACTTCCCGAAACGGGTCCGCCCATATCGACCGTGTGGCCGAACTGCGAGCCCCATCCGACCAGTTCGCCTTCAAAATAGATCGGCATTAAAACCATCCAGTCGTTGAGATGCGAAATCGCTCCGCCGCACGAATAAGGGTCGCTCACCAGAAAAACGTCGCCCTCGTTGACGCCGCGTTTCCAGTTTTCCAGAAACCCGTTGATGTATGATCCGAACTGTCCGACGACCATCCGGCCGTCCGGATGACAAATCATCGGGAAACCGTCGTGCTGCTCGCGGATCACCGGCGACATCGCCGAGCGGAACAGAACCGTATCCATTTCCTCGCGGGCGTTGCGAAGAGCGTTTTCTAAAATGTCCAGCGTAATTTTATCCATAATTTGACCTCGAATTCGATAAAATCGACCCAATAATTATCAACCTTCCCCTATCATTCTGTTTTCAGCCAGTCGCCGATCCCGTACGGATCTTCGGCCGGCTGCGAAAAATGTTCGTGGATGACGCGCCAGTTTTCGTCGGCCTCTTTCTGAAAAACGAACGTCCCGCGAAAACGGATCGTTTTGAGATTTCCCCCGATTTCGGCGATCATCTCGACGATTCCGGCGACGAATCCCGAATCGGCAAACGTCCTGGATTCAATAATTTCAACCCAGCGGCAGGACTTGACCGAAATCGCCGAGCCGACAAAATCGACCCACCCTCGGGAGACGTTTTCAAAGGAACGGGTCGCCCAGCGCGGGCCTTCGACAAAGACCAGCAATTCGGGCGCGTCCGCGTAAAAGTTTAATATCCGGTCGATATTTTTTTCGGCAACCGCTTCGAAATGGCTTTCGGAAAGTGCGATTAAATCCGTCATCTATTTGTTAATCCTTCCCTAATTTTTGGGGCCGCTCTTGACGGTCGACCTCATTTTTTCAGCGAAAAGCCCGACTGCACCCACCGCAGATTGATCCCCAGTTTCTCGGCCTCGGGATTCGTCCAGGAATAGGCGACCGCTTTTCCGGTCGAGTTTTCCAGTATTTTCAGCGTCAGTACCCAGGCTCCGCTTTTATGCCGCAATTGGGCGAGCTGCACGCTGTATTTGTCGTTTATTTTCGCCGTCCCGCCCTGATCGTGGAGGACGAGCTTCGTTTTCCCGTCATAATTTTCGGCGGGAAAATCCGTGTTCGCGAAAGCCGTTTCGCCCGATTTCAAAACCGCCGTCCAGCCTTCGAACCAGCGGACCCGCCTCAGTTTGGCGTGAACTCCGGCCTTATTGCCGAAAACATAATTTCCCTGCTCGTCGCGGGCCTGATCGTTGATCCAGATTTCGTCCTTCGTCAGAAATAAATCGTCGGTGATGATGATGGTTTTTCCGCTGCGTTTGGAGACGACCCGGCAGGCGTCCTTTTTCATATAGCCTTCGAATTTGTCGCCCGCCTTGTTCAGTTTCCAGAACACCTCGCAGCCCGGAATCGTCGCCAGATTCGTTATCGCCAACCCGCTCAGTTTCGCCGGATCGAGATGCGAATCGCGGTATTTTTTTTCGTCGTCGAACGTGTAGATCGTCAATCTGAGCGCCTTTTCGTTTTTATCGACAGTGAAATTATAAAGCCTTTGCCGGTAGATTTTCGACTCGTCGCCGTCGAGATACTGCTGGACGTAAAAGACGTACTTCCCGATCGCGGGCAAATCGACCCGCTTGAAGATCGAGTGCATATGTTCCTGCGGAAATTCGACTTTCGCTTCTTTTTCTTCGTAGACCTGAGCGAAATTGTCGAACCGCCCGTCAAACCACGAAGTCAGCAGATTCATCTCGTCCTGCAGATTTTTCGCCCGCAGGCCGGAGACCGCAAGCAGCACGACGGCCGAAACCAACAGCAATCTTTTCATATAGATAAGTGAAAAAGAGCGCCGAGTTTTCAGGCTCGGCGCCCTTTGACTGACCGGCGTTTATTTTTTCAGCACATTAAACGCTTCGACTGTGAATCCGAAAACGAAACTCCGGCCGGGAGCGGGAGCCGACTGAAAATGCTCCCAGTAGAGTTTGTTCATAATATTGTCGATGCCCACGTTGATCGAGAATTTATACCGGTCGTTGCGCCAGTTGTAACCCGTCTTGAGCGACTGCTTATCGATCGGATTGGTGCTCGCGAACGAACCGTAATTGATCAGCGTGGTGCCGACGAACTGACCGGGGTCGGCGCGCGTCACCCGGTTTTGATGCCGCCAGTTGTACTCGGCGAAAAATCTGCCCGATTTATCCAGATACTGCAGACCGGCCAGCATCCGGAAAGGCGTGATGTTCGGCAGCGGGAAATCGGTCGCCGAACCGGTCAGCTTGATCGGCGTGTTCGGGCGATTGTAAACCGCGTTCAGCTGCGCGATCTGGATCGTCGTCGGCGAATCGTTGCGGCCGTACAATGAGCCGAGCGAGATAAACGGATTGAGGCTTCCCCAACCTTTGAGCGGAATGCTCGCTTCGCCGGTCGATTCGATGCCCCTGATCAATCCGCTGGCAAAATTGACGCGCGCGTTGATGCTGACGACGGCCTGCCCCGAAGCACAGCCGAACCCGACGGCTCCGGGACTTCCCGGCAGCCCCGGCGGAACCGGCGCGACGCAGTAGTTCTGGGCCGGCGCGTAGGCCAGGAAATCCACCAGCTTGTTATGGAAATAGCCGATCGAAAAGTTGAAGTATTTCTGCTGGACCTTGACGCCGACATCGTAGTTTTTACCTTTTTCGGGCGTCAGGTTGGGGTTGCCGACCACCAGCGAGGCAAAAAACGAGCCCGGCGAAAAGTTGCGGATCAGATAGCGCTCGGTGATGCCCGGTTCCCGATAGCTGTTCGCCCATCGGAAATACGGGTTGATGCCCCACGGCAGGCGGCCGACGATGCCGAAATTGTAAGTCACCGAATTGTTGTTCGTATTGACCGAACCGGTGCCGCCGGCCAGTCTGACCAGATCCGGGATCGAAGCCGCGAGGCTCGACAAAGCCCCGGGATTGGCGATCAGGCCCGGAGTTGCCGCATTCAGCGCTGCAAACTCGGTCGAAAGCGGAAAACCGTTGCCCGGCAGGCCGGTCGTCACCCAATTGTCGAAACGCATACCGCCGCTGACGCGGACCCACTTGATCCGGTCGAACTCGCCCTGCAGGTAAAAATTGTTGTCCGTGTACCTGGAAACCGGGGCGCTCGCGCCGATGGTCGCCGTCCCGGTGAAGACGCGGGCCGTTCCGAAACCGGCAAACGGGCTGGTATAAAAGTAATCGTTCGAATTATCCTGCGTCCGCCCGCCGCCGACCGTCACCAGCATCCCGCGAAACGGGAGCAGCGAGGCCTGCAGATCGAGCCCGCTGGTTGAAACGGTGTTCAGATTATCCGTGAATGAGGCGCCCGAGAGCGTTCCGCTCGGGAGAGCGCCGGATCCGAAAACGGAGGGATTTCCGGTAAAAGTGGTCGCGTTCAGATAACTTCCGGTGGCTCCGGCGATATTCGTATAGTTGTAAAGGTTCTGCGGATAGGATAATTTCTGATAAAAATAGTTGACCGACAGCCTCGGAATAAATTTGGTGATGTCGAGGCCCTGATACCGGATGCCCCATTTATCGAAGCTGCGAAACGCGCTGTAACGTTCCTGGACTTCGTAGGGCGGGCCGGAAAAGGCGTTTCCGTGGTTTCCGTCGTCGCTGTTTAAATATCTTCCGCGAAAATTATGCTTCTCGCTGGGGAAGAACCAGAAATCGATCTGCTTGCCGTCGCCGTGTCCCTGTCCGTTGAGAATTTCGGCATTTTTCGGCAGCGCGAAGATCGTGTAGCTGGCGGCGGACTGAAAGGTCGTGCCGGCCGCGTTGGTCGGGATGCTCCGAAAGAAATTGCCCATCGAAACATTTTCCGCGAGCGTCAGCTCGCCGCCGCCCATATTGTAATTCGCCAGCCGGTACATATTGGCGCTGACCCGCAGGGCCGCGAATTTGTTCGCCAGATTGACGGTCGTCGTGCCCCGGCGAATTCGACCGTTGCTGATGTAGGTGCCGTCGAAGCGGAGCCCAAGCAGCATTCCGTCGGCCGGCCTCGTCGGGCTTTTCGTAATCAGATTGATCGTCCCGGCGATCGAATCCGAACCATAGAGGCTCGATCCGGAACCGGCCACGACTTCGACGGCTTCGAGCTGCGAGGGATCGACGACGGCCATCGGCGCGCCGCTCGCGCCTGGGTCGATACGGGAATTATTGAGTTTTTCGCCGTCGATCACGAGCAGCACGCGGCTCGATGACAGACCGCGCAGCCGCGGCCGTTCGCGGGCCGGATTCGACTCGATCACGCCGATGTTCGGCGACCGTTCGACGGCCTCGAAGGTCGAGCGGGGAATCCTCTGTTCGATCTGTTCCGAGGTCGCGACGGTCACGACCTGCGGAATTTCAACGGCCAGCCGGTCGCTTCCCTTGCCGGCCGTGACCGTCACCACGTCTTTGATCGCTCCGGGAGAAATCGAAAAATCCTGCGTCACCTTACCGTCATCGGAAACAACGACGGTTTCGGCGGCCTCGGCAAAACCGAGGGCGGTCACCGTAACCCGGTAATTGCCCCCGCGCAAATTTGTAAATGAATACTGACCCGTCTTGTCGGTCGTGGTCGTCACTTTTTGACTGCTGGCGGTATTCAGGGCCGTCACGGTCGCGCCGGCCACAACTGCGCCGTTGGAATCTTTGACCACGCCGCTTAACCCGGCGGTGGTTTGTCCAACCGCCATCAAACTGGCCAGGATTATCGTCAGACCGATAAGAAAGACTTTTTTACTAATCATATATTCTCCTATCCGGCGATTAAACACGCATCGAATTTATGTTAAAGTTAATACAACTTTCTGTAATAGGGATATTGACGAAATTACAGATGTTTGGCAATGTATTTGTTATAGAATGCGAACAAATGTAACTTATCGCACATCCGGTTAATTTGTCAACAAAATTGATTATATCTTTATGACCTTTTTGCGAAAAACTTCAATTTCCTGGGTCGAAGCCGAAAAAATCACGCTTCGCGGCCGCCGGATCGAGGAATTAATGGGAAATCGAAGTTACGGCGATGTGCTTTTTCTGCTTTTGATCGGGAAATCTCCGACGCCGGAGCAATCGCGGATGCTCGAAGCGATCGTCGTTTCGGTGATCGACCACGGCGTGACCCCGCCCTCGACGATCGCCGCGGTAACCGTCGCGAACACCGGAGGCGGTTTGAGCTCGGCCGTCGCGGCCGGAATTCTGGCGATCAATAAATATCACGGCGGGGCCGTCGAAGACGCGATGGCGGCGATCGGCGAAGCGGTCGAATTACAGCGGACGGAGGGGCTCGATGCAAAGCCGGCCGCCGAAAAACTGGTTTCCCGTTACAAGGACAACGGCCGCCGGATCTCGGGTTTCGGACACCGGTTTCACGCCGCCGATCCGCGCACGATCCGGTTGTTCGAGCTGGCCCGCGAATTAAAGATCGCCGGCCCGTTTATCGAACAGGCCGAGGTTTTGGAAAAGGTGCTCACCGAAAAAACGGGAAAGAACCTGCCGATCAACGCCGACGGGGCGATTGCGGCCTGTCTTTTGGAAATGAATTTCCCGCCGAAGATCGCCAACGGCATTTTTATCATTGCGCGGGTCGCCGGGCTGGTCGCCCACGCGGTCGAGGAACAGGAAAAAAATCCGCCGATGCGCACGGTCGATGCCGGCAATTACGAATTCGAATAGAATATTGATGCCACTATACACGAGACGATGAAACAAGAAATTATTAAAATCCTGCCCGAAATCGAACTGATTCAAGACCCGGAGCTGCGTGATCAAACCGCTCAGGTCTGGGAAGATGCGATTATCGACGGGGGCTGGACGATCGCAGCGATTTTGAAAATGCCGTTCAGCGTTCACGTCGAAAACTGCACCATCACCTTTATCGAACACGTGCGCACCGTCTGCAAAATGTGTATCGCCGTTTCCGATGTCCTGACCGAGTCTTACGGCGACCGGGCCCGGATCGATTACGATACCCTGATTGCCGGAGCATTGCTGGCGGACGTCGGCAAACTGATCGAATACGAAGAAAAAGACGGTCGGATCACCAAAGCCGGTCGCGGCCGGCATCTCCGGCACCCGTTTTCCGGCGTCGCGATGTCGCACGCCCGCGGAGTTCCTCCGGAAGTTCAGCATATCATCGCGACGCATTCGAAAGAGGGCGAGATGATGATTCGCTCGAACGAATCGGTTATTTTTCACCACGCGGATTTTATCGATTTCGATCTGGTCAGTAAAAAAAGACCGTTTTAAGCCTTTGCGGTATTTACCGTCCCGATTTTTATTAACCATTCAGCAGTAATGAATAGAATGACGATTTCTCAACAATGGGCCGAGTTCGCCGTCAATCTGAGGTTTGAAGACCTGCCCCCCGAGTCGGTCGCGGCCGCGAAAATGTTTTTGTTCGACGGTTTCGGCTGCGCGCTCGGCGGCTCGAAAACCGCGGATTTTCAAATTTTGGAAGGGACGTTCCGCGAAATCGGCGGCCCCGGCGAATGCTCCGTGATCGGCTCGGATCTGAAAACCGACGTCCGCAGCGCGAGCCTCATCAATGGGCTGGCGATTCGCGCCCTCGATTACAACGACGTTTACTGGAAACAGGACCCTTCGCACCCGAGCGACCTGCTGCCGGCCGCGTTCTCGGTCGGCGAACGACAGCGCGCCGGCGGAAAGGAATTGCTGACGGCGATCGTGCTCGCCTACGAGTTTGAAATGCGGCTGATGGAGGCGGCTTTTCCGGGAATTCGCGAATTGGGTCTCCATCACGCCAGTCTGACCGCCTTCGCCTCGCCGTTCGTCGCCGGCCGGATGCTGAATCTGAACGCCGAACAGATGGCGAATGCCGCCGGCATTTCCGGTTCCCACAATATCACGCTCGGCGCGGTGACGGCCGGAACCCTCACGATGATGAAAAACACGGTCGATCCGATGGCGACCGAAAGCGGGGTTTTCGCCGCCCTCATCGCGCAAAAGGGTTTTCGCGGCCCGGCTCCGATTTTCGAGGGCCGCGAGGGGCTCTTCGAAGCGATCGGAAAAGCCTGGAAACCCGAGGTCCTGACCGAAAACCTCGGAAAAACCTATAAGATCATCGATTGTTCGATCAAGCCATTTCCCTCCGAAGCACTCACTCACGCCCCGATCTCGGCGGTTCTGGATTTGGTCGTCGAACACGATCTGCGCCCCGAACACATCGAAAAAATCGAGATCTTCACGCTCAAACGAGCCGCGGAAATTCTGGCCGACGAGAAAAAATACGTCATCGATTCGCGTGAAACGGCGGATCATTCGCTTCCCTACTGCATCGCCGCAGCGGTCGTCCGCCGCCACCTGACGCCGCACGAATTTTCGCCCGAATCATTGAAGAACGAAGAAATTTTGGCCGTCGTCCCGAAGGTTCGGGCGGTTCTCGAACCCTCGTTCGAAGAGCGTTTCCCGGCCGAACAGCCCTGCAAAGTCGTGATCACCGGCTCCGACGGAACGGTTTACCGGCGGAAGCGGGCCTACCCGAAAGGCGATCCGCGCGATCAGCTTTCGACGGCCGAGCTCAAACAGAAATTCGCGGTTCTGGCCGAGGGAATTCTCGACCGGCCGCGGTGCGAGACGGTTTACGATGCCGTCCAGAATCTGGAGGCCGCCGACGATATCGGCGAACTGATGAGCCTGCTGACCAAATAAACCCGGCCGCTCGCGGAGAAAATATGATTTATCTCGTCATTCAGGGCAAAATCAAAAACGGTGCGGAGGAGATCTACACCGCCTACTTAAAGGGCGTTGCTCCGCTGATGGAGGAATACGGCGTCAGCGTCGAGCTCGTCGGAGCCGGTCTCGATTGCGAATTCACCAACCGTACGCATCCCCAGAACGCGGTGCTGAAATTCGGTGACCGCGAAACGCTCGAGCGTTTTCTCGGCGACGAAAGATATCTGCTGATCAAACAGAATTTTCGCGATCGGGCCTACGAATACCTCGATTTGAGCGTTTTCGAAGGCCGTCCGCCCCGTCGTTTCGATTGAATTTTCCCGATTCCCCGAAATCGAGCACCGGCGCGATTCTGCATTCGCCGGCCACTCGGATTTCGCGCGGGAACGCCGGAAATCGCCGTTCGCATCCGGGGTCGGTTTGAAGCCCCGTTTTGACGCCGGCCCGGTCTCCCGAGCGGGTCGCGCCGGATGAAAATTTAACCGGAATAAATTTGAAACCGGCGGAAATTTGTTATAAACTTAATACAAATATTGTGGCCCAACTGCACGAGTACAGAGCGAAGCGAATTCTGGCCGGGAACGGGATCGAGATCCCGGCCGGCGAAGCGGCCTTCGACGCCGTCAAAGCCGGAGAAATCGCCCGCCGACTGGGCGGCGAAATCGTCGTCAAGGCCCAGATCCATTCGACTTCGCGGGCGGCCGCCGGCGGCGTCAGGTTTGCCGAAACACCCGTCGAAGCCGAAAAAATCGCGTCCGAAATGCTCGGTCAAGAATTCGCCGGCAATCTGTGCGAGGCCGTCCTGATCGATGAAAAAGTCGAGATCGTCAGAGAGTTTTACGTCGGTTTCACGGTCGACACGGCCCTTAAACGGCCGGCCCTGCTGTTTTCCGACGCGGGCGGCAGCGGGATCGAAGACCGCGCCGGATCGCTGAAAAAACTCGTCTGCTCGATCCGTCGCGAGCCGACGACGGCCGAGCTCGAAAGCCTCTGCGGCGACGGCAGAATCGCCGCTATTTTGAAGCAGCTTTACCGGGTCGCCAAAAAGACGGATGCGCGGACGATCGAGATCAATCCGCTGGCGTTATTGAAGGACGGACGGCTGATCGCGCTCGATTGCCGGCTTTCGGTCGACGATTACGCCGAATATCGACAAAAGGAGCTCGGCATCGAAATCGCCCGCGAGCTCGGCCACACGCCGACGAGGCTGGAAAAGATCGCCTGGGAAATCGAAAAGGACGACTTTCGCGGGACGTTTTTCTTCGTCGAGATCCCGGATGACAAAACCGGCGTCCGCGACCCGCAGCCGGCGATCCGGATCGGCTTTCACGGGGCCGGCGGCGGCGGTTCGATGGCCTCGCTCGACGCCGCCCAGAGAAACAATCTGGCGCCCGCCTGTTACGTCGATACGAGCGGCAACCCGCCGGCTTCGAAGGTTTACCGGGCGGCGCGGATCATCCTTTCGATTCCCGGAATTCGCGGATATTTTTTAAGCGGTTCGGGCGTCGCCAGCCAGGAGCAGTTCGGTCTGGCGCGGGCCGTCCTGAAGGCTTTTCTGGAAATCCGGCCTAACATTCCCGCGGTTTTACGGCTCGGCGGCAACGGCGAGGACATTGCCCGCGAAATGGTCGAACGCTACGCCGAATATCTGCCCGCGCCGATCGAGGCGTATCGGAAAACGGACACCGCGGATTTTTGCGCGGCCCGTTTGCGGGAGCTGATCGAAAATGGTTATTGCCGGGCTCAAAGCGGGGTCAAAACCGCGGAAAAGGCCTTTGAAAGCGATTACACGTTCCGGACCAGAACCGGCACGGTTTCGTTCAACCACAAGGCCTTAAACGACTTTTCGGCCGCCAAGATCGTCGACGCCTGTCCGGCCGGGATCCTGAAGCTCGACGCGAACCGGAAACCGGTTTTGGCGGTCGAAGCCGCCGAGGCCGAACGCGGAAAATGTACGGAGTGTCTGGCCTGCGAATTCGCCTGTCTGGAACTGGGTTTGAAAGCGGTCAAAATCGATTTTCCGATCGACGGTCTCGCTTAACGATTTTTTTACGGAACCGGTATCGAATTGCGATCTCCGATCGTCCGGATGAAACTCCCCGTTTTGATTGATGTCAATACTTATCGATGAAAACAAAAAGGTTATCGTTCAGGGCATCACCGGACGCGAGGGCTCGGTGCGGGCGAAGCTGATGCTCGATTACGGCACCCATATCGTCGGCGGCTGCACGCCGGGCCGCGGCGGGCAGGAAGTTCACGGGCTGCCGGTTTTCGACACGGTCCGGGAGAGCGTCGATCAGCTCGGAAAAATCGACGTCAGCGTGATTTTCGTGCCGGCTCCGCGCGTCAAAGCGGCGGCGATCGAGGCTTTCGAAGCCGGGATTCCGCTGGTCGCGCTGATCGCCGACCGGGTGCCGCTCTTCGACGTTCTGGAAATCTGCGAAGTCGCCGACGAACTCGGCGCGAAATTCGTCGGCCCCAATACGGTCGGCGTGATGTCGCCGGAAAAAGCGGTTTTGGGGATGATGGGCGGCCGGGCGGAAACCGCGCGGGAATGGTTTCATCGAGGCCCCGTCGGCATAATGTCGAGAAGCGGCGGCCTTTCGGCCTCGACCGGCTACTACATCTGCCGGACCGGCATCGGAATCTCGACGATCTGCCACGTCGGCGGCGATGCGGTGATCGGCCTGACCTTTCCGGAAATCGCCGGGCTGTTCGAAGACGACGCGGAAACCGAAACGATCGTGATGATCGGCGAAATCGGCGGCACGCAGGAAGAACAGGTCGCCGATCTGATCGAAGCCGGCCGGATAACCAAGCCGGTCGTCGCTTACATCGGCGGAAAATCGGCCCGCGCCGGCACGCGCTACTCGCACGCCGGCGCGATCATCGAGGGCGGGAAAGGGACGTGGCAGGGGAAGGTCGACCGCCTGCGGGAAGTCGGCGCGGTGATCGTCGACCAATTCGGCGACATTTTCAAGACGGTGCAGGAAATTTCCGGCGCCCGCCGGAGCGTCGTTTAATCGCCGTTTGCGGTTTCAGCCAAAAATTCGGAGAAAATTATGAAGAAACTGATTCTAATCTTATCGATCGTCTCCCTATCCGTTACTTTTGTTTTCGCGCAGAAGAAAACGAAACGGAGCCTCCAGCAGCTCGCCGCCGAGGCCAATTATGCCCGGCCGGACGGCAAGGATATGGTTTTTTATATCAAGGGCTCGGCGTATGCCTTCATTCCCGGCGAGCGTCCCCAAAAACTGTTCGGCGTCGAGGGCTACAACGTCCGCCGGCGCGTCGAAACGCCCGAAAAGGACGGTTTTTTCCTGTCGACCCGCGAGATCGTATTTTATAAAGATCCGAAGACCGACCAGATCATCGATGAATGGACGAACCCGTGGACGAAGGAAAAATGCGAGGTCTTTCACATCCAGAACGATCCGGTCAACAGTCGTTTCCGGGTCAAGGACGGTAAGTATATCGGCGTTTCGATGGACGGCAAACGCGAATTCGGCGAGATCGGCCAGCCCGAGGAAATCAACAATTTCCTTGTCTGGACATCGGACGTTTTCCCATTTTACCCGCTGCCCGGGTTCGATAAAAACTACACGGCTTCGGAAATGTTCGATTTCTACGTCGAAAAGGACGAGCTCAACAAAACGACGCCGCCCAAAAACGTGATGATCAGCTGGACCCGCGTCGGCCCGTGGCTGCCGTGGATGAAAATGCCGAAAAACGAGGGCCTCATCATCGTCCACGCCCGGAGCTGGCGGATGGAAGACTGGAATCTGCTGCCCGAGCGGATCAAGACGCTCGTCAAAAACAAATATCCGACCTATATGAGCGCGCCGGCGACGGTCGATCCGGCTAAACCGAACGAGACTTCGTGGACTTTTTACAACCGCGTGATGGCCGAACGCAGCAAAAAACAATAACGACGTGAACACGATATTACCCGGATTTCTTTGGATATTTTTGATTTTGCTGGCGGGGCTTAATCTTATGGCACAGGAAACATCGATCGGCGGAGTGTATGAGGTCTGCATCGGCACGAAAGACCCCGAAGCTCTCGTCAAATATTGGGAACGCTTCGGTTACCGGGTCGGCCGGACCGGCGAGCTCGACGAGCGGCAGGCCGCCCGGCTCTACGGCGTCAACTCGAAGCTCAAATCAATTCGGCTGTATCACCTCGACTCCGACCACGGTCTGATCCGGATCATGGTCTGGGACAAACCGGTCAACGAAGGGCTTCAGATGGAGCGGATGAACGTGCTCGGAAATCGCTGGGGAGCGATGATGACCGGGGACATTTACAACATTCAGAACCACGCCGAGGAAGCGGTCGCCCAAAAACGGCCGGTTTTTATGGTCGAACCGCAGCGGGCCGAGATTTACAAGCTCGAAAAACGGCCGACTCCCTTTCTCGATAATTACGCCACGGTTCGCGAAATGTGTCTGATCCAGCCCGAAACGCGGCAGATCATTTTTCAAAGGTTCGGCTACAGCCTGAAAAATTACGGCCTGATCGACGAGCAGTCGTTCTTCAAATCGAGCCAGATCACGCACGTCGGGATGGTCATCTACCGCAATCAGGAGAACATCGACTTCTACGGCAGCGTGCTGGGCCTGTTGAAGGTCAAGGAAAACGAAAACTACGATTCCGATTTTTCCAACCCTTCGTCCAAAGCGATTTTCAGCCTGATGCCGAACCAAAAATACGGGGCGACCGATTTCGACAATCCGAAAAGCTCTAAAAATCCGGCCGAAGCGCTTTCGGGGCGTTTGAAAATCATCTGGTTTGCGCCCGAATCGCGGCTCGACGATAAATTCGAGTTTTCGAAACCGGGCAGTCTCGGTTATTCGCTTTACACCTACCGCGTCAAGGGAATCGACGAATACCACAAACGGGTCAAAGCGAGCAAAGCCAGCGGCTTGACCGAAATCATCACGAACGAATTCGGCGAAAAGAGCTTTTCGTTCGTCGCTCCGGACGGTTATTTCTGGACGATATTGGGAGAATAAGATGTTTCTTTTTTGGCTGCTGTGGATCGTCGTCGTGATCGGCGGGTTTTATATGGGCATCGGATACGGCCTGCAGATGTACCGGCAGGGTTTCGAGACTTCCCTGCTCCTGAACACCGTCATTTATCTGGGCTGCGCGTTTTACGGAGCGCCTAAATTTCTGAAGCTGATTTTGAAAAGATAATGGAAATTTACGGGATCGATTTGGCTGACATTACGTTTCGCGGGATTCACGCCCTGATGGCGGCGGCCTGGCTGTTATTCGATTTTATCGTCTTCTGGCTGCATTTCAAGATCAAGGACCCGGATTATCCGCTCGATTCAAGGCTCGAACGCGCAAAGGTGATGCACGGGATCGACACGGTCGTCGCCTATGTGTTTCTGCTGATGCTGCCGAGCGGCATCATCCTGTGCTACCTCACCGACACCCGGATTTTTACGACCGCCTGGCTGAGCTGGAAGCATCTGCTCTACGGGATAATCGTCGCCGACGCCCTTTATTTACTGCCGATTTCCGGCACCGCCCTGAAAAACCTGAAAGCGATCAAGGCCGGGGCGGAAAACGCCGACGAGCTGAACCGGGAAATCAAAACCCGTATGAACCAGGCGATGCCGGCGGTCTGGCTGATCTGGATACTGGTTTTTGCGGCCAGTCTGATCTCGGTCCTGAACCTCAAAGCCCCGAAGGGACAGGATTATATTTTTCGGAAAACCGCTGCTCAGGCCGAGCAGCCGATCAGGCCGTCAAAATAAATCACCCCTTAATCCGCTCTTCCGGAACGAGCGTCAAAACGCCCAGATAAAGGCTTTCGGGGCCGAGCTCGAAATCCATCGAAAGCTTTCCCGGAGCGGCCGAGCATTGCAGCCGATACGCGCCGCTGTTCGGTTCGAGTCCGTCGATCACGAATTCGCCGAAGGTGTCGGTCGTCGCCCGTCCGAGCTCGCGGCCGTCTTTTTCGAGCACGACCTCAGCCCCGGCGGCGCATTCCTCAACATCGCCCGCATAAAAAACGACGGTTCCGCCGACGAAGCATTTCGTGATCAAATGAAGGTTTTTGTAATAGATCCGCGGACGCGTTCCCAACCGCGGTTCGAGCGTTTCGAGCTTTTCTTCGGCGCGGATCCGCTCCATCTCCCCGTCCTCGACCTTGATCGTCCGGAAAACGCCCATCGGGCAGGCCTGTTCGGCCCGCGTCCGGTTCCAGCCCTCGTCGAGCAGATGGGCGTCGAACGGCCACGCCTGCGGCAGCTGTTTCTCCTCGTTCCAGAAGACCGCGTCGTAGGGACAGGCATCGACGATCTGCCGCTGGCCGCGGGCTTTTTCGGGATCGATGATGACGATCCCGTCCGAACGCTTGCGGACGGCGCCGTCGCGGGCCGCCTTCAGACACGGCGGGTCGTCGCAATGGTTGCACATCACCGGATAAAATCGGGCCTGAACGATCGGGTAAGTGCCCCGTTCACTGCGCCGGATGTCGAGCCAGTCGTGGCCCTGCGCCGGCTGGGCCGCCGAAACGCCCGGGAAATCGTTGCCGACATACTCGTCCTTGACCGCGAGGAAACAAAGGCGGCAGTTGTCGCACCGCTCGACATCGACGATCATATTCCACTTTTTCGCCATCAGTTGATCTCCTTCGGCTGCCAGGTATCGACGCCGGTCCATTTTTCGACCTGGATCAGCACCGCGTTGGGCTTGATCCCGTGTCCCTTTTTCGTGATCGAATCCTTCGGATTGAGCATATTCACGCAGCCGCCGAGGTCGGTCGAGCGGCCGGGCTCGCCGACCGGCCGATACTGCGCCGACCCGGAATAGGCGCTGACGACGCCCGGCCGGATCCGTTCGGTAAGCTGCGCCCCGCAGACGACCGAAGCGCGGTGATTCCAGAGCCGGATGAGATCGCCGTCGCCGATCCCGCGGGCCTCGGCATCCTGCCGGTTCATCCGCGCGACCAGATAATAATGGCCGTCTTTGAAAATCCGGTGTTCGCGGATGTCGTTGAGGCTACTGCCCTCGGCGTCGCCCATCACGTGGTAGGCGTAGCGGGTGTGAGCCGTCTGCAGCTTCAACGGAAATTCGGCGAGCTCCGGGTTGCGTTCGGGATCCTCGTAGGTCGCCATATAACGATTGAGCGGCGGGCGGTCCGGGTCGTCGATCTTTTTCAGCGATTCGGCGACGAATTCGTATTTGCCCGACAGCGTCTGGAGGCCTTCGAGATACCCGCCGACATAATCCGAAGGCAGCGGGTACGGTTCGGGCGTGTCCTTTTTCCGGCCCTCGTAATACCAGCGGTTCGCGGTCGCCGCGCGCGCCGTTCCGGGATCCGGCGGCACCACGAAATACCCCTTCTTGAGAAACTGCCGCCAGGAGATATGTTTGGCCAGATCCGACGACTCGAAAACGCGTTTGCACCATTCGAGCTCGGTCGTTCCGCCTTCCGAATAAACGGCCCCGAGCCCGAGCTTCTGGGCGACCGCGAGGAAAATTTCGTAATCCGATTTCGACTCGCCGAGCGGCTCGATGCATTTGTGCTGGAGCGAGATCACCCGGTGGTTGTTCATCGAGTACATATGGTGAACGTAGCCCGCGCCGACATTGTACCATTCGCCGATGTCCCATTTTTCGAAAACGGTGCAGGCCGGCAGGATGATGTCCGAAAACGGCGTCTCGCCCTCCTTCCAGACCGACTGGTTGACGATGAATTTCAGGCTTTCGTGCTGGTAGGCGCGGGCCCAGCGGTTGCCGCCGACCATCGTGCCGAACAGCTGGCTCCCGTATTTGTAGAGCATCTCCACGCGCGCGTGGCCGGGCGAGGGATAAAAGAACGGGAAAAACTGGCCCTGAACCGACGAGACGTCGGTGATGTAGCCCATCGCCTTGCCCTCGGTGATCGCTTCGGGAAACCAGATTCGCGGAATGCTCTGGCGGACCGTGCTCATCGTCACGATGTGCGGCATCCGCTGATAATTGTTGGCCGAATTCGCGCTGAAGGCGAGATCGCCCGAAAAACTGCCCTCGCCGTAACCCGGAAAGTAAAAATTGAAATCGAGCGGCGCGCCGAACTGCAGATTCCCGAAGTTGACGCCGGGCCGTCCCCAGCCCTGCATCGCGGCGAGAATCGTCATCATCCGCGCCCACTGCATCCCGGTCGGGCCGCGGCCGGCCCCGCCGACCCCGCAGCCCCAGCTGCCGGCGCCGAGATATGTCTTTTTCGAGCCCCACTCGCGCGCCAGCGCGCGGACGTCGCGGGCCGGGATGCCGGTCTCCGGCTCCTGCCATTCGGGTGTTTTCGCGACACCGTCGCTCTCGCCGAGAATATAGGCCTTCCATTCCTCGAACCCGTTCGTCCGGTTCGCGACGAACTCTTTGTCGTAAAGCCCCTCGGCGATCCAGACGTGGCAGACGGCCTGGGCGAGCGCCGGATCCGTTCCCGGCCGCGGCGCGATCCATTTTCCGCCGACGTGCGCCGCCGTGTGATTGAGGTACGGGTCGATATGGACCATCTTGATCCCGAGTTTTTTGGCCCATTCGCGGCGCTCGGAACCCTCGTAGCCGTATGTCGCGTCGGGGTCGCTCGACCAGAAGACGATCATCTCGGCTTCTTTCAGGCAGTCTTCGACCGTCCCGTAAAATTCCGGACAGCCGAGCCGCAGGCTGTTGCCCCAATGGTGCATCGCGCCCCAGAACCAGCCTTCCCAGCTGTCCGGGCTGTGCATCAGCTTGGTCACGCCGATCAGATTCCAGAAGCGGTTGAAGGCGCTCAGATAATGGCCGAGGTTGCCCCATTGGTGATGCGAGCCGTGATCGACCGCGATCGCGCCCGGCCCGACCGCCTTGGCGCGCTTGATCTCGCCGACGACGATGTCGAGCGCCTCGTCCCAGCTGATCCGTTCGAATTCGGATTTTCCGCGGTTTTGCGGGTTGCGCTCGCCGTGCGGATCGAAATCGACGCGTTTCATCGGATAAAGCAGCCGCGATTTCGAGTAGACCATCGATTTCTGGCACATCCCGTGCGCGGCCAGCGTCGTCCGCCGCGCCGGTTTGAGGGTTTGGCCGCGGGCGCTGATCGACCACGATTCGGCGTCGGTTTCGTCGAAATCGATCGGCGTCGTCCGGAGTATTTTTCCGTCTTTTACGTAGACGAAAATCGGCCCGCCGTTGGTCCCGCTCGTGTAGCGAACGACGCCGTTGCCCATCTCGGTCCCGGCCTTCCACGTCGACAGCTGCAGCTCGGACATTGTCCGCAGAAACCAGACCGCGAGCTCGTCCGGGCCGTGGAGGACGACCTTGAAGTTTTTGGCGGCGTCGATCCGTTCCAGCAGGTCGAAGGGCGGCGTCAGAAAGCTCTCGGCGATCGCCTTGTTTTTGAAATCGAGCGTGATGTCGGGATTTTCGTGGATGCCGCGCCCCGAGGTTATCCGGCCTTCTTCGAGCCGGATCCAACGCCCCACCGGACGGTCGCGCAATCTCAACTGCGCCACGAGGTTTCTTTCCTTCAGCCGAGCCGCGTACCGCGGATACACGCGCGCCGCCAGCCGCATCGCCTGCGGAATCCCCCACAACAGAACAGAGACATTCATCACACCCTCCAATACAAGAATGGCCGGAGATCTGCAGGACAAATTTCGGCCGGTCAAACAATCAAAATAATGAACCGGACTTTCACGAAAAGGGGCTTTTCATCCGGTCGCCAGACGCGCCTTTCGGTTCAATCCGCAGACCAGTTTAGGCGTCCCGTTACAATAATTCGGCGACGATCCCCGGACCTCAAAAAACAATTTTCGCGATGCGCGGTTTTACCAAATTTGTATTACTTTTAATACCAATCCTTCGATAGCATAATCGCAAACCGCGGCAAATGCAAATCCTTTGCATAACCCGTTGTATTCAAACACTCTTGGCGCTATTTATGAGAGCCGGCCGGCGACCCTCGCAATCCCGTTCGGCTAAATTGAACCGTTTTATAAGACTAATGAAGACCCCAGCGATCACCGACCGATAAACCCGAAATTCCGCTTTGAGAAAAAACCACGGAAAAGATTCGGTTTCCCAGGCCTCGGGCAAAGAAACCTCGGTCGGCCCTTGCCTTTGGCGGTTGGCGGTAGAATAATTTTCGTATGCCGACGATCGATTTAAATTGCGATATGGGTGAAAGTTACGGGGCCTGGCGGATGGGCGACGACGACCGTTTGATGGATTTTGTTTCGTCGGTCAACATCGCCTGCGGGTTTCACGCGGGCGATCCTTCGACGATCCGACGGACGGTCGAAACGGCCGTCGGGAAGCATCTCAAGCTCGGCGCGCATCCGTCCTATCCCGACCGGCAGGGCTTCGGCCGCCGCGAAATGGCCCTTTCGGCCGCCGAGATCTTCGATTTCGTGCTTTATCAGGTCGCCGCATTGAAGGGTCTCTGCGAAGCGCTCGGCGGCCGGCTCCATCACGTCAAACCGCACGGCGCGCTTTACAACGACGCCGCAAAACAATCCGAAAAAGCCGCCGCCATCGCCGAAGCGGTCAAAAAAATCGATTCTGAATTGATCGTTTACGGGCTTTCCGGCAGCCGTCTGATCACCGAAGCCGAAAAAATCGGGCTCCGGACGGCCTCCGAGGTATTTGCCGACCGGACCTATCAGCCGGACGCCAGCCTGACGCCGCGCCGGCTTGAGAACGCGCTCATCGAGGACGACCGAAAGGCCGTTTCGCAGGTGATGGAAATGGTCTTCGAGCAGCGCGTGACCGCGCTTTCGGGCGAAATCGTCCCGCTCCGGGCCGAAACGATCTGCATCCACGGCGACGGGCCGCACGCCGTCGAGTTCGCCAGGCTGATCAGTTCCTCGCTCACCGCGCGGGGCGTCGCGATTCAATAAACACAGTAATTTACCAGCCCAGACGGGCGCGCAGATGCGTGATGTGCGCCGTGTGATGACGGCCATGCCAGGCGTAGAGCGCGACGAACTGTTCGATCGTCCAGGCCCCCGTGTCAGGGTGAACGAACGTTCGCCCGAACTCCTCGGCGGTCAGCGAATCGAGCAGCGTCGTCCAGCGCCGATGGATGCCGTCCAGAATTTGAAACGAAACATCGAGCGGCAGACGATAATCCGCGCGTTCGGCCCAGCGATCCTCGAAATAGGGCCGGATCGTCGGATTTTCCTCGGTCAGCGCCAGTTTGAGCCGGCAGATCGAATTGATGTGCGAATCGGCGACGTGATGGACCGTTTGGCGGATCGTCCAGCCGCCGGGCCGGTAATGCGTTTCGAGCTGCTCGTCGGTCAGTCCCGCGACCGCTTCGCGAAGCTTCTGCGGCAGCTCCCTGATCGCCCGGATGTTTTCCGCCAGCATTGCCGGCGTCAGCCCGATCGATTTGTCGAATTCGCCGATCGGGTAACTTAAATCCTCACTCGTTGCTGTTGTATTCCCCATAATAGTTTTCAAACCTCGTAAACTCTTTCAAAAACGCCAGCTTGACCGTTCCCGTCGGCCCGTTGCGCTGTTTCGAAATCAACAATTCGGCGACGCCCTGATTCTCTTCGGTCGGCTTGTAATAATCTTCGCGGTAGATGAAGGCGACGACGTCGGCGTCCTGCTCGATACTGCCCGATTCGCGCAGATCCGACATCATCGGCTTTGGCGGGTTTCGGGCCTCGGGCGCGCGGGAGAGCTGCGAGAGCGCGATCACCGGCACCTGGAGCTCTTTGGCGAGCGCTTTCAGTTCGCGCGAGATCTGCGAGACTTCCTGCTGCCGCGATTCCGACCGTTTCGAGCCGCTCATCAGTTGCAGGTAATCGACGACGATCAGATCGAGCTTTTTCTGCTCGGCGAACAGCCGGCGGGTTTTGGCGCGCATTTCGAGCACCGAGATGCCGGGCGTGTCGTCGATGAAGATCTTGGCATCGGAAAGCGTCCCGATCGCCTCGGCGAGCCGGCCCCATTCGTCGCGCGTCAGATAGCCCGTCCGGAAACGATGGGCGTCGACCTTCGCCTCGCTCGAAAGCATTCGCATGACGAGCTGTTCTTTCGACATTTCGAGCGAAAACACGGCCACCACCGCCCGCTCCAGAATCGCCGCATTTTGTGCAAGCGTTAGACATAAGGCGGTATTGTGAACACAGATGTCGTTGGCGACGAAATTATGGGTGCCGGGAATGGTCAGATCGTAAACCTGTTTGTTTCCGACGTATTCGATCGAAACGATCTCGTCCCAGTAAATTTCGCTGGCAGCCAGATTTTTCAGATATTGATCGTCGAGAGCCCCGGCCAATTGCCCGATTCTCATTCTGGTCGGCGCCCGTTTTCCCGCGTGAATATTGGAAACTCCCCGTAAACCGCTTCGTCTGGCGAGCGATGTCCACGATTCGGTTCCCTTGACGGCCGCAATATGGTCCCAGACTTCCAGCGGAATCAGATCTTTATTGGTCTGATAATTTTTATTTTCGAGCAATTGGAAAATTCTTTCGAAAATTTTGCTTTTTCCGTGAATACCGATTTGTTCACCAAACGTCCGGATCGATAAAGCGTCGGTGATATCGATCTGCCAGGCCGTATTTATCGAATCCTTGTATTTTATCGCCCGTTTTTTCAGACGGCCGATAATTCCGAAGCGGAGCAGCAGGTGCTGAACCTGGCGGATCATTTTTTCGCTGACCGAGCAGAATCCGAGCTGAACCTGCCCGCTGGCCAGCACCGAAGCCCAGCCATCGGTCGCGAAAAGCCGGTTTAACAACAGGGCGATCTGCCGTTTCGGCAGCGTAAATATTTCGCCTGGAATGAATTTCCGGTGCGAATCAAGACCGGAAAGACCTAATTCCCTGAGCCGTTGCGTGAGCGGATTGGGAGTGCCTCTTTTCCCGCCGGTTTTCCGGATGCGAAAGCCTTCGGTTCGGTCGGCGGTGTTTGACCGAACGGCCTCGATCCCGCCGAATTCGCTGACCGCTTCGAGAAAATCTTCTCTCAAATACGGTTTGCCGACCGTAAATTCGGGCGAATTTTTGGTCAGGCAGCCGTCGCCGAGCAGATACCCGAGGAGTTTCAGTTCGCAATCCCGCATTTCGGAGCTTCCCGCGACATCGATCGTCCGCGGCACGGCGATTTTTTCCCCGTTGTTGAGCTCGGCCAGCTTCCTCCAACCGTTGATCGTCAAAAACGGGTGACTGGCCGTGGTTTCGACCCGGCGGCCGAGCCCGGTCGTCACGCGAAAAACGGGTTTGATGCCGTCGTCGATAAAATCGCCCGGTTTCGCAAAGCCGAATTTCAGGTCGTTTTCGAGTGTTAACAGCAAACCCGATCGGCGGCGAAAAATCTCCTCGATCGTGCTGATCCGGCCGTCGGCTTCGACGATCTCGCTGTCCGCCGCGAGACATTTTCCCATCGACGGCCGGGCGGCGACGATGATCAGGTCGGTCTTCTGAAGACCCGAGGTTTTTTCGTCGAGATCGCGAAAACCGGTCGAGAGGCCGGTCAGCGCGTGCGATTCCCGTTTGGCGTATTCCTGAACCTTGGCGAGGACGGTTTCGGCGATCGGCTGGACGTGCGTAAAGCCCTGCCGCGTCCGCTCGTCGGCGAGCGCGAAAATCATCTGCTCGGCGTGGTCGAGAATGTCGGAGGCGTCCTCTTCCTCGGCGAGCGCCTCGCTCGTGATCTGGTTGCAGACCTTGATCAGGTTGCGGACGATCGATTTGTCCTTGACGACCTTGGCGTAATCGAAAATGTCCGAGAAATGCGGCAGGCCGTAAGTCAGGTTGGTGATCGTCGCGACTCCGCCCATCGAATCGATCGAGCCGTCCTTTTTGAGCTCCTCGCCGATCAGAATCGGGTCGATCCGCTCGCCGCGCTCGAACAGCGCCGTCATCGCCCGGAAGATCCGGCGGTGCAGCGGCGAGTAGAAATCGTCGACGCCGAGCTGCTCGATCGCCTGCGAGATCAGCTGATTATCGAGCAGGATCGCGCCGAGAATGACCCGTTCGCTTTCCGGGCTGCTCGGCAGCGGCTTTTCCAGATACTGTTCTCTCGTGGCTTCAGGATTCATCTCGTTTGAAGTCGGGGCATCGACGACCGGATATTCTATGACCCTTCAGGGCCGCCGCTTCGGTTCGAATTTTACGGATAAAAAAAGACCGCAATTCTCCAGGATTTGCAGTCTTCGATTTTATTACAAAAACGGGCGACAAACAAAAAAGCCGCCCGACTAATTTTCATTTTCAATTCAGGCTTCGGCGGGCTCGGCCGGAGCTTCCGCGGCGGCCGCTTCCTCGACCGGCTGGCCTTCGGCCCGGACCGTCACCGGAACCTGCAGCGTGACCTCGCGGTGAAGCTTGACCGGGACCGTGTAATCGCCGGTTTCCTTGATCGCTTCCTTGAGAATGATCCTGCGGCGGTCGAGCTCGTAGCCTTTGGCCTTGAGCGCTTCGGCGATGTCCATCGAGGTCACCGACCCGAAAAGATGCCCGTGATCGCCGGCCTTGCGTTCGAATTCGAGATGGATATCGCCCATCTGATTGGCCTGCAGCTCGGCTGTTTCTTTTTCGACTGCGGCCTTTTTGAGCAGCGCGGCCCGTTCGAGCTCGATCTGCTTGACGTTGCCTTTGGTCGCCAGCGTCGCGAGGCCCTGCGGAAGCAGATAGTTGCGGGCGTAGCCGGCCCGAACCTTGACGATTTCTCCCCGACCGCCCAAAGTTTCGATATCTTCGCGTAATAGTACGGTTGTATTTGCCATAATTAAAATCCTCCTTTGGTTTAGTCGGCCACGAACGGCAGCAGCGCCATCGACCGGGCGCGTTTGATCGCGCGCGCGATCCGGCGTTGATCCTTGGCCGTCACGCCGGAAATGCGGCGCGGCATAATTTTCCCGCGTTCGGGAATGAACCGCCGCAGAAAATCGACGTCCTTCCAGTCGATATAATCCGGAACCAGCTGGCGCGGACGACGGCGCTGGAAGCGCCGCGGCATTTTCTCGATCTCCTGATCGATGCTGACGTCCAGATTCAAATCATTATCAATAAAATCATCTCTATCCATTATCTAAAATCCTCCCTCAATTATGCCTGCTGGTCCGTGCCGGCTTCCGCGGCTCCGCTGCCGGAACCGGCCGCCCCGTTGTTGTTCTTGCGCTTGTCGCGTTTGGCCTGTTTCTTGGCCGCCGATTTGCGGTCTTCGTCGACGCGCACGGTCAGGTAGCGCATCACCATATCGTTAACGCGAAAACGGCGCTCGAGCTCGGCGATTTCCTGTCCGGAACCCGAGATTTCAAGCAAAACATAATAGCCTTCGGTCTTCTTTTTGATCGGATAGGCCAGCCGCCGACGGCCCCAGCCGTCCTGCACGGCGACGCTGCCGCCGCCTTTCTCAACCAATGCCGTAATTGCTTCGTTCAACTTCGCAATATCCTCGTCGCCCGACTCCGGCACGGCGATATACATCACTTCATATAATCTATTTGCCAATTTAATTTCCTCCTTTCGGCTTTCCAGCTTTACCTCGAGATAAAGCAAGAAGGGTAGTCGATTGCGGATTTCGGATTTCGGATTGCGGATTTTTCTTCATAAAATTCCGGTTTCGAAATGGAAATCCTTCATCAGTTAAAATGCGCCATCGCTCTTTCGACGCCGTTTCGAATGACTTCGAAGATCGCGTCGGCGCTGTCTTCCAAAATATTTTCAACCTCGGCGAGCTCGTTTCTGGAAAAATTTTCCAGTACGAAACCGCTCGCGCTGGCGACCGGGTGTTCGGGCTGAATGCCGATCCGCAGGCGGATAAAGTCCGGCGTCCGCAGACAATCGATGATCGAGCGAAGCCCGTTCTGGCCGCCGTGCGTGCCTTTCGGCCGGATCCGGATCTTTCCGAACGGAAGGGCCAGATCGTCCGACACGACGATCAGCTTTTCGAGAGCCCGGTCGGGCTTTTTCAGCAGACAACCGACCGCCTCGCCGCTCAGATTCATAAACGTCTGCGGCTTGACGAGCTCGATCGTCTGATTATCAAAAACCCCGCGGCCGACGAGCGCCCGGCACTCGTCGCGTTTGACCTGCGTCTGGAGCTTCTGCGCCAGCCGGTCGACGAGCATAAAACCGAGATTATGCCGCGTTTTTTCGTAACGCGCTCCCGGATTTCCCAACCCGACGATCAGCCATTTTTTGGCGCTCAGTGCGTCCATCTTTCAACCCCGGTGCGGCCGCCCGGTCACAGACTAGGCCTCGTCCGCGCCCTCGTCACCGCCGACGATTTCCGGCTCGCCGGCCGATTCGGTCTGCGGTTCGAGCTCTTCCTCGCGGACCATTACGATCGAGGCGAGCACCGTCTCCGGCGATTCGTGAACCTCGACGCCCGCGCCGAACTTGATGTCCGAAACGTGAATCGATTCGCCGACCCCGAGTTCGGTGACGTCGACGTCGATCGATTCCGGAGCCTTGGCCGGCTCGACCAAAATCTTGACCTCGTGGAGCGGCTGATTCAGAACCGCGCCCTCTTCCTTCAGGCCCGCGGCTTCGCCGACGAGATGGACGGGCACCGTCAATTCCATTTTTTCGCCCTTCGCGATCCGTCTCAGATCGGCGTGCATCAGACGGCCCCTGACCGGATCGATCTGCCGGTCCTGAAAGATCACGTCGGTCACGCCGACGCCTTCGACGTCGAGCGAGAAAACCGTGTTGTGACCGGTTTCCGAACGCAGGATCGCGGCCAGCTCACGCAAATCGGCCGTCGCCGACAGCGATTCGCCGCCGCCGCCGTAAACCGAAACGGGAACCTTGCCGGCCACCCGCAAACGACGCGTGTCGTTTTTTCCGCGGCCTTCCCTTTTCTGTGCTTTGATAACAACTTTTTCTGCCATAATTTTTTCTCAGTCCATCGATCGGGGCCGGGCGTCCTCGGAAAAGCTCGCACGTCCGGTTCCGAACAATTAAATAAACAATGACGAAACGCTCGTTTCGTCGTGAATCGATTTGATTCCCTTCGCGAGAAGCGGCCCGACGCTGAGCACCTCGATCCGGCCCTCCGCTTCGAGTTCGGTTCCCTTTTCGCATAGCGGAATCGTGTTGGTTATAATCACCTTTTTGATTTCCGAATCCTTGATGTTCTCGATCGCCCGGCCCGACAGGACGGCGTGCGAGAAACAGGCGTAAACATCGTTCGCGCCGGCCTTTTTGAGGGCTTCGGCGACCTTGCAGATCGTGCCGCCGGTGTCGCACATATCGTCGATGATCAAGCAGTTTTTCCCCTCGACGTCGCCGACGATGTTCATCACCTCGGCGATGTTCGCCTTTTCACGGCGCTTGTCGCAGAGGGCGAGCCCGGCGTTCAGTCTCTTCGCGTAGGCTCGGGCGCGTTCGGCCCCGCCCGTATCGGGCGAGACGACGATCATATTCTCGATCGGGTTGGTCTGAAAATACTCGACGATGACCGGCGCCGCGAACAGGTGATCGACCGGAATGTCGAAGAAACCCTGAATCTGCGAAGCGTGCAGATCGATCGTCAGAATCCGGTGCGCGCCGGCCGTCGTGATCAGGTTCGAAACCAGCTTTGCCGCGATCGGCACCCGCGGCCGGTCTTTCTTGTCCGAGCGCGCGTAGCCGAAATACGGGATCACGGCCGTCACCCGTTCGGCCGAGGCGCGGACGAAGGTGTCGATCATAATGAGCAGCTCCATCAAGTGGCGGTCGGTCGGCGGGCAGGTCGGCTGAATGATGAAAATGTCCGTCCCGCGAACGTTTTCGCCGATTTGAAAATTAAATTCGCCGTCGGAGAACCGGCCGGTGTTGGCTTTGCCGAGATCACAACTCAGATAACGGCAGATCTCCTCGGCCAATACCTTGTGGGCATTGCCGGAAAAAACTTTGATGTTGCCAGTTACGCTCATTCAGATTTACTATTTGGCCGTTTCGAAATCGGTAATTTGAAATAAAAAGCGAGCAATCAATCGCTGACTGCTCGCTTCCGTCTTTAAAAAATGGCTGGGGCGGGAGGACTCGAACCTACGAATGCCGGACCCAAAAACCGGTGCCTTACCACTTGGCTACGCCCCACCAAAAATTCTTCAGAAACTGATCGGAAGCAAACTCGAACACTGATTCAGTGCCGCGCGATATTCCTCGCGCGAGATGGTTGCTACGGCAAACTTTCGCCAGTTGGTTTCGTTATCAAGGGCTTTTAATGTAGCTTGCCGTGTTTCTTCTTTGTCAAAAATCGCGAATACGCTCGCTCCGCTGCCACTCAGCAAGGCCTGATCCGCACCCGCCTCCAGAAGCCTCTGCTTGACCCGTTCGATTTCGGGCTCGCACCGGAAAACGCTTTTTTCAAAATCGTTTTTGAGCTCTGATTGATGCAAATCGAAGCTCTCGGCTTCAATTTGGCAAATTTTGAGAATACTTTTTGCACCCTCTTTTGTCAAGTAAGGTGCTTCGAGCCGGATAAAGGCCTCGGCCGTCGAAACCTCGACCGCCGGCGTGACGATCACCATCGACTCGTGGCGAACGTCCCGCACCGGAAGAATTTTCGTCCCGCGCCCGAAACCGGCGGCCGTTCCGCCGTAAAGAAAAAACGGGACGTCCGAACCGAGCCGCGACCCGAGCTCGACCAGTTTTTCGAAATTGATCCCCAATTTCCAGAGCCGCGCCAGCCCGAGCAGGGCGACCGCCGCATTCGACGAGCCGCCGCCGAGACCGCCGGGCGCCGGGATCCGCTTTTCGAGATGAATCCGCGCGCCGGCCCGCACGCCGAATTCGTTTCGCAGGAGTTCGGCGGCCCGCAGGATCAGATTCCGGCCGTCGACCGGCACGGCCGGGTCGCGGCAGGTCAGGACGGTTTCGTCGGCCGGTTCGAAGTCGATCTCATCGGCCAGCGAGACGGTCTGAAAAAGCGTGCAGAGCTCGTGAAAACCGTCTTCGCGCCGGCCGGCGACTTTCAGCCGCCAGTTGATTTTCGCGAAGCTCGGCAGGGTGAATTTCTCTGAATTCATTAATCCAGAATAAAAAAAGACGAAGGCCGGCGCAAACCGTCTTCGTCTCGACTTTTTCAGGGATGATCGAAACTATCTTCGGACCATAAAGACCTGCGTGAAATAGAATGTCCCGTCGGCGGCGATCGAGATGCCGATCGCCGATTCCTTCCACCGCTTATCGAGCAGGTTTTCGCGATGGCTCGGCGATTCCATCCATCGCTGAACGGCGCATTCGATCGGTTCCTGATAACCACGGTTGAAGGCGATGTTCTCGCCGATCGCCGTCCATTTTTTCATTCCGAGCGAATCGGCCCGGTCGTTGACCATTTTACCGTCGACGCCCTGATGCCCGAAAAACCTGAACTTCACCATATTTTCCGAATGCAGGCGGGCGATTTTCGCGACGTCATCGCTCCATTGGAGCGCCGGCAGGCCCATTTCCGCGCGCTTGAAGTTGATCAGCGCGAAAGCCTGTTTTTCGAAATCGAAAACCTCGACGGTGCTGTATTTTCGGACCGGCTTGGCGGGTTCGGAAACGATCCGTTTGCGGATCAGGCCCGAATCCTCGGCCTTGTCGCGCACGTACGCGGCGACCGAGTCCGTTTTTTCGGCCGTCAGCTGCTGACCGGCGGCGGCCAGCGGAGCAATGCAGAATAAAAGGATTGTCAGGAGTTTGATGCGATCCGGAATTTTCGTTTTTATCATTCGACCTCACTTCGGCGGTTTCGACCTTCTCCGTCAAAACAGAGAATCGAAACTTTGCGTCAGCCCCTCGCGGCGGCTTTTGCCCTTTCGGTTAAGGATTTTTCAGCTTATTTTTCGACGCCCGTCGGAGGCCGAAATTTCGCTAATATTAAAAACCACCAATGACCGGCCGTTTCCACAATAAGAATCGATTTCGAACGAATTTCGTTTGTTCGACCGCGCCCGCGCCCACGAAAAAAGGCCGCCCGGCGGGCGACCTGCGGCATTTCTCGCGATTTCGGCCGTTCGCTATTTGGTCGTTTTTTTATTGAGCTTCAGTTTCAGCGCGGCGATCTGGTCGGGGTCGCCCGAAAGATCGAGGGCCTTCTGCCACGACTGCCGGGCCGTTTCGGCCTTGCCCTGCTTCTGGTAAACGTCTCCGAGATGCTCGTGAATCGTCGCCGAGGTCGGGTCGGATTTGAGGGCCTTTTTCAGATTTTCCTCGGCCAGATCGAGCTTGCCCATTTTGAAGTAGGCCCAGCCGAGGCTGTCCAGATATGACGAATTTTCGGGGTCGGTTTTGAGGGCCGCCTGAATGAATTTCAGGGCCTCGTCGAGTTTTTCATTGCGCTCGACGAGAAAATAACCGAGGTTGTTGAGCGCGATCGGGTTGTTCGGCGAATCGCTCAGAATTCCGCGCAGCGTCGCTTCCGCTCCCTTGAAATCGCCGGCCGACTGCTGGGCCGTCGCGAGCGTCAGGCGGGCGATCTGTTTTCGCTCGTCGGTGACGGCGATTTGGAGAGCCTGGTTGGCGGCATCGATCGCGTCCTTCCCGCGCTTGGAATCGCTGTAGAGCATCGAGATGAACAGGTAATTCGAAAAATCGTCGTTCCCCGCCGAGAGCGGGCCCGCATTTTTCTTGCCGATCAGCAGTTTGACGAGCGCGACGCCCTCATCGACCCGGCCGAGCTGGGCGAGCGCGGAGGCTTCCTGTCGGAGCAGACCGGTATCGCTCGGGAACCGGACGCGCGCCGCCTGGATCGCCTGCAGCGCTTCCTGCTTCTTTCCGGCTTCGCGATAAAGCGCGATCAGCTGACGGTCGCTGAACAAATCCTCGTCGCCGAGCACGACCCGCGAGGCGGCAATCGCCTTTTTGGCGTCAGCTTCGCGATTCGCCTGTTTGTAAATCTGGATGATCCGCTCGAAAACCGAGGTCGCGAATTCGCGCTGGTCGTCGGTTGCCAGCGTGTCTTTGTCGATCCCGGCGATCGTCAGGGCTTTTTGATAGGCCGTCACGGCCTCGTCGATCCGGTCGGCGTTCTTGTAAAGATCGCCGAGCGACAGTTCGAGCACCGCCGCCGTGTTCTTGTCCTTTTCGACCAGCTTGTTGATCGTCACGTTCAGAAATTTGGCGGCCTCGGCCAGATTTCCGGTCCGCGCCTGAACCTTGGCGAGAAGCATAATCAGCGAAACGCTCTCGGGATTGGCGTAAATCGCCTGCTGAAGCGATTGAATCGCGGTCGCCGCGGTTTTCGAATCAGCTTTTTCGAGCGCCCGGCTCAGCAGGTCGAGCGATTCGGCGTTTTCCGGGTCGTCGGCCACGGCCTGATTCAGCACCTCGACTGCTTCGGCGATGCGGTCGGCGTCGAGCAGCGCCTGCCCGAGCTTGACCGATGCGGCTTCCGGCGACAGGTTTTCCTGATTGCCCAGAATGGTCCGGTAAAAGCGCGTCTCGGTCGGGAGCGCCGAACCGACCCAGTTTTTGAGCGAAGTGATCCGATCGTCGGATTTGTTCTGCAGCCGGTAAAACTCGCTCAAAAAGGCCCAGGCCTCGGCGCTGCGGGGATCGAGACGGGTGACTTCCTTCCATTCCCTAATGGCTTTCTGGGCGAAAGCGTCATCGAGCACGCCGTCGTTGAGCCGGCTTTTGATCGTATAAAGCCGCGAAAGGATGCGGTGACCGCCGTAATTGTCGTTGTCGATCCTAACCGCCAGCGAAGCCAGCGAAATCGCCTCGTTGATATCGTTCGGCGGCACGGAAAGCGTGAGCTCCGCGAGCGCGGTATAGCCCTCCGCGAGATTCGGGTTCAGTTCGACTGCCTTTTGAAAAGCCAGTTTGGCGAGCCGCGCAAGATTCGTGTTCTGCTGCGACCGCTGCCGCATCATCCAGAGATAGCGCTGACCTTCGAGCAGTTTGGCGTAGGACTGTTCGCGCCGTTCGCGCGACACTTCGTCGTTGCGCCCGAGGGTTTCGATGTTTTTTGACAGGGTTTCCGACAGTTTCTGGGTCGGGGCCGGCGTCTTCACAACCATCGGCGGCGGCGTCTGGCGCGGGGTCGCCGAACCGTCGTTTTGGGCATTGATGATCGGGGCGGCCGCCAGCACCGTCAGCACCGAAACAAACTTTAAATTGAAATTCATCGATAAACCTCTTATACCTTTTCGAGATTGGAAACGATCTTTTTCCAAACGTTCCTGCGCGGGAAATTGACCAGAAAAACGACCAGTGAGACGGCCAGCGCCCGGATCATATCGACGGCGTTCCCGCTCAGATAAGCGATCACCGCCCCCATCAGCGCCACGATTTCGGCCATCGAAGAGAGAATCAGCGAATTGACCCTCAAATTGCCGAGCAGACCGGCAATGCCCCGCAGCAGGGCGATGTTTCTGAGCCGCTCCCAGTTGAAAAACAGCCGGCGCAGCAGAAGACTGCCGACGGCGACGAACAGGACGGCCACCCAAAAGGAAGTAAAATCGGTGTCGGTTTTCGGATTTTCATTTCTGACGATCCCCGTCACCGATACGAAACCCAGTATCAGGGCCATCAAAATCTGGCCGGCGACGATCAAAACGGTTGACCGGTAATGACCGTTGAGGCGGGCCAGATTTTCGGCGGAAATTTCGCTCATCAAAATAAATCGAACAGACGCGCTTGCTTATTTCTGGGGCGTCGTCTGCGGCTTGGCGTCGTCGGTCTTTTTCGCCTGCTCGCAGGGCACGACCACCGCCGTCAGCGTCTTCGGGATCTCGCTCGCGGCCACGTCGCCGAGATTCTCGATGACCTTGTCGATCAGTTCGAACTTGCATTTATCGAAATCGCGCGTCATCAGCACGCCGTCCTTATCGATCGTCAGCGGATAGATGCCGAAAAGCTGGTTTCTGAAATTAGAGATGAACGAAGCTTTTTCGGGCGACAGGACATTGTTTCGATCCTTGTTCGGCTCGGGCACTTTGGCGCCGATGATCTGGAGCTGCTCCTTGGATTTTTCGACGTATTCGCTGTTCGGGTAATCGCTCACGATCTTCTGGAAATAACGCGCCGCCTGGTCGGTTTCCTCTTCGAGCAGATAGGTCACGGCCAGCTTGTAAAGCGCCTCGTCCATAAAGCTGAAATTCGGGTATTTGTCCAGAATCTCGCGATAGCGCGACTGGGCCCCCTTGAGGCCGCCTTTTTTCTGTTCGACCGACAGCGTGTAATAGTAGTTGCCGATATAAAGATTGTGGAGGCCGAGATTGTCCTGCACTTCTTTGAGCCGCAGATCGACGAGCGGCCGGAGCGGCGAATTCGGGTAATTCTGGATAAAGGCCTTCAGTTTCTGTTCGGCGCGGCGGGCATTGGCGATCTCGCGGTCGGGCAGGCCGATCCGCCGCATTTCCGATTCGGCGATCTTCAGCAGAACGCGGTCGGCGAGCGGATGGGTCGGGAAAAACGTCAGCCATTCCTGATAGCCGGCGGCCGCCTGAATCAGCGAGCTCGTTCCGCCTTCGAGATAAAACGAATCGGCGACGGCGAGCTTCGCCATCGGCAGATACGGCGATTCGGGATAGGTCGTGATGATCGTCTGGAAAAGCAGCCGGCCGACCTCGAAGTTGTTTTTACGGACTTCCCTGGTCGCCGCCACGAACAATTCGCGGTCGCGGCCCGGGACGACGCTGCCGAGCAGCTCGTCGTATTCGTCGTTGCCGCCGCCGCCGAAGATGCCGAGAAACTTCTTCTTTTTCTTGATGTCGCGCTTATCGCCGACCGTCGATTTCGGGTTCGCCCGGTTCGAGGCCGTTTCCTGCAATGCGCGCTCGACCCCGATCTGCAGCTCAGATACGCGGGCCTCGGCCTGATCGATATCGCTCATCTCGTATTTTTCGGCCCGGTCGACCTTGCCGCGCAGGCTGTTGACGTCCGACTGAACGCTCGCGACCTCTTTGTCGAGGGCCTTCAAACGGCCGAGCGGGGTGTCGAGTTTTTCCTTGTCGTCCTTTTTATTCTTGTCGTCCTTGTTGTCTTCCTTGAGACTGGCCATCGCGTTTTTCAGCGACTGGCGCATCGCTTCGAGCTTCGAGCGCATAATCTCGAGCCGCTGAACCGGGGTTCCATCGACCGTCCGGTTTTGCGCCGCCGCCGGCAGCATCGAACCGATCACCAAAATAAAACTCAAAATAATGGCTTTTCTGACACTAACAAACATAAATTACCTCAAAATTTTACGGGAAACGAAACCGGAACGAACAATCCGAAACCAAACCGTTCAAACCCAAACCGTGGCCGCCTCGATCAGCTCGCGGGCCGACGCCGCCGGCTGCCCTTTTCCGAAAACCGCCGACCCGGCGACGATGATTTCCGCACCCGATTCGACGATCTTCCGAATATTCCCCAAATCGATCCCGCCGTCGATCTCGATCCGGACCGGCAGGCCGCGCTCATCGATCAGCCGCCGCAGTCGCCGCAGTTTGTCGACGGCCGTGTGGATGAATTTCTGGCCGCCGAATCCCGGATTGACCGACATCAGCAGAACGAAATCGGCGAACGGCAGCGCTTCTTCGAGCGATCCGAGCGGCGTCGCCGGATTGATCGCGATGCCCGCCTGACCGCCCGCTTCGCGGATCGCCGTCAAAGTCCTTTGCAGATGAACGTCGGCTTCGACGTGCACCGAAACCATATCGGCCCCGGCCCTGACGAAATCGGCCGCATAGCGGTTCGGTTCGACGATCATCAGGTGACAATCGATCGTCAGGTTCGTGATTTTTCGGATCGATTTGACGACCGGCAGCCCGATCGTGATGTTCGGCACGAACCGGCCGTCCATCACGTCGACGTGGAGCACGCCGGCGCCGCCCTCCTCGACCGCGCGGATTTCCTCCGCCAGCCGGGTAAAGTCCGCCGATAAAATGGAAGGCGCCAGTTCAAACATTTATTCGATTATCTTCCCCTACTTTGTTGCACTTTGAAATCTTCGAGTTGCCCTCCCGGGTTACGGGTTGCGCCGCGGCCGCGTATCGCCGCCGGTCGGAGTTTTCGCCGGATTCGGCTTGGGCGTTTCCGCCGGGGTCGGCTTCTTGACCGGGGAAGTCGTTTCGTTCTTGTTATCCTTGTTCGAATTGCCCGACGATTCGGATCCGCTCTTGTTCTCGGGACCGGCCGAGTTCGAGCTCGTGTTCGAGTTGTCCTTGATCACGTCGCGGGTGGTCGAGCCCTTCTTTTTGTTGGTGTTGGTGTTCGAATTGGATTTCTTTTTCGGCTGGTCCGAGATCAGTTCCTCGATCTTTTTCGAATCGTCCTCGTCGAGATTCTGGTTGCCCTTTTTGAGCGTCGTCGGCTTTTCGTCGCCCTCGGGATTCGATTTGCTGGTGACGACCAGAATCATCTGACCGGTCTTGACCGTGTCGCCCGGTCTGGGAAGCTGTTCGAGCACCGTGTTCGGCTGCTCCTCGCTGTAGCGGTCGGCCCGTTTCTTGATGCGGAGCCCGAGCGCTTCGAGCTCTTTTTCGCTTTCGGCGTAATTTTTGCCGACGATTTCGGGGACGATCACTTCCCGTCCCTGCAGCGAGCGGTAGACGACGAAGGCCATTCCGACGAAAAAGGCCAGCGTCAAAAGCCCGACCATAATCAATTTTCCGAGCGCCGATCCGATTTTTTTGATAAAACTCACTTTTTTAACCAACTCCCAAAATTAAAACGAAAGTCTAGCATTTTTTATGCGAACAAACGAGTGAAAAGACAATGAAAACCTTACCAGAAACTTATTTCTTTTCAAAAACCGCGACGAAAAATCCGTCGATCCCGTGTTTCTGCGGAAAGGTGCGCGCAAAACCCTCGGCCGTCGTCAGCGACCCGGGAAGCCCGGCCGGCGATTTTACGAAAGCCGCGCCGCCGCCCAGAAACCGTTCGCAGACGATCTCGTTTTCCTCGATTTCCAATGAACAGGTCGAATAAATCAGCCGGCCGCCGCTTTTAACCATTTTGGATGCCTGTTCGAGGATCCCGAGTTGTTTCCGTTGTAGCTCGGAAAAATCAGCCGGTTTGAGATAATAACGGATTTCCGGGTTATGTCGGATCGTCCCCGTGCCCGAACAGGGCGCGTCGACGAGCACGACGTCGAAAGATTCAGGGGCGAACGGCAGCGGCTGTTCGGCATCGTACCGGACGACGGCGACCTCGCCGACGCCCTGCCGCCGGCAGTTTTCGCGAAGTATCTTCGCCCGCGGCTCGAAACGGTCGCCGGCGACGATCAATTTGGATTTGAGATCGCGATAAACGGCGGCGATCTGCGTGGTCTTGCTGCCGGGCGCCGCGCAGACGTCGAGAAACCGGTCGCCTTCTTTGAGTTTGACGGTTTGTCCGACAAGCTGCGAGCCCTCGTCCTGAAAATAAATCTTGCCGTTCGCGGCGAGCTCGCGCAGGTAATTCCGGTCGGCCGGCTCTTTGGCAAGCGATTCGCGGACGGCCGCCGTCGTCCGCGCCGTCCACCGAAAGCCCGGCCCGGGCGTTTCGTTGTCGGCCGCCGCGAGCTTCGCGGTTTCCTCGAAGCCGAACTGGCCGATCCATTTTTCGAGCAGCCACCGCGGATGCGACGTTTCGACCGACAGACGGTCGAGCTCGTCCGCGAATTCCGGGACGAACGGGCCGCGCGTAAAATTGCGGAGGACCGCGTTGACCAGTCCCCGGGCCGAGGTTTTCTTCGCCCGCTGAACCAGATTGACCGCGTCGTTGATCGCCGCGTGGGCCGGGATCCGGTCGAGAAAAACGAGCTGGTAAAGCGCGCTCCGGAGGATGATTCTGACCACCTGATCGAGTTTTCGGTCATTCGTCAGCCGGTCGATAATCCGGTCGAGATAAATCTGCCGCCGCAGCGTCCCGAGCACGATCTCGTGACAGAGCGCGCGGTCGGGGGCGGACAGATTCTCTTCGCCGGCCGCCAGCAGGACGGACGAAAAGGCCTTTTCCCGCTCGATCTTTAAAAGGATTTCGGAGGCGCCGATGCGGGCCGGTGATATTTTCATCGCTTTTCGACGGGATTCGCCTCCGCAGGCTCACTCTTCCGGTTGTTTTCGCTGCGAAGGCTGTTGTCGAGGGCGATCCGGTCGTCGAAAACGAAACATTCGCCTTCCCAGAGCGAATCGTTTTCCGGAGTCTCCTCGAGATATTTCAGGATTCCGCCGTCGAGCTGGTAGACTTCCGCGAACCCGAGCCCCTTCATAAACGGCGCGAATTTCTCGCAGCGGATCCCGCCCGTGCAGAACATCGCGATCTTCTTATCCCGGGCCGAACCGAAATTTTCTTCGACGAATTTCGGCAGATCGCTGAATTTTTCGATCCGCGGGTTGAGCGCGCCGCGAAACGTGCCGAGCTCGACCTCGTAATCGTTGCGGGTGTCGAGCACGATCGTTTCCCCGTCCGCGATCAGTTCGTTCCACCGCGCGCTGCCGACGTGCGTGCCGGCGCCCCGCTCGATTTCGACCGATTGTTTGAGCGTCACGATCTCCGGTTTGATCCGGATTTTGATCTTCAGAAACGGGCAGCTCTCGTGAAATGAAGATTTAAAGCACAGGGTCGTCGCGAAGACGTTTTCAAGCACCCGGATAAACCGTTCGATCCCGTCCGGCGGGCCGGCGACCGTCGAATTATAGCCCTCGGGGGCGATAATGATCGTCCCCCTGATCCCGAGCTCGCGCATCGCATTGGTCAGCTCCGACTTGATCGCCGGCAGGTTTTCAAGCGGTTTGAATTCGTAAAAAGTGATGATCCGGTACATTTTCAATTCAATGTCTCGCCGGCCGCCAGTTTGACGCCGTTCAGAAAATCGCGGGTTTTCATACGGTTTTTACCCTCGAGCTGGAGCTCGCTCAGTCTGACGATCGTTGCGTCGCCGCATTGAACGAGGATCTGATCGCCCTTCGCGTACAAAACCGTGCCGGGCGGCGACGGCTCGCTTTCGAGCACGGTTTCGACCGCCGCCTTCCAGATCTTCAGTTTTTTCCCCTGATAAAACCCGTAGCTCGACGGAAACGGCTGAAAACCGCGCACCCGATCGACGATCTCGCCCGCCGGCCGCCGCCAGTCGATCGCGCCGTCCTCCTTTTTCATCAGCGGGGCGAGCGTCGCCGCCGCGTGATCCTGCGGGACGGGTTCGATCTCATCGAATTTTTCAAGCGTCGCGGCCAGCAGATCGCCCCCCAGAAAAGAAAGCCGCGTCATCAGCTCGACGGCCGTTTCTTCCGGGCCGATTTCGGTTTCAGACTGGAGCAGAATATCGCCCGTGTCGAGCCCGGCGTCCATCCGCATCGTCGTCACGCCGGTTTTCGTTTCGCCGCGGACGATCGCCCAGTTGACCGGCGCCGCCCCGCGATATTTCGGCAGCAGCGAAAAATGGACGTTGACCGCGCCGAGCGGAAAGGCTTCGAGAAAGCCGGCCGGCAGGATCCGGCCGTAGGCGACGACGACCGCGACGTCCGCCGCGTGCGATCTGAACAGTTCGAGCGCTTCGACTGTTTTGATCTTCGTCGGCTGAAAGACCGGCAGCCCGTTTTCGACCGCGAACTCCTTGACCGGCGGCGCGGTCAGTTTATTGCCGCGGCCGGCCGGCCGGTCGGGCTGCGTGTAGACGGCGACGAGCTCGTGGCCTTCGGTCAACAGTTTCTGCAGGCTCGGAACCGCGGCCTGCGGCGTACCCATAAAAACGATCTTCATAGTCGAACAAACTATTTATCATAAGGAAAAAAGGCGAAAGCGCAAAACTTTCGCCCCTACGGTTTCCGAAATTTTCAGGAAATCAATACGCGCAGTGATAATTCGAGCCTTCGAAAACCCGCGTCCATTTGCCGTTTTCGCGGCGATAGGCGTAAAAACCCGCGCCCTCGAAACCCGGCGAATAGGTGAAGATCTCGGCCACGCCGTCGTTGTCGATGTCGAAAACGTCGAGCAGCAGCTCGTGATCGAGCCCGGTCGTATCGACGTCTTTGAAATCCTGACTCATCACTTCCTCTTTCTTGAGCGTGCTGAAACTGCTGTAGCCGAACTCGTATTTGCCCCTCGCGTTCTGACCGGCGATGAAAAACAGCAGCGCCCGTTCTTCGGCCCCGGTTTCGACCCAGTATGAACCGACCATTTCCGGCTTTTTGTCGTTGTCGACATCGAGTACCGTCAGATTATGATAATGCAGGTTCTTCTGGGCGGCAGCCGAAACGTTTTGGGCCGTGAGCTCGGCGCGGACGAGCTTGTCGATCTCGGCCTTTTCGGCGGCCGTCGGTTTTCGCCGGAGCCCCGAAGCCGCCGATTTCGAAACCAGATCGGTCGCGAGCGCCATCACGAAGCCGCCGATTTTGACCTTCGTCGACTGGATGGTGACATCGGCCATATTTTTGGCGCAGTCGGACTTGGCGTTGGCGTTTTTGACGGTCACCGTGCCGGCGGTCGCTCCGCCGAAGATCAGGCGATAGGCCGTTTTCGGTTTGTAATAATTCTTGACGAACGCGGCGAGATCTTTGGGATCGCTGTCGCCGCCGACCGCTTCCGTCAGCTTGCCGTTTTCGATAAAGGCGATCGGCTCGATCAGCGCGCCGTCGTTGACGACGCCGTAAATGATCGATTTCCCGCGTTTTTGGGCGAAGATCGGCGCGACCAGCGACGCCAGAACAAATAAGCACAGTAAAATTCTGATCGGATGTTTGTTGTTCATAATTTTTTTCGGCAATTGTTTATTTTTTCCTGAAGCGGAAGGCATCGGCCATCACATAAAAAATCCAATTTTCTTCCATCGACCCTCGAATTATATACGCATTCGGCCCGGTCGCAAAGATCGCGACGTCTTCGCCGCCGTGCGTTTCGTTCTTCATCGGGATCATCGCCTCCTGCTCGTAATTCGGATCGGTCGTCCGGACCTTCGTCAGGTCGGGCCGGCCGGTGACGGGTTTTAGGAACCGCTTCGGCTCCTCGCAGCAGAATTTCGGGCCTTCGGCGAAAAGATCGGTCGCGCCCGTGTAGCCGCGGCCGTTGGCGTAGTTGAGCGTCGTGTAAGGCAGACCGAAAGCGTCGCGGGCGTAATTCGGCTCGACCTCGCCGTCGCTGCCGATCTCCCGGACCAGCCCGAGAATGTTGTTTCCCCGCGCCGGGTAGCCGAGCATATTGAAAGTGTGGCTGTGATCGGCCGTGACGATGATCAGCGTGTCGTCGAGACTGACCCTGCGCGCCGCCGCGCGGACCGCGTTCGACAACTCGATCGCGTCGGTCAGCGCGCGGTAGGCGTTGCCGAGGTGATGCGCCTGATCGATCCGGCCGCCCTCGACCATCAGGAAATAGCCGTTTTTGTTTTTCGACAGGACGTCGATCGCCTTGGTCGTCATTTCGGTCAGCGACGGCTCGCCGGCCGGGTCGCCCTGACGGTCGAACTCGTATTTCATATGCGACGGCTCGAACAGCCCGAGCAGATGATCGGTCTTTTTCGGGTCGACCGCGTCGAAATCCTTTTTGTTCCAGACATAGGCCGCGTTTTTGTATTTATCGGTCCATTCCTTCGTCAGATCGCGTCCGTCGAGCCGTTCGCCGGCGACGTCGTACTCCGGATCTTTCGCGCCCTTCGGCAGAAACTTGAACCGCCCGCCGCCGAGCGCGACTTCGAGCCCGTTGCCGTATTTGAATTCCAGCAGCTGCCGGGCGATGTCCGGAAATTTCGCGTCGAAGGCCGCGCGGCTCCGGTCGGAAATGTCCTTGTCCGATTCCCAGTCGCGGTCGGCCGTGTGCGCGTAACAGGCGCCGGGCGTCGCGTGCGTGACTTTCGCGGTCGAGACGACGCCGGTCGATTTGCCAGCCTCCTCGGCCATTTCGAGGAGCGTTTTCGTTTCGTTGCCCTGAACGGTCCGGTAGTCGCCGTGGACGATGTTCTGATTGACCGAGAGGACGCCCTCGTCGGTCTTGACGCCCGAAATGATCGCGCTCATCGTCGGCGCGGAATCCGACGTCTGCTGGTTGGCGCTGTAGGTTTTCGAAAGCGCCGAGAACGGAAATTCCTCGAAGCTCAGACGGTTTTCCTCGCCGCTTTCGCCGCGAAGCTGGCCCTCGAGAATCCGCGCCGCCGTCAGCGTCGTGACGCCCATCCCGTCGCCGATGAAAAGAATGACGTTTTTCGCCCGGCCGGTCCGGATCTTCTCGGCCTTCGCCTTTTCGACCGCCGCCCAGCCGTCGCGCTGCCAGGTGTCCGCCGACTCCGGCCGCTTGACCGGAAACAGCGGCAGAACCTGACCGATGACGGTCGAAAACAAAAGGCCCGACAAACAAATCAAACTTATCAACCGCTTACAAGCTCTCATCAAAAATCTCCGAATTATGAATTTTTTTAAAAATAAAAGATGAACAAGAATAACCTAAAAATCGGTCTTGTTCATCTTTCGACGGTGAAAAATTCAGATTTCCGAAACGGCTTTATTCCGGCCCGGCGGCGGCGCGCTCAGACGGGTTTTGACGGCCGGGGTTTCAACGCCGGCCGCCCGTCGTGCCGATTCGCGGATCAGTTTTTGACGCTCTTCGCGCGAGTTTTTTTGGCCGGTTCCGGCGCGGCCGCCGGGGCGCTGACCGGGAGCCGGTAGTTTTTTCCGAAATCGCTGTCGTAGTAATATTGGCCGGTTTTTCCGGTATTCATAAACCAGATGATCGCCTGCTCGCTGCCCGCCGGAATGCTGAGCACGCCCTTCAAAACCGTTTCCTCGACGATTTTTTTACGGGTCGCTTTGGCCGGCTTCAGTTCGACGCGGTTGATCTCGCCGCCGGGCGCGCATTGATAAAAGGCCGCGATCGACCACGCCGATTTCCCTTTTTCGTCGACCGACCGCTCGAAGGGCAGCCGCTGCGAATCGAACAGGATTTCGACTTCCGAACCGGATGTGAGCTCGCCGTTCAAATCGATTTTAAAATCTTCCCTGAAGACCAGCTGCGGAATAATGCCGCCGCCGTTTTTTTCGCTGATTGTTTTTTTTGCCATAGTTTTATTCCTGAATATTATTTATTTGTTTTTGTATTTCGAGTTTCTTTTCGAAGAATTCCTTAACTTTTTCACGATAAAATATTTGTTTTGCGGCCGTCCAATTCTTTGTTTTTGTGATGTGGATTAAAAATATTAATGGCTGACGGTTCGATTTTCGGGTCGGCACAATTTTCAACCATTCAAAATCGGGACACGCCGGCCGGATCAAAAAGACGGGCTGCCGGCATCATNNATGATGCCGGCAGCCCGTCTTTTTTTCGGACAGCGCCGTCTTCGGGCGGCGGTCAGATCTTCTGGGCGATCGATTTGCCCTGCATAAACTGCAGCAGATACTCGCGGCCGCCGGCTTTGGAATCCGTGCCCGACATATTGAAACCGCCGAACGGGTGAACGCCGACGAGCGCGCCCGTGCATTTGCGGTTCAGATACAAATTGCCGACGTGAAAATCGCGCCGCGCCCGTTCGAGATTGGCCTGATTCGTCGAATAAACGGCGCCGGTCAGGCCGAATTCCGTGTCGTTGGCGATCTCGAGCGCGTGATCGAAGTCCCGCGCCTTGATGACGGCGAGGACGGGAGCGAAGATTTCCTCCTGCTCGATCGTCGCGCCGGCCTCGACGTTGTCGATGATCGTCGGCTCGATGAAAAAGCCGGTCTCGTCGCTGCCGCTGCCGCCGGTCAGGACGACGCCGCCTTCCTCGACGCCCTTCGCGATATAGCCGAGCGTCGTGTCGAACGACCGTTTGTTGATGACGGCGGCCATCCCCGTTTCGCCCTCGGTCGGCTGTCCGACCTTGATCTTCTTCGTCAGCTCGACGACCTTTTCCATCAGCTCGTCGTGAACTTTTTCGTCGACGATGAGCCGCGAACAGGCCGAACATTTCTGGCCCTGATAGCCGAACGCCGCACTGACGACGCCCTGCGCGGCGGCGTCGAGATCGGCATCGTCGGCGACGACGATCGCGTCCTTGCCGCCCATTTCGGCGACGACGCGTTTGATCCAGATCTGGCCGGGCTGCGTCTTCGCGGCCAATTCGTTGATATGCAGGCCGACCTGTTTCGAACCGGTGAAGGAAATAAAGCGTGTTTTCGGATGGCCGACCATCGCGTTGCCGGTCGCGGCGCTGCCGGTCACGAAATTGACGACGCCCGCCGGCAGCTCGATCTCTTCGAGGACTTCGATAAATTTGGCGGCGATCGTCGGCGAATCCGACGACGGCTTGAGCACGACGGTGTTGCCGGCGACGATCGCGGCGGTCGTCATCCCGACCATAATCGCGAGCGGGAAATTCCACGGCGGAATGACCGCGCCGACGCCGAGCGGAATATATTCCATCGTGTTCTTCTCCGGCAGCGGCGACGGCGTGACCGGCTGCGGCTCGGCCCAGCGAATCATTTCGCGGCCGTAAAATTCGAGAAAATCGATCGCCTCGGCGGTGTCGCCGTCGGCTTCGGCCCAGGTTTTCGAGGTTTCGTAAACCATCCACGCCGAAAAATAATGCTTTCGCTGGCGGATGATGTCGGCCGCCCTGAAGAGATATTCGGCGCGCGCGGCCGGCGCGACGTTTTTCCAGACTTTGAAGGCCGCCGCCGCCGATTCGATCGCCTTGTCGACGAGATTCAGCGCGTCGACGTCGGCTTCGGAAAAGACGCCGACGATTTCGGTCTTATTGGCCGGGTTGTAGCTTTGGAATTTATCTTCGAGCACGATCTTTTCGCCGTTGATCACGATCGGATAATCGCGGCCGAGCTCGCTTTTGACCTGTTCGATCGCGGCGCGCATCGCCGCCGCGTTTTCGGCGACGGAAAAATCCGTCAGGGGTTCGTTTCTGAATTCGTCAAGACTTCTTTGTGTTTGCATATTTTCCTCTGAAAAAAGTTAAGTGATACCGTTTTGACAAACTGAATGGACTGCCGCCAAAAGCCTGTTTTGTTCGATTACGAGAAATCCGAAATCCGAAATCCGAAATCCGAAATCGGTATTACTTACACTTTAACAAAGTTTAGTTTTGTCATAAAGTTATCGTGGAATTTTTAAAAGTTATGGAAACGAACGCTCAAAAAATCAACCGCGCCCGCCGCGCTCTCGAAGGCCTGACCGTCGGCGACTGTTTCGGCGAAACTTTTTTTCCGGGTTTCGCCGGTTTCGAGGATCGCTCGAAATCGCTCGAAGATCTGATCGCCGACCGCACGCTCGCCGTCACCGACTGGTTCTGGACGGACGATTCGCAGATGGCCTTTTCGATCTATAAAAATCTCGCCGAATTCGGCGAAATCGAGCAGTCCGCGCTCGCCCAGAGCTTTGCCGACCGGTATGAAGTCGGCCGCGGCTACGGATCGGGAATGCACCAGCTGCTGCGGCGGATTCGCGCCGGCGAGGATTGGGAAACGGCCGCCCGGTCGATGTTCGAAGGTCAGGGTTCGTGGGGCAACGGCTCGGCGATGCGGGTCGCGCCCGTCGGCGGATTTTTCGCCGACGATCTCAAAAGAGTCTGCGAAGAAGCCGAAAAATCGGCGGTCGTCACGCATACGCACGAAGAGGCGATCGTCGGCGCGCAGGCCGTCGCGCTCGCGGCCGCGCTCGCCTGGCGGTTCCGACAGGAAAACCTGAAACCGTCGCGATCGGAATTCATCGACGCCGTTCTGCCTTTTCTCGCCCCGACCGAGACGACCGCGAAGATCCGCCGGGCGCGCGATCTCAACAGGGATATCGAAACGCTTCACGCGGCCGATATTCTCGGCAACGGCATCCGGATTTCGTGCCCGGACACCGTCCCGTTCTGCCTCTTCGCGGCCGGCGAATTTCTCGACGACTACGAAACGGCGCTCTGGGAAACGGTCGCCGCGCTCGGCGACCGCGATACGACCTGCGCGATCGTCGGCGGGATCGTCGTGATGTTTGCGGGGCTCGATTCGATTCCGGCGAGCTGGCTCGAAAAGCGCGAGCCGGTTCCGGCGTGGGTTTCGAACGTCTGAAAAAAAACGCGAAAGATCATTGACGGACAAGCGTTCGATGATCTTTCGCGTTTTTGTAAAATTCGTGATTCTAACCGCTTCGGCTGCGGTCGAGCTCGTGCAGGTCCCATTCGTCGAGCAGCTCGGGGCGAACCGGTTTATCCTCCTTCTGCCAGGCGAGCACGAACCGCGGCTGCTGGCTGTCGCTGAGGTGTTTGACGTAGGAAAGGATCAAAATCCAGCCTTCCTTCAAATATTTGTTCAGCTCGCGCGTCGAGCTCACTTCGGTCGTCAACCGCGTTTCCTCAATCGGCATAAAAACCCCCAAACGATTTCGGATTTCGGATTTCGGATTTCGGATTTCTCGATTTGCGGCTAATTCGGTCGATTGCGGTGATTAGCGAACACGAAAAAAAATCCGGGCGTCCGGCCCTCAATTCGAAACGGTTTAATTATTTGTCACCCAAATGAATTTTGTTGAAAGTTCAAAATTCACTTCCCGAAACAAAAAATCCGAAATCCGAAATCCGAAATCCGAAATCCGAAATCGTCAATCCCATTTCCCGGTTTTCTGCAATTTCCTGATTTTTCGTTTTGCTAATTCTCTTTTTAAAATGGTCATCCTGTCAAGAAAAACGATGCCGTCGCAGTGATCGGTTTCGTGAAGCACGCAGCGCGCCGACAGATTCGTGCAGTCGAGCTCCTGCATTTTGCCGAAAACGTCCTGATAACGCACCACCGTCCGGACCTCGCGGCGGACCTGCGTGTAGATGCCCGGAAACGAAAGACAGCCTTCCTCGCCGACCTGTTCGCCTTCCTGAACGATGATTTCCGGGTTGATGAGCGCGACCCGGTTCGACTCGTCGTCATCGAGCGGGACGTCCATCACGAACAGGCGTTTCGAGACGCCGACCTGCGGCGCGGCCAGACCGACGCCCTGCGCGGCGTACATCGTTTCGAACATATCGTCGACGAGCCGGCGCAAATCCTCGTTGAACTCTTCTTCGCCGACCGGTTTGCCGACCGTCAGCAGAACCGGCTCCGGATAATGCACGATTTTGAGCAAAGACATAAATTGTATTCTACAGGGCAACGGCCGGAATGATAAAGCGGCCGCGTTTTTCAGATCAGGAAATGGCGGGTTTTTCCCCCGGTCCGCAGCCAGACCGCGATCGTTTGCCGGCGCGGGAAATTCTCCGCCGAAAACGGATTCCGCCCGATTTCGGGCAGTCGTCGGAGATCGAACCTGAGCCGGCGGACGATGATTCTCCGGCCGGAACCGAAAAAGACGAGCCGCGCGCGTTCATAGCCGGCGAGGTCCTTCGTCAGGTCGTCGGGGCCGGCGGATTTTCTCAAATATCCGCAAAACGCGACGGCGTCTTCGAGATGCTTTTTGACCGTTTTCGGCTGAAACTTGCCGGAGAATCGACGGAAATAGCCGGAAAATTCGTCGGCCAGCGCTTTTTTCGTCAGCGGCAGCAGCTTTTCCGTTTCGCGCAGGCGTTTCCAGAAAAGGGTTTCCGAGAAAAATTCCAGCTCTTCGGGGACGATCGTCGCGATTTCGTCCGTTTCCGCCGCCGAAAGTTCGTATTCCCGGCCGCCGGCCTGCGGGTCGGAAAGAAATTTCGCCCGGAATTCGGCGTCGGTGTAAAGCCGGGCGAGCAGGTCCTGTTGATGACGCAGACTCATTCCAGTTTCCGGGTCTTCGTTTCGGCGTAGACCAGATCCTCGGTATCGGCCGTCACCGAAGCCGGCTGAAACCGGCGTTCTTCAAGCAGTTTGGCGGTGTCGTAAGCGGGCAGCTCGCGCTTTTCCCGAATCCTCAGGCTGCCGCCCATCAGAATCCGGCGGCTGATCAGGTAAAACAGCATAGTCGCCACGGATATCAGCATCGAAAGGATCATCACGCCGCCGGCGATGTTCGTGCCCGATAAAATAAACCTCACGAAAATCGTGACGAGCAGCGAAACGAAACCGGTCAGCCCGGCGATCGCGAGCATCCACAGCGCGGCCCGCCCGAAGCGGTCGAGCTGCTGACGTTTTTTCAGCAGTTCGGCGCTTTCGGCCGACGGCATCTGCTCCAGCAGCGAAAGCGCGATCTTTTCGAGATTCAATCCGCAGGAACGGCAAAAATTCAGCCCGTCGGCATTATTCGCCCCGCAGTTCGGACAATACATTTTTTTCACCTCGCATTTTCGGGAAAGCCTTGTTCATAATTGCTTTACGACCGTCGTTCCGGTTTAGTTTGAATTATCTTCGGTCTTTGATCTTTGGTCTTTGGTTTTCAAGCCGTTCGGAATTCCCCATTTCGGAAAAGACCAAAGACCAAAGACCAAAGATCAAAGATCAAAGACCCGAACCGACCTTCCCGCTTAAGAAATATGAACCATTTCCCGGGCTTTTTCCAGTTCTTCGAGAATTTCGCCGAACGGCGGGAAATTGCCGTCGCGTTCGAGCACCGCCGCTTTGATTCCGGCGCGGGCGGCGACCGTTTCGAAGACCTCCCAGATCCCGGCCTCGGTTTTATCGGAATGGGTGTCGATCAGCCGCTTGCCGTGGCGGTGCGAGCCGACGAAATGAAGCTGGACGACGCGTTCCAGGGTAAGTTCGTCGAGAAATTCCCGCCAGTCGAAACCGAAGTTTTCCGCGTTGATGAAAAGATTCGTGACGTCGAGCAGCAGGCCGCAGCCGGTCTCGTCCGAAACCGTTTTGAGAAACGCCGCCTCGGTCATTTCCGACGACGGGAACCGCATCAGATAGGTGATGTTTTCGAGAATCAAAGGCGTTCGAATAACTTTTCTGACGGCCGCGATGTTGGCGGCGAAAACATCGGCCGCTTCCCGCGTGTAAGGCACCGGCGCGAGATGCCCGATCCGGCGGCCGCCCGAACGCGTGAAGCAGAAATGATCGGAAAACCACGGCGGCTCGATAAATTCGATCAGCGCCGCCAGTTTTTCGAGATATGCCCGGTCGATGCCCTCGGCGCTCCCGAGCGACAGATCGAGCGAATGCGGAACGAGCCGGAAATTTTCCTTCAGCAATTTCAATTCGTCGAGCTTGGCCGGCGTCGCGTCGAGATAATGATCGGCCGTGATCTCGAGAAAATCGATCTTCTCGCGATGGAGAAAAACATCGGCCCGAAAACGCTCGCGAAAACCGAGCCCGACGCCGAGGTTTGGAAACTGACTGATCATCGTTCAGCTTTGCCCGGAAGCTTTCGGCTTCAAATGCACCCATAAATGCCAGCCGAGCAGATTTTCGAACGGCAGCCGGCCGACCGGCAAGGGCGGCGCGTGCATAAACCGTTTGTATGATCTGACGATCTCGAAACCCGGAAAATCGGCGGCGACGGATTTCAGATCGTAAACTTTCGAATACGGATTAAGCGCGCCGTCGGTGTTGCGGTGGATGAAATTCTTCATTTTCAGATATTCGAGAATTCCCTGCCGGCGGGCGTTTTCGAGATGCTGCGCGGTGTTGCCGCTTCCGCGATAGCCGGTCAGATACAAACCCAAAAGCGCGAGCCGCCGGAGAAACGCGATCGAAGCGCGGTAATTCAAAGAGTTTTTCGCGTAGAGCATCACGATCAGCTCGCCGTCGGGTTTGATAATCCGGCGGATTTCGGCGGCCGCTTTTTTGATTTCGGGAATGTGATGAAGAACGCCGTGGCTGAAGACGATGTCGAAGCTTTCGGCGGCAAACGGCATCTCGACGGCGCTGCCCTGCGTCACGCCGCCGGCTTTGAGCTTTCGCAGGCCGATTCTGAGGTTCGTCCGTTCGACCGATTCGCGCGTCAGATCGATTCCGAACCAATCGGCCCCGCGCCGGATGATCTGCTCGGCGTCCGCGCCCTGTCCGAGCCCGATTTCGAGAGTTCTTTTACCCCGAAAATCGATCCGGTCGAGACATTCGAGAATATGCCCTTCCTTGCGGTAGCGAAATTCGTCGTAGGAGGCGAAAAAACTCTCGTAGTCCTCGCCGTATTTTTCGAGCCCGCCGATAAAAGCCTCGCCGCACGGGTGATTCTGCCAGAAATTTTGGATTTGGGCTTCGTTCATTCAATTCCAATTTAACGCAAAGACGCGGAGGCGCAAAGGCGGGTCGAAAGGGAGAGTATTTCGGGGTTGGGAAGATTTTTGATCTTTGGTCTTTGGTTTTTTTGATCTTTGGTCTTTGGTCTTTGGTCTTTGGTCTTTGATCTTACTTCAAAGGTCATTGGTGTTAAAGGGATTTTATGAATCGAAAGGTTCGGCCGATATTATTTGAAAAAATAATCCTTGTAAAGCCTGTGGAACAGGCGACAGATTTTAGCTACAGGCGCGAGCCTGTAGACCAGCGCGCCCCCGAAACCCGAGCCTGTTTACAGGCGACAGAAGAAAGACGTTTATTAGTAAAGACCGCTCGCGGTTATCGACATTCGGCCCGCGGCGGCCGCGCGAAAACCTCTGTCGCCTGTAAACAGGCTCGAATCCAGATCGGGCCGCTGACTACAGGCTCGCGCCTGTAGCTATACTCTTTCGCCTGTTCCACAGGCTTGATCAGGATGTTTTTTCAAAATACGGCCTTTTTACACAGAAGATCAAAGGCCAAAGATCAAAAGTCAAAGCTCAAAGACCCCGTAACTTTCTCAAGAAACTAAATTTACACGTTATTTATAATTTTTTCGCGCGTTCCCCCGCCGAATCCTAATCACCCGCCGCCGCAGCCGCCGCAGCCGCCGCCGCAGGAGCTGCCGCCGCCGCACGAACTGCCGCCGCCGCTGTCGCCCGAGCTGCACGAGCTGCCGCCCGCGCAGCCGCTGCCGTCGGAACCGGCCGATCCCGACAGGATCGCCGACCGCTGCGGGAAAACGTCGTTGTAAGCCGAGAAAACCGTGCCGATGAGAATGCCCGAGCCGAAAATTCCGACCGACAACAGGAGCGGATCGACGCCCGCGAAGGTGGTTTGCGGGACGGCCCGGGCTTCGGCCGCCGGCGTGTAGGCGGCCGCCGCCGTGTATTTCAGATTTTCGAAGGCGGTTTCGAGCCGCTCCAGATAAACCCGGCCGAGTTTTGTCAGACGCGGCAGTTGTCCGACGGCGCGGGCGATCAAAAGCCCGACGATCGTGAAGATGATCAAAAGAATAATGTTGTAATGCCCGTGAACAAGCGCGGCCGCCAATTTGTAAAGGCCGAGCCCGAGGATGACCAGCAGCGCCGTCCATTTGACCGGCCGGAAGATCTGCAGATTGCCGCCGGAATTCAAAAGCTGGCCCTGTTCGAGCCGCGCGCGGTAACCGGCGATGTATTGATCGAGATGGGTGACGAGCCCGTCGCGGCCGGCAAACTCGGTCGGCGTGCGATAATTGCCGAGCCACCCGAGCGCCGCCTGTTCGATCGGCTGCAAAACGCCCGGCCCGGCCGGATTTCCGACCCGCGCGAAAACGGTCTGGCCGCCCTGACCGCGAATCTCGACGAGCCCTTTCTGGACGAGCCCGAAAACCACGGCCCGCGCCATTTCGCCCGACCCGCCGCGCAGAAAAGCGATTTCGAACGGATCGAGCCGCCCCGGAATCGCCGGCACGCCGAGCCGGTCGGTGCGGTCGATCAGCCCTTTGCAGAGCGCGAGGATGATGACCGTGAAAAAAACGACGAACGCGAACAGAATCAGAAAATACGGGCCGTACATCGCGGCCAGCGGGTTGTCGAACAGAATATCCAAAAGCGGGTTCCTCCTCGCCCGCCATTATAATTGAAAAAAGTGCTCGGCGGAAAGAAATCCGGCCGGAATTTTTTTCTGCATATTTTTTTCATAATATGCAGAAGCCGAAGAAGACTTTTCAACCGCTTCGTTCCGGGTTTCCGGTCGCCCCCTCGGGCCGATCGGCCGACGGCATCCTTCGGAGTTTCTTGACCGATCCGGTAATTCATTATATTGGTTATATTTAAAATTCATCGGCGGTTGATGAAAGTCCCCTGCGAAATGATCGGCTGACCCCAAAATCAATTCGGGCGAGGTTTACAATCAAACTAATAATTATGATTAATTTCGGGTTTATCAATTTATCTAATGGGTTTTTGACAAAACCTTTTAGGTTTTTCCCAAAACCTTTTAGGTTTTTCGCAAAACCTCTTAGGTTTTTCCCAAAACCCTTTAAATCACGGCCCAAACCCTTTAGGTTTGAGGCTTGATTTAAAGGGTTTTATGCAAAACCTGTTCGATCACGTGCATATTTTGTTTATTTTTGGTCGAATATCGAGGTCGTTTTCGACACTCTAAATGAATTCAGGCAGAAATACCGGCGATCTTCGAATGGGAATCAATTATTTTCGGTGAACCTTCGAAAAACTCGCGGCCGGCAAAACTGGTTGGAATAATGAGCGTTATACAAAGGCAAATAATATTGCTTTTCATAACTGATTCGATCAATAAAAAGCCCGGCCGGCGAGCGATTGTTTCTGATCCGCTAAAAACACCAAAAGTACGAAATTTCTTTCGTGTTTTTTTTGTGTTTTTAGTGTTTTTAGCGGACCAAAAACAGTTGTTCGCCGGGCTGATGATTCCGATTCGATCGAAAACGCGGTTCCCGAACGAATCGCCGGCCCGGTCAATTACCCTGCCGAACAGTTCGGTGGATTAACCATCATTTCATCGAGTCCGAATATAGTTGGTTTATCTTTCGATAAAGACCTGCGTGATATAGATCCGGCCGTCGCGGGCGCGGGCGATGCCGATGCCGCTCGCGTTGAATCGGCGGTCGAGAATGTTGCGGCGGTGATCGGGCGATTTCATCCAGCCGCGAACGGCGAGCTCGTCGAATTGGTCATATCCCTCGCAGTAAAAAAGATTTTCCCCGATCTGCCGCCAGTCGCGGACGTTCGAATCGCGGGCGCGTTCGACGACCGAATTCCCGTCGCGGTCGTAATGACTGAAAAAATCCTCGCGCGCCATCCGCCGCGAATAATCGCGCGCGACCCCGGCGAGCCGGCCGTCCCACTCGAGATCGCCGAGCCCCTTTTTGCGGCGTTCTTCGTTGATCAGATCGAAGATCGCGCGTTCTTCGGACTCGACGCTGCGGCTCGACCGGCGCGAGTTGCGGTCGGTATCGGAAGAAACGCGGCCCGTCTGGCTTCGCGTGATGATGATTCTTTGCTGGGCGAAGATCGCGGGCGCGGCCGAAAGACCCAGAGCGAGTAGTAAAATGCTCCCCGAAAACACTGATTTCAAGGTCATACTGCTTAAATTGTTTCCTCTAAAATTTCGGATCAGGGGGAAAGTCTCGCACCGTTCGACGGCGCGGAGGTCAAAGGGGTTGTTTTTATATTAACGGCTGCCGGCGGTTTTGGAAAGAAGAAAATTACCATTAAATTGCCGGACACCGAAAACCATCGCCTAAGTCGTGCTTACAGAATCATTTAGACAGTGATAAGTAAAAGTACCACCGCCAGAGG
>JAFDVJ010000012.1:0-8085 GCA_018269075.1 Acidobacteriota bacterium
CCACTAAATTCCCAGTAGAACCTTAAATAAAAACCTCGACTGGGAATATAAAGAGTTTTGGATTAATCACATTCTCAATATCACGATTGTCGATGATTACCTAAACAAAAGAGAAATAGGAGCTAAAGCACCGTCAAAGTATATGAAAGCCTTCGTCCGGAAAAATCATAATATTGCGGAAACAATGAAATCGCACTTGATCGAGGATTTGGAAGCGTTCGGTATTTGGAATGACGATTATGAAATATTTCTTAAGAAAAGAGCGAAAGCAGTTAGCCGCGAATTAAAAAAAAGAATTATTGAGCAGGAAATAGACAAAACCGCCGCCGCCGAATTACAAGATGAATATACTGAAGAAACTTACCTTTAGCCCGGTTTGCAATTTGGCCGGTATTTTCTTGATAGTCTTTTAATTATGAGTTTTAATGGTCTGGAACAGGGATGTTAAGGATTTAGAAATATATGGAAATTTACAATCTTATTCGCGGTCATTTTGCCGTCCGGACAGGCAGAACCTACAAAACGCCTATTCAGAATAAAAATTTCAGCATCGACAGTGTCGGAGAATGGCAGATCGTTCTCAATTTAAGCACGGGAAAAACTGCCAATGTTTATATGACCGATATTTTACGGGTTTATACTTTTATCGTGTCCTCCTACAAGGATTTGAAGTTTTCCGAAGTCGATCAGTTTATAGAGTCCAATTGCATTAGAAAGCGCGCGATTTCATACATTCTTCCTTTAATCGAAACGTTTTCGGATATTCAAATCGTAAGGCAAGATGAACTTATCATCAGGTTCATACAATTACCGGAAAACGCTTGATTTTTACGAGACATTAGGATTGCGGCCGCGGGAATTTCCATTATTAAATATGAGCAATAAAAACAAAGTTTCTGATGACATTACAATCTGGAAATTCGGCTGTAATTGGGGCGGACGACAAAATCCCAACTTTTACGAATTTATACAAGAAGAAAAGATCGTCATCGGACGTGAGCGCTTCAGATATGCCGAAGGAGATTTGGTTCTAATCACTGACGGCTTTACGGTCAAAGCGATCGTGAAAGTTTTGGAAGAACCAGCGTCAATTACCACTAACTCCAAATATCGTGTCTTAGCCGACACTTATAATGTCGCTTGGGACAATCGGACTATTTTCGCGAAAGCTGACTGGTATGAATTGCCGGAGAACCTGATTTTCCAATATTTAGCTCAAAGAGGTTCAGGAAGAGTACGTAAGCGTGAAATTAAAGAAATAGCCCTCAACTTATGGAATGAAAGAAAAGTCTAAGATTTCACTAACTGTATTAGTCTTTTAAATATGGCAGCTTTAAAGAAAGAGAAGAAAATTGTTCTACCAAACAACTTCAATTTTCACAATAGAGGAATTTATAATTTCAATAATGTTCTTTCTATTTTTGATTGGCCGTTACGTGACCAAAATGTAGTAATTGACATATCAAAGATTAATTGATTTATGGTATTTAGCAGCACAACAGAATTAGTTGTACAAGGTTTTGAAGGATTCGAAAGCATAGCTTCCTTAATACAGTCTAATTGTAAAAGGGTAAGCGAAAAACGAGGAGTTTATTGCGTAATTCGAACTACAATTTCTGCTCCGCAATTTATTCATCCAAGCAATGCCGGGCAGTTCAAACAAAAAAATCCTACGGTGAGCGTCGAAAGGCTCAAGAAGCATTGGGTTGAATCTGCAATAATCTTGTATATTGGCAAATCGGGCAGTACAACAAACAAACGAACATTGAAAAAAAGGTTGTGCGAATTTATGAACTTTGGCAATGGGCAACCTGTCGGACATTGGGGCGGACGTTTTATTTGGCAATTAGCTGATTCAAACAATCTTCAGATTTGTTGGAAACCAACACTTGATGAAGAGCCAATTGATGTTGAGCGCCGCCTTATCATTGAATTTAAAGAAGTTTATGGTAAGAGACCATTTGCGAATCTTCGAAGCTAGTCCAATAAACCTAGAAAATGCGGGAAAGAGCGAATTCAAAAAACTATCTGGAAAAGAATTTCCCAGAATTGCTGAAATATAAGCAGAGCACCAGCCGCGTATGGGAAAAAAAGGAAGACCCGCGCAACCACGATAACTGGTGGTTTAAGTTTATGGAGGACGATCTGGAAGAGAGCGAATTCATCATCTTTGCGGGCGCGCTCGATTATATAAACCGGGAATTCAAAATATTTAAGGTTCCAGCCGATTTTCTGAAAGCCAACCGGGACAAGCTCGATATTAATAGCAAGGGCTGGACTAATTTATATATTCATATCAAAGACTTCGTGGATTTGCGGCATCCGGCCAATCTGTCCTTTCGCGAGTTTGTCGTCCTTTAAAATAAAACCGGCGAGATGTTCCGGGCGTTCAACCCGACACTTCGCCGGTTATTATTAATTGTTGCCTGACGACCGATCCGGACGGCGGAGGGACGGATTAGGCGGATCTTAGCGAAACCGTTTTTTAGTTTCACGTCCGAAGCTGTTTTCGTGCCTGACGAGAAATCCGCAATCCGCAATCCGCAATCCGAAATCGGCTTATTTCACTTCCCCGCCGGTTCCCGCTTTTCGGCGGCCCGGTTTTTTACGATCCGAAGTCCGGATGCCGCCGATCCTTTCATACTCGTTGCTGTCCGGGCCGTATTTGTATTCCGCGCCCGTCAGCGCCCGCTTGGCGAAATCCTTCATCAAGCCGATTTTCGAGTCGATCAGATTGGCTTTCGCATCGAGATCGGCGAGCATCATATTATACTCGGCGATTTCGTCCGTCACCCCTTTGATCGCGGCCGTAAAGGTCTCGACCGTCACACCATTGCCGAGGTCGAGTCTTTCATCGACCGATTTCATTCCGTTGACCCGCTGCTGCGCCGACTGCACATCCTTCGGGATCGACATTCTCTTTCTAGACATAAATTTTCCTCATTTTGCTTTCGGCCCCCGGACCGCGTTTCGCGGATAACCGATCCGTCATAATCGACAAATCCGAAATCCGAAATCCGAAATCCGAAATCCGCTTGTTCTCCGGTTCCGGATCCGTGAACCGGCAAACGTCTTCAGCAAAACTGTTCTGGGGAGCCGTTTCGATTTCGGATTTCGGATTTCGGATTTCGGATTTTGTAATAAAATGAAAAGTCTCCGCCCCCGGCGAAACGGCTTTCATTTACTTATCAAATCCGAAATCCGAAATCCGAAATCCGAAATCCCATTGCCTTGCAACAATTTTGTGAAAGTGAAAAGAAGCGGCCTGAATACCGGGTTTTCAACTTGCTTTCCGAAAATTCAAATCGGGTTTCCCGGAATTGAATTAGGGTTTCCCAGAATTCAATTAGGGTTTCCTGGTTTTGAATTAGGGTTTACCAGTTTTGAATTAGGGTTTACCAGTTTTGAATTAGGGTTTACCAGAATTCAATTAGGGTTTACCAGAATTCAATTAGGGTTTACCAGAATTCAATTAGGGTTTACCGGAATCCAATTAGGGTTTACCAGAATTCAAACCCGGTTTCCCTTAACCGGAAGCTCGCCGGCCTTTTTCGAAAGCCGCCGGCGTTCGTCGGTTCGCTGCTTTTCAATGGTTGGGACCGGGTGCGCGAGTCCGGTCGATAACGACCGCCCGATCCCTGATCCGATTTCTTTCCGGCGACGGGAGTCCGAAAATTTTCGGATTCCTTTTTCCCGGCGTAAAATCTCGTCTAATGTTATGAACGAGACGGCGAAAAAAATTTTGCCGAACATTTTGCGGTTTTTTGAAAAAAAAGTTTCGAACGGCGAAAAAAAGCGATTTTGCCCGCCAAGGCCGCGAAAACACCGGCACCGTTCCGGCCGGAGGGAAAGATCGATCCGCCGGTTATCGTCCCTCATTTATTTCGCCGGGCGGCCGGTTCGATTGAGCGGATTTTCACGGATTTATAGTGTGTGAGAAAACTTGCTGGAATAATGATCGTTAAACCCGCCGGCGTTTTTTAATCGATCCACTAAACACACTAAAAACACTAAATTTCTTTCGTGTTTTTAGTGTGTTTAGTGGAAGAACAAAAAAGCGAACGCGACCGGAATCAATGCTTTTTCCAATCGGTTCTTTCACTAACTATAATATTGATCCGCGTCGATCCGCCCGATCCGCGTTGGTCCGCGGTTCATTAAAACCGCCGCGGCTTTCAGGTTTCGGTAAACCAGCGGCGGCCCGGCAGGCAGCCCGGAAAAATCAACTAGCGCGTCGGGTGAGATGATAACCGATAGATCTTAAGGCTTGAAGATCCCGGCCGAATGCCGCATTTTCCTTTGTCGCGGCGCGGGCCGGCGGTTAGAATGAATTTATGACCCCGGAGCGAAAAGAATTTCTGCGGAATCTGTACGAGGCGTTTAACCGGCGCGAGATCGAGACGCTGCTCTCGAAGATGACGCCGGACGTCGAATGGGCCAACGGGATGGAGGGCGGTTTCGTCGACGGGCGCGACCGCGTGCGCGAATACTGGACGAAACAGTTCGAGACGATCCGCAGCCGGCTCGAACCGCTCCGCTTCGAGACGGACGAACGCGGGCGCAGCGTCGTCACCGTCCATTACACGATCGAAGCCCCGGACGGACGGCGGCTGCTCGAAAAAACCGGCCGGCAGATCTTCACGATCGAAAACGGTCTGATCAGCCGGTTCGAGCTCGACGACGGCGAGCCGCCGGTGGCGCGCGTGCTCGATTTGTAACCGGCGCGGCGTTCTTCGCATTTCCCGATCGGGTCTTCGGTCTTCTTTCAAAGCTCGAAGGTCAAAGGTCAGCGACCCGATCGGCGGTCTTTGATCGATGCGTAAGCCGGAACCGTCCGGTTCAACCTTGTCGTCCCGAGACCGATGCGGGAAAATGAATCAATATGCCATATCTTGTCGGTGTCGTTTTAGCGGTCGCGGTTGCGATCTTTGCCCGTCTGGTGAAGCTCGACCGGGATCGCGCTTTTTATCCGACGGTGATGATCGTCATCGCCCTGCTGTACGGATTGTTCGGCGTGATCGGCGGGTCCGATCGGGCGCTGGCGGCCGAATCCGTCTTTATTCTGGCGTTCGTCGCGGCTTCGGTGGTCGGGTTCAAACGAAATCTGTGGATCGTGGCCGCGGCTTTGTTCGCCCACGGCGTCTTCGATTTTTTTCACGGCCTTGTCATCTCGAACCCCGGCGTTCCCCTCTGGTGGCCGATGTTCTGCGGGACTTACGACGTGGTCGCCGCCGTGGTTTTGGGCTGGCTTCTGCAAAGCTCGCGAATCGGCGCCAAACCGGTTTAAGTCGTTTTCCGGCGTTCACCTTCAGCGAAACACGCACTTGAAACTCAGAGTTGTTGGGCACGGTAATTGATCGTGAACCGCGTTTTCGATTGAATTTGATTCATCAACCTGGCGAACAGTTGGTTTTATCCGCCAAAAACACCAAAAACACTAAATTTCTTTCGTGTCTTTTTAGTGTTTTTAGTGTGTTTCGCGGACCGAAAAACAACCGATCGCCGGCCGGGCTTTTCAGTTCCCGGCAAATTTGGCGGCGTTTTGTCTCAAAAATCATTAAAAGTGCATTTGAGCAATGATCGTGCCGAACAGTTTTGCTTGAAACTTTGGTTTTAAATTTACTGACAAATTCGATCTCTGGTCTTTGATCTTTGCTTCATTTACAAAGGTCAAAGGTCAAAGATCAAAGATCACATTGTTACTAAACTTAAAAAACAACGTATTTAGCATCTTGCTAAATTTGCCTATTGTCGGCATCCGGTTCCAAAGTGATGACGACATTTCCCTTTTTATGTCCCTGTTCGACATAGCGATGGGCCTCGGCCATCCGGTCGAGCGGATAGGTTCGATCGATGACCGGTTTCAATTGCCCTTTTTCACAGAGTTCCCTGAGAAAGATCAGATCTTCGACCTTTTCCGTCACCACTCCTCCGATCACTTTTTTGCCGCTCGTCAGCGAAGTCCATAAGCCCCGGACGATCGAAGACAGATCCAGATGAACCGCCCTTAAATAATAGCCGTTTTTCGCGAGCGCGCTGACGCAGCCCGCAAACGGGCTCTGGCCGACGGTGTCGTAGATCACGTCATAGGTCTCGCCGCCGCCGGTAAAATCTTCTTTGGTGTAATCGATCACTTGATCGGCTCCGAGGGATTTCACCATTTCCAGATTCGCGGTACTGCAGACCCCGGTCACTTCCGCCCCGAAATGTTTGGCGATCTGAACGGCGGAAGTGCCCAGCGCGCCGGACGCGCCGTAGATCAGAACTTTTTGTCCGCTTCGGATTCCGGCTTTTCTCAGAAAACACAGCGACGTGTTTCCTCCGAACGGGATCGCGGCCGCTTCCTGATAGGTCATCGCGGCCGGTTTTACGATCACCGCGGCCGTTTCCGGCAGACAAATATATTCGGCATAGGCGCCAAAACTCATCCCGGTGATTCCGAAAACCTCGTCGCCGGCCTTAAAAAGACCGACATCCCGGCCGACCGCTTCGATTTTTCCGGCCAGCACGAATCCCAGAATCGGATTTTTCGGTTTCGTGAGACCGAACATAAATCTCACCGCAAAGGGATCGGCCTTGCGGATCCGCACGTCCCCGGACGAGGCCGCGGTCGCGTAAATTCTGACCAGTATTTCATTGTCTTTGGGAAACGGCTTTTCCACTTCCCGAAGCTGAAGCACCTCCGGCGGCCCATATTTCGCGCAGACGATCGCTTTAACGAGTTTCATTTGACGCCGAGTGTAGCATTAAATGCGGCGGATTGTTAATTGTCGGCGAAAAATTGATAAACTAAGTTTGGTAGTGAACCAAAAGTAATGCTCTGATCAATGGCCGCCAGCTGATGGTCTTTGACAATTAAATCCGACCAAAGCCTGTGAAACAGGCGAAAGAGTTTAGCTACCGGCGCAAGCCTGTAGAAAGCACCGATGAATCAAAGCCCCGAAGCGGGCGACAGAAAAAGAATGCGCCGCGCCGTCTGTCGCCCGTTTCACGGGCTCGGGTCAATGTTTCGACCTGACCACGGGCTGCACCCGTGGCTATTATCTATCGCCCGTTTCACGGGCTTTTAAGGAATGCTTTATTGACGGCTTTTATTTTTCAAAGACCATCAGCCGGCGGCAAATGATCCTAGCTTCTCAAACCGGCATTACTTTTGGTTCACTACCCTAAATTTTTGACGAATTCGATTATCGATCTTTGATTTCCCTCCAAAGCTCGGAGACCGAGGATCGAAATTTAACCGAAAAACAGCTAATAAGGTCAACCACCGGGATAATTAAAATATGGAATTCAGCCCCAGCAATCACGTCGTCAAACTCTGTCTTCAAGGCATCGATCTGGAAGGCGCGGGCCGGCCGGAAGAAGCCGCCGGTTTTTTTCTTCGGGCGTGGAACGAAGCGGCCGACGACTTCGAGAAATTCATCGCCGCCTATTACGTCGCCCGCCATCGGCCGACCGCCGCCGACCGTCTGGAATGGTACGAAACCTCGCTCCGGTTCGCGCTCCAGATCGACGACGACGCCGTCCGGAGCGCTTTTCCGGCGCTCTATTCAAACATCGCCCGATGCTTTGAGGAGCTCGGCGATCCCGCCAACGCGCGAAAGAATGACGAGCTCGCCGCTTCGTTCCGGAAAAATCCGGCGGACAAGGGCCCGTTTTATCACGGGACGCGCGCCGATCTGCGAACGGGCGATCTGCTGACGCCGGGCTTCCGGTCGAATTATCAGTCCGAGGTCGTGATGAATCACATCTATTTCACGGCGCTCGTCAACGGCGCCGGGCTGGCCGCCGCGCTCGCCGGCGGCGACCGTCCCGAACGCGTCTACATCGTCGAGCCGACCGGCGACTTCGAAAACGACCCGAACGTCACCGACAAAAAGTTTCCGGGCAATCCGACCCGCTCGTACCGCACCGCCGCGCCGCTCAAAATAGTCGGCGAAGCCGCGGACTGGAAGCGGATCACGCCCGAAGAACTCAAAAAATGGCGCGAAAAGCTGGCCGGCGTCAAAGGCGAGATCATCAATTGACGCGGCCGCGGCCGGTTAACGCCGCCTGACCCGTCCGAAAACGAGCGGGCCGGCGAAC
>JAFDVJ010000012.1:8104-322903 GCA_018269075.1 Acidobacteriota bacterium
GTTCGCCGGCCCGCTCGTTTTCGGGCTTGATAAATAATCCCGCCCCCCCGATCCCCGATCTCCGACCTCCGGCATAAGTAATTCTACACAAGCCAAATTACGGGTTTCTACGGATGACTTTTACACGCGGATACGGATACCCGGCCCTTTATTTTTCGATTATATTTTTCCTGTTCGATGAATAAATACGCTGAAAGCTTCCGGTTTCGGCCGCTCGTTATGAGGATTCTGATCGTTGACGACAATTCGAATATGCGCGAAATGACGCGCTTTTTTCTCGACGACCTGGGCGCCGTGTTTCGCGAGTGCGAAGACGGCGTCGAGGCGCTCGAGGCTTACCGGAGCTTTCGGCCCGACTGGGTTTTGATGGATTGGGAGATGGCGCGGATGGACGGCATCACGGCGACCCGCCGGATCGTTCGCGCGTTCCCGCAGGCGCGGATCGTGCTGTTCACGCAGTATGACGACGCGCAGCTCAAGGCGGCGGCCGGCGAAGCCGGCGCGCTCGGTTACGTGTTGAAGGACGAATTGATTAATCTGCGGCGCATTTTAACGGCGTCGCGCTGAAATTTGAGGCAGGAAAAAGAAATGAAGAAGATGAGAAATGAAAAGGCCGGCGAAAAAACGGCGATCCGGACGGCGGGATCGGGAAAAATGCGGCGGGCGGTCAGCGCTTTACTGATCGCGGCGATCCTCGGCGGCGCGCTGGCCTTCGACCCGGAGATTTTCAGGGTCCGGGCGCAGTCGGGCTGCGGCGGGCCGGACGCGATCTTTCAGAACTGCGCGCTCGGCGGCGGCCAGATCGAGACCGATCTGACGAATCAGGCGGTCGACGACGTGATCGAGATGTACCGGCTGCCGGGCGTCGACCGCGGCGTGATCCTCCAAAATATGCGCAGCGAAGTCCGCGGGATGCTCTACGTCCGGCTGCTCGAACTGATCAAAAAACCGAACAAGACGGCGGCCGAGACGCAGGCCGTCGCCGCGTTCGCCGACCGCGTCAAACAACTGCGCGTCCGGGCGGCGACCGAGGCCCGCAACGAATATCAGCGCTGGCAGCAGAATGCCTGCGGCGACTACCAGCCGCCCGCGCCCTACACCTACGAATCGCCGGGATGCACGTTTTACACGCTCGTGCTGAACGGCGCGCCGACCTCGCCGTCGTTCGAGGAGTTCGAGCAGTTCGGCGCGGCGATCGCCTATCAGGGGCTTTACACGCCCGAGGCCGAGGCGGTCACGCGGAAAACGTCGCTGACCGTCACGGCCGCGACTTCGGCCGCCGCCGCCGGGATCGGCGGCGGGATCGGCGCGGTCATCGGCTCGACCGTCACGTTCGGAACGCTGGAGGCCGTCTTCCCGGGCATCGCCTATGTTTTCAGCTCGAACTATGTGGTCAACGAGCTCGGTCTGATCCTCAGCAAAATACCGATTCCGGCGGCGACGCCCTCGGGCTCGGTCGGCGCGACTCTCGCCGGCGGGCCGGTCGCCGTGATCATCACCGCGATCTCGATCCTCGTGACGCAGACGATCAACGTCGTCAACCAGCGGCAGATCCCGGACAAGCTCGATCAGGCGGTCGTCGACGCCCAGAACCTGAACATCGATCTGAACCAGATGGTCGCGACGGACGTCGGCAACAACGAGCTTTACGGGATCTTCATCTTCGAAACGCTGCCGGATTTCCCGCCGCCGGTCGCGCCCGCCGCCCAGCCGACCGACCGCCCGTTCCTGATCCGGCAGGACGGCGGCGGCGGAGAATACGAAGCCCAGTCGTTCGACGGCGATCTCGGCTGGCGCGATCAATATACGACGCCGGTGCGGCTGAGCGGCAGCCTTTTCGCCTATTCCGAAGCCGCCGGCCAGCCCGAACGGCTGTCGATCCTCTTCAGATACCGGAGCTGGGACGGGGCCGATATGGCCGCTTACCGGATCGGCGGACAGTTTTTCGTGATGAACGCGAACGACCTCAACAGCGGCCGGCTGACGCCGTATCTTGAGCTGAAATCGCACGGCGTCAGGCTGACGGTTTCGATCAAGACCACAAATATGCAGCTGTTCGAGACCGAAACGGTCGCCGTCCGCTGCGGTCTCGCCGTGTCGCCCGATCCGGGCAGCGACCGGGTGATCGGCCGCGTCACGAACGCCGGCGAACCGGCTTCGAGCCTCGCCGTCGCCGTCGACGGCGGCGCGACCGCGACCGTCAACGGCATCACGGTCCGCAGTCTGCGGGTCAATGCCGACTACGAGGTGGTCGGCAACGTCCTCGCCACGAACGTGCCGGTGCCGACGACCGCGAATTTCACCCTGAGCGTCGAGAACGGCATCGGCCAGCAGCGCACCGTCCCGGTGACGATCAAAAAAACCTCGGTCCTCAACACGCTGCCGTCGCAGAACATTCTCGACGGCGAGCTCGGGACGCCCTTTTCGATCAAACTCGCGGAGGGCGTCGAGATCGGCTGCTCGAATTTCGATTTCTCGATCGACGGCGACATCCCGCCGGGACTCGGGCTGGAAACCGGGCTCGGCGGCGCGTTTCTGCGCGGAACGCCGACCTCCGGCGGCAAATTCATCTTCAGGGTGACGAAGCGCTACGCCAACGGCGAGAGCGTCAGCCAGACCTATTACCTGCTCGTCCGGACCAGTCTGGCGCGGATCGACGACAGCGTGCTGAGCTGGTGGCGCGCCGAGGACGGCGCGGCCGACCAATTCGGCCGCGCCGACGCAACGGTCGTCGGGAACGTCGGCTACGGCACCGGCAAGGTCAATCGCGGCTTCAACTTCGACGGCGGCAACAGCTACGTCAGGCTGCCCGACAACACCTTTTCGCCCGGCAACAGCTTCACCTTCGAGACGTGGTTCAAGACCGCCGGCAAAGGCGTCATTCTCGGCCGCCAGCAAAGCGCCGATCCGTACGGCAGCCTGAACGGCGCGGCGCCCGTCATCTACGTCGACCATCACGGCCGGCTCCGCGTCCAGATGTTCAAAGACCGGTACGACCGCTTCATCACGAGCCCGCAGCGCGTCGACGACAACCAGTATCATCACGTCGCCGTGACCTACGACTGGACGACCGAGATCCGCCGCGTCTATCTCGACGGCGCGGAAGTCGATTCGATCGTCGGCGGGCAGCTCGCGACGGCGTCGAAATACCAGTTCGGCGCGGGCTACGTCGCGGACGCCGCGAACGGCGGGACCAACGGCTGGCTCAACTTCGCGGGCGTCATCGACGAGCCGGCACTCTACGGCCGGGCGCTCGGTCAAACCGAGATCGCCGCGATCTTCAGGGCGGGAACGATCGGCAAGCTCCGGCTGAAAATTCGTCCGTATCCGCCGCAGGAGAGAAACGGCGGCGACGGCGGGCTTCTGATCGACGCGCAGGGCGGCTCGCCGCCGCTCAAATTCAAGGTCACGCGGGGCTTTCCGGTGACGTTCGGGATCGTTCAGGACACAAGTAATTTTATGAGCCTGACCCCGGCCGATTACGATCTGACCGTGACCGATTCGCTCGGCTTCGAATACACGACGCCCGTCACCGTCCCGAACGCGCCGCCGAACCTGACGGTCACGGCGACCGGCGAAGCGCCCCGCTGTTTCGGCGAGCAGAACGGCAGTCTGCGCGTGCTGATCAACGGCAACAACAGCATTCTCATCGGCGGTTCGCAGTTCTCGGTCTTCGGCGGCGCCAACTGGCAGGGCTCGAACTATTTCGCGAACCTCGGCGGCGGCACCTACACGCCGGCCGTGTTCGACGTGCCCTCGAACTCGGTTCACACGGGCGAGCCGGTGACGCTCGCGCAGCCCGCGCCGTACGCGCTCAGTCCGGGCGGATTCCCGAACGCGCAGCAAAACGTGCCGTATTCGCAGACGTTTACGCTCTCGGGCAACAACGCGCCGTACACGCTGACCGCCGAGGGCAGCGACATCGGCACCAATTACGAGCTGCCGGCCGGTCTGTCGGCGAGCGTGACGCCCGATTCGATCACGATCGGCGGAACGCCGACCGTCGCCGGGACGTTCCCGATCCGCTTCGTCTATTCCGACGGCCGCGGCTGTCCGGGCAGCCGGTCGATGAACCTGACGATCAACGCCGCCGGCAGCGTCTCGATCGCCGGCCGCGTGACCAACGGCGGACAGGGCCTGCCGAACGCGACCGTCACGCTGAGCGGCGGCGCGAACCGGACGACGACGACCGACGCCGCCGGCAATTACTCGTTCGCCGGCGTGCCGCAGTATCTCGACTACACGGCGACCGTCGCGCTGCCGGGCTACAGCTTCGCCGCGCCGAGCCTGACGTTCGGCGGCGTCGGCGCCAACATCGCCGACGCCGATTTCGCGACCGCCTTCCCGCATTACGAGGGCGACGTCGCGCCGCGCGCGACCGGCGACGGCAGCGTCGACGTCCGCGACTACGTCGCGCTGAGCCGGATCGTCGGCGGTCAGGACGGGCCGCCGGCGGCCGGCGGCGAATGGCAGCGCGCGTCGATCGCGCCGCGTTCGACGCTCGGCTCGGCGACGCTGCAGGGCGCCGATCTGACCCAGATGCTGCGCTACATCGTCCGCGAAAACCCGCTCACGCTCGTCGGCGGGCCGGCCAATCTCCCGGCCCCGATCGCCGCCGCGAAAACCGGCCGGCGGCTTCCGAACGACGCGCCGGTGCCGGCGAAGACCGCCGACAAGCCGCCTGTCGCCGAAGCGAACAACCCGTTCGCCCCGGCGCTCGTGATCGCCCAGACGGTGACCGCCCAGAACAATCTGGCGAACGTCCCGATCTTTCTCAATTCGGACGGCGGCGTGACGGCCGCGCAGTTTACCGTCGCCTACGACAACGGCAAGCTGGCTCTCAACTCGATCAGCAGCCTCGATCCGAACAACCTCTTTGTGACGAACACGAATACGCCCGGCAAGGTCAACGTCGTCGCGCTCCGCAACGGCGGCGGGACGTTCCCGACCGGCGCGCCGCTGTTGCGGCTCAATTTCACCGTGCTCGCGAATGCGACCGGCAGCGCGCTGGTCGATTTCACCGACACGCCGGTGCCGCTGCTGGCGACCGACGCGGCGGCCGGCGCGGTGCCGCTGACCGGCGGCGCGGGCCGCGTGCTGATCACCGTGCCGACGGCCGCCGGCGTGCCGATTTCCGGCCGCGTGCTCGCGGCGGACGGCCGCGCCGTCAGCCGCGCGACCGTCGTGCTCGCGCTGCCCGGCGGCGCCACGCGAACGGCGCGCAGCAATTCGTTCGGCTACTACCGCTTCGAGGACGTACCGGCCGGCGAGACCTGCGTGCTGACGGTCGAGCATAAAGAGTACCGCTTCGGCGCGCAGGTCGTGACGCTCGCCGACGCCGTCGAAAACCTCGATTTCACGGCCCTCGGCGAACCGTAAACGGACGGAAATCGAAAACCGGCCGGCGCTCTTGACGAGCGCCGGCCGGTTTTCGGTCCGCGGCGGGTCCGGTTTTCAAAGCTCTTTTCTGTTCAGAACGGCGTATTTGACGAGCGCCAGCGAGCCGTGCAGCTCGAGCTTGCGGGCGATGTTGGCGCGGTGCGTTTCGACCGTCCGGTGGCTGATGAAAAGCTCGTCGGCGATCTCGCGCGAGGTCTTTTCGTCGGCGATCATCCGCAGGATGCGGCGCTCGGTCGGCGAAAGCAGGTCGAGACCGGTGCGCTCGCTCTTTCCGGACTGATTGAGGCGGTCGAACAGCAGCCCCGACAGCGACGAGCTGATGTAGGGCCGGCCGGCGGCGACCGATTTGATGCTGTTGACGATGTCGGCGACGGCGCTGTCCTTGAGGACGTAGCCTTTCGCGCCCAGATCGAGCGCCTTCTGGAACACTTCGTTTTCGCTGTGCATCGTCAGAAAAACGATCTCGACCCGGCTGTTTTCCCGGCGCAGGCGGCGGGCGACGGCGAAACCGTCCATTTGCGGCATATCGATGTCGAGCACGGCGACGTCCGGCACGTGGGCCGCGATCAGCCGCAGCGCCTCTTCGCCGTTTTCCGCCTCGGCGACGATCGCCAGCTTTTCGTCCTTCTCGATCAGCTGCCGCAGCCCCTGACGGACGATCGGGTGATCGTCCGCCAGCACGATTTTAATTGTTTCGCTCATTTTCGTTTTTTCTCGCCTCGTCGAAATTTATGTTGATGACGATCTTCGTGCCGGCCCCGGCGGCCGATTCGATGCGGTGGGCGCCCTTCAGCATCCGCACCCTTTCCGTCAGGCCGAGCAGCCCGAAACCGCCGCCGCGGACGTCGCGATGCGGCGGCGGCGCGCCCGGGTCGAACCCTTTGCCGTTGTCTTCGATCGCGATCCGCAGGCGCTGCGTCCCGCGTTTGATCGAAACGACCGCCTTCGTCGCGGCCGAATGTCTGACGATGTTGTTGAGGCATTCCTGGACGATCCGGTAAATGCTCATCTCGGACTCGTTCGGGAAAAGCTCGTCGACGTCGTCGACGTCCGTTTCGATTTCCAGCCCGTGGGTTTCGGAAACCTTGTTGATCAGCGATTTGACGGCCTGCGTCAGACCGAGCCGGTCGAGCAGGTACGGCCGCAGATTGTAGGAAATCTCGCGCACCTCGCCGATCGTCTGGGCGGTCTGTTCGGTGATGATCTCGAACTGCCCGCGGGCCGTTTCGTCCTCGACTTTCTGGGTCGCGAAAACCGCGCGGTTCTTGATCATCGCGAGGCTCTGCCCGATCGAATCGTGCAGCTCGGCGGCGATCCGCCGGCGCTCGGTCTCGTGGGCGTTGATCAGATGGCGCGAAAATTCCTCCTGCATCCGCTGGGCTTTTTTGAGCCGGCCGACGCGGAGCCGGTAAGCGCCGTAAACCAGCGCCAGCACGACGGCGGCCGCCGCCGCGATAAACGTCCGGGTGCGGTAAAACGGCGGATTGACCCGGACCCGGATGCTCGCGCCGGTCTCGTTCCAGACGTTGTCGCTGTTCGCGGCGATCACCCGGAACGTGTAGTCGCCGGGCGGCAGATACGAGAAAAAAGCCGTCCGCCGGAGCCCGGCTTCGGTCCAGTTTTCGTCGAGCCCTTCGAGCCGGTAGCGAAAGCGGATCTGTTCCGGCTTGATAAAGCTCAGCCCCGTGTAGGAAATTTCGAACGCGTTCTGTCCCGGCTCGATGACGATGCCCGGGCTCAGATCGGCCGGCGCTTTGTTTTCGATCAGCACCTGTTCGAGCGCGACCGGCGGCGGCAGCGGATTGAACGTCACCTTTTCGGGATCGACGATCGCGACGCCGTCCTGCGTCGGAAACCAGAGCTTGCCGTCGCGGGTGCGAATGCCCGCCGGACTGCCGCCGCCGTTGCACTCGTTATTGAGCATTCCGTCGGATTTGCCGAAGGCCGCCGAGTTGACGGCCGGCGTTTTCCCGTCGGCGAAATCGTTCAGCTGATCGCGGCCGACGCGGTAAATGCCCTGATTGCTGGTGATCCAGAAATGCCCCGTCCCGTCGGGCAGGATCTCGAAGACGCCGTTGCTGTAAAGCCCGTTTTCCTGTTTGATGACCGCGAACCGGCCGTCGCGGAACCGCGTCAGGCCGCTGTCGTAGGTGCCGATCCAGAGCGTGCCGTCCTCGTCCTCGTAAAGCGCGCGGATCTGTTTGCCGCCCAGCCCGTCTTTTTCGGTGTAGGCCGTGATCCTGCCGTCCGCGAGATGCGCCAGCCCCTCGGCGGTCCCGATCCAGAAGCTGCCGTCGCGGGCTTCGAGGATCTTGCGGGCGGCGCGGGCCGGCAGGCCGTCCTGTTCGGTGAGGATTTCGGTTTTCTGATTTTCATAGCGGATGAGCCCGTTGGTGGTGCCGAACCAGAGCGCGCCGCGCCGGTCGCGGTGGATGTCGTAGGTGTCGAAATACGTCTTCCAGACGTCGTTGCTGAAGGCGTGAAAGCGGCCGTTTTCCAGATACATCAGGCCGTTTAACGAACCGATCCACAGCTTTCCGTCGCGGCCGCGACAGAGCGCGTTGACATAGGCGTGGCGCAGGCCGTCGGCCGGGCCGTAATTGGCGATCTTCCCGTTTTCGTAGCGGGCGAGCCCGCGGCTCGAACCGATCCAGACCGCGCCGGATTCGTCCTCGAACACCGAATAGACGTTTTTTTCGCGGAGACCGGCGGCGACCGAAAGCGGTGTGACGATCCGGTTCGTGAGCCGCGTGAACCCGTTGTCGTCGGTCGCGATCCAGAGCGTGCCCTCGCGGTCGACCAGCAGATCGCGGACGTGGTCGCTCGAAAAGCCGCCGGCCCGGTCGAAACATTCGGGCTCGCCGCCGACGATCCGGCAGACGCCGTGTCTTTCCGTGCCGAACCAGATCGTTCCCCCGGCATCCTGGATGAACACCCTGACGATGTCGCTCTGTAATTTCGTCCCATCTATTATTTCGAACCGCCCGTCGACGAATTTATAGAAGACGTTCCACCACGCGAAGATCCAGAGCGCGCCGTCGCGATCCTCCAGCATCCGGATGACATATTCGTTTTTGTGGAAGGAATTTCCGCTTTTCGAGAGATCGACCGGCAGCCGGTAAACGTCCGTCCGCCCGTCTTTTTTTCGGGTCAGGGTCGTCGCGTCCATTTCCCAGAAATCGCCCCGGGGCGAGAAATAAAGCTGGACGTTTCTCATATCGCGGGTTTCGTAGCCTTCGACCGGCGCGAACCGCTCGCCGGTAAAGCGGACGAGCCCGGCGTTCGAGAAGGCGTAGATCGCGCCGTCCGGGGCCCGGTCGATCCGAAACACGGTTTCGGAGGGCAGCCCGTCGGCGGTCGATAGGGCCTGAAAAACGCCTTTTCGAAATCTGAGCACCTCGCCCATCTCGGTCAGCATCCAGAGCGAACCGTCCTCGTCGACGACCAGATTCTGCAGCCGGTTGCTCGGCAGCGTCGGCGTATTGCCCTTATTGAAAACCGTAAAGCGCACGCCGTCGAAACGCGCCAGCCCGTCGAGCGTCGTCAGCCAGATATAGCCGTCGCGCGTCTGTCTGATCGAGGTCACGGAATTTTGCGGCAGCCCGTTGTCGGTCGTCCAGCTGTCGAAGCGAAAATTGTTCTGCGCGAAACCGCCGCCGCAAAACGCCGCCGTCACCGTCAGAAGACCGCCGATCCGGCCCAATAATTTGCAAAAAGCATTCAGCATCCAATACCGGCAGAATTTCGAATTCGAAAATAAACGTTACTAGCTTTATAGCAAAACGGCCGGAAAATCAACCGGCGGGACTATTATGCAGGACTTCGAAAAGATCAGGATTTTCGCGAATTTAGGCGGACTAAGGAAAAGCGGGCCCGGCCGAAAATCCGGCCGAAACCCGCCGCCCCCGGTTCGACCGTCCGGTTCCGCTTCCGGCTCCGTTCCGATCGATTTTCTCAAATCGCGGCGGTTGTCATAAAGCCGTTCCCGGCGGTGTTTTAGATTTGAACACTGAAAATTTACCGGGAGGAATTTATGAACGGAATTGAAAGAAGATTACGGTTTCTGGAAATATATGCGGTCGTCTCGCTGCTCGTGATCGGCGTGCTGGCTCTTTCCGGTTTTACCCGGACGACGGAAAAATTCGCCGAGATCGACGTCGAGCGGCTCAACGTCCGCGAGAAGAACGGGCAGCTGGTGATGGTCGCCGCGAACAGCGAGCGGATGCCCGACCCGGTGATCGACGGGCGGACGTGGAAGACCGAGCGGCCGGCGGGAATGCTGTTTTACAACGGGCTCGGCGACGAGGACGGCGGACTGGTCTTCGGGGCGGTCGAAGGCGGCGGCAAATACGGCGCTTATCACGGCCTTTCGTTCGACAAATTCAAACAGGCGCAGGCGCTGGCGCTCGTCTACAACGATCATTCGGGCCGGTATCGCGCGGGCCTGCAGATCTGGGACCGCCCGGAAACGCCGCTCTCCGACCTGCTCGCCCGGCGCGAAGAGATCGACCGGCTGCCGGACGGCGAAGCGAAAACGACGGCCCTCAAAAAGCTCGATGCGGACAATCCTTCGCCGACCCGCGTCTATGTCGGGAAAAACGATGCGCGCGAATCCGAAGTGACGCTCTCGGACGACCGCGGCCGGCCGCGCCTCAGGATGATCGTCGGGGCCGACGGCACGCCGCGGCTCGATTTTCTGGACGCCGGCGGCCGGGTCGTCTACAGTCTTCCGGACGACGCCTCGAAAAAGCGAAAATGAGCCGGCCCTCGCCGCAGGAATTCAGGCTCGTCCGCACCGGCGCGCTGGTGATGTGCGAAAAATAGAGCCTGCCGCGGCCGAAAAAGCCTTTCGATATTTTTCGGCGTCGATTATAATCGTTCAAATGAAAAACATCATCGCCGCTTTGGCCTTTTCACTCATTCTTTTCGCCGCCGCGCAGGCGCAGACCGACGCGCTCGCGGCTCCCGATTCGAAAACGACGGACAAGACGGCCGCCGTCTCGAAATTCCGCGTCGGACAGACGTGGAGCTACCGGACGCGGCCCGGCGAAGAGGATTCCTATTTCATCGTCCTCCGGGTCGACGCCGATCCGAAGCTCGGCCCGATCGTCCATATCGCCCTCGAAAATCTGAAGATCAAAAACCGGCGGACTCGCAGCGGCCTCGTCACGCGGATCGCGCATCTCCCGTTCGCCGAAAGCGCGCTCGAGGAAAGCGCCGGCAAGCTGCTCAGGGAAAAAACCGCGCTGCCCGATTTTCGCGACGGCTACGACGAATGGAAAAAAGCCTTCGACGACAAACGCGCCGGCATCTACACGGCGAGCCTCGACAAGGTCGTCGAGATCATCGAAAACGGCCTCAACGCCGAACAGCCGGAAAACTAGCCGGCCCGGCGCGCAGCGCGGCTTCCGCCGGCGGATTGAAGTCGGATTCGAAAAATTCTTATTTTCAGCAACTTATGCGATTTCCGGTCAATTCCGGACGGGCGCGTCGGCGAGGCGCGCTTTTTTGAATTCGGGGTTGAGGCGGATCGCTTCCTGAAAATGTTTTTCGGCGAGCGCTTCCATCCCGACGTTCTGGAGCCGGAGACCGAGCACCCAGTGAAAGAGCGGATCTTCGGGCGTGTTGTCGGCGGCCTGTTTTTCGTGGACGAGCGCCTCGTCGGTCCGGCCGGCGGCCATCGCCGCGCCGGCCAGCAGGTCGTTGGCGAGCGCGAAATCCGAATTGAGACCGACCGCGTCGTTCCAGGCGGCCTGCGCTTCGTCGCGGCGGCCGAGCATCCAGAGCGCCTCGCCGCGCTCCTCGTGCGCGAGGACGAGCTCGGGCGCTTCTTTGAGCGCGCCGTCGAGACTCGCGAGCGCCTCATTGTAACGCCGGAGCCGGTTGAGGATCGCGCCCTGATAGTACAGACTGAGGGCGCGCGGCGCGCCGGTCTGCCGCGCGGCGGCGAGCCCGAGCAGCCGGACGGCTTCCGGACTGTTGCCGTTGAGATATTCGAGCCACGCGAATTTCGGGAGCGCTTCGGTGTTGGTCAAGAGCCCGGCGGCGCGCGCCGCGCCGAAATGACGGCGGCCGGCCTCGATGTTCTCGCGGTCGGCGGCGCTCAGCCAGCGGGCCGGGTTCGTCCGCGCGAGCGCGAGCTCGTCCGGGATCCGGACATCCTGATACGCGCGCGCGCCGGCCGCCTCGTGATAGCGGACGTAGCCGCTGTGCGCGTTGAGGCCGAGCCAGAGCGCGGCGAAGCCGAGAAAGACCCAGCCGGCCGTCTTCAGTTTACCGCCGGCCTTCAGGTTATAGCGGTAAAACGAGAGATCGCCCGCCCGGAAAAGCCGGACGACGCGCATCGCGAGATAGGTCGAAACGGACGCGATGCCGAGCGCCATCAGCATCGGGACGAGCTGGTAGACGTCCCAGACCGCCCAGAGGCTCGCCGCGAAGACGAGCGCCGCGGCCAGTTCTTCGGGCCACGTCAGCGAATACTGGCGGGCCGCTCTTTTGCCGGCGCCGAGCGACGGCCGGCCGAAGCCGAAATAAAGCGCGTCGTTCGGGCAGACGCTGACGCAGTCCATGCATTTCATACAGCCGCGGTCGACGACCATCCCGTAATCCCTGACTTCGGCGTGGACGAGGACGTTCGACGTGCAGACCGCCGTGCAGTGGCCGCATTCCTGGCAGGCGTCCTTGTTGACGCGGATCCGGCCGGGCGCGAGCCGGTCGGCGAGCTCGAAAAAGCCGCCGTACGGGCAGGCGTAGGTGCAGAAGCCCTTCGAGCCGAGAAAATAAACGGTCATAAAGCCGCAGACGAAGAGAAACGGGAAGACGACGCCGAGCGGCGGAAACGTCGCCCAGTATTCGCTGGTGATCAGATGGTTCGTAAACTCCGGGATCAGCGGCTCGTTTTTCGGCGCGGCGAGAAAGCGCGCGAAGGTCGGCCAGACGAACATATAAAGCGCCGTCAGGAGCGGCACGAAGACGAGCAGTCGCGAGCGGAACGGGCGCGGCCGCAGCCCGACCTTCTTGAGCAGCCACGCGCAGAGGTCCTGCAGCGCGACGATATGACAGCCCCAGCCGCAGACGAAGCGCCCGAAGACGAGCGTCGCCAGAATCGCTAAAGTAAAGAAAATAAAGCCCGCGTTGACCGTCCCGCGCTGGAGCGTGGCCATCGTTTCCGAGGGTTCGATCGGCGAGAGCGTGCGGCCCGTCCAGAGCCATTGCGCGATGTGCGCGATCATCAACAGCGTCAGGCCGATGAGCACGGCCGCCCGCCACGGGCTGACGCGCGATTTGCGGATCGGATTTTTGCCGGCGTCGACGGGCAGCACCGGCAGTTCGATCGACCGCCCTTTTTTCGTTTCGGAGCTTTGACAACCATTTTTCATAAATCGAATTCGGTTCGGCGCGACAGGCGCGAGGGGAAATAAGTATTATACAGGACTTGATTAAAGTACCTAAAAGAGTGTATAAGAATAAAGTTAAAATCTACTGAAACCAAATATCTATTGACAAGCTGAAACGTCGCAAATATCATTTTTTAATCCCCTTGAGTTTCGGCGAGTGGGATTTTCCTGCTAATGACGTTTTTGGGTTCGCCGTCGTTTTCATCGACGGCGCGGCTTGTCGATAGAAATAAATCCGAGTTGAAAAGTTTGTGCAGCCCGTGCGGCTGAAAGTCTAAGATTATGCTAAAAAAAATACTTGTTGCGTCGCTCCCGCTAATTTTGCTGATCGGTAACGTCTGCGCCCAATCGCTGGGCTCGAAGGACGTCAATTCCGGGACGCTCGAAAAAATGATCGTCGCGAGCGGCAGCGTTTCGATGGAGGTCGATCTGAACCGGCTCAACGGCATCCGCGTGAAAAATGTTCAGCCGACCGAACTGCGTTTCGAAACCGAGCGCAATGCTTTCTTTACGGTGCTCGTTTTCAACAACGAGCTGCGCGGGCCGCTGCCGAGCGCGATGGGCATCGTCCCGCAGAATTCGGCCGCGCTGCCGTCCAAGCTGAACGCCTCGTTCAACCAGCTCGTGATCGAGAATATGTCGTGGGGCGAATCTTACGATCTCGTCGTCCGTGACGGCAAGACCGGTTTCGTCTTCTTCAACATCGAAGGCCAGCAATATACTTACGAGCCGTCCGAACACCGCCTGACCGCGCAGTCGGGCCGCCTCCTCGTTTCGAAGGAATTCGCGAGCGCGATCGGCCGCCCGTCGGAAGCCGGCGTCGAAATCGGCAAGATCTCGTTCGACACGATCCTCCGCCCGATCGAGGTGACCAATTACGTCGACGGCGAAGTCAAATCGGAAACGATGCCGACGGTCTCCTTCGCGGGCTCGACGCCGGGTCCGGACGTCGTCGTCGGCGACCTGTCGGGACTCGCGCAGTTCGGCAGCAGCGTCGGCACGCAGGTCGGTCTCGCGGTCGGCACCGATTCGTGCAACTTCGGCACGGTCGATCTGAACTGGTTCGCCCTGCCGAGCGTCGACCACCCGGTGATCCCGCAGAACCTTTACCGGATGAGCGGCGGCGCGAGCAACAACGACCGCTTCGAACAGATCGGTCAGTCGAACGTCAAGCACGCCTTCACGGCGCTGACGAACAACATCTGCAGCCTCGGCTGCAACGGCGTCGGTTCGACGCATCTCGGCTCGGGCTGCTCGGATCCGTATTCGGCGAGTCTCAACGCCGGTCCGAATCTCGGCTCGCGCGCGTGGATCAACCCGTTCACCGGCGCTTACCCGAGCACCGCGAACGACCATACCGGCCACACGCACACCGGCCCGTCGCACCGCATCCTGACGGAGATCAACGATCTCAGCACGACGCTCAACGCGGGCGCGACCTACTACGCCGAAGCGCAGTACATCACGCCGCACGAATACGCGTGGTGCCAGGCCAACCCGACGCAGTGCAATATGAACAACAACGTTTCGTATCGCCAGTACAGCGTGACCGGCACGACCAGCTTCAGCTTTACGCCCGTCAGCACGACGCAGCGGCAGAAAACGGCGGTCACCGCCTGGACCGGCTCGACGCTCGTCCCGATCCAGCCGGCTCCGGGACAGGACGGCATCGGTTCGATTTCCTACAAGGTGACGAACCCGTCGCCCGGCGTCTGGCATTACGAATACGCGATCTATAACCAGAATATGGACCGCGGCATCCAGTCGTTCAGCATCCCGCTCGGCAGCGGCATCACGCTCAGCAACTTCGGCTTCCATATGCCGCCGCAGCAGCCCGGCTGGGCGAACGACGGCACGGTCGGCAACGCCGGCTTCAGCAGCACGCCGTGGTCGCCCGTGACGACGGCGGATTCGGTCACCTGGAGCTCGGAAACCTTTGCCCAGAACCAGAACGCGAACGCGATCCGCTGGGGCACGCTCTACAACTTCCGGTTCGATTCGAACCGTCCGCCGCAGGCGGTCAACGCGACGCTCGGCTTCTTCAAGACCGGCACGCCGATCACCGTCGCGATTCAGGGCCCGACCCCGGTCGCGGCCGTCAACGTGACGGTTTCGGGACGCGTCGTCTCGGCCGAAGGTCTCGGCGTCCGCAACGCCCGCGTGGCGATCACCGGCCCGAACAATTTCTTCCGCTGGGCCACGACCAACAGCTACGGCTACTACTCGATCGACAACGTGCTGACCGGCGCGACCTACACGATCAGCGCCACGGCCAAGGGAATGACGTTCACGCCGCAGAGTATGCCGGTTTCGGACAACATCACGAATATGAACCTGACCGGTTCGTCGGCACCATAACGACGGCGGATTTCGGATTTCGGATTTCGGATTTCGGATTGGTCTTTTGGGAAAAGAGATTTCCGACCGAGAAAAGATTCCGGGCCGAATCCGAACCGCAGCAATAAAAAAGCAAAGGCGACCGCCCGCGGTCGCCTTTGCTTTTTCTCTTTCTTACTTTGCGAACGAGAAGACCGCCCCCGGCGGTCTTCAAAAATTTACACTACCTTTTACTCATCGTCACCGTCTTCTCTGCTCTCCCCGGACCAATCCGAAATCCGAAATCCGAAATCCGAAATCGATTAATCTTTTCCCGTTTTCTGCCGATAAGTCGAGCGGAGCAGCGTATTGCCTTCGCTACGACCGTGCATCTCGAAAGTCGGCGGCCGCCGCCGAAACAACAAGGAAAAGTCCCCGCCTAAACTCAAATCTTTACGTTTAAGGAAGTAATTACAATGTATAAAACCAAGAATCTGACCTTACTCGCGACCCTGCTGGCGTTTTTTCTGACGCCGGTCCTGTTCGCGCAGCAAGCTTCTTCGGAAGGCTCCCGGACGGCGGCGGGCAATCCCGTCTCCGTTTCATTACCGAGTTTTAACGCGTCGCCGGGGACGACCGTCGCGGTGCCGGTGACGGTCGGCGATCTGACCGGCCGCAACGCGATCTCGTTCGATTTCGAAGTCCGCTTCGATCCGGCCGTCCTGCGTCCCGTCGCCGCCGCGCCGACCTCGAACGCCGGCACGCTGAGCAGCAGCTTCGTCATCACGGCGAACCCGAATCTTTCCGGCCGCCTGCTCGTTTCGGGCTTCAACGCCTATCCGCTGAGCGGTCAGGGCACGCTGCTGAACCTCAATTTCGAGGTCGTCGGCCAATCGGGCGCGACGCCGCTGACGTGGCAGTCGTTTATGTTCAACGAGGGCAATCCGGCGTCGACCGCCGCCGCCGGACAGTTCACGGTCGCCGCCGCCCGCGCGCTCAAGAGCGCTTACGACTTCGACGGCGACGGCCGCACCGATCTCGGCGTCTTCCGGCCGACCGACCGCTTCTGGTATATGTTCCGGACGTCGGCCGGCTTCGCGGCGTCGCCGTTCGGCCTGTCGACCGACCGGATCGTGCCGGCCGATTATGACGGCGACGGCAAGACCGATCTCGGCATCTTCCGCGACGGCCAGTGGTTCTGGCTCAACAGCTCGACCGGAACCTACAGCTTCGTCACTTTCGGCCTCGCGGGCGACACGCCCGTGCCCGCCGACTACACGGGCGACGGCAAGGCCGATCCGGCGATCTTTCGCGGCGGCGTCTGGTACATCCTGAACGCGGCTTCGGGCCAGAGCTCGATCGTCTCGTTCGGGCTCGCTACGGACAAACCGGTGGTCGGTGATTTCGACAACGACGGCAAAGCCGATCAGGCGGTCTTCCGCAACGGCCAGTGGCTCATCAACCGGTCGTGTCTCGGCCCGACGACCGCGCAGTTCGGACAGACCAACGACCGGCCCGTGGCCGGCGATTTCGACGGCGACGGCAAGGCCGATCTCGGCGTTTTCCGCAACGGCGTCTGGTATCTGATGCGGAGCACGCAGGGACTCTTCGCGCTCCAGTTCGGCATCGCCACCGACACGCCGATCGCGGCCGACTACGACGGCGACGGCAAGACCGACATCGCGGTCTTCCGCAACGGCGTCTGGTACCAGTTCCGCTCGCTCAAAGGCTTTGCCTCGATCCAGTTCGGCGTCTCGACGGACAAGCCCGTCCCGGCCGCCTACCAGCAATAATTTTCCGCACCTCGCGCGAATTAATGACCGTACCTCATAAAAAAAAGAGGCGGAGATCTCAGTCTCCGCCTCTTTTTTAGTTTAGGAAGTTTTGGAAGTTAGGAAAGTGTCGGAGGTTTTGGGAAGTCACGGAAGTTTCGAAAGCTTCGAAAGAGCTTTTTTCTTCCCAAACTTCCTAAACTTCCCAAACTTCCCAAACTTCCCCAACTATTTCACCGTTACGGTTCGGCGATCAGGTTGAAGCCGGCGATCGGATCGTTGACGGCGATCGTCTGCGGGTTGAAGACGAGACCTCTGGCCCGCGCGGCGATCACGTAATTCGCGCCCGACGGAACGTCCGTAAAGCGGAAATAACCGAACGAGTTCGACCGCACCGACTGCTCGAAGCCGTTCTCGCCCGTCAGCGTGACGGTGCCGTTTCGGACCGGCTCGCCGCCCGCCGTCAGCAGCATTCCGCCGACCTCGACGTTCGCCGCCGTCGGCGTGAGAATGGTGACCGTGCCGTTCGTCACGGTATTCGACGGGTCGCCTTCGTTGAACAAAAAGTTCTGAAGGGTCGCCGGCGAAGTCGTGTTGTTGGGCCCGATCGCGGTGAACTGGAGCTTGATCAGAGTGCCCGCTCCGGTCGTCGGCGTCGAGCCGAAGACGGCGACCTTCAGCAGGCCCGGCGAAGTCGTGTTGCAGACCGGGAACATCGCGCTGCTGAGCGTGCCGCTCACGTCGCACGGCGCCGCCAGCGGCGTGATCTTCGTCGGATCGTACACGAAATCGAACTGGTACGAGATGATGCCCGTGCCGGTCGTATCCTGCGCGACGATCGGGAGCGCAAAGTTGAAGCTCGGCGCGGCCGTCGTGTTCTGCGCCGTCACGCCGACCGGGCCCGCGAAGGAATCGCCGGTCTTGCTTTCCGCGCCCTTCGTGAACGGCCCGAACATCGTCGGCGGCGTCCAGTTGCCCGACACTTCACCCATCAGAATCGCGCTGTAATCCTGCCCGCCCGCGCCGGTCTCGACGTTCGGATACGAGCGGCTCGCCGGAATGAACTTCCACGTGCCGGTCGAACCCGGATTCGGGATCAGGACGATATACTGCGCGATCAGCGCGGCGTCGAACGAGGTCACCGTGTTGTTGCCGCTGACATCCGCCGCGAGCAGCTGCGTCGCGTTCAGCGTGATCAGCGAAACGACGTGCTGCGCGATCCGCGCCGAATCGAACGAGGTGATGCCGTTGACGTCGCCGGTCTTCGACGGCGTCACCGTGTAAGCCCCGCTGCCGAAGCCGGTCAGCGAGTAGTTGCCGGACAGGTCGGTCTGCGTCGAGACCGGGACCGAACCCGCGCCGCTCAGCGTCGTGTACGGGACCGGCGTCAGCGTCGGCGCGTTGGCGTAGGTCACCGCGCCGCTGATGCCGGCCGAAACGATGCTGACGCTGCCGTTCGAGGTCGCCACGCAGGGCACGCCTTCGTTAAAGGCGAAGCTCGCGAAGCTGACCGGGCTCGACGTGCCGATCGCGCCGGTCGCGAAGAAGTTGAGGTTGATCAGCGTGCCCGAGCCCGCCATCGGCGTCGCCGAAAAGCCCGAGACGATGAGCGTGCCGGGCGTCAGGCTGTTGATCGTGATCGTCATCCCGTTGCTCAGCGTGCCGGTCTGGGCAAAGCCGAGATAGGTCATCACCGAAGCGTTGTAGTTGACCCGGTAGTCGAACGCGATGATGCCGCGCCCGGTCAGATCGTCGACGTTGATCGGAACCGTCACCTGATTGTTGCGGAGCGTCTGGATGTTGGTCGGGATCGAGACGTTGTTGCACGAGAAGGTGATGGCGATCGGAGCGCTCACCGTCTGCCCGTCGACCGTCGTCGACGCGCTGCCCGCGCCCGCCGCCACGCCCGCCGTGAACGTCGTTCCCGTCACGCCCGCCGCCGTCACGCCCGTCGGCGGCGCGACCGTCCCGAGCGTGCCGGCGAACGAGGCCGGCGTGCCGTTCGGGACCGAACCCGAACCGGACGTGTCGGCGCTCGCCGAATTGATCGTCAGCTTCGAGGTGACGGTCGAATTCCCGCCCGTCGCGATCGCGTTCGGGCTCGCGGCGGTCGTCAGCGTCAGCCACGGGTTCGCGTCGACCGCGCCCGCGCCCGAACCGGTCACGCCGTTCGCCGTCCCGCTGCAGCCCGCGCCGCCCGCGCCCGGGCCGTAGTTGCAGCCCCACCAGTTGTTCTCCGCGTCGGTCGTGCTGCCCGTTTCGTTCTGCACGCCGGCCGCGCCGTTGCCGACGATCCGGTTATACTTCAGGTTCGCCAGGCCGTTGCTCTGAACGAGCACGCCGGTTCCGCCGTTGCGGATCACGTTGCTCGTCAGCCGGACCGGTTGATTGCCCGCGAAATTCGAGCCCGCGATCCATTGAAAACCGATGTTCGCGCCCTCGACCGTGTTGTTCGCGTAGATCACCGTCGTCGAGACGGACGAATGCGACGTCACCCGGAAACCGCGCTGCAGGTTGACGGCCGGGTTGTTGCCGCCCGCCTGGTTCAGAAACTGGTTGCCGCTGACCGTGATGTTGCTCGAATGAGCGTGCGCGTTCTCCCAGATGCCGAGGATCGTCTCCGGATTCGCGTTGTTCTGCGCGTTCAACACCCGGATCGTGTTGTTCGTGATCTGGAGCCCGTCGTAGACGGCGCCGCCGCTCGTGTTCGACTGCATCCCGACCTCGGTCGAATAATTGCCCGCGCCGGCATCGCTCGTGCCGTCGCCCGCGAGTTCGATCGTGTTGCCCGAGATCAGCTGATTCGTCCCGAACGCGTAATGGATCCCGATGTTCTGGTTGACGTCCGCCGGGGCGACCGTCGCGTTGAGATCGCGGGCGACCCGGATATAGTTGTTGACGATGTGCGTGTTGTTGTAGACGGTCGTCGGCCCGCCGTTGAAGTAAAAGCCGATCGCGTTGTCGAAATCGAGGAAACGCAGGTTCGAGATCGTCCAGTTCTGGTTCGTCCCGCCCGAATAAAACTGAAAGACGCCCTCGAGATTCGCGCCCGCCAGATCGCCCGGCCCCTGAATCGTCGCCGCGCCGAGCGAGGCGGCCGTCACGGTCACGCCGTTCAGATTGGCCGGCGCGAGGATGCAGTAGTCGTCATCCCCGAAAGAGCCGCCGGTCTGCCCGTCGCTGCCGAGAGCCCAGCTCGCGGCGGCGTTCGGCTCGGTCCAGTCGAAGGTGCCGTTGAGCGTGATCGTGCCGCCGGCCGCGACCGCCTGAACGGCGTTGTTGATCCGCGTGTAGTCGTTGTCGAGCGCCGTCGGCGACGCGTTCGGCGTCAGCGTGAGGGCCGCCGCCGGCTCGAAATCGAAAAAGGTCGTGCCCGCGCCGGTGCCGAACTTGAAGGCGTCGATGTTCTCGGTGTAGCCGTCCGCGTAGGGCTCGCCGACGCGGATCCCGAGAAACGAATCGGTGACGCGGATCCGGACGCCCGGATACTGGCTGAGGACCTGCGACCAGGTCTTGAGCGTCGTGCCCGGCTCGCCGCCGCCGCCGACTCCGATCGGCCACGCCGGGCCCGAATAAGACCAGAGCGCCGCGCCGCCGTTGATCGCGTCCCATTCCTGCCACGTGTTCTGCACGACCGTGCCGTTCTGCGACGGGACGTAGATCAGCCGCCGCTGCCACGTGTCGCTGCCGTTGAAATCGACGTTGAAATTGAGATAGCCCGACCGGTCGGCCGAACCGCCGTTGCCGGCCGATGGATTATAAGTGCTGAATTTAAGCGTCGTGATGTTCGCGAGCGGCGTGCCGCTGAACTGATAGGTCGCGAGATTCCGGCGCTGCGTGCCGGAAACGCTGATCTGCACGCCGCCCGTTCCGAGCGGTGCGGTGCCCGGCCCGGTCACGAATTTGCCGAGCGTCGGATCGATCTTGTCGGTCTCGTCGTTGTAGAAGACCCAGCCCTGCGCGCTGGTCTGGTTGACGACGACCGTCGTCTGGGCCGAAACGGACGCGCCGCCCCAGAAAAGCAGAAAAAGCAGCCCCCAAACGCTCAAAAGCCGCGTCTGCCAATGGGCCGCCCATCCCTGAAAATGATTCTTAAAGAGCCCCTTCTGTCTTGAATAATGCTTTGACATAAATCCCCTCCAAATTTTTCAAAGGGGCGGGCCGGATCGCCCGCCCCCAATGATCGCCGGAGCCCTTAGGGCTCGGCGATCAGGTTCAGTTTCATCACGCCTTCCGCCGGACTGACGGTCTGCGGCGTGAAGTTGTACCGCTTCGAGTTGACGCTGATGACGTAGCTTTCGCCGGCCGTCAGATCCTTGAACCGGAAGTAACCGGTTTCGTCCGCCCGGACGCTCCGCGAAGCGCCGCGCGTATCCGTCAAAACGACTTCCGCATCGCCGGCGGCCGTCCCCGTCGAGGTCAGCAGCTGACCTTCGACGGTGATCGTATCCGCCGCCGACTTCGAGATCTGCAGCTCGCCGTTGACCGGAGCGGCCAGCTGGTCGCTTTCGTTGAACACGAAGTTTTCGATGTTCAACGGCGAAACCGCCTTGCCGCCGCCGGTCACTTTGAACCGCAGGTTGAGCAGTACGCCCTTGCTGACGAGCGGCTGGACGCCGAACACGGCGACCTTCAGCCGGCCGTCCTCGGACACGTTGTAGGTGACCGACAACCCGTCGCTCAGCGTCTGCGCCTTATCGACCGGGTTCGCCTCGGGTTCGAGAACCTTCGGGTTGTAAACCAGATCGAACTGGTAGGAGACGACGCCCTTGCCGCTCAGATCGCCAACCTCGACCGGAATCGTCAGCGAATCGCCCGTTGCCGCGTCCAGTTTCGGCAGCCTGACGGCGACCCGGTCTTCCGGCCGGAGCTCTTCGCGAAGCGGCGCGAACGACGACGGAGCCGCCCAGGTGCCCGTCACCTCGCCCATCAGAATCGCGCTGTAATCCTGCCCGGTCTGATTGGTGGCGATGCCCGACGGGTAGGAACGGCTGGTCGGCGTAAAGCGCCACGTGCCGGTCGAGCCCGAATTCGGGAGCAGCACGACGTAGCGCGCGATCAGCGCGGCGTCGAACGAGGTCACCGTATTGCTGCCGCTGACGTCCGCCGCGATGAGCTGCGTCGGGTTCAGCGTCGTCAATCCGGCCACGTACTGCGCGATTATCGCCGAGTCGTTGGAAGTGATGCCGTTGACGTCGCCGGTCTTCGAAGGCGTCACCGTATAGGCGCCGCTGCCGAAGCCGGACAGCGTGTAGGCGCCGGACAAGTCGGTCTGCGTCGAGACCGGAACCGAGCCGGTGCCGGTCAGCGTCGTCCGGACGACCGGCGGGTTGCTCAGCGAGTTGGCGTAGGTCACCGTACCGCTGACGCTGCCCGAAACGATGTTGACGCTGCCGTTCGAGGTGCTCAGACACGGCGATCCTTCGTTGAACACGAAGCTCGTGAAATTGACGCCGCTGCTCGAGCCGATCGATCCGACCGCGTTGAAGGTGATGTTGAGCAGCGCGCCCGAACCGGCGAACGGCTGCGAATTATACACCGACACGATCAGCACGCCCGGCGTCGCGGTGTTGACCGTCAGCGCGGAGCCCGACGTCAGCGCCGTCAGGCTGACCGACGGCGAGTTGATGACCGCCGGGTTGTAGGCGAGCCGCATATCGAACGACAGCAGGCCGTTGCCGGTGACGTCGTCGACGTTGACCGGCACCGTGACCGGCACGCCCGTCGGCGTCGGGATGCCCGAAGGAATCGAGACCGTGTTGCAGAGGCTGACCGCCGTCAGAACGACGTCGTTGCCCGTGCCGCCGACATAGCTGATCCGGAACGAGTTCGCGCCGACGTAGAAGACCGTGCCCTCGGGCAGCGCATCGAACGTTCCCGAAACCGGATCGGCCCCGTCGTTGTTGATGATCGTGAAAGTGTTGCCGGCCGTCGGAGCAAAGCCGGTCGTGACGTTCAGCGTCGCGCCGCCGAGACTGACGGTGCCGGTCACGTTGACCTGATCGTAGCCGGTTCCGGCCGTCGTGCCGTTGAGCTCGATGTCGAGAGACGAACCGCTCGTCATCGACAGGCTGCCGCTGTTGATAATGCCCGGGCTGAATCCCGGACTGATCCGCGCGCCGGCGACGCTCGTCGTCAGAGTGCCGAGGATCGTCGGCGTGCCCTTGAGCGTCAGCACTTTATTGACGTCGACGTTGCCGGCATAAGTGCCGTTCAGGATGTTCAGCGTACCGCCGGCCGTCACCAGATTGATGCCTTCCTGAATGTTGCTCAGCGATCCGTTCGCCTGCGGGCTCGCCGCCGAGACGTTCAGGTTGTTGAAGGCGCCCTGGAAGCCGTAGGTTCCGCGCAGCGGCGTGGTCTGGACGTTGGTGTCGGTCCCGATGCCGAGGAACGGGCTGAAGTCGATGTTCGCCGAAGCCGGTCCGGCGATGTCCGGCTGGCCGCCCGGAGGCGTCGCCGTACCGCCGAACGCGACCGGAATCTGCGCGGCGTAGCCGGGCTCGGCCGAGTTGGCCGTCGTCACGACCGGCGCGCTCGTGCCGAGCCAGTTGCCGCCGAAGTTCTTCAGATTGGTTCCCGGCGCGGGCAGCGAGCCGCCCGTCTGGCGGTCGACGATCTGGCCGTACCAGTTGCCGCTGATGTTGTTGTTGAAGAAAGTGCCGTTGGCCGCCGTCTGGACCGGACTGTTCGAGCCGCCGCTCGCGTCGAGGAAGAGCACGCCGACCGTCCAGTTGTTCGTCACCTCGTTTTCGACGAACGTCAGGTTGTCGGTCTGGTTGCGGAAGATCAGACCCGTCCGGTTGTCGGTGATGACGTTGTTGCGGATCGTATGGCCGTTGCTGTTGTTGATGTCGACGCCGTTGCGGTTGCCCGTGATCAGGTTGTCGTGAAGGTTCATTCCGGTGATCCCGGTGCCCTGCACGGAAACGCCGATTACCTTCAGACCGGGATTATTCCAGTCGGTCACGTTGTTGCCCGCGCGGGTGATCTTGAAGCCGCGGATCTCGACGTTGTTCGCCGCGACGGCGATCGTCGACCCGCTGCCGCCGATCGGACCGGTAACGGTCGTCGACGAAGCGCCGGCGCCGGAAACGATCACCGATTTCGTGACCGTCACGTCTTCGTTGTAGCCGCCGGCCGCGACCTGCACCGTGCCGCCGGCGAGCGCGCCCGCGATGCCGGCGTTGATCGACTGGTAGTTGGCGTTGTCGCTGCCGTTGCCGCCCAATCCGGCGTTGTCGTCGACATAGGCGACGGCGCGGCCGTTTTCGCCGCCCGCGTACTGCGCGCAGATGAAGGCGTTGTCGTTGGCCGTGCTCATCGCGAGCCGCGTCGGGTAGTCGGCCGGGTTGACGAGCGAGAGGAGCGCGATGTCGCAGTCCTGGTTCTGCGGTTCGCCGAACGTGTTGCCGGTGAAGTTATAAATACCGGCCGCGACGACCCAGCCCTTCGTGCCGGAAACGTTGTTGTTGGAGATCACGCCGCCGGTCGCCGCGTCGACGTAGGCCGGCTGACGGAGCGTGTGGATCGTGTTGTTGGAGATCGTCGCGTTGTTCGCGCCCGGCGAGAACAGGAGCGCGCGGCTGACGATGCCGGTCGAATTCCACGTGCCGCCCGGATTCGGGCCGTAGATCAGGTTGTTGGTCGCCGTGAAATTATTGCCCTGCACCCAGACGAGATCCTGCGGTCCGGCCGCGTCGGTCTTCTGGATTTCCAGATTGTTGAGCGTGACGCCGTTCGAGATCACGTGAAAGGCGTTGCCGATCGCCTGCGCCGCCTGAATGACGGGCTTCGTCGGCCCGACGCCGGTGATCGTCAGGTTGGCCTTGTTGATGTTGACGGTCGCCGGCAGCACGTAGGTGCCCGGACAGACGCGAATCGTGTCGCCCGGGTTGGCGACCGAATAAGCGTCGGCAAGCGTCGTCGAGGCCGCGTCGGTCGCGTTGCAGTCCGTCGCGCTCGCCATCCCGTCGTCGTCGACGACCGTCGTGATCGTCGGCGGGTCGAAATCGAAAGTCGTCTCGTTGCCGAGAACGCCGATCTTCAGATTGTCGAAGCTGCCGTCGAAATTATTCCAGTCCGGCGCGCCGCCGCCCGCGATTACGCGCAGGCCGCCGGTCGCATCGTTCATAATCCGGGCGTTCGGCTGCGCCGCCAGATACTGCGCGATGCTTTTGACCTGATCGCCCGGATTCGCGCCGGCGATCCCGTTGGTCGACCACCAGCCGCCGGCGAGCGCGTTCCAGGTCTGCCAGGTGCCGACCGCCAGCGCCGCCTGCGGGTTCGACGGGAAATAAGTCGCCGATTGATAAACCGGCTCGAAGTAGATCACGTCGTCGACGATATTGTCGCCGTCCAGATCCAGTTTCAGCGAAAGATAATGCGCCTGACTGTCTGAATGAGCGGTCACATAGGTGCTGTAGCTGAGACTCGTCAACTGATCGAGCCGCGTGCCGCTGAAGTTTCCGTTATGCGCTCTCGTGAAATCGTCGCCGTTCGCGCCGATCGTGCTGCGGTAGCTTCCGCGGCCGAGCGGCTGTCCGGCCGGCGGGACCGAAAACGCGCCGGCCGCCGTCGCGCCGCTGACGTCGAAGGTCCAGCCGTTCGGATTGGCGGCCTGCACCTGGACGGGCGCGTCCTGCACGACGTTCGCGCGGACCGAATTGTCGATCGCCAGAAACGGAAAATCGTTGGTTGGAAACCAGCCGTAGCGGTTGCCGCCGACGGTCGAGCCGATCACGTCCGAGGGGTCGCTGCGAACCCACGTTTTCAAAACCGTGCCGCTCGCATTGAGAAGACTCATCTGGACGGCCAGCCGGCCGCTGCCGTTATTGAAAAACCGGTGTTTGAAAGTGTACCAGCCGGAAGCGGTCACGACATACGGATCGCCGCCCGGATTTTTCGGCGGCTGTCCCGAATTGTTGCTGGCACCGACCACAAAACGGTTTCCCGCGCCCGGCGCGACGCCGTCGTTGTAAAAGCCGGCGTTGAAAACGAAGTCCCGGCGGTGATTGCCGTCAGGCTGGTTGATCGCCGACGTATAGTCGAAACGAGTGTCGTTGGCGTACGCGCCGCTGACGTCGAGATAGATGTCGATCGAAGTGGTGTAGCCGGAAGCCGGAAAGACCGAATTATAGCCGCCCCAGCGCGTAAAATTGCCGGCCACGGCCTCGGCGTGAAAACCGCCGGTCTTCGAAGTGATTCCGTTGGTGCCGGAGGCGACCCGGGTCGGGTCGGTCGGCGGATCTCCCCAGACGTTGTTGACCTCGAATCCCTGTGAATACTGGCTGAGTTCGGTAAACTGATCGGTCGACGATTTATCGCCGATCTTTAAGAGATTCGTTTCGCGAAAAGGTGAGAAAGCTTCATTTGCCGAGTAAAAAATCTGGGCCGAAGCATAGGCACCGAAAACGGCGATAAATAAAATACTGCTGAAAATTGTCGAAATTCGCCGCTTTGAGCGTCCGCTTTCGTTTGAAGCCGGGAGCCTTGATTGTAAAATCTTGAAGTATCTGTGCATCATCTAAATTATGTTCCTCCTGAATCTAAAAAAAATTAGCAAACCGGAGTTTAAGGCCGCTTTGACGATGACCCGCGGTCTTCTGATTTCGAAACATTTTCGGCTGATAATTACTCGGATATCAGCAGTTGTTTCAAAATCGCGGCTGGGAGAAAATCGATCTTTACAAATATCGTCGATTTCCCGCTTAAACCCCTAATTTGGCTGTTTTACATTCGATTGAAAGCAATTCAGAAATACGCTAAGATGCAGAGTGTCAATCCGGGCATCGAATAGAGCATTTCCGAACGCTTTGTTCGGGCCGGAAAGAAAGGGCTGAGAAATTATTACCAGTAATTTCTCGGTCTTTTTTGTCTTCCAACCCATCGAATCGAAATCGGAAACCGGAATCCGTTCCGGTCTCCCGAAATGCGAAACCCGAAATTCGTTCGGAGCCCGGAAACCGGCTCCGGCCGATGGCTGATCGTCAGATCAAAACATAAACAGTTTTACCTATTGAAATACTCGGTTCAGGGGTGACGGTTTTCATAGTCAGGATTTCCGTTTATCTCGAAATTCAACGACCTTCTTTTCAGGTTTCGGCGTTTTTTGAAAAGGTCTGGCGTTATTACCTTTTCGATGGCTGCGGACCCGTTTGTTCATCGCCAAAAAAGGTCACCCGGCAAAAAGCAGCTGTGGGCGACCTTAAATTTATCATAGAAAAAACGCTCGAATTATATTGTTGCGCTTTTCATTTTCCAACAGTTGCAGCCGTAAGTCGTCACCCATTTGGGTGACACCGACAATTAAATCGAATCACCTCCCTAAATCGACCGAGCTGTTTAAGATCAGCTTGACCAGCTCGCTCTGCCGGTTGGTTTCGGTCTTCGAAAAGATCCGTTTCAGATGCGTCCGGATCGTGTTCTGCTTGATCCCGAGCTGCGTCCCGGCCTCGCTCAGCGTCGCGCCCCGGGCGAGGATCGCGGCGAGCTTCGCCTCGGCCGGCGTGAGCCCGTAAATCTCGGTCAGAACCGGTTCGACGGCGGCCGGTTCGGCGGCCGGATCGCTGATGTAGAGCACGGCCAGCGTCCCCGAATTCAGCGGGTTGAGGCTTCGTTCGACGAACGGCGAGACGAAAATCGTCAGCGGCCGCCGGCCCGAAGCGCGCGCCATCTGCAAAACGCCGCACCGGCCGAAGCGCTGCTGGCCGTTCGCGTCGAAAAGCCCCTGCAGGCAGGCCTTCAATTTCTTCGCGTCGGCCGGCGAATTCGCCGAGAGCGCGCCCCGCCGGTCGATTGCCAGCCCGTCGCCGTCGTCGAGCAGCCGGCGGGCGCGCTCGTTCATAAAGACCGGCCGGCCGGCGCGGTTGACGACGACCACGCCCTGCGCGATCTTCTCGAAACATTCGAGCAGGATTTTTTTGTCGCGCCGGACTTCGGTCAGCTTCAGATGGATCTGAAACGCGCGCCGCAGATGCGGGAGAATGAAATCGAGCGCGCGGGTCTCGGCGCGGTCGAAGTTTTTCTGCCGCCGCGACCGCGAAAACGAGATGCCGCCGGCGACGTCGTCCTCTTTATAAAAAATCAGGTATTCGAAATTGAAGACGTCCTGCCGGCGGAAGTAGTTCCGGTAGATTTCGGTTTGCGTGAATTCCCCGTCCGCGAGGTGCGCGGCGCGGCTGAAGCGCTCGCCGGCGGCCATCCGGTCGATCTTCTTCCGGAACGGGCTGACGTGCTGGTAATATTCGGTGTATTCGCCGAGCAGCGCCTGATCGAGGGTCGTGGCGACGAAATCGAACTGCTTGTCGGCGGCCGAATAGAAACTCAGACTTCCCGGCCCCGATGAGACGAGCATCGATAGTTCCTTATAAATTTCCGACCACGACTCGACAGCCGGTTCTCCGGCGATCTCGTACAGTGAAGAAATCAAGTTAAACACTTTTTTTTCAGAAAGCCCGCGCATAATTCCCACCAAAATTCACCGTCGGAACCAGCCCGACGAATTATTCAGCGCCCATCGCAAAGTTTCTTTTCTGAATCGTCTTAACCAGACAATTTTTATTGAAACCAACCCCTTTTACGACCCGACTTTCCAAAAAACAAAACCGACAACAAATAAATTTCTTCCTTTCTCTTTTCAGAAAATAAAAGAATGAATTTTTTGCTGTCGGTTAGTTAGAAAGTCTTGTAATCAGTATAGGATAATAAAATCCCGTGTCAAGCTTTGATGTAAAGTTTTGTAAAGATTCGGGAAAATCCCTAAGTAGAAGGCGAGCCTTCCGGCGCTCCGGTCAGCGCTCGTCGGCCCTGATCAGAACGGCGTCGTTGAGCTGCCTGCCGCGAATCACGGCGAACTTCGCGCCGTCCGGCGACCAGCCGAAGCCGAAGATGTTGTCGGTCTGAAATTCGGTCAGCGGATACGGTTCGCCGTCGAGCGGCTGGATCATAATCTGGCCGACGTCGTCCGCGACGACGTCATACGCCAGACTTTTCCCGTCGGGCGTAAAAACCAGCTGGCGCATCGGCTGAAAATCGAAAGCCCTGATCGTTTTCCCGTCGGCCAGCGTCTTCACCTCGACCCGGTATTTGCCGCTGCTCCTGTCCCTAACCACAGCGGCCAGCAGGCTTTCGTCGGGCGACACCGCCCAGTCGCCCGTGTCGCCTTCGGTCAGCTGCGCGGTCTGCCCGTCGGGCGTCTGCCTGAACAAAACGTTGTCGTCCGAACCGAGCTGCGCGTTGTAAATGACCGTCGCGTTGTCGCGCAGGATCCGGCCGGACAGGACGCCGCGCTCGACGGCCGTCAGCTTCGTCGGATTCTTCCCGTCGGGATCGATTCGCCAGATCTGTTTCGCGCCCGTTTTCGAAGATAAAAAGCAGATGCTCCGGCCGCCGCCGCCGACCGACGGGATAATCCAGATCCCGTCGTCGCCGTTCGTGACCGCCCGCGCGCCGCTGCCGTCCGCGTTGATCGTAAAGATCTTCTCCCGCGCATCCTCGGTCTCCGAATACATCAAACGCCCGTCGGCGAGCCATTCGAGCTGGTGAAAACTGCCGAGCCCGTCGGTCAGCTGCCGGAAATTCTCCCTTCGAACGGGAGCCGTCTTTTTGCCGGAGCCGTTTTGGGGAAAGGGGTCGTCCGAAATCCAGATCGCGTCGAGCCCGCTTTCCTGCGTGGCGATGATCGATTTGCCGTCGCGCGTCAGGCTGACGAGCTTGTAGGAATTATTGTCGTTGGTCACCCGCCGCCATTCCTGCGACGCCGGAAAATACTGCCAGATCTGCCGGATATCGGCATTCGCCTCGCGCATCGTGAGCAGCATTCCCGATTTGTCGGGGAGCCAGGCAGCGCCGAACACGGACTTTTCCTGCGGCGGCAGAACGACGGTTTCGCGCCCGTTTTCGACCGCGATCTCGGAAATGTAAAAAAGGAATTTGTCGTCGACTATTTTGCGGACGGTGCAGAGCAGCCCCGCATTGTCCGGGCTCCACGAAATGCCCCAGAGCCGCGTATTGTCCGGCAGGGTCGCGATCGTCCGCGCATTTTCGCCGTTCGGGTCGAGGCCGATGATCTCCGTTTTTTCGCCGAGCCGCACGACCGCGATCCTTTTTCCGTCGGGCGAGACCGCCAGACTGCTGACGTTTTCGGCGATCCGCTGCGGCTCGCCGCCGAGCAGCGGGACTTTGTACAAACCACTTTTCGCGGGCTCGGCGGCATTGTTGAAGATATAGTAAACGTAGCTGTTGTCGGGCGCGAAGGCAAAGCCCCAGAAGCTTCCGCTCAGCGGCGGCGTGAGCCGCGTCGCGCTGTTCGCCGAAATCTGCCGGAGCCATAAAACGACGCCGTTCTTTTCGACCGACGGGTACAGAATGTAACTGCCGTCGGGCGAAGCGGCGGTTCCGCTGATGACCTTGCCGCTGTTCGTGATCCGCGTCAGCCGCACGTTTTCGGCCGAAAACTGCCGCGCAGCGTTTTTCGCGAAAAAGGGCCTGAGCCCGAAAAAAGCCGCCGTCGCGGCGAGCAGCCCGACGCCGGTCAAAATCAGCGGGCGCAGATACTTATTTTTCTTCGTTTGATTGACGGAAACCGGAAGGGCCGAAATCTGTGCGGAAGGCGGCGCGCCGGGCTCGTCGTCGGTTTCCTCGTATTCCTCGACGACGATCTCGCGCTCGGTTTCGCGATAGAGATACTCGCCGTTTTCCGCGGCGACGGGCCGGACGGGCGAAACGAAGCTGTAGCCGCGGCGCGGGATCGTTTTGATGAATTCGGTTTCGGGCGTTTCGCCGAGAATCTGGCGGAGCGCCGAGACCCCTTTTTTGAGGGTCGACTGTTCGACGAACGTGCCCGCCCAGACCCTGTCGAGCAGCTCGTCGTGCTCGAGAATCCGCCCGCTGTTTTCGAGCATAAACAGCAAAAGATCGAAATTTCTGGCCGACAGCGGAATTTTTTCGTCGTTTTTCGTCAGCGCGCGCCGCCGAACGTCGAGACGAAACGCGCCGAACTCATAACCGTCGATCTTCTTGTCTTCCATAAATTCAGAAATAATTGAACTTACCAGCCTTCACGCTTTTTCACGCTTTTTCACGCCGAAATTTCACGGTTGATCCCGACTATTTCCGATTCGGGGAACGACTTTCACCGACCGCTTCGGGCAGATTGGAAGTGTGGAAAACGAAAGCGTTCCGCAAGCTAATTAAAAAGTAAAAAGGATTTTAGCGCAAGCAAGGCGAAAAAGAAAACAGATGAAGAAATGCCGCATCACCAGAATCAGGATCAGGACCCGGGAAATCGTCGCGGTTGCGAGCGAACCCGAAGCCGCCGATCAGACCGCGCCGACCTGCCCGGTTTGTCATTCGCCGCTCAGGAGCGCGCCGCCGGCCGCCGCCGCGCGGATCGCGGAGGACGCAGACCAGAAACCGATCAAAAAGTTGAAAGGAGACCGATAAATGACCGAAGCACTGAATTTTTTTCAATCGATCCTGACGTTCCGGAGCCGCGCGCCGCGGCGGCCGGACCGGGCCGAACGCGAGCTCGTCCGGATGCTCGGCGACGAGGCCCGCGAGCTCGCCCGGAAAGCCGCCGCCGAGCGCGAAAACGGCCGGACGACCGAAGCGCTCGCCGCCGATCCGGCGAACGCCGAAAAAGCGCGCGTCTTCGCCGGCATCACGCTCTGGCACAACGAACGCGCCGCCGAAAAATACCGGCGCGCGGCCGCAAGATACGACGAAGCCGCCCGGATCAAAACCGGCCGCCGGCGCGCCTTCCGCGCGCTCGCCGCCGAGATGACGCGCCGGGCGGCGGAAGCGGCCGCCGCCGCCGAAAAAACGAACCAGTTCTTAACCCGAAAATAACCGAGGAGAAAATAAAATGAAACGACACAACAAATTGAACACGCTTTTGATACTGCTGACCGCCGGCCTGATCGCGCTCGCGTGCAGCGGCTCTTATCAAACGACCGAGGCCAACAAGATCGTCGATCAGGCCAATAAAAAGCTCGACGAAGCGAAAGAGCTCTATACCAAAACGGATAAGCGCAACGAGGAACTTTTCAGCGCGAATATTCAAACGCTGCCGCAGCTCGCCTATTACAAGTCGCAAAAGGAATCGGAAGCCAAAGCGATCGTCGCCGATTTTGAAAAGGTCGCCGGGATGCTCAAGGAAATTTCGCGGCTTTTCGACGACGTTTCGCGGATGAATCTCGACGAAAAATACAAGGATTACGCAAAGCTCAAATCCGACGAGTTCGCGAAACGCGCCGAAGCGGTCGACATTCGCAAGGGCAATGCGCAGGCGTTTATGGACATCGATTACCCGAAAACGATGATCGCCAAATTCGACGAGAACAATTCGAAATCCGACCGTCTTTTCAAGGACGCCGAAGACATCGCCGCGAAGGCCAAAAAGATCGAGGACGACAACAAGGAGATATTCAAACAGGCATAACACGGAAATTATCCGAAACGGAGTAAAAATCATGAAGAAAACAATTTACAATCGCAGTTTAATATTATTTGTCATAGTTTTAGGGCTGATCGGACAGGCCGGGGCCGCCGTCCGCCAACAATTGGTCAGCGCCGCGCCGACCGGGGCCGCCGGCAACGCGCAATCGAGAAGCAGTTCGATCAGCGCCGACGGACGCTACGTCGCTTTCTACAGCACGGCGACCGACCTCGTCGGCGGACTGACGGTGATCGGCGGGACAGCCAACGTTTATGTGCGGGATACGCTGACCGGCACGACCCGCTGTCTGAGCGTGACGGGGGCCGGCAGCGTCACGGGAAATCAAAGCTCGTTCGACCCGCTGATCACGCCGAACGGACGTTATGTTTTGTTCATCAGCCTGGCGACTAATCTCGTTGCCAACGACACCAACGGGAAAGACGACATTTTCCGCTACGATCTTTTGACCAATCAGATCGAGCTGGTCAGCGTCAATGCGGCCGGCACCGCCAGCGGCAACAACGATTCCGGCGATATCCCGAGCAGCAGCCAATCGCGGCGCTTCGATACGAGCGACGACGGGCGCTTCGTCGCTTTTCCGAGCACGGCCAGCGATCTGACGACGATTTCCGATACGAACGGCGCAACCGACATTTTCGTCCGGGATATGGTCACGCACACGACGCAGCTCGTGAGCGTCAATGTCGACCAGAACGCGGCGGGCAACGACTTCAGCGCGGACGTGACGATCAGCGCCGACGGGAATGTCGTCTCTTTTTACAGCGCCGCGCAATCGAATCAGCTGGCCGCCGGAACCAGCGATTTCGGAAGCATCGCCAATCCGACCGGAGACGTCTTCGTCCGCGATCTGCGAACCCAGATAACCAGATGCGCCTCGTTGGGCCGGACCGTTTACCGGCAAACCGCCAACGCCACCTCTTTCTCGCCGACGCTCAGCAAAGACGGCACGCGCGTGGCGTTCATCAGCTATGCCGGCGATCTCGCCCTGCCCGACACCAACGCTCAGCCGGACGTTTTCGTGTATGACGTCGGACTGGCGACGACGAGCCTCGTCAGTATCAACGAATTCAACACGAACAGCGGCAATGCGGCTTCGCCGTTCGGCGGCAGCCCCGAGTACCAGCGGATCAGCATCAGCGATGACGGCCGCTACGTGACATTCGAAAGCCGGGCCACCGATCTGGCGGTCGGCGTCAGCGACACCTTCGCCTCGACCGACGTTTTCCGCCGCGATCTGGCGGCCGGCGTCACCGAACCGGTCACCGTCGACGCCTCCGGCCTGTTCACCGGAACCGGCGTTTCGGCCAACGGCGAAAAAGGCTTCGGAATGAGCCGCGACGGCCGTTTCGTCGTTTTCGTGAGCACCGCGAACAACCTGACCGGCGACGGCTTTCCGCTCCTTGGCGCGGCTTCCGTTTTCGTACGGGATATGCTCACGGGAATCACCACCGCGATGACCCTCAACAATGCCGGCAACGGCTACGGCGATTCGGGGGCGGCGAAAATCAGCGCCAACGGCCGAAGCGTGATCTTCGAATCGAATGCCGCGAATCTGACGGCGACCGACACGAACGGCCAAACCGACGTTTTTCTATCCCGCGTTTCCGCGCCGCAGCGGGCCGTCACGGATTTCGACGGCGACGGGCTTTCGGATTTCGCGGTCTTTCGCCCGCAGACGAACGGCGTCTGGTACGTCCTCAACAATCCGGCGACGAACGCTTCGTATCGTTACTACGGCGCCGGCACCGACCTGCTCGCGCCGGCCGACTACAACGGCGACGGCCGCACCGATTACGCCGTCTTTCGTCCGTCGAACGGCACCTGGTACATCTCGGACGCGCTGACCTTCGCGGAAACGACCGTCAATTTCGGCCAGTCCGGCGACAAACCGCTGCCTGAAGACTTTGACGGCGACGGCCGCGCCGATCTCGTCGTTTTCCGCAGCGGTTCGTGGTGGTGGCAGTCGAGCCGGACCGGACAGGCGACGAACTACCCGTTCGGTCTCGCCGGCGACGTCCCGGTGGCGGGCGATTTCGACGGCGACGGCCGCGCCGACTACGCCGTTTTCCGCCCGTCGAACGGCACCTGGTACGTCCGCAAAAGCTCGGACGGCCAGTACATCATCCAGCCGTTCGGGCTCGCTTCGGACAAACCGGTCGCGATGGATTACGACGGCGACGGCAAAACCGACATCGCCGTCTTTCGCGGCGGAATCTGGTACGTCCTGCGCAGCACGGACGGCGGCGTCGCGATCACGCAGTTCGGGCTCGCTTCCGACATCCCGTCGCCCGGCTCTTACGACGCCGACGGCCGCGCCGACATCGCGGTCTTCCGACCGTCCGAGGGCAACTGGTACGTTCTGCGTTCGACGACCGGCGCCGCCTCATCGGTCCATTTCGGCCAGACCGGCGATCTGAGCGTGGCGGCCGCGTTCATCCCGTAACAATGGGAAAAGGGTGCGCGGTAATGGCCGCGCACCCGAAAACCGCACGACGTTAACGACACCGGTTTTAAGTTGCCGATCCGGTCTTCGATCTTCGCCCTTTAACACGAGACCAAAGACCCAAGACCAAAGATCAAAATATGAAAAACACATCCGGAATTATTGCCCTGCTGCTCGTCGCCGCGCTCGGCTTCGGCTGTTCGGCGTTCGGCGACGATTACGATCACCTGCAGTCGGTCGCGCAGAGCGGCGAGCTGATCTGCGTCGTCAGGGCGCGCTATTCGGCCGAGCTCAAAGTGCGCCGGCCGCTCACCAAAGCCGAGCTTTTCCTGCACGGTTTTCCCTACAAATCCGAAGAGTTTCCGGAGCTGACGGTGCGCGGCTGCGATTCGCTGAACGACAAGTTGATGACGCTGTCGGCCGACGACGGCGCTTATCTGATGTTCGAGAACGAGGGCCGGTTCGAGATCAGAAAACTCGATTCGGTCGATGGCGTGCTCTCGAACGACGCGCCGTGGTTCGTCGGCGAGGACGGGCGGACGAACATTGTGGCGGGCGAAAAGATCGCTTTCAAAACGAAACTGCCGTCGGGCTTTATCGCGAATTCGCCGGACTGGAAAACGATCGTCACCGAGGGCGAAAATCTGGTCGAGCGGAATCTGATCTCGCTTTACGTGGTCGATACCGAAACCGGCGTCGCGCAGAAAAGATACGTCCGCCGCGCCGACTATCTTTTTATGCTCGACCAGACGCACGGCAGCGCGTGGATCGGCCGGCATTTCGGCTGGGTGCCGGCCGCCGACGGCCGTTTCCGGCTCGTTTATCCGGTGCTCGAAAAAATCGATGAAAAATCAGGAGATAAATAAAATGAGAACATACGATGTCGCTTTACCGATCAAAAAACCGGTCGTTTTTCCGGCGCTCTGCGTGGTTTGCGAAGCGAAAAATCCGGACGACGCGATCGATTTGTCGATTCTCGGCGCCGATTCGCCGTCCTACCTGACGATGGCGGTCGACACGGCGCTCGCGCTCGACGTCGATCCGAAATATTACGGCACGAACACGATCAATCGAATCGCGGGCGTTCCGGCCTGCCGAAAATGCGCGTCGGGTCTGAAATGGTATCACCGCCGGCTCAAGTTCGGCTATTACACGGCCTGGATTCCGGGTCTGCTGGCGGTCCTTCTGCTGCCCGGGCCGATCGTTCTGAAGGTCGTCCTGATGATCGCCTGCGTGATCGCGCCGGGCATTCTGACGCTCGTTTTCCCGCCGTCGTTCGGCGCGACCTTTTTCAACGGGACGGCGAATTTCGAATTCAGATCGAAGACGGTCGCCGACGAGTTTCTGCGTCTGAATTCCGACGCCGTTCCGAAAGCCGACGCCCGGACGAAACCGGCCGCCGCGCTGGCGAACCCGGAAAACAACAAATAACAAAAATCGGGAGAAAAATGATGATGACAAAATCGAAAATACACGCGGGCATTATTTTGCTGACGCTCGCCGCGGCCCTGTTTTTTGCCGGCTGCTCGAAGCCGGCCGCGAACGCGCCGGCCGGTCCGGCCGTCGATCCGCGAATCGTCGGAAGCTGGAAACAGACGGATGAGAAGATCACGAGCGTCGAGACTTTTTCGGCCGACGGCGGTTACAAACTGACCTCGCCGATCAACCCGACGGTCTATACTGGCAAGTTCGAGATCAAAAACGGCGAGCTGACGATCCGCGTGCTGGACGCCACCGGCCGGGAAATGTTTACCAACAAATACCGGCTCGCGGCGCTGACCGACGATGCGATGACGCTCGAACAGCCGAGCGGAGTAAAATCCTTTTACCGCAAACAAAATCAATGAACCGGACCAATTCGCTCAACTTTTCGATCGCGCTCCTGATTTTGGCGCTGATCGCGCTCGGCTGCACCGGAAAAAACATCGACGCCGACGACCGCGACGCGCCGAAGGTCGAACGCGGCCGGCTCAAATTCGCGAAAAGCGTCAAATATCTGAACATCGGCGACGAGCCCGTTTCGCGCGACGTCAAGCAGTATTTTTTCGTCGACGGAAAACCTTGGGCGCCCGTCAACGACCCGCAGCTCGCCGGCCGGATCAACTGGTGCGACACGAGCCCGAACCCGGCGGTCGAGATCCTTCGCTGTTTCGCCGACGCGACCGAAAGCTATCGAACGACCTACGTCCTGCGGATAAAGGACGGCCGACCCGACGTTTTGCGGATCGACGAGGGCCTGCCGAGCGTCTGGATCGACGACGACGGCCGCTGGTCGCTTTTCGGAAAACAGCTCGTCAACGTCGAAACCGGCGAGAAGATCGATCTCAAAGTGATCCCGGTCGCCCGCGAAAACGACGACACGATTCCCGTCAATTTCGTGATCGGCGTCGCGCCCGATAAAAAAACGATCGTCGCTTTGAAAGGCCGGGCGGCGGAAAAGAAGGGCGGCGAGGACGTTGTGACCATCCGCGTTTTCGACGTCGAAAACGGCACCGCCGCCAACCGGACGGTGAGCCTCGCGAAAAACCCGTGGCTGCTCGATGAGAGCGAGCGGGTCGACGATATTCAGCCGCCGCCTTCGCCGTCGAAAAAAATCGTCTGGGAACGGGACGAACGCGGAAGATACCGGCCGGTCTTTCAAAAATGAAGACCGGCGCGGGCAAAGGCATCAAGTTAAGAATAAGGCTGTAATGAGATTGAATCGGACCGAAAAAAAATAGCATGCGGATGACGCGGATTCGGCGGATTTTCACGGATTCTTTTTTAAGATCAATAAATCCGTGTACATCCGCGTCATCCGCGTCATCCGCGGCCTATTAACTCATTCATCATATTGAACTTTTTACTTTATTTCAGGCCGTTGTCCCGCACGAAGCCGCGCCGCCGGAAATCCGGCGCGGCCGAAAGAATCGATCGATTCTTTGAAAATATCAGCTCAACAGCCAGTAAATGACGGCGAGAATCGAAACCAGACCGGCCCCGGTGTAATGATTGACGCGCCGGTTGACCCAGTTGTTGTATTTGACGATTTCGGCGTATTTTTTCCCGTCGGAAATTATTCTTTCCATCCCCTGCTCAGATCTCCCTGAAAACTTTCGACCCCTGCTCAAACCAAATCCATTTCCATCTTACCTCAGCGGCGGCGCAAAAGTCTCCGCCCCGTTTTCGGCCGGTTCTCCGTAAATTCTCTGTTAACAAAGATTATGCCGTCGAAAAAAAATTTCGGCGGCATCCGGGGTCGCGATCCGCAGGCTTTGTTCGCCGGCGACCGAAGCCTTTTCCGTAAATTTTGCGATTCGATTCCGTTTTGGCCCGCTCGACGTTGAATCGGCCTTAAAAAAATATTATGTTTAGACAATGACTATTGTGTCGATTGACACTTGAATCTTCAACTAATTCATAAGGAATCAAAACAATTGAAACCGACCGACATCAAAGACCCTGAGTATTTTCATAAAGTGGTTGACTGCCAGTACGCCTGCCCGGCGCACACGCCGGTCCCCGAATATATACGACTGATCGCGCAAGGGAAATATACGGAAGCCTATATGATCAACTGGGATTCCAACGTCTTTCCGGGCATTCTCGGCCGCACCTGCGACCGCCCGTGCGAGCCGGCCTGCCGGCGCGGGCGCGTCGAGCAGGAACCGGTCGCGATCTGCCGCTTAAAGCGCGTCGCCGCCGACAACAAGGACGAGGTCAAAAGCCGGATGCCGCAGAGCCCGTTCGCGCCGAACGGCAAAAAAGTCGCGCTGATCGGCGGCGGCCCGGCAAGCCTGACGGTCGCCAGAGATCTGGCGCCGCTCGGCTACGAGCTCCACCTGTTCGACGACCAGAAAAAAGGCGGCGGCTTTATGCGGAGCCAGATCCCGTCGTTCCGGCTGCCGGAAACCGTCCTCGACGAGGAGGTCGACTACATTCTCGATCTCGGCATCCATACGTTTTTCGACACCTATGTTTCGAGCCTCAAGGAAGTGCTCGCCAAGGATTACGACGCCGTCTTTATCGGGACGGGCGCGCCGCGCGGCAAAGACCTGCCGAAATTGCCCGGCCGCTGGGACACCGACGGCAAGAACATCCATATCGGCATCAACTGGCTCGCCTCGGTCGCCTTCGAGCACACGCAGTCGATCGGCCGCCGCGTGCTCGTGATCGGCGGCGGGAACACCGCGATGGACTGCTGCCGGACGTCGCGCCGGCTCGGTGGCGAGGACGTCAAGGTCGTCGTCCGCTCGCCGTTCGCCGATATGAAGGCGTCGCCGTGGGAAAAGGAAGACGCGATGCACGAGGACATCCCGATCTTCGACAACCACGTTCCGAAGACGTTCGTCGTCGAGGACGGCAAATTAAAGGGAATGACCTTCGAAAAGGTCAACGCAGTCTACGATAAAAACGGCCGGCGCTCGCTCGTCCCGACCGGCGAGCCGGACGTCTTTTTCGAGGCCGACGACGTGATCCTGGCGATCGGTCAGGACAACGCCTTCCCGTGGATCGAGCGCGACATCGACATCGAGTTCGGCGAATGGGAGATGCCGGTCGTCGACAAAACGACGTTCCAGACGACGAACCCGCGGGTCTTTATCGGCGGCGACGCGGCGTTCGGGCCGGAAAACATCATCACGGCCGTCGCCCACGGCCATCAGGCGGCGGTTTCGATCCATCGCTTCTGCCAGAACGAGGACGTCCGCGACCGGCTCGCGCCGATGGTCAACCTCCACAGCGCGAAGATGGGCATCCACGAATGGGCCTACGATTCGGAGATCTGGCACGACCCGCGCTACGTCGTGCCGCAGGCCGACAAGGCGGAAACGCTCCGCGACCGGAAAAAGGAAGTCGAGCTCGGTTTCGACCGGCTGACCGGCTTCAAGGAAGCCGAGCGCTGTCTGAACTGCGACGTCCAGACCGTTTTTTCGGAATCGAAATGCATCGAATGCGACGCCTGCGTCGACGTCTGCCCGACGTCCTGCATCACGTTCACGCCCAACGAAGACGACGAAAAAGCCCTGCGCGCCAAATTAAAAGTGCCGGCGCTCAACCCGAAGCAGGATTTGTACGTTTCCGACAGCCTGAAAACCGGCCGCATAATGGCCAAGGACGAAGACGTCTGTCTCCACTGCGGCCTCTGCGCCGAACGCTGCCCGACCGCCGCGTGGGATATGCAGAAGTTTTTCTACAACGTGACGAAGACCTACACGGGCTGCGGGAAGTAAAACCGGAACGCCGTCATCCTGACGGCAATGAACGCGCAAGCGTTCAAAATCCGCGATTGTGTAAATTTTCCGGGATTTGACAGATTATTGACGCCGGAGCAGCGTCGGCCGTCAGGATGACGGCGTTCCAAACTAATGAACGACATAAAAACAAACGATTTTGTCATCAGATTCGCCAACGTCAACAGAACGAGTTTGGCAAACGAGGCGAAAGCCTTGCCGGGGGTGTGGTAAAATTTAGCAATGATGAGTGTTTCAACATCGGAAATCAAACTGACGAAAACCGAAGGCGGCGTGCTGCGTATCGGCAATACGCGGGTATCGCTCGATTCGGTGATTATTGCCTTTAATCAGGGTTCGGCTCCCGAACAAATCGTCTACGATTACGACACTTTGACGTTGGCGGAAGTCTACGCGGCGATCAGCTATTATCTGCAAAACCGTGAAACGGTCGACGCTTATCTTGCTAAAAGGGCAAAACAAAACGAAACATTGCGCGAAGCGAACGAGGCGCGTTTCGGTCATCGCGATATTCGGGAAAGGCTTTTAGCTCGCCGTCCTGATCGAACGCTCTGATAAAAGCCATGAAACTTCTCTCGGATGAAGATTTCAATAATCGAATCGTACGCGGCCTGCTTCGTCGTTTCTCCTCATTGGATTTAGTTCGGGTACAGGACATCGGGATTGAGGGGAAATACGATACAGAGGTTTTAGAACGGGCGGCGCAGGAAAATCGTCTGGTTTTGACTCACGATTTTGCGACGATGATCGGGTTTGCCTACGGCCGCATCGAAGACGGCCTGAAAATGCCCGGCGTGATCGCCGTCTCGCAGGATTTACCGGTCGGCGAAGCGATCGAAGAAATTTCAATGCTGATCGAATGCAGTCTTGAAAACGAATGGGAAAACCAGATCGTCTTTATCCCGTTAAAATAAGATTTAAACTAATGAACGACATAAAAACAAACGATTTTGTCATCAGATTCGCCAACGTCAACGGGACGGGCTCGGCGAGCGCGAACGCGCTTTTTACGAAGGCGATCTTTAAGATGGGCGTGCCCGTCACGCCGAAGAACATTTTTCCGTCGAACATTCAGGGTCTGCCGACGTGGTACGAGGTGCGCGTCAGCGAGCGCGGATTCTTAGGCCGCCGCGAGGGCATCGATTTTATGGTCTCGGTCAATCCGCAGAGTATGAAAAAGGACATCGCCGACGTGCGTCCGGGCGGTTATTTTCTCTACGATTCGACCAAGCCGCTGCACGCCGATATGATCCGCGACGACATCAACTACATCGGCATCCCGCTGATGCAGCTCTCGAATTCGAACTACAGCGACCCGCGCCAGCGCCAGCTTTTTAAAAACATCATCTACGTCGGCGCGCTCGCCATATTTTTCGACATCGAATTCAAGGTGCTCGAAGAGCTGCTCGCCGTCCAGTTCAAGGGCAAGGAAAAGCTGATCGAGCCGAACATCAAGGCGCTGCAGCTCGGGATCGACTACGTCCGCGAGCATTTCGAACACCCGCTGCCGCTCCGCGTCGAGCGCCGCGACCTGCTCGGCGACGCGATTATGATGAGCGGCAATTCGGCCTGCGCGCTGGGCGCGATCTACGGCGGCGCGACCGTCGCCGCGTGGTATCCGATCACGCCGTCGACGTCGGTCGTCGACGCGTTTACGAAATACGCCGAAAAATACCGGATCGACAAGGAAACCGGCAAGCGAAACTTCGCGATCGTCCAGGCCGAGGACGAGCTGGCCGCGATCGGGATGGTGATCGGCGCGAACTGGAACGGCGCGCGCTCGTTCACCGCGACGAGCGGGCCGGGTCTTTCGCTGATGAACGAATTTCTCGGGCTCGCCTATTTCTCCGAGATCCCGACCGTCCTGATCGACGTCCAGCGGACCGGCCCGTCGACCGGGATGCCGACGCGCACGCAGCAGTCCGATCTGCTCGAAGCGGCCTACGCCGCGCACGGCGACACGAAACACGTTCTGCTTTTCCCGGCCTCGCCGCGCGAATGCTTTCTGATGACGGCCGAGGCCTTCGACCTCGCCGAAAAACTCCAGACGCCGGTGATCGTGATGACCGATCTCGACCTCGGGATGAACGAGCACGTTTCGCAGCCGCTGAAATGGGACGATAACCGCAAATACAATCGCGGCAAGGTTCTCGGTGCCGCCGAGCTCGACGCGATCGGCCGCTACGGCCGCTATCTCGACACCGACGGCGACGGCATTCCCTACCGGACGATCCCGGCGACGCACGCGACGAAGGGCGCGTTCGTCACCCGCGGCAGCTCGCGCGACGAATACGCCGCCTACACCGAGGACAGCGCCGCTTACGTCCGCAATATGGAGCGGCTCACGAAAAAATTCGAGACGGCCCGCGAAATGGTGCCCGCGCCGAAGTTCTTTCAGGACGGCAAAACGTCCGAAACCGGCGTGATCTTTTTCGGGACCTCGACCTACGCCGCCAAGGAAGCCTTTCAGATGCTGCGCGACGACGGCTTCGCGATCGATGCGATGCGCCCGAAGGCGTTTCCGTTCGGCCGGGAGTTCGTCGATTTCGTCAACGATCACGAAAAGATCTTCGTCATCGAGCAGAACCGCGACGCGCAGTTCAGGAGCCTGATGCTGATCGAGCTCGGCCTCGACCCGAACAAGCTCGTCCCGGTCCTGAACTACGACGGGATGCCGATCACGGCCGATTTTATTTACAACCAGATCAAGGAGAATCTGTCGGGGAAATAGTTCGGAGCGAAGAAGCCCAACCGATAAAAACAAAATCTTATGTCATACTTACGTTCAAAATTTCGTCATCCCGCGCTGCCGAAGAACAAGCTCGGCTATACGGTCGATTATTACGAGGGCTCGCTCTCGACGCTCTGCGCGGGCTGCGGTCACGATTCGATCTCGGCGGCCATCGCGCAGGCCTGTTTCGAGCTCAACATCGAGCCGCACCGGGTCGCCAAGCTGTCGGGCATCGGCTGTTCGTCGAAAACGCCGGCCTATTTTCTCAACAATTCGCACGGCTTCAACTCGGTCCACGGCCGGATGCCGTCGGTCGCGACCGGCGCCAATCTCGCAAACCGCGATCTGATCTATCTCGGCGTCTCCGGCGACGGCGATTCGGCGTCGATCGGGATGGGCCAGTTCGTCCACGTCATCCGCCGCAACCTCAATATGGTCTATATCGTGATGAACAACGGCTGCTACGGGCTGACGAAGGGCCAGGATTCGGCGACCGCCGACATCGGCTCGAAAAACAAATCGGGCCAGATCAACCTGTTCGAATCGATCGATCTCGCGAGTCTGGCGATCGAGCTCGGCGCGACGTTCGTCGCCCAGAGCTTTTCGGGCGACAAGGAGCAGCTGATCCCGCTCATCAAGGCCGGGATGAGCCATCCGGGCTTCGCTTTCATCAACGTCATCAGCCCGTGCGTGACGTTCAACAACAACGTCGGCTCGACCAAGTCCTACGACTACGTCCGCCAGCATATGGAAGCGACCTCGACGTTCGATTTCGTCCCGCTCGCGCACGAGATCAGGACGCAGTACGAGGAAGGCGAAACGCAGCACCTGACGATGCACGACGGCACCGTCATCCAGCTTCACAAGCTGGCGAAGGACTGGAACCCGCTCGACCGCGTCTCGGCCGTCAACGCCGTCGGCCGGGCGCGCCGCGACGGCGAGATCCTGACCGGCCTGCTCTATATGATTCCGGAATGCAAAGAGCTGCACGCGCTGCTCAACACGACCGACCGGCCGCTCAACTCGCTGACCGAGAACGAGCTCTGCCCCGGCGCCGACATTCTCGAAAGCATCAACGAAAGCCTGCGCTAATAAAAGTTTTGAGTTCCGCCTTCAGGCGGCTTTCGATTCATCCGCGGATATTTTCCGCCGTCAATCGAAAGCCGCCTGAAGGCGGAACTCAAAACTTTTTCATCGGCAGAAGCGCTCAACACGTCGGCAACTCCTCTGCACACGTCGGCAAGCGAACATTAACACGTCGGCAGACAAACTTTACACGTCGGCAAGTCTTCCGCACACGTCGGCAGGCGCAGTCCGCAGCCCGCCAAAAGCCTATTTCTTATTGAGCCGCATCGAGTTGCCGATCACCGAGAGGCTCGACAGGAGCATCGCGCCGGCGGCCATGATCGGGTTGAGAACGCCCGTCACGGCGAGACTCATCCCGAGCGTGTTGTAGAAAAACGCCCAGAACAGATTCTGCCGGACGACGCGCCAGGTCTTTTTCGAAAGATCGAACGCGGTCAGGATCTTTTCGAGCGAATTGCCCATCAGGACGATGTCGGCGGCCTTCATCGCGATGTCGGTGCCCGAGGCGAGCGCGATCCCGAGATCGGCGGCCGCGAGCGCCGGCGCGTCGTTGNNTCGTTGATGCCGTCGCCGATCATCGCGACCTGAAGGCCCTTTGCCTGGAGCTTTTCGAGCGCCGCCGTCTTGTCGGCCGGCAGCGCGCCGGCCTGAAAATCGGCGGCTCCGACCTTGGCCGCGACGAACCGCGTGGTCGCTTCGGAATCGCCTGAGATGATCAGCGATTCGATGCCGCGCTCTTTTAATTCGCCGATGATCGCGGCCGCTTCCGGCTTGATGAAGTCGCCGAACGCGAGCGCGCCGCCAAGCCGGTCGTCGACGCCGAAAAAGGCGATCGTCTCGCCGGCCGCTTCCCATTCGGCGGTCTTCGCGGCGAGCGCCGCATCGATCGCCAGATTTTTCTGCTCGATCAGCCGGTGGTTGCCGACGAAGACGCGCCGGCCGGAAACCGCGCCCGACAGGCCGAGCCCTTTCTCGATGACGACGTCCGATGCCTCTTTGAGCGTCATCAGACAGTTTTCCGCGTAACGAACGACGGCGCTGCCGAGCGGATGCTCGGAATAGCGTTCGAGCGCGGCGATCAGCGGCAGGTATTCGTTCTCGAACGTCTCGTGGATCGTCTGATGATCGGGCCGGAAATCGACCCGCATATTGCCGATCGCCGCAAACGCCGCGGTCTGCAGTTTTTCCTCGGCCGCGAGCGCGATCTCGACGAGCTCGAAACGGCCCTCGGTAACGGTGCCGGTCTTGTCGAAAACGACCGTGTCGAGACGGCGGATCTTTTCGAGCACGGACGAGTCGCTGACCAGAATGCCCTGCCGCGAGGCCGAGCCGACGGCGGCCGTGATCGCGAGCGGCGTCGCGAGCCCGAGCGCGCACGGGCAGGCGATGACGAGGATCGTGATCGCGCGCATCAGCGCCTCGTCGATCGTCGTGTAGCCGAAGCCGAAACAGACCGCGAAGGTGATGACGGCGGCGACGATCACCGACGGCACGAAGATGCGCGAAACCTTGTCGACGGTGCGTTCGAGATTCGAGCGGCTGCCGATCGCGTGTTCGACGAGCTTGATGATCTGCGAAAGCGTCGAATCGCTGCCGACCTTCGTCGCGCGGACGTGGATCACGTTGCCGACGTTGAGACTGCCCGAGACGACGCCGCTGCCGGGCGTTTTCGAGATCGGCGTCGCTTCGCCCGTCAGCAGCGATTCGTCGGTATGCGAATCGCCCTCGACGACGACGCCGTCGGCCGGAATCCGCTCGCCGGCCTTGACGACGAAGACGTCGCCCTCGTTCAAAGCGTCGATCGCGACGAACCGTTCGGCGCCCTCGAAAAGAAGCCGGACTTTTTTCGGCATCATCCGGTAAAGCATCGAGATCGAGCGCGTCGTCCGTTCCTTCGCGCCTTTTTCCATCAGTTTACCGAGCAGGACGAGCGTGACGATCGCGGCGGCGGTGTCGAAATAAATGATCGTCTCGCCGCGAAACGCCTGGATCGAGCTGTAGACGTAGGCCGCGAGGATGCCGGTCGCGAGCAGCGTCTCCATCCGGATCGTTTTGTTGAGCAGCCCGGTCCACGCGAGCGCGAGGATCGGTTTCGCCGAGTAGAAGACGACCGGCGCGGCGAGCGCCATCAGGATGAACGGAAAGAGAAACTTGACGCCCGGATTGATTTCCTGAAAATAGCCGACGTAGAGCGGCACGCTGAGCGTCATAATGTTCGCCCACAAAAAACCGGCGACGCCGATCCGCAGCACGAGATCGCGCTTTTCGGCGGCCGCCGTGTCGTTGTCGGGGTCGAACTCGCTCGCCTTGTAGCCGAGCTGTTCGATGCGCTTGGTCAGCCGTTCGGGCGGGAGATACTGCGGGCAGTATTTGACCTTGACGAGATCGGACGCGAAGAACGCTTCGGCCTCGACGACGCCGCGCTCGTTCCGGAGGCTGTGTTCGATCAGCCACGAGCAGGCCGAGCACCACATTCCCGAAACGTGCAGGAGCGTTTCGCGGGTCGGCGCGTCGGGCGGGATCGCGAGATCGTTTTCCTTTTCCCGCCGGTTCGAGATCAGGCCGAGCTCGAGGCTGCGCTTGAAAACCTCGCTCTCGCGCAGGTCACGGCCGCTCGCGACGACGCCGCTTTCGGTCAGGATCGTGTAGACGTTCAGACAGCCGAGACAGCAGAACTGTTTCGACGCGCCGTCGAATTTTTGCGTATATGGGTTTCGTCCGACACTTAAACCGCAAAGGTCGCATTGTTTTTCGGATTGGCTCATAATTTCGATACGCCGTCACTGCGACGGCCGGAGCCGCTCGGCGGACCGGCGGCTTCCAACATTTTTCGACGGCGTTCCGTCCCGCGTCCTAATAACTGTGCGATTCGCCCTGCGATTGGAGCGGCCTGCCCTTTTCGTCGAGAATGATCGGATTGGCTTTTTTGGCGATCACGTACACAGCGATCAGAATGCCGATGAAGAGCGCCATAATCACGCCGAACAGCAGCTGCCAGATGGCGGCGTGCTTCTTTTTTTCCGAACTGTCCATCGGTTCTTTCATCTTCATTTTTTCTCCTGCGGCATAATAAACGTTTCCTTGAACACGTCGGTCGTATTGTCCGGCGCGGCCGCGCTCCGAATCTCGAAATGGTTGACCTGTTCCGGCAGACTGTTCGCCGGCACCGAAATCTCGAATTCCTGCTGCACCGATTCGCCCGCCTTGAGCACGATCTCGTTCGACGGCAAAGTAAGTTTCGCGTCCGGCAGATCGGCCGTCGAAAGCGTCACCGTCTGATCCTTGCCGCCGCGGTTGGCGAGCGTCATCCGGAAAGCGTTGTAAACGCGGCCGTCGGCTTCGCGGTACATCGTCGCGCGGTTCGGCGCGACGTAGACGAGCACGTTATGGCGCAGACTGAGTGCAACTGCAAGACTCGTGCCGTAAACGAGGATGATCGCAAAGACGCCGAATCTTTTAACGTCGCGCAAACCGATCCGCTGATACCATTTCTTGGTCTTGTCGCCGAGCAGCTCGCCCTTTTCGCCCCACGCGTAATGGATCAGCGTGTCCTTGCCGAATTTGCCCATAATCAGCTTGCAGGCGTCGATGCATTCGCCGCAGTGGATGCATTCGATCTGGTAGGGCGAATTGCGGATGTCGATGCCCATATGGCAGACGCGGACGCATTTCTTGCACTCGACGCAGATCTCTTCCGGGTCGCGATACTGGACGACGAGCGTGTTGTCGTCGCCTAAAATTCCCTGCAGATAACCGTACGGGCAGACGGTCGTGCAGAATTTCTGGCGCAGAAACGCGAAATCGGCGAATGTCAGCAGCGTCACGACCGCGCCGGCGAAACCGCCCGCGGTGACGACGTCGAACGAAACCAGCCGCCAGAAAAGATCGCGCGGCTCGATGAAATAAGAGATGAACACGAAGGCCAGAAAGATCGAGGCGAGGCCGAGCACCGCATAGACCACGATCCGGTTCATCCAGCTTCGCACCTTGATGCTCTGTTTGGCGAACTTTTTATTGATAAAGGTTTTGACCTTTTCCTCGAGGTTGATCGAGGCTTCGCTGAAGATCATCTGCGGGCACAAATATCCGCAGTAAACGCGGCCGTAGAGCATCGAGACCGCCGTGATGACGAACATCAGGAACAACATCGAGAAAAAGATGATGGCGAATTCGTTGATCCAGAGTTCGAATCCGGCGAAGTAAAAACGGGCGCGCGGGATGTCGAAGCGCATCACGTTGAAGAACGGGAGCGTGACGAAGATTAAAAAACAGAGAAAGTGGATGATCCTGCGCAGCCGGTGCCAATTATATTTTTCGAGTTGAAAATCCTTGTTGACGACGGGCAGTTTTTTTCTGGGTCGGGGTGACTTTTTGACGTTATCGTTTGATTTTTCCGCAACGACCGTGGAATTTTTCGCGGTCGGGCCGACTTCTCCTAACATTTTTTCCTTCCTAAAATCTTAAATTTAATGTCGATCACAGGGTGAACCTGTCGCCAACTATATTACCATAAAATAATATAGGAATCAAGGTCAAATGAGTTACAAAAAGCCGAATTCCCTTCGTCCGGAAACTTATCGGGCGGACGACTCGAAGGTCGGCCGGCCGGCATTTTCAAAATCGTTTCGCCGCTCCGGCCCGAACCGGAGCGGGGCGAATTTCTTAAAATATCGTTTGCTTTTTCCGCCGCGCTCCCGGTTTTCCGGCGCGGCCGGGCCGGCTTCTCCCTACTTCCCAAAACCCTGAAATCACTGTCGGTGACAGGCCGGGACTTCCTCGTTCGACGCCTGATGGCTCGCGGCCATCATCGGCATCACGCCGCGCGAAACCAGAAACAGTCCGAGCAGCAGAACGCTGACCGCCGCGAGGCGATTTCCCCAGCGGCTCAGCTTGAGGCTGAACGCCGACGAAAAAATTCCGATGCCGAGCAGCGAGGCGGCCGTCCCGAACCCGAAGGCCGTCATCGTCATCGCGCCTGCAAGCCACGTGCCCGTCGCCATCGATTTCAGCAGCGCGGCGTAGATCAGCCCGCACGGCATAAAGCCGAGCATCATCCCGAGCGAGAATTTGCTGCCGATCGAGCTCGACGAAATGCGGCTCCCGAGCGGTTTGAGAAAGCGTGAAGTATAGAGAAGCGGATTGAATTTCTGCAATCTTTTACTCGGAATCAGGTCGAGCATCAGAATCCCGGCAACTGCCATCAAAACACCCGCCACGATCGCGGCGACGTTTTCAAATCCGGCGAGACTTCCGATGAACCCGACCGTGCTTCCAAGTAATCCGGCAATCGCGCCAAGTGCCGAATACGTTAAAATTCGCCCGGTATTGTAGGCTAGATGAGCGACGATCTGCTGGGAGAGCTTGCGGCTGCCGAGCGGCAGACTATAGGACAAAACGAGCGGCCCGCACATCGAGACGCAGTGCAGGCTGCTGACCAAACCCAATGCGAAAATGACGTAAAATTCCCAGAGCGACATATTTTTTTCCCCTTAATCGAGCGAATAATATTCCGACTCGGCGCGGCCGACCTCGAAAACGTGGAGCCCTTTGAGCGGCGGCGCGTAAACGTGAAACGTGATCGCGTTGCGGCCGTCCTCGGATTCGAGGCTTTCGAGCAGGTGGATGTCCGGCTCGCCGACGCTCGCGAGCATTCCCGGCGCGGCCTCGATCCGCGCGGCCGGGCGGATCTTCCCTTCCTCGTCGCGCCGGTATTTCGTTTCGGCCATCCGGCCCTCGAAAACGCGGACGACGCCGTGCGAGCCGTCGTGGTCGTGGATCATACTCGCCTGGCCGGGCACCCAGCCGAGGACGAGCAGCTCGACGAATTCGTTGCGGAAAACGCGGTTCCGGGTATATCTTTCGGTGCTGAAAGTGCGGTACGGAGCGACCTCTTCGGGCGTCACCTCGGCCTCGGCGAGCCACCCGCAAATGTCCGGCAGCGAAGGAGTTTCGGTCAGCGCGCCGAATTTCCCGACGAGAAACTCGAAACCCGCGGATTTTTTTTCGATCGATGCTTCGGCCATAAAACTCCTGATGTTTCAGTTCCGGGCCGCGGGCCCGAGGTCCGATTGAGACCCGCGGCCCGGAACTAATTGCGCGGAAAGCTTCTCAGGAGGAGAAAACCTTGAAGCTTTCCGCAGGTTTGCGGCGCTACGTCGCCGGCTGATACTTGATCTTCGGATTCCGCGCGTGAATCGTCACGCATTCGCGCGTGAAATCGAAGCGCTTCATCGTGATCGCGTGCGTCGGGCAGCGCGATGCGCACATCGCGCACCGGATGCACGTCGATTCGTCCTTGAGCATCAGCCCGCCGAGATCGGCCAGTTCCTCTTCGGAATAGCCGGCCAGATCGTCGTCGGTGATGCCGAGCGAATCGGACGCGATCTGCATCAGATATTTGTCCGAACGCACCTGATTGAGCCCGACGAGCTTGATCAGGCTTTCCGGACAAACGTCGACGCAGCCGTTGCAGGCGATGCAGATCGAAGTGTCGAAAACCGTGTTGACGTTGCAGCGCAGACAGCGGGCCGCCTGTTTTCGTGCCTCGGCGTCGCTGTAATTGATCTCGACGATCTCGTTCGAAGACGCGCGGCGTTCGCTTTCGAGCGCCGGCGGGAGTTTGCGCCGCATCTGATCCCAACCCTCGACCATCGTGTAGTCGGCCGCTCTCCAGACCCGTTTGACGACGATGTCGGTGCGCGTGTCGCGCAGGTAATCGTGCATCGTCCGGGCGGCGATCTGCGCCGAGGCGATCGCGTGGATGAAGAGCCGCGGGCCGTGCGCGACGTCGCCGCAGGCGAAGACGTCGGGCGCGGTCGTCTGATAGGTCTCGGGATCGACCTTGATCAGCCCGTTTTCGGTTTCGACGCCGTCTTCCGGGCTGAGAAACGAGAGATCCGACTGCTGGCCGATCGCGAACATAATCGTGTCGGCGGCGATGTCTTCGATGACGTTCTCGTCGAATTTCGGGCTGAAGCGGCCGTTCGCGTCGAGGACCGAAAGACATTTGACCGTGCGGAGTCCGGTCACGTAGCCTTCCTCGTTGAGAATCACCCGCGGACCGCGGCCGGCGTGCAGCCGGATTCCCTCTTCCTCGCCCTCGACGATCTCGATCTCGTCGGCCGGCATTTCGTCGCGTTTTTCGAGACAGACGATATGGACTTCCTTATCGCCGCTCAGCCGCAGCGCCGACCGCGCGACGTCGTAGGCGAGCTGTTCGGAACGCCCGATGTCGTCGGTCGCGGTCGCCATCTCGACTTTCGCCGGACGGACGGCCGAACGCGCGACGTCGTAGGCGACGTTGCCGCCGCCGATGACGACGACCTTGCGGCCGATCTCCATCGGCTTGCCCTCGTTAAAGGCCCGCAGGAAATCGAGCCCGTCGAAAACCTGCGGCAGATCGGCGCCCTCGATCGGAATCTTGCGGCCTTTCTGCAGACCGATGCCGAGAAAGATCGCCTTGTAGCCTTCCTTCCGGAGACTTCCGATCGTGAAATCCCGTCCGAGCCGCATGTTGCATTTCAATTCCACCCCCATCGAAAGAATTGCATCAATTTCGGCCCGGACGAGCTCGCGCGGCAGACGATAGATGGGAACGCCCGCCGTCAACATTCCGCCCGGTTCGTGATGGGCTTCGAAAACCGTCACCTTGTAGCCGAGCTGCACCAGATCGTGCGCGACGGTGAGACCAGCGACGCCGGCGCCGACGACCGCGATCCGTTCGCCGTCGCCTTTTTCGGGCGGCAGCATTTTCGTGTTGCAGCCCTCTCTGTAGTAGGTGAAATCGCCCGATTCCGGGCCGTAGGTTTCGTTGACGAAACGCTTCAAAGCGCGAATCGTGATCGGCGTGTCGAGCGAACCGCGACGGCAATTTGCCTCGCACGGAGCGCCGCAGACGCGGCCGCAGATCGAAGCGAACGGATTCGTCGCCCGCGCGATCTTGTAGGCGTCGAGATCGCGGCCTTCGGCAATCGCCGTGACGTAACCGCAGGCGTTGGTATGAACCGGGCACGCGTCCTGACACTTGACCATCTTCATCCAGTAATCGGCGTCTTTCTGGTCAACGAGTTCAAATTGTAAAGTTTCTTCGCTCATCGCAACCCTTTAATCAATCGTGGAATTTTCTCCAGGCAAACGCGATCAGGATCACCAAATAGATCAGGATCAGCGCGCCCACGAAATACATAAAACCGTCGGACGTCTGGCTGACTTTATTAAATCCCTGTACCAGCGGTCCGCGTTCGGAATGGAATGTTTCGCCGTGCATGTAGAAGAAGAAATACGTCAACGCTCCCAACGGGATGATCAGAAACGCAGCCTTTAAAAACATCGGTGCATCCGTTCCCTTGCGTTCGGTAATCCAACCGTCTGCATATTCTTTGATTTCTTCGTTATTGTCTTTGTTCTCGTCCATTTTCGCCTCCGTTTTCATCGTCTTCGAGCATTCGATACTTTACGTCCTCGCTGTCCTTTCCCCAGTAACCGTCGCGGTAGCGGAAGCAGAAATACAACGCCAGCGAAGCCACGATAAAGAAAAAGAAATACGCGAAATAAACGCTCGGATATGTGTAATCAGTCATAAACTCAGTCGGCAGCTGGCGGTCGGCGGCCGGCAGTCGGAAGAAAAAATCCGCCGACTGCCGCCCGCCGTCGGCCAACTATTTTTCATAGTCGTTGTCCGGCCGCCAGTTCTTGGCCCGGCCGAGCGTCTGCAGATAAGCGACCAGCGCGTCGAGCTCCTGCGGGTCGTTGGCGATCCACGGGAACGGCGGCATAATCGATCCGGGCACGAGATCGGCCGGATTCTTGAAATGCGTTTTGTGCCACTGGGCGTTGTATTTTCCGCCGACGCGCGCGAGATCGGGTCCCGTGCGCTTCGTGCCGAACAGGTGCGGGCTGTCGTAGACGAATTCATCCGGCGTCGAAACCGGCGCATCGACTCCGCGCCAGCCGTAACGCTTGGTGTCGGCGAGGATCGTCCGGACCTGCTGCGTGTGGCAGTACCAGCAGCCTTCGCGGATATAAATCTGACGGCCCTTCAGTTCCTGCTCGTTCAGCTGCCGGAGCTTGCCGGTCGGCCCGTTGGCGGGATCGTTGTTTTCGAACGGTTTCGACCAGCTCGTGTCGATCAATGGCGGCACGACGGTCGTCAGCAGTCCGCCGATGAAAAACAGCACCAATGCGGCGGCCACGAAAAACGGTGCGCTGTAATCAGCTTTACTTAACATAATTTCCTCCTAATTAGGGCGCGGGCCTCAGGCCGCCGCCGCTTGTGTTTCAACTCCCTGTCCCTTTGCGCCGATAATCGTTGCCAGAATGTTGTAGGCGAAAGTGACGATGCCGCCGAACATAAAGAAGCCCGAGAACAGCCGGAAGGTCCAGACCGGTTTCAGCGCGACCACCGTGTCGATAAAGGGAATCGCCGGATTGTTCCACTGCCAGCCCTGCCAGAATCCGCCGAGCCAGAGCGTCACGAAGAATCCGAGACCGCCGACCAGAAACAGCCAGAAGCTCCAGTTTCCGAGCGCGGTCGAATAAAGGTTCGTCTTGAAAACGCGCGGCACGGCGTAGTAGGTGCCGGCGATCGCGAAGAACGAGAACGCTCCGAGAACCGCCATATGCGCGTGGCCCGGAATCCAGTCGGTCTTCGAGACGATCGCGTTGACGACGTGTAAGCTGTGCATCGGTCCCTGGAAGCAGGTCAGCAGGTAAAAGACGACGCCCGACATCAGGAACTTGAGCGAAACGTTTTCGCGCAATTGGTGCCACTGGCCCTGCATCGTCGCGAAGAAGTTGTAAACCGCCGCCCAGACCGGCACCAGCAGCATCACCGAAAAGACGACCGTGATCGTCTGAAGCCACTGCGAGATCGGGCCGTGAAGCATATGGTGCGCGCCCGTCCAGACATAGACGAAGGCGAGCGACCAGAAACCGATCATCGACAGCTTATGACTGTAAAGCGGCGTGTTCGACGCTTTCGGAATAAAGTAGTAGGCGATCGCCAGACCGACCGGCGTGAAGATCAGACCGACGGCGTTGTGAACGTACATCCAGTTCAGGTTCGCCTGGTTGACGCCGGTCGTGAAAAGCGTCGCGAAGTTTCCCGTCAGGTAGACGAACGCCGTCCAGAGCACGGTGCCCATCGCGTACCAGAGCGTGACGTACATCGTCTGGTATTTACGATTGGCGATCGTCAGGAAGAGGTTCGCGCCGAACATAATCCACGCGATCACGACGCAGACGTCGAGAAAGAACGGCAGCTCCGCGTATTCCCAGCCCTGGTTCCAGCCCATCAAAAACGACACGACCGCGCTCAGAATAATAAAATTCCACAAGATGTTGGTCGCGACGCCGAGCTTTTCGCTCCACAGCTTGACCCCGCACAATCGCGGGACGACGTAGTACATCAGCGCCATATCGCAGGCGAGCAGCCAGCCGAACAGCATTCCGTTGACGTGAAGCGGCCGCAGCCGTCCGTAGGTCAGTTGCGGAACCGTTCCGAGCAGCGTCGGCATCACGAATTTCGCGGCGATCAGCACCGCGATGATGCCGACGATGAAAAAGTACGTTATGGAACTGATGAAAAACAGCTTCGCAGTCAGATCCTCGTGTATTGACTCGTTGTATTTCGCCGATGCCGCAACTGGAATTTCACCGGCGTCCTGAATGATTTCTTCTTTTTGCATATAGCCTCCCGTTTCAAACCTAGTGGCACATCGCGACAAGGTTTGCCGCCATAAAATCTTTTTTGCTTTGATTCAGGCTTCTGACATAATTCACCAGATCGCCTACATCTTCCTTGGTCAACCCGTAATCGATCCAGGGCGGCATTGCCGTGCCCTGCACGCCGTACAGAATCGATTCGAACAACCGCTTGTCCGTCGCATTGTTGATAAACTGCCAGTTCAACAGATTGCGCGGGCGCGGCAGAATGTCGAGAGAATTCGCTCCCTTGCCGTCCGCTTTGCGTCCGTGACAGCCCGTGCAGCGCTGCAGGTAAATCGCTTCGCCGCGGGCGATCGACTCGGAGGACGTCGCCACCGGATTCTGTTCGGGAACGTCGCGCGGCTTGATCTCGGTCCGCGCATCCTTCGTGAAGTTTTGACCGATGTAGGCCAGAACGCCCTTGATCTGGTCGTCATTCAAAACCTTGCCCCACGCCGGCATCGAGGTGCCGCCGACGCCGTTCTTGATCGAATTGACAAAACGGTCTTCCGTCTTGCTGTTCATAAACCCGGCATTCGTAAAATCTCGCGGATACGGATCGAGATAGATCGCGATCTGGCCGTGGCCGTCGCCTTTTTCGCCGTGACAGCGCATACACAGGTTCTGGTACGTCTCCTGCGGGCTGCCGAGCGCCGGCGCTTTGTTGAGTCCGGCGAGATACGTCGTCATCGCGTTGAAATCGCCGTCGGTGAAGGCGAACGTCGGCATAATCGAATCCGGCACGAGCGCGCGCGGATCCTTGAAGTGCGCCTTGATCCATTTTTCGTCCTTGATCAGACCTTCGAACGAAAGATCGGGCGCGATGCCGCCGTCCTTGTCGCCGAGCTTATGACAGGCGACGCAGGCGCGTTCGGCGATCAGTTGCTCGCCGAGCTTCGCCCCTTCGGTCGCGGCCGGCGTGGTCGTCGGCGTCGGTTTCGTCGTCGTCGTCGTTGTCGACGGCGGCGGCGCCGGCGCCTGGCTCTTGTTGAGCGTCGCGCGGTAGTGATCGAGCGTCGTTTCCGCGTAATTGAATCCGCGGCGGCTCTTGAGGAAGATCGCCAGCGCCTTGATCTCGTCGTCGGTCAGGTTGAACTTCGGCATAAACGAAGTCACGCTGTTGGCGCGCGGATCGTAGATCGATTCGTAAATGTAGTTGAGATTCCATTTCTTGCCGACGTCGGTCAGGTCGGGACCGAGCGTGCCGTTCGAAATGCCTTCGATGCGGTGGCATCCGTAGCAGTTCTTCTGAATGAAGAGATCGCGGCCCTTGTTGACCATCGGCGTCTGTTTGAAGTCCTTGTCCGTGTGGCACTGCGCACAGTTGGCCTCCATATATTCCTTGCCCTTGAGCTTGTCCTTAAACTCGGGGCGCCAGTTTTCCTGCGTGACGTAGCCGAGCATCGGTTCGGTCCAGAATTCGTCCTCGCCGTGGGCGTAAAATTCCGTCAGCCCGCGGCCCTGTCCGTCGTGACAGACCGTGCAGCCGATGTCCGAGAATTTATGACGTCTTTCCCATTTGCCGTCGACCTGCTTGTCGCCGAGCGCTTCCGAAAACGGATGCGTCTTGTACGGGTGCGGCGCGTCTTTGAAACGCGGGTCGTCCGAGGCGATGTGACAGGTCGTGCAGCGGTCGACGCGTTCGCTGCCGAACTGCGTGACGAGGATCTGTTCGATCTTCGGGCTCCGGGCGGCGAACGCCTCGCGCTCGGCGTCCGTCTTGGAGAGCGTCCGCGCCTGATCGAAGTACGACGTTTGATAATTTTCCCACTTATGGAAAAACTGCTGGTAGAACACGAATCCGTGAACGACTAAAATCGCGACACTCGCAATTGCTAATGATAATCGCATTTTCATAGCATCAATCCTTTAACTCGCCCTTAGAACGGCGAAACAAACTCCCAATTCTGACCACGGAAAAACGTTCCGATGATAATGAGCACGATATTGACGACCACGAACGTCATAAAGAGCGTGTTCGCCAGCAGTCGTTCCTTCGCAAACCATTTGCCGACGCCTTTCTGACCGCGGTCGATGTAGGGCACGAGCAAAAGGATCAAAACTTCGATTCCCGGCACTCCGACGCCGCCCCAGAAGGCCGAATAGCTGACCATTTCCTGAAGCCCGAGGAAGTACCACGGCGCTTTCGCCGGGTTCGGCGGATGAAGCACGTTGACGGCCTCTTCGAGCGGCGCGTTGAAGAAGAAGGAAATGACGAGCACGCCGAGTACCGTCAGGATGAAGACGAACAATTCGGCCAGCAGGAGATTCGGATAGCTGTAAACGGAATTGTCCGGCACGTTGCCGACCTTGGTGAACGGCCCGCGCACCAGACCCTGCACGCCGTAGCGTCTTTTCTCGATGAAGTCGATGCCGCCGTTGCCGGCCGCGGCCATCGCCATCACGGGCGCGGCGGCCGGAATCGCTTCGGTTTCGACCGGCGCGGCGCCGTTCGTTTCGATGACGTCCGCGTCTGCGGGCCGCGACATTCCGCCGTCCTTGCGGATCCGCCAGAAGTGGATCGCGATCAGACCGGCCGCGACGAGCGGCAGCACCGCGACGTGCAGCACGTAGAAGCGGAGCAGCGCTTCCTGGCCGACGGTCGTGTCGCCGAGCAGGATGAAGCGCATCTGATCGCCGACGACCGGCGCGTAGCCCGCGATCGCCGTGCCGACCGTGATCGCCCAGAAGGCGAGCTGATCCCACGGCAGCAGATAGCCGGTAAAGCTCAGAAACAGCGTCACGAGAAACAGCAGCACGCCGATCACCCAGTTGAACTCGCGCGGTTTTTTATACGAACCGGTGAAGAACACGCGGCACATATGCAGAAAAACGGCCGCGACCATTCCGTGCGCCGACCAGCGATGCATATTTCTGAGAAAGACGCCGAAGGCGACCGAACCGCGCAGATCGAGCATCCGGTCGTAAGCCTGCGTCGTCGACGGGACGTAATAAAACATCAGGAGCACGCCCGTGACCGTCAGAATCAGAAACAGGAACAGGCTGATGAGCCCCAGCCCCATCGTGAACCACGGCTTCAAAGTATGTTTATGAACCTTGACCGGATGAATGTGCAGGAAAAAATTCGTAAAGCTCGTCTGCGAACGTCCGAGATCCGTGTGCGGCAGATTGTGCCGGAAAACCGACGACCAGACGGCCGCCGGAAAATCTTTGATTACGCTGAAAAAACTGTTCTTTTGCTTGTTCTCGCTCATACTGTAAACCATTTCCCGGCTGTAATTTGTTTGCTCTTATCGACTTCCAGCTGACCGTTCGGCGCCAGCGAAAGCTCGAACCACGGAAGCGGCTTCGGCGCCGGCCCGCCCGTCACGTTGCCGTCCTGGTCGAACCGCGAGCCGTGACACGGGCAGGCAAAGCCCGTTTCCGCGACGCCGACGATGCAGCCCAGATGCGTGCAGGTGATCGAGATCGCCGCCATCTTGTTGCCTTCGCGGACCACGGCGACCTTCTGCGCGCCGAGCGCGATGCGCGTTCCCGGCGGAAATTCGTTCGGCGTGCCGATCGCGAAACGGCTCGGCTGCCCGTAAGTGGCGCGCGGTTTGATGAAAACCAGATTTGAAAAAAGCGTCACGATTCCGGAGCCCAAAATTCCCATACTGGTCAGCCACGCCAACACCTTGCGCCGCGAGATCGGCTCGCTGTTTCCTTCCGAATCGTGAGCGTTATGCTTGTCGCTCATTTATGTCTTCCTCCTCGACTTCGTTAACCAATTCTTCGATATCCGACCAGAACACCTGATACTTGGCGTCCTCGATATCGCGAAAATAATCCTTCTTGGCGGCAAAGATAAAAATGAATGCCGCGCCCGCCCCCATCAAAAGACTTGCAATGATCGCTATCCACGTTAATGTCATACTTAAAACGAACGATCCTCAATCGCCTGAGAAATTTTTCACAAGTGATTAAGGAAAAACAACGACGCCGGTTCAGTCAGTGGCAAAATCGGCGATCGTCTTGTTTTTCAAAACAGCTACCAGATCGTCGCGAATTCGTTTCCATTCGCCGCAGAAAGGGCACGAAGGATCTTCATCGCGTGAAAGACATAAAATGCATTCGTCCAGGTAAGGGTCGTGGTCGAGCACCCGGAAAACATCCCATAAAGAGATCTTTTCGGGCGCCAGCGCCAGCAAATAACCGCCGTGCACACCTTTGACCGACTGCACGATGCGGTGACGACGTAATTCTGCAAGTAGTTTTCTCAAATATTCGGGCGGAATTCTCTCGCTGACGGCGATTTCGTTTAAGCCGCAAAGTCGAAGATCAGTTTGTCGTGCTAAATACGCCAACGCTCTGATGCCATAGCCTGTCGCTTTTGAGAAGACCATCAGCAAATGCCCCAAATGTGGATTTTTTTCTCCGCTTTTATATTTGCTTTTTAAGAAAACTTGGACAATAATCATTTGGCATCATTTTTTTGATTGAAATGCTCAAAAAATGATTAAAAAAAACGGCCCTGCCGGCGGCCGAAATCTTAGAAATTATCCCGCAAAAGACGCGTAATAAATAAAAATTTGTCGGCTCCCGGAATTTTTTAAATTCATCAGCGGCTTTGCGATTTTTTTTCACCCCCCCGAAAAAAAAAAGCGGCTCCGATCGGCGGCCGCCGTTAAAACGACTATGCGACTGGGTGAAATCAAAAAGCTTATCGAAGGGACGGCCGACGCCGCCTTCGTGATCGATCCGAACGGCTTCGTCGCCGCCTGGAACAAAGCCGCCGCCGAGCTTTTCGGCATCGACAAAAAACAGGCGATCGGGCAGGCCTGCAGCGATATCCTCCACGGCGTCGACGAATGCGGCCGCGCCTGCGACGGCGACTGCTCGATTCGCCGCAAGGCGCGCAATCACCAGCCGCTCAAAAGCTACGACATTCAGGTGACGACCAACGGCAAGCGCCAGTGGTGCAACATTTCCGTGATGATCGTCGACGAGCCGCAGTCGACGATGCCCTACACGATCCATATCGCCCGGCCGACCGACCTGCAGAAAAGGTTCGAGATGCTGATGCGCGATTTCGTGGTCAACGAGACCAATCTCCCGGTCGCCAACGTCAGCGAGATTCTCGCCGTCAAGAACACGCCGACCAACGTCACCGAGCTCAGCCGGCGCGAGCTCGAGATTCTCCGCTGTCTCGCAAAGGGCGCGACGACCAAGGAAATCGCCGACCAGCTTTACATCAGCCGGACGACGGTCAACAATCACATCCAGCACATCCTCAAAAAACTCGACGCGCACACCCGGCTCGAAGCCGTCCGCCGCGCCGAGCAGGCCAGACTCATTTAGTCTTGAGTCCTGAGTCCTGAGTTCTGATTCAAAAACCGAAGATCAAAAATCGCAGACCGCCGTTCCGGCGCGGGACCGCGCGAAAAATTTGTTGACGAAATTCGTGCGAATAGGCTAAATTTGAATTAGATACTTGTAAGAAATACCTGTCGAGTCTTCCCCTTTACTCCAGCAAAAAAATTTTTCCGAGGTCTTGAAAGTTTATGTCTAAACTGATGATTCGCCGTGTCTTTTCGAGTCTTGCCGGATCGGTCATTCTGATCGCATTACTGGCCGGAAATACGTTTTTCACGCCGCGCGCGGCGATGCAGTCGGCGGCGCTCGTGCCGGATCTCGGCATCGGCGCGAGCCTCCACGGCGCGCGGCCGTTTCCCGCCAACAACGCGTGGAATCTGGACGTTTCGCGGTTTCCGGTCCATTCGAACTCCGCGAACCTGATCGCTTCGATCGGCGCCAACACGGGGCTTCATCCGGATTTCGGAACCTTCTGGCAGGGCGCGCCGATCGGCATTCCCTACGTCGTCGTCGGCGGCACGCAGGCAATGGTGCCGATCAATTTCACCGACTACGGCGACCAGAGCGATCCCGGCCCGTACCCGGTGCCGGCGAACGCACCGATCGAGGGCGGCTCGGCGTCGACCGGCGACCGTCACGTCCTGACGATCGACCGCGATAACTGGAAGCTGTACGAGCTTTACTACTCGTTTCCGCAAAACGGCGGCGCGAGCTGGGACGCGTCGAGCGGCGCGGTCTGGAACTTCAATTCGAACAAGCTGCGGCCCGCGACGTGGACGTCGGCCGACGCCGCCGGGCTGCCGATCTTTCCCGGCCTCGTCCGCCGCGACGAGGTCGTCGAGCTGCAGGCGATCCGCCACGCATTGCGGTTTACGGTGCAGACCAGCCGCCGCGCCTACGTTTACCCGGCGACGCATCAGGCCGGTTCGACGACCAGCACGAACGCGCCGCCGATGGGTCTGCGCGTACGGCTCAAATCCGATTTCAACATCGAAAACCCGGCCTTTTCGCCGAACGTCCGCGTGATCCTGACGGCGCTCAAGAAATACGGGATGATCGTCGCCGACAACGGCTCTAACTGGTACATTTCCGGCACCCACGACCCGCTCTGGAACGACGACGAATACTCCGCGCTGAGCCAGGTCAAGGGCTCGAACTTCGAGGTCGTCCAGACGCCGAACCATCTGCTGATGCCGCAGAGCGATTTCGACGGCGACGGCCGCACCGATCTCTCGGTCTTTCGCCCGTCGACCGGCACCTGGTACGCGTCGGGCAGCACCGACGGCGTTTTTCGCGCGCAGGCTTTCGGAATTTCCACCGACAAGCCCGCGCCCGGCGATTACGACGGCGACGGTCTTTCCGACAACGCCGTCTTCCGCGACGGCGTCTGGCACATCTCGAACAGCTCGAACGGAAGCTACCGCGCCGAGCAGTTCGGCGTCGCCGGCGACGTTCCGGTCGCCGCCGACTTCGACGCCGACGGCCGCACCGATCTCGCCGTCTTTCGCCCGTCGAACGGCACCTGGTACGTCCGCAACAGCGCCGACAATTCGTTTCGCGCCAATCAATTCGGCCTTTCGACGGACAAACCGGCGGTCGCCGATTACGACGGCGACGGCAAAGCCGACATCGCCGTCTTCCGGCCCTCGACCGGTCAATGGTGGATCTGGCAAAGCTCGAACGGCGCGTATCGCTCGCCGCAGTTCGGTCTATCGGGCGACATTCCGGTCGTCGCCGATTACGACGCCGACGGGCTCGCCGACGTCGCGGTTTTCCGGCCGTCGACCGGCGTTTGGTACATTATGCAGAGCACCGACGGCCTGCGGATCGCGCAGTGGGGCCTCTCGACCGACCGCCCGACGCCCGGCGATTACGACGGCGACAACCGCGCCGATCTCGCCGTCTTCCGGCCGGCGACCGGCGTCTGGTACATTATGCAGAGCTGGAACAACACGTTCCGCGCCAATCAGTTCGGCCTCAACGGCGACAGTCCGGCGCCGGCCGCCTATCTTCCGTAGGGATTTCGGATTTCGGATTTCGGATTTCGGATTGGCAGATCGAAACGCGAAGACCGAAGACCAAAGACCAAAGATCGAAGACCGAATTCGCGAAAAACCCGCCGAATCTGCTAGGCTGTCAGTTGATGCTGAGGATTTTCGCGAAAATTTCGATGGCGGTTTTTCTGGCGGCGGTGCCGTTTTTGTTTTACGGGTTCGGCGCGCAGACGCTGCGGGCGCTCGCGAAAATCTCGCTGAAGGATGCGCGCTGGCTGGCGTTTTTGTTCGGACTGGCCGTTTTCTTTCCGTGCGTGTTCGTCGCGCGGCGCGTCTTTGCGAGCGCGTGGAGCTATCTCGAAACGCTCGAACACGAGGTCACGCATCTGCTCGTCGGACTGTTTTTCCTGAAAATCCCGGTCGGCTTTCGGGTCAGCGCGCACGAGGGCGGCGAGGTCCGGCAGATCGGGTTCGGCTCGACCGGCCAGACGTGGGTCACGCTCGCGCCGTATTTTTTCCCGACCGTTTCGCTGCTCGTGCTGGTCGTCGCCGTGTTCGTCGATCTCGGCCAGAAAACCTTTCTCGCGGTGCTCGGCTGGACGACCGCTTTTCATCTCGTCACGAACTGGGGCGAAACGAGCTTTCGCCAGCCCGATCTGCAGAAGGCCGGCATCTTGAAGACGCTTTTGATCCTGCCGGTGATGAACCTGATCTCCTACGGCTCGATCGTCGCCTTCGTCGCCGGCGGCCGCCCGGGTTTCGCCGCCTTCTGGCTCGAAAGCCTCCGCGGCGCGCTCACGCTCTTTAAAAGTTTAGGAAGTTTGGGAAGTTAGGGCTTTTCCTCCCAAACTTCCCAAACTTCCCAAACTTCCTAAACTTCCTAAACTTCCCAATCTTTCACAAACTGAATTTGTAGACGATGATGCCCGTCACCTTGACCGGCTGGCTCGACAGGAGCGTCGGCGTGAATTTGCATTCGCGCGCCGCCTGAACAGCCGCCGCGCGGAGCAGCGGGTGGCCGGACACGACCGCCGCCGACGTGACGCGGCCGGTTTCGTCGATCAGCACCTCGACGTTGACTTCGCCCTGAAGGCGAATCGCTTTCGCGGCGGCCGGATAAGGCGGCTTCGCGAGATAGGTCGCGCGGCCGTTGATGACGCCGAGCGATTGCGGCGGCAGATTTTTCGGCGTCGGCTTCGGCGTCGGCTTGACGACGACTTCCGGAAGTTTTTCATCCGGCTCGTTGTCCGCCCGGCGCGTCTTTTCCGGTTCGCACAAACCGCAGCCCTTGTCGGTCGAATCGCCGTCGCCCCGCCGACCGACCGTTTCCGGAATCGCGTTGATGTCGCCGCGTTTGACCATACTCAGATCGAACTGGCGGGCGTTGACGACGTCTTTCTGGCCGCCGAGGTCCTTCGGCGGCGTGACCGACCGCGAAAGATCTTCGTAAATCTCCTTCAGAACGATTTGTTTGGACGGCGCGCTCGAAGTCTTCTCGACTTTGATCTCAGGTTTCGGCGGCGGTTCCTCGCCGATCGCGACCGGCGCGACGACGCGCGACAGGTCGAAATCATTGCCGCTCATCGCGAAATTTTTGGCGAACAGGCTGTACGTCCAGCCGCTCGCGAGGACGGCCGTCATAATTCCGAGCGTCGTGAACAGAAACCGCCCGCGCCGCGCGTTTTCCCGCTGATTGCTTTTCGATTCGACAAGTTGGTCTAACATTTTGTTTTTTCTCCTTTTTTTCCGGTGCCGTTTTGGTCAAAAGTCAGAAAACAAAACCGGCGAATCGTCATCGCCGCCCGTTTAGACACCGCGCTATATCGATTTGTTCCCGCTTATTTTCGGCCCCGACAAACGAGGCCCGGCTCCGCGTCGAAAAATCCGAAATCCGAAATCCGAAATCCGAAATCAAAATGCGTTAAAATAGACGACGGAAAGTTTATGAACGGAAAACAGAGAGAAAACGTCCGCCCCGGAATGCGCGTCGCGATCGTGCTGAAGCAGGACCAGCGCACCGGCCGGCGCACCGTCGGCGTCGTCAGGGATTTGCTGACCAATTCGAAATTTCACCCGCACGGCATCAAAGTCCGCCTGACCGACGGCCAGGTCGGCCGCGTGCAGGAAATTCTGGCGGACGAAAATTAACCGATAAAAATTTTATAAAACCTGAAACAAACGCCTGAATTTGCGAGCAAACACGATAATGGATGACTTTCAAACACGATAATGCCTGAAACGCGAACTTGACTGAGTCAAAAGCCTAGTATCAGTCCCACCCAGATCTCATGTGAACATCAATCTTTGTTGAGAATGATTCCCTTAAATCATTGACGAACTTAGTCAATTGGTTTCGAGAAAGTTTAGACTCCAAATAAAGTCGAACTTCTGGCGGATCAAAGTATGATTTTATTGTTGAGTACGAAAATGGAAGGTTTGACGCAGTTTGATTACGAAATTCCGTTAGAGAAGCTACATCAGAAAACTTTAAGATAAGTGTTGTCGCATCGCCAGGTGCCGCTCTTTCATATCGACTAATTGGCTGATATTTAGAGTTCGCGACATCACGACGCATAAAACTTATTTCCTGCCTTAATGCATCGAATGATTCAATTACAAATTCATCTAACGTAAGGTTGCGATGCTCTAATTTAGGTTTATCTACTACGCCAAAATGTCGAAGAAAAGGTGAATATTCCTTGTCAGTTTTTGATTTTTCGAATGTATCCTTTATTTTTTCCGATAATTTTTCGGAAAACTCAACAATTCGATGATAATTTAAATCACGGGGATAAAGTAGATGTTCAATTGGCGATGTATCGAAAGAAAATGCTGTTTCGAAATCTTTGACAATTATGGTTGGTTTGTCAAAAGTCAATCGAATACCTAATTCAAACATTACATTTGGATTTTTTCCGCTAATGTCGCAGACAATCATGTCGTTGCTATAGATGTTAGTGACAATTGTTCTATGTATGAAATTAACCTCAGAGGCATTACTAACCAAATCCCCTTTAAAGCCTGCCTTTTGAATTGAATTTAATAATATAGTCTTAACTTCTGACCAGTGTTGTGGTGAACAACCATCAATTTCAGAAATTGGCATAATGATGCCACAAGTCGGAAGTTCTGCTACCATTTCTTTTTTATTTTCTTTTTCGATTGCATTCTTTTCTTGATCTTTTTTTTCTGCCATATTAGGTATCCTTTTTGGGCAATAGAGTGTTGCTTGGAAATAATATCACAATATTATTTTGTGCTTGGCAAAAAACATTATCGGGAGGTCTGAATCCATTCAAATGCGGTAAAAAAAATGCGCTGATTACTTCATTATTTCTCTAAAATAGTAAAACTATAATTAAAATTATTGAGGCCGCCTTCGAGCTCATACGGCGAGTCAATATAGCCCTCGATGTCTTCAGGAGGCGTCACGTTATAGTTTCGATAGAAACAAGGCAGAGCCGGCCCGTAATGCGCCGCGTGGAATGTTTTCATCGCGGCTACCTCATCCGAGCGCCGCGAGCTGAACTTCAGATCGAGCTCTCGCTTCGGATCGCTCAAGACTTCGGAGATCCGATCGCCTTCAGGCGGATCGTAAAAGTTGACCGACTGGCTCGGCGTCTGTTGGACGCCTCGAAGATCGGCCTGATACGGATAGACATCGGCGATCGTTAAATTGTAGCCCGCCGCGATCGCCGCCGACTTCGATCGAATTTCCTGCTCGGAAAAGTTCCTCGATGCCAGAATCAGCAGCGCGACGTCGCCGGCCCACTTCCGGGTGGTGAATGTCCGATCCTGAAACAATTGAATGCCGGAAACGGTGATGTTTCTCCAGAAGCGGAAGAAAATCAAGTTGAAGGCATTCATCGGTGCAGGAGCTGCCGAAGCCGGATAGATTCGATCGTTTGTCCGAAATTCATAAAAGTCGGTCAAAAAGTCGAAGAAATTCGTTCCGGTATTGTTTCCGACCAAAATGCCCTGCGAGATCGTATCCGTCAAAAGTCCCTTGTAATCCGGGAACGACGACCCGTTATATTTCGCCAGTATCCAGCCGCATCGAAAAGTAAAGGTCGAGTTGTTGACGAGCGGGTTCTGCGAGCCGGTATTTCGAATTACAGGCTTCGAATTGATCACGCCGGTCTGGAACGTCGGCTGGCTCGACGCAGCAGTCAGATGCCGGTTATTGACGCTCTGATCGGTAAAGCTCGAAACGGTGCTGCCGTTCGTCTGCGTCATCAAATTCGCTTCGCAGAACAGCTCGGTGCCGGTCTGATCGAAGCCATACGGCAGCGGCGCGAAATAAGTGACGGTTGTCGAAACTTCCGAATAACCGCTGGCGGACATTTTCGGAACTTTGATGATCGTCCCGTTCGTTAAATCGCCGTCCTGGATAAATCGCAGGTTGGCTCCAGTAAACGAATAGGTGGTTGTATGGACGACCGTCCCGTTTACGGAAACACGCAAATATCCACCACTGATGATCTCCATTCTGATCAAATCGCCTAACATCCAGCTCGAAATCGTATAGTTGGCATTGCCTGACGGATGATACGTCATCAAAAAATTCGGATTCGACGACGAAGCAAAAACAACTCGGTGTGTGCCGGCATCGTTCTCAACGCCAACCCAATACGGATTAGTTCGCGCGGCTGTGAATTCTACGTAATCACCAATTGCATTAAGCAGACCATTTGATTTTGCCTGAGAATAATACCCTCCCGAAGTTGCATTTTTGGTCAGCGTGTCGTCGGCGTTTGTTGAATAGAACGTCGAGTTAACGTAATTCCAAAATGACGAGTGGGCACGGATCAGCGACGAGCCAGCGCTGCCTGGCGCGGTAAAGACTCCCAATTGAGTTAAAGAACCGAGTCCTTCAAGAGTCCAAACAGGCGATGCGATGCCGGAAACGGAAAACGTTTGAGATGTGCCAGATTGTATATTTGGCGTTGTTGGATTGATCGTGCCCATATTTTATTTATAAGAAATTTGATAACCAGAAACCGCAACCAGACTTCGTAACCATTCATCTTTGGTTTTGCCGTATTCCCAAGCGATCGTGAGAACCTGCGCGATGAGCTGTAAATTCTCGGCAATAATCAGATGATATTCCGGCGCGGTTTTTGTGCGAACAATCAAGTCATCGCGCCGCTCGCTGGTCGCATTTATGATAAGCACCCAACGAACCGTCAAGAGATTCAGATAGGTAAATTCATAATTTTCCGGGGCGTTGGCGATCTTCAAACAATTGTTCCGGATCGAGTCGAAAACGTCCGAATGATTTCGTTTCAAATCAGAAAATTCATCACCGTCAATTCTAAATTCGCGTCGAAGGTTCGACAACGGCTCCGCGCCGGCGTCGAATGTTTCGATCGAAGCGAAGCCATCAAAGGCGATCCGTAAGAACAAAGGCGTCAATTCAAACTCGCTGACCAGAACGAACGGGTTCGCGGTTTGTCCGAAATAATTGCGATAGTCTCTTTCACTCATTTTTAAGTCCACTCCTGCACTGTAAAAGCTCTTTTTTCCGCGTCAGTAGCCTGCTGGCGAGTCACTTCCGCCACTGCTTTATCCGTTGCCGAGCGGACCAGACAGACGCGTGACGATCCGCCGAGTTTGCGATGCTGGACATTGATCAGATCGCCGGGCATCACCGGATAAGATTTGCTCATTTTCGACTCGATGTCCGCGATCAGTCCATTGGTCGCTTCGAGTTTGATCAAAGTCTGAAGGATTTTTCGGGCCTGCCAGCGGGTCGTATTGAAACAATTTACGACCTTGATGTTTTCGCCGCCCTTTCGCGAAAAGGTATCGATCGCCACCTGAATCGGCGTTTCCGGCTTTTCGAGATAAAGAAGATCGAGATCCTTGAAGTCCGCCTCATAGGCCGTGTAAACGTCGTTCTGGAGAATATCGCGCGGCCTGAACTTGAATGAGTCAATATTCGAGTCATCAAGTGTGAAGCTCGGCGACAATTGCTCGAAGCAGTAAAACCGCAGTTTGCCGTTGACGTCCTGCTTCAGCGAATTGGTCTGCTGCAAGATCGTCCGGATCGCGTCGGCGGGATTCGTCGGCAACTGGAAGAAAACGTGCGATTCGTAGAGCGGCCGGTACTCGGCCATCGGGTACAGATATTTGTAGGGCACGACCTGCTGAGTCTGGCTGGTGGAGCTCCATTCGAGCTTCAGGGAATTGCTGACTCCGCCGTCGTTCCATTCGACCTTGATCTTATAAAACGTGCCGGCCGTCATCGCATAGGTCGCCGTGTTGCTGCCGGGCGTCGTCGAGCCGTCCGTCGCGAACTGGTCGATCAGGGCCGTTCCGTAACCGCCGCCGACCGGCGCGATATAGAGTCGCCGACCGTTGTCGCCGCTGAGCGTAAAGGTCATCGTTTCCGAATATTTCGCCAGGATGAAGCCCTCGAACCGCGCGGAGAAATTGCCGGCAGAAACGTGCCCGATCGGCGCGGACGTCGATGACGCAAAGTTAATGGATGGATGCACGAATTTCACGGCCTGCGTGTCGAAGTTTTTGCCGGTAAAAAACGTGGTCGTTAAACCGAAGCCTTCGAAGTTCGGAATTGTCGTGTAATCCACAAGCTCCGTCTGATTATGAAAGTCTCGGAAATCGACCCAGTTTGCCCAATCGATCCGCGTTTTCCAATACGCCGCCCAACTGGAAAAGACGCCTGGCAGATTCGGAATCCGCGAGTAGGTATTCAGCAGCTCCACGATGCAGCGGGCCGGGTTCGGCGAATATGAGAAATCGGTCTGCACGCCGCTCGAATTAAAGTTCGGCACCTTTTTCGTTTTGAAGATCCCTTCGAACTTATCCGGAGCAGTCGCGGCCGTATCGGCGGGCCCGATGCCGACAGCAGGCCGATACGCGATCGCGGCCGTCCGGGAATGAGGGACGTCGGCCGGAAACCACGAATCGACCTGCTGCGGCCCAGAGTTCATCCCGGTCGCGAGAGCTCCGGAATGAAAGTGATAATTTGCCGGCGGAATCCAGCCCAGATAATATGCGCCTTCGCATTCTTCCCATTCGCCTTCGCCGAGCGCGTTGTAGGCCGTAACCTGATGATTCGGCGACGAGCCCGAGACGGACGAGCAGTAAAGCGTACCTTTGGCCGCCTGCCGACCGAAGGCGATCGTCAGGTATTGTTTTTGCGCGTCGGCGTTTCTGAGATGGTTGACAGTCATTAGAAATCGTTCGGCGTCTTCGAGTTCGAGACGGCAAATTTATTGGCAAAGTAAGTCCGATTTTTCTTCACGCGAAGATTGAAAACCGTTTCCGTTTTGTCGGAATTCCATTTGATCGACAGCAGCTTCGAGTCGATCAGCCGGAGATCGTCCAGCGCTTTGGTCGTATCGTTCCGGCGAAAATCGTCGGCGGGCGAAAACCGGCCGAAGTCCGTCAAAAACCGGTGCGGCGCACTGACGTTGACTTTGCCGCTCTCGAAGCCGAGCGTGAAGAATCCGGTGATCTGCTGCACCCAGACGGCTTCGATCTCGTCTTCCGAGATCTCGCCGGTCGCCGGGTCGAAAGACCAGATCGAGCGTTTACCATTTGCAAACCGGTGCGATAATTCGCCGATCGGGATCTCGCCGTCCGGCGTCCAGACGAGCGTCTCGCCGAGGAAGCAGCCACCGATGCCGCCGCCCTGGTTGCCGCCCGTGCCCGGCTGCGACGACGTCGGCTCTTCAAAGAATTCCCATCCGCCGAAATCCTTCTCCGCGCCGCGCTCGATGCAGCCGGCCCGCGTCTTTGGGCACGTCGTCAGCGACGACGTCGAGGTGCATTCGATGCCGTTTTTATACGTCCACCAGCATTTCGGGCTCATCCCGCGCAGCGCGATGATATTGCCGAGGCTTTCGTAATCGACGACGAATTCGAATTGAAACCGCGTTTCGTCAACTTCCGCGTTTGCCAGAACGCCCGGAAAGACGTTCGGGAAGTCTTCGATCAGGGCCGGGTTCCTGACCGATTGATACTGCTTTCCGTAATTCGCGACGGCGTAGTCGAGCAGCCGCAGGTTCGAGGCGAGATTGAAACCGAGCTCCGAGTTTACATTTTGGCATTTGACCGTGACGCGATCGACCGACTGCTCGATCGATGCCGAAAGATCGTCGATCGCCGTGATCCAGTTGTTGTAAACGATCGTATCCCGTTCGATATAACCGCGCGAAAGCTGGAGCAGCTCGCCGTTGTTGAGATAGACGTCGAGCGAGTGGCGGACGCGGTACGCCTGAAAGATGCTTTGCAGATCTGTTGACCAGGTACGCGGCATTAGCTTATGTTTCTCGATTTCCCTTTATCGTAAGTTCTCACAACTTCCACCTGTACGTCGGAATCGCCGAGCGAATCGATCAACACGTTCTTAATGTCGGACTCGACCATGCCCGAATTAGTCAAATAGAGCTGAACGATTATCGGCTGCTTCGCGACCGGCACGGACACGCTCGGCGTCGAAGCGGACGGCGAAACAAACGTGCCGCCGGCATATCCGGGCACGCCCGCGCCTTTAAAGACGTCGAAGCCGGCCGCTGCTTTGACCCGCGCGATCTGCATCGGATTGAGAACCATTTCGCCCATCGCGAGCATCGACGGCAGCACATCGCGCCCGGTCCATCCGCCGGCCAGCATTCCGTTGCGCCGTTTGAAAGCGCCGAACTGCCGCCTGAAGGCCGCGTCCATATAGACGCCGCCGGCAAACGATGTTTCGAGCCGTGTGTCGGCATCGATCGCGGTGCGAGCCGAGTCGGCCGCCCGCTCGATCTCGGCGACGATCGCGTCGGCCTCGATCAATTTCTGAGCGATCTGCTGCTGAGCGATTTTCTGGTATTTTTTCGACAACATCTGAATGCCGAAGCCGTTTCTGATCTGTTCGCGCAGATCCTTCGCTTTCTGGAGCGTGCCGGCCGGATCGCTGAAAAGCGCATTCTTGTCGGCTCCGAGCTCCTGAAGCGCCTTGAACGCCTCAGCAAAGCCCTGCTGGAGCTTCGGCAAGTTTTCTTTTTTGTCGGCCTTTCGTTTCGGATCGCCGCCGAAAATCGACTGCAACAAACCGACTGCTCCGCCGATCGCCGCGCCGATCCCGGCTCCGAGCGGGCCGCCGAACATCATCCCGATCGACGCTCCGCTCGCGACGCCGCCGCCGATGTTCGAGATAAAGGTTCCGGCCCGGCCGCCAATCAAACTGCCGACCACATTGGCCGCCATTCCGGCCAGTACCAATCCGCCGCCGAGCCCGATTCCGCCGCCGCCGCCGGCATTCGCCTGCCCGGAATGAACCGGAGCCGGAACCGAGAGACCGGGAACGTTTCCGAGTCCGCCGAAACCGCCTGCGCCGCCGCCGCCGCCGAAGCTGAAGATGCCGCCGCCGCTATTGCCGCCGAACAGTCCGCCGCCGCCAAACAGTCTCTGCAAGATGCTGCCGAATCCGCTGCCCGACGAGACGTTCGATCCCAACATTTTGAAGATCTTCGAGGTCAGCCATTGCGCGGTCATATCGAGAAGCATCTTCTTGAATGAGTCAAGAATGCCGCCGAAGATGGTTTTCAATTTCTCGCCGAACGATTTGCCGGAATCGGTCAGAACATCGAGCGCACTGCGAATCAGATCGTAGGTTTTTTGATACTGTTCGTTGAACCGTTTCTGCTGATCGATCTGCTGAGCGATGTCGAGCAGGTGCTGCTTTTGCTCCGGCGTCAGATCCTTCAGATCTTCGTTGATCTTGCGAAGAGTCTTTTCGTACTCGGTCAGCTCCCGATTGCCGCTTTGAAGTTCGGCCAGCCGCTGCCCCAAATCTTTCTCAAGATCGGCCGCTTCGGCAGCCTCTTTGCGGATCTCCAAAATGCGCTTCAGCTCAAGCTGCCGGGCCTGTTCGACCCGCAGGATATCTTCCGCTTCCTGAATCTGAGCTTCGCCGTAACCATCAGCCGTCATCTGCTGGCGGAGCCGCTCCATATCGTAGTAGTTTTTGATCCGGTCGCGCTCTTTTTCATCCGCCACGCCGGTAAGATCGATCTGCTCCTGAAGGTTGATCATCTCGGCCGCGCCGCTGTTTCTGATCGCGTCCTTTTTCTGCTCGAACTGTTCGAGCTCGCGATCGCGCAGCTCCTCGATCTCCTTGCCCATGTCGCGCAGATCGTCATAGCTTTTCGCCAGATCTTCATTGGCCTGTTTCATCTGCTTCAGGCGATTCAGCTCCTGCTCGGTGTCACCGATGCCGGTCGGCAGCGGATTGTAATTGTTGACGCCGAGCTCAGCCCGCAGCTTGATGATCTCCTGCTGCATCTGCGTCGCGTCCTGAATGCGGTTGGCCGTCTGGATGGTTTTGACCGTATCCGGCGACGCGCCGGCCAGTTTGTCGAATTCCTTGACGGCATCCTTGAGCTGCTTGATCGTTTCGTTGGCGAGCTTTTTGGCCGCGCCCTTGACCCGGTCGATTTTATTTTCCATACCGACCGCGAGACCTTCGCCGATATATTCGCCGATTTCGGTCGTGACTTTCGACGGCGACTGGATTTTCGGAACACTCCGAAAGATAGAAAGCGGATCGGTGATCAAGTCCTTCGCCGTCGAAATCACGCGATCCCTCAACGACGTCATGCCGGCGACCATTCCTTCGCCGAGATTCTTACCGATCGCCACCGCTTTGTTGTAAATGTCGATGCCGGTGTTGACGATCGCCGTGACGATAAACTTCATACCGGCGATGATGATCGAGTTGAGATTCTTGAGGATGACGCCCATCGAGACGACGATCCGCGAGACGATGTCTTTCGCCGTCTGCCATGCGCCGGACCAGTCGCCGTTGATGACCTGCATCACCAGCTTGATCGTTTGCAGGATGACGCCGACAAACGTCCGGACGACGTTTGAAATGATATTCCAGGTCGATCGGACGATCGTCGTGATCTGCTCCCCATGGATGTCCCAGAACTCGCGCAGCGCGGCGAGGAAGTTCTGAATGATGAACTGAATTTTATTCGAGACATTCGCGATCGTCTGCTGGATAAGCGGATAATTTTCCTGCCACCACGCGACGATGTCGCCGCCGATCTCATTGACGAGATTCTCGATCTCGGCGAGCGCGACGCCGATATATTGTTTGATCGCCGTCCAGACTTCATTCGTAAAGTCTCGCAATCCGCCGAAGTTCGTCTGCCACGCTTTATAGAGAACATAAGCATGAGCGGCGACCGCGCCGATCACGACGGCCAGACCGGCGATCATAAGCGCCACGGTACCGACGATCGGCGCGATGGCCGACAAACCGCTGAGCGCCGCAATGCCCGATCCGATCGTGCTGATCGCTCCGATGAATCCGCCGATCGCGGTGATGACGGTACCGATCACAACGAGCACCGGCCCGATCGCCGCCGCGACCGCGCCGATCGCGATGGCGACGGTCTTCATTTCGGGCGACCACTGTTTGAACGATTCGACCGCACCTTTGACAGCCGGAACCAGAGTCTGCGCGATCCAGATCATGAGCGGCTGAAGTAACGGCAGGATCGCGCTGCCGAGTTCCGCCAGAATCGCGATCGCAGAATTTTTCAGGAGCGAGAACTGGACGGTCGCGGTGCCGGCAATTTTTTGATAAGCCGCGTCGGCCGCGCCGGCCGTCGTCTTGTTGACTTCGAGCGCTTCCTTGACCGCGTCGAGCTGCGAGAGCAGCGTCTGAGCACCGGTGCGAGCCTGCGCGTCCGGGAAGATCTTCTGAAGAGCGAGCGCCCGCGCGGACGGCGTCATCGCGTCGAGCTTTCCTTTCAGATCTCCGAGCACATCGATCACCGGCCGGAACTTTCCCTTCGCGTCCTGGACATCGACGCCGAGCGCTTTGATCGCCTTCGAAGATTCTTTCGTCGGAAGTTTCTGAAGAAAGTTTGCGAGGTTGTTGATGTTCTGCGACGCCGAGCCGCCTTCCTTCGTGACGCCGACGATGAGCGCACCGAGCTCATCCAGTCCGACGCCCGCGTTCTTGGCCGACTGCGTCACTTCGCCGAGCGAGCCGGCGAGCTCCTGACCGTTGACGACGCCGAGGTTCACGGTATTAAAAAAGACGTCTGAGATATGGCCCGCGTCTTGTACGCTCATTTTGTACGCGTTCATTACGCCGAGCACGGCCGTTCCGAAGGTTTGCGCGTCGGTCTGCGCGGCCGTCGCGCCGCGTCCGAATTGCTCCACGAGCTTCAGCCCTTCAGCCTGCGTGACGTTGATCGAGGAGAAGATATTATAGAGACCGTCGCCGAGTTGCTGCGCGGTTTGCGGAATGCGCGTGCTCATTTCGTTGAGCGCGGTCATCACCTGCGAGGTGTCGATCTCCGGTTTGATGGTCGAGATGTTGGCGACCGCGGATTCGACGTCGGCGAAAGACTTGACGGCCGCGACGGCGAGGCCCGCGATCGGCGCGGTCAAACCGATCGTGAGCTTCTGACCGACGTTCGTGATGCCGTCGCCGAGCTTCTGGAGCTGGTTGCCCCATTCGTCCATTTGCTTTGAAAGCGAGCTGACTTGAGAGCGGAGATTCTTGAAGGAAGTTTTATCGATCTGATCGAGAGCCTGCTTGGCGGCCCGCGCGTCGCGAACGTCGAGATCGTGAAGACCGTCGCCGATCCCTTCGATTTGCGCCTCGACCTGCTTGCCGCCTTCCATTAAGATTTTGAGCCTGATTTCTCGCATTATCGTTGTTTCATCAAAACTTCGAGCAGGACCGAAATTTTCTGCTTATGAATCCTTTCCTGAATCTGCTCCTGATCGCGCCAGATCTCGATCAATCTCCACTCCCAAAATTCGCAATCGTTCCAGTCGAACGGCTGACCGGCTTTCAGTCGCCGGATGATCGCTTCGATTCGCGCGACGACTCTGGCATTGACGGACTCGGGCGAATTCGACTGATTCAAAAGCGGTGCCTTGCCGTTGCATTTCGTGCAGTCGAGGCAGACCGTTTTCCGCTCGTCGTATTCGCCGGCCGTCGCCTCCCAGAGTTCGCAGCCGCTCCCTGGACATCTATAAAAAGAGCCGCCGCCTTCCGATTCTCCGTAGAGCGCGGCGACCCTTTCGCGAATTGCCTTTTCAAAGCGAGCTACTTTTTTTCGGTCGAGGCAATCTTCGACTCGAAAAAGCCGGTGACGAACGCGGCCTTGTGATGGAGCGGGACGCGGCCCCGGTATCCCTCGACGCGCGGATTGATCCGGTCGAAGAGATCGGCCTTCCGCTTCATCGAAGCCGGGATCTTGATCGCCGATTCGTCGAGCCCGCGTTCGATCAGCGAGACGCGGTTTTTGATCACGCCGTAGGCGGCAACATCGGCCGGCGTCTTCGCGCCAAAATGGGCCTTCGTCGTGACGATCCGGCCGTCGAATAAAGCCGTCAGTTCGACCTTTTCCGACGCGATCGCTTTGCCCCACTGGCGCGGCTGAACCTGCTTTTCCGTATTGTCCGAGACGATCTTGATGCTCAGCAGTTTGTTGATGCCGGCTTTCTTTTCGTCGTACTCGATCAGATCCTGCCAGTTGTCCGGCTTGTCGCCGTCGAATCCGAGCACGTCCGTGCAGAGCTCGCGGAAAAGATAGTCGTCGGCCGACATCGAATCGGTCATCACGTCGGTATTCGCGCCGTTCGTATCGACCGAGACTTCGCGAAGCCGATCGTACTCGGCGAGCTGCTCGTCGGGAAGTCCGCGATAAACCTGCGTGATCTCGTATTTGACCTCGCCGTCGGTGATTTCGTAAGTAAACCGCTGCTCGGCATCGGCATCGAAAAGAATCTGTTCAGTGGTTGTTTCGGCTGTTGGTGTCATGAATCTTTCTCCTGAAAAAAATTGTCGGCGGAATTCCGTCCGCCCCGGAAGATGAAGAATTAATCGATTAGAAAGCTGAGGCGTAGGTCGCGACGTCGTTGACCAGCTTGATCTCCAGCATCTTGTTGGTCGTGAAGTCGTAAAACGCCTTGCCGGAGATCGTGAAGGTCGCGATGCCGTTCGTGACGGTCGGCTTCGAGGTCTTGTATTTGATCAGCGGCAGAATGTAACTGAGCTTGTGATTGATCGCGCCTTCGATGATTCCGCCCGTCGCGGTCAGAAGAACGTCGAGCGGCTTCTGCTGCTGAACGGCGATGAACTCCGGACTGCCGGTCGCCATATCGACGACGAAGGTGAAATCGACCATCTGCTTGTCGAACTCATGGGCCGATCGGATGACGCCCGAAGTCGGATCATTGGAGATCGCGAAGTCGGCGCAGCCGGGTTTGTAACCCGCGTCCGAGAGCATCGTCTTTTTGAAGGCGATCTCGAAGGAACGGTACCGGCAGCCGTAGGTCGTAGGCGTGGCGTTGTCGGTGACGACGAGATTGACCTGTGTGTTGAAGAGTTTGTGCAGGCCGGTCAGCCGCGAAACGGTCGGCGTCGCAGTCGGGTACCAGGTGACGCTCGAATTGGGAATGATCAGGCCCGCGCCAAGCAGCGAGAAGTCGCAGGTCAGCACTCCGAGCTCCGAACCCTTGAGCGTGTAGCCGTCCGAAACCGCGCGCGGCATAACAACGTTCCAGCCGGCACCAAAGTATTCGGCGTAGGTGACCGCTTTATCCTGCCGCGTGACAGTCGGATCGGTCGGCTTGAAGTTGTGTTCTTTCGACGTCGTGCCGCCTGAAGGCGTCGAAACCGAATACTGGCCGTGATTGAGATAGAAGACCTTGCCGAGTTCCTGCGAGTGACCCGGAATCGTGTGCTGCACGCTCGCGTCGTGCGCTTCGAGCCACTGCTCGGTCGCCGAATTGACGCCGTGTGCCCACTCCTCATTGTCAACGGTCTTCGGCGTATATTCGATGAAGTTGTTGTCCATCGCAAGGATCTGCTTCAGCGCCGCCGCCGCGATCGTTTTCTGGGTCGTGAAATTCGTTTGCAGGCCCCACGCATAGCCTCTGTTAGTTTGGGTATCCGACATTATTTATCACCTCCGTCATTGGTTTTCGCCGCTTTGGTTTTCTTCGAAGCCTGCGGCTCGGCGTCGTCGCTCGGGTCCGAAATCTCTTCGAGACCGAATTCACCGACCAGCCAGTCGGCAAATTTCCTCGACGTGGTCGTGACCGTCGATCCCGGCGTCAGGTCGGCCTCGTAGTTTCCGTGGCTGACAAACTCGACCGTTTGCTTTTTCGCCACATTCTTTTTCGTTACCGGGTCAAATTCCACGACTTCCCGCGTCACTTCACTCGGAACTTTTAATTTGATTTCATTACTCATTACTTTGCGTCTCCTAGATTAAAGTCCCGATTTCCTGTCGGGTTTAGAACTATTGGAAGATTGATGATTGCGAACGAATCGGAATTCGTGTTGTTCATTCCGTCCACGGCGCGAAGAACCAGCACATCGCAAACCCGGCCGCCCAGATACTGATCGTCGAAAAGTTTCTGCGCGAACGCTTCGGCGAGCGCAAAGCACTGGTCGCGGGCATCCATGCGCTCGGTCGTGTCAGCGCCGGGAACCCGGCAGTAAAAGCCGATTACCATCAGCGCGTCGTAAAGGCCCATCTGCGCGGTCTGCGGCGCGAAGTTCCATTCGGAATTCGAAATGACGATCCCCTTGTCTTTCGTGATCTCCTGCCATTTCGAATCCAGAATCTCGACGCCCTTCAAAATCGAGTTCAAAGGAGCCGAGGCTTCCGTCTCGACGGCGAAATCATAAAGAATTGTTGACGGTGAAATGCTCATCTTAATTAAAAAGTTCTCCGAAAACCGCTTCGACGATGACCGGCGCTTCGCCTTCGAGTTTCACTGCCGCGCGTTCGTCGTATGGATTCGGCGCGACGGCCGCCGCCGATTTCCTGACGACGAAGATCTTGCCGCCGGCTTCGATGTAGGCTCCGCTCGGTGTGCCCTTGACCTCGATCAGCAGCGCCCGGCCCGTTTTCGGCCGCAGCGCCGGCCGGCCTTTCGCGACCACCTCGGCGTAATTGAAGGCGATCTGCGGCTTGAGCTGCACGGATTTCGTTTTCCCGCTCGGGTAGTGAACCGTGCCGGCTCCGCCGCCGGTCCGCGCCGATCGCGCCGAGACGGTGATCTCGGCCGTCATTGCTTTATCATCGATGTCGGGCGGCGCTACGCCCTGTTTCAAATTGCCCGTAACATACGGAACCTCGGCGCGAAGATGTTGATACAACCTCTCGCCGAGCCGCCCGAGCGCGACGATTTCCGCCGCCCGGATTTCCTTGCCGAGATTCTCGACCTGTGTTAAATCGACCGTTAAATCTGCCATTCGGGAAATGTCGAGCCGCTGTCGCAGTCCAAAGTTTCTTCAACGGTCTGCGGCGGCGCCGGCAGATCGCTGAGCTGCAATAAATCGCGGACGAGAGCTTCGGCCTGTTCGAACCACTGCGCGGATGTTTGAGCCGTCTCGGCCGGCGAGAGATATTGAATCGTCACCTCGCCTTCGACCTTCTCGACTTTGATCAATCCCTGCGGCCGAACATTCGTGTTCAGATTGAGAGTCAAAAAGCTCATTGCCAAACTTCCTTCAGCGAGCTTCAGAATCTCTGCCAAACCACTGTCTGCGTAGTTTGCCGCGCCGACCCACGACTGGAGCTTACGTGAAGCGACGGCGATGTAGGGGAGCAGACGTCCCGAAACCACGTCCTTGTGGATCTTGAACGTCGTCCGCATATATGTTTCGTCAATCAATGCCGCCATCGCTTCACCTCAAGTTTATTTATTGCTGTCGGCCCACGCGCCGAGCTGTTCGACCGTCTTCGCACCGATGCCTTTGACGGCCAGCAGTTCATCTTTGGTCATGGCCTTGACCTGGTCGAACTTGAGACCGGCCGCCACGAACGCGTCACGGCCCGGCAAATCCGCCGGCAGATCGCTTTCGTCCGTCGCCGTCCCGGCCGAGGTCTTCGCCGACGACTTGCCCGCGCCTCTCGAAACGATCAGCAGCCCGCCGCTCAGAACGGCCTGCTGCGTGCGCTTGCCGACCGTGTCGCCGAGTTTTTTCTGCTGATCGCGGGAAATGTCGAAGCCGGTTTCCGAATCGGTAAAGCCGCCTTCCTTGTCGCTGAGTTCCACCACGTCGCCCGGTTGGGCTTCATTCTTTTTCATTCGATTTTTTCTCCTTGTTGAAATCGGAAGGAATCTATCTCGATCCCTTCCGTCCTAATTGCTTGACTCAGTCAAGTCGTTTAACCGGCGAAGGGCTGCATCCACGTCGGGAATCCGTTGCCCGAGAACAGAATCGAACCGTCGATGACGATCGAAGCGTTGCGCTGCAACTTCGCGAAGCCGGTGTAGATCGAGATCGCCGTTCCCTGAATCTGCTTCATGATGATCTTCTCGGTCTCGATCAGCAGCGGCTGAGCCGTGAGCTGGACGAGCGAGGTGGAAGGATCTTGAATGACGATCTTGTTCGCCCCGACCTTCGTCGAAACGTACAGCTCCTCCGGCATCGTGAGCGGCGATTTCATCATCGTCGCGAGCAGCGGAGCGCCGGGAAACTGTTTGTTTTTGACTTCCGGGAGATTGAGGTAATCGAGCGCGGTCGTCGCGTTGCCGATCACCTGAAGACCGGTCCGGCCGATCAGGCCGAACTGGATCGCGACGCGGGCGATATCGTACCAGGTGATTTTGTTCGCCGTCGCTTCGACGCCGATCACCGCCGCGTTCTCCGAGAGATCGGCCTGATCGCCGTTGACGATCGCATCGACGGCCATCCCGTTCAGCGTGTGGCCTAAGATTCGGCCGACGTCTTCCATGAAGAGCTGGACGAGCGAGAGCGACGAGAACTGGATCGATTCGTAAGACTGTTTGATTGCCCGCGCTTTCTTCGCCAGCGTCACCGTCTTCGTGCTGTAGGAGATCGACCCTTCCTCGATCGTCGCGGCTTCGTTGCCATCCATCAGTTTCGCGTCCGAGAGATCGATCTTCGGCAGGATGACCTGCGGCTGCGAAACCGTTTCTTCCCGAACGACAAGATCCGGGTAGAACGTGGACTGCACCACGCCGCGATTGACCGGATCGAGGAAGACTTCCGGGCTCACGAAACGCTGGCCGCCCGCCGCTTCGCTCGTGATCGGGCCGAAGCTCGCGAGCGCCCGCTCGCGCAGTGCGGCGAGCTGCTCGCGCTGCGCGAGGCCCATGCCGCGACGAACGCCCTGAAGGACGACCTCGGCCGCGAGGTACCGCGTGTCGTCATCGCGCATGATCTCCTGCAACTGCGTCCGCTGCGGATTGATCTCCAGTTCCGCGAACAAATGTTCGGGCGTCAACGGTTGATTGTTGACGTCCGAATAATTGTCCGCCATGAACGAACGAAGATTCGTATCGAAACCGGCCTGGCGCTGCGCGTCCATCCGGGTTACCATTTCTTTGACTTTTCCTTTCAGTCCGTGACTCATTTTAGTTTTTTCTCCTGTGTAAAATTCGAGATCCCTGACCTTTTAGAAAGCCAGAACTTCCAACGTCGCGCCGGACGCGCCGCCTTTCCAGACGACACCGTACAGCCGCTCCGCTCCATCCGTACCGCTGACCCAGGCGACGACGACGTTTTCGCCGGTGGTGCCGTCCACGGCCGCGAGCTTGACCATCGCGCCGGCGGCCAGCACGCCGCTTCCCTTGATCTCGACCAGCTCCTTGTAACGGGTCTCGATCGTGCCGATACCGCTCGCGGTTCTCGACGGAACGGCGACGCGTCCGACCGCGTGGGCATTCACGCCGGCCTTATCGACCGTGCGGTCGGCCGTGATCGACACCAGCGTATCCTTCGGTAAATTGGCAGTGACGATCGTCGCCGGAATCGCCAAACCTTCTCTTTGCGCTCTCAGTTTCATTGTGTTTTTTCAACTCCTAAATTTATTTGGTTTAGAACATTCCGTTGACGGAACCTTTCGAGCCGGCCGGCTTTTTCCCGTTGCCGGCATTTTCGATTTCGCCGTTGTTCTCGAACGACGAGCGGCCGGTTTGCGGGAAGCGTTCGGCAGCTTTTTTCTGGTAGTAGGTATGCAGGCTCTGAAGCCGTTCAAAGCCGGCGTCCGCGATCGTCTCGGCGACGACCGGTTCGAGTTCGCCTTCCGCCGCGCCGAGCTCCGCGAGCTTCGCGAGGCGAACGACCTCGTCACGTTTTTCGCCGAGCAGCTTGTCGGCCAGCTCGGACTTTGCCGTCAGCTCGGCCAGATTGGTCGGCTGAAGAGTGGTAACCTGGGCGGCAAGAGCCTCGGCGGCTTTGAGGAGTTCCGTTTCGGGAACGTCATCGCCGTCAAACTCAATGCCGAGTTTCGCTTTCTTTTCTTTATCAAGTTTCATTGTTTTCTCCTCGTTTGAATTTGCCGGCAAATTCGGATCTGCCGCGCTAAAACTTTCATCACCGGACTCGTCGTCCGGATCTTCCTCGATGTTGCCCTGATGGATGGCCATTCGGTCTTCGCCGACCGGGACGAGCGACGCCTCCCAGAACTCGATGATCTTCGTCACGATCAGCCGAACGACCTCGCCGTCAACTTCCTCGCCGAGCAGCTCCCAGAATCGCCACCGCTCCATCTGTGGGTGCGAGTATTCGAACTCAAACACGACCGTCAGGCTCATCGCGTTGACGGCCGGCGGATTCATCATCAGGCCGCAGGCGATCCGGTAGTTCAGGAACGCATCGATCTTGACCTTGCAGTTGATGCCGGGCACGCCGTCAGCCTTGTCGCCTTTCGCGTCCCAGAACGACTCGCTGACCACGCCGAGCCAGTTGTAAATATCCTGAAACTGGTGGTTCGGATAGACCGTCTTGCCTTGCAGCATCGGGACGGCCGCTTCGAGCACGCCGGGCCGCGAGAAATCCAGACCGCGCTGATTGAGAAAAACCGCCGAGAGCGCCCGGAATTCGACTTCGATATATCGATCGGCGCTCAGCTTCAGGCTGCCCGGCTCGGTCGGTACCGGAACGTTGTCCTGGACGGCGTTCTTCGGCGGCCGATTGTAATAACAAAGCGATGCGGCATCGAGCACTTTCCGGGTCGCCTCGGTCGTGACTTGCGTCGGAATTTGGAACCGGAACGAGCTCATCGCCCGGCGCTTCAATTCGTCTAAAACTTTTGTGCCGTCAGCCAGCGTGACGATTTTGGTTTTCTTGCTCATTAGTCCTCGATGGGTTCGCACGGAAGCGGGCGAATGTTCGCGTTGAAGAATTTGCCGGCCGACTGGCTGCCGTCGAACGTCGCTTCGAACTGCTTCCACAGCTCGGGCGAGATGTTCGCGTACCGGTACCGTTTACCGCTTTTGAATTCGACGACCAGCGTCCGCGAGTTCTCGCTGTAGCCGGCCGCTTTGATGTTGCTCGATGTTACGGGTTTCAGTTCACTCATTTCATTCAAGTCCCGGAATTATTCCTTCCATTCGGGTGCGGCAGTTCGGGTGATATGGCGGAAAGCCTCTGCCCATTTCGACCAGCTTGTCGCTGATCGTCTTTCCGTCGTCTTCTAAAAAAGACTGAATCGTTTTGACCGGTTCTTTCGAGATCGCTTTTCCGATTGGTGATTCGTACAACTCGGCGGCGAAGTCGCCCGGCTCAAGCTGATTCAGTCTTTCGATCGCTGTCTGCGCTACTCCGACGCGCAGGAGTTTGCCGTCTAACTCGCGGCAAATCTCGGTCGTCCGCGAATCCAGCGTTGCCACGATTCGGGCGAGTTGGATCTTCGCTTGTGACAGGCTGCCGATGTGCGCCCAATTCCGGACTCGCGAAACTGAAGTCTGAACGATTGTCTTCGTCTGACGATCGGTAAAGTTTTTAAGTTTCTCTCCGGCAGCAGCGCGAAAGTCCGCCAGTTCTTCAGTCGATTCGCGGCCGAATAATGCCGCGCCGTCTTTGAAGTATCGATCGACGAAAAACTTCCGCAGCGGTTGGCTCGTGTTAGGCGCGAATTTACTGAAGTAAAAATGGTCGAGGCCGTCGATGAAGTTGATCGATTTGTTATCCGCTCCGCCGAGTTTGAGCCGGACGGGTGATTGGCCGCCGAAAACCGTGACGTCTTTAAGCCGGTAAAATTCGTAAATTGATTTCGTCGTTCGGCGAATTGCCTGGACGGCGCGAACCGTTTGCCATCCGTCCGCGAACGCGGATTCGATCCCTTCGAGCAGCTTGCCGGCGAAGTCGTCGCCGTCTTTGAAGTCGGTGTCTTTGTGGCCGAGTAGGAAGTCGCGAAGACGTTCAATGCTAAGGCGCAAAGCAACATCAGCATCGCGGCGCACAGCCTTGTAGTATTTGACGATGAATTTCTCAAGAATTGCATCAATTTGTTCCTCCGTTAGTTTTAGGCTGGTAAAGCCTTTTTTTTTAAGATCGGGACGACGTTGCCGCCGTCCGGGATTTCTTCCGCTTCCGTCTGCAAAAAGATTTGCGGTCGCGCGAATTCATATCGCTGCGTTTCTTTGCTGAAGCGGAAAGAAAACTTTTGCACCTGCTGCTCTTTTTCCATCGAGCGCATCATCTGCTGCATCGACGGCGGCGCGGAATCGATCAGATCCTCGTCGTACCAGGACTCGTAGCCGAGCTCCTGAGCGCCTTCGTCCGGGCTAATCGCGCCGGCCTTGACCTTGTCGAGAACCGTCTGCCATTTCGTCTGGTCGATCGTCGCTTCGTCCTTTGCGCTGCGCGAGTAAGTTTTGTTGAACTTGACCGAGACGCCGTCGATCTCGATGCCGCCGAGCCGCGCGTCGAGCCGGTAGGTTTGCTCCTGGCGACGCTTGACGACTCGCTGAATGTTGTGGACCTTCGCGGTCAGCAGAGAGTAAACGACGTCGGCATAGGTTTCAGTGGTCGAATCGGTGCGGCCGAAAAAAGCCGGCTGCATTCCGAGACCGCTCATCACCTGTTCCTCGGTGATCCGGTTGATCTCGTAAACGCCGCTCGCGCCCTCTCCGATATTCGTGTGTTCGATCTTCTGATCCTTGAAGGAAACGAGCAGGCCGTCGCGCAGATGATTGACGAGCGCCTGCGTGACCAGCGACAGGTAATTTTTCGCGCGGGTTTGATATTCGCCGTCCGTTTCGTTGACCTTCTGGCGCGGCGGCGTGACGGCAGCCGTGAAGAGTCCCATCAATCCGAACTTCTGGGCGATGTGCTGGATGTTCTTCATGATCGGCCCCTGCGATTGCAGGATCGTCTCGATCGCGGCCGACGCGGGTGGCTTCGCATAGGGCGAATTCTCGATCGTTTGCAGCGCGAAGTAGCGGTAGGTTTCCGGATGGAGTTTGATCAGCCCGGACGCGTCGCGCCGGATGCTGCGGTCGAAAAAGTTCGTGGCTCTTTGAAACGGCTCGTAGTACCCGAGCTCTTCGTTGTACCGGAACCGGATCTGTTCGACCGGGACGAGCACCACCTGCTCGACGCGGCGGCCGGCAAAATTCACGACGTCTTCGCTCGACAACGCGCCGGACCAGGCGATCTGAAAAAGATAGGCATTCAGCAGTCCATCGACGCCGGCACCGTTGAGGTAAAGCCGAGCGGCCGTTTCATTGAACCGGGCGAGCGCATTCTCAGCGGCCTGCGGCGAGCGAGCATCGACCTGCAAGGCGTGGCCGGTGTTGGCGAGGTTGATGATGTTATCGCAGAACTGCGAGACGTCCGGATTGAAAACTGCGAATTGCTTGAGCAGCGCGAGCATCTCGAAGTTGACGATCGGCGAAACGGTCGAATACGCCGCGAGCGCCGTGCCGATCGCGCCCCAGATCGACTCCTGAGACGACCGGCCGGAGTCCGGCAAATCGATGCCGCCGGTTCGCCGGAATGCCGCCCACGCCATTTTGAATCTGTCGATAATTTCCATCTTCGTTTCTTTCGCCTTAAATTTTTCGATTTGCCAGTTTCGCGTCTTTCATCGTCCGATCCCCGGTCGAACGCTCAGAAACGCTCAGAAACGGGTTAGCGGCCCTTTTTAAGTTCAATCGATCACCTCATCGGTGCGCCTTCCGGCATCACGCCGACGAACCCTCTGAATTCTCCATATCCGGTCATCCGAACATAGTTGACGATCGCCATCGCGAGAACCCGGTCGTCGTGGAATCCGCTCATCGCTCCCCACTGCGTCTTCTGGGCATTCAGCCAGATCACGTTCTGGGCCTGATCGCACCATTCCTGATTCGATAAGCCGATCTCGCCGGTGCGGATCGCCTGCTCCAGAAAGACCGCGTAAAGCGATTTGTTGGCCGTCGAGGTCACGACGCCGAACTCGACCTTCTCCATTGCCTCGTCGTAACTCAGCTTGCCGTCTTCGACGTCGCGCCGGAGCGCTGCGGTCAGCTCCTTGTAGACCCGCTCGGGTTCGACCAGCTCCAGCAGCTTCTTGATCGTCGCGATCCCGGTGTTGTTCCGCTCGACGCAGACCACCGCGCCGTTGTAATCGTCGGACAACTCCTGAAGCCGGTAGGCCAGCAGATCCGGACTGATCTTCAACTCTTCCGAGTGGCACTGCCGGCCGGTCTGAAGATCGATCACTTCGATCGCCGATGAGTCGCCGTCGTCGGTACCGAGCGAGGTGTCGGCCCCGATCAGATATTCGCGTCCCGGAATCGGCTCCTGCGGTTCGCAGGTCACCTTCAGGTAAAGCGGGCTGATCACGTTCCGAACCGACGAATCGAAACAGTCGATGTCGTTCTCCGGATGCTCCACTCTGAAGAGCTTCAGGCCGCGCTTTTTGTCGAGGCCGCCGAGCTCTTCAATTTTCAATCTGCGCCAAGCCAGATACTCGGCGACTTCAAAGCAGTGCCAGGTCGCATCGCGATCGACATACTTCAAACTTTTCAAATGCGAGAGTATCTTCTCGCAGATCTCGATTTCATCCGTCGTGACTTTCGCGTCGTCGATCCGGTGCCGGTTCGCGATCCGTTCGTCTTCGGTCTCGCCGTCCGTAAAGTCGAGAATCGATTCTTCGTCCGAGAGCAGCAGCCATTTGTCTTCGAAGTTCGCGAACCGAAAACCCTTGATCCGGTTTTCGCGGAGCCACCACCATTCGTAGAAGAACGACGTCCAGCCGCCCTTGCCGCGCTTCCCCTGCTCGTAGTACAGGTGAAACTTTTCCTTGCCGCCGGCCGTCGATTCGAGCGTGATGTCGCCCTTTTCGGCCGCCGCCATCAGCGCCGTGAAGAACGACTCCTGGTCGCCGGCCCAGAACGGGATCTCCGTCAGGTGCGCGTCGGTGATCGTCTGCGATCGGAGTTTTCCTTCGAGGCCCGGACGCGGATTCAAACTGGTGATGACCGAGTTCGAGACGCCTTTCGCGAGATCGTGAAACTCGAACTTTTCTTTCGACCGGTACTTTGTCGCCGGACGAAAACGGCTCGGCAGATGGTCGTACATCACGTTGAGCCGGCTCCAGAATTCTTCCTCGGCGTCCGGATCGTGCGGAACCTCGCGGATATTCCGGCCCGAGAAAAGAATCGCCTTGCAGAATTTCAGCGCGAGCTCGTAGGTCGAAAAACCGAACTGCCGCGCCTTCAGCACGACGTTGCGCCGGGTCCGCCGAAAGTGATAATCGCTCTGGACATCGTTGAACTTGAACGGAACGATCTCGTTGTCGTTATGCTTCGACCGGATGCGGATGAAATTTTCAATGAACAGTTTCTGAACCTTTTTGTCCGGCCAGTTTTCTCGCCACCATTTGATCGGCGCGAGCTGGATGTCGAAGCCGCCGAACTCCTCGGAAAGCTGATCGGCTGCGTGATCGACGGCCGCGCCCATCCGCGCCTTCAATTCCTCAACCGATTTCACTCTTGCCAAAATGCACCTCCGCCATCTCGATAAATTCGTCCTTTCGCTTGTAGAACAATTTCGCCAGGTCGGTATCGATCTCTTTGGCCCACTTCACGATCAGCTCGAAGTCTTCGACGAACGTCTCGAAGTTGCCGGTCGTCAGATCGAGTTTGTTCCGAAGCTCGATCTGCTGCTCGGTCAGCTTGATGAAAAGCTGCACGGCTTTCTCATCACCCTGAAGCGCCTTCTCCTGGTAGTGATCGGCGAGCTTCACGACGGCCTGATACCGGCGCTCGTCGTCGTTGACGACCGAAGCGATCTGATTTTGCTGGTGAAGCTCCAGCGATTTTTCAAACCCGTACTTCGTGATCCAGCCGTGACGGGAATCGGGTCCGGTGCCGCGATCGTTGAGCAGCCGCCGCGTCCAGCCCGGATACTGCTTTTTCATCTCGCGCTCGATCTGCGCGGGATTGCCGCCGTACTGGCAGTAAAGTTTTCGGCAAAGTTCCTTTGCTTCGTGCGGGTATTCTCTGGACGTCATCGCTTAAATTTCGCGGCGGAGAGTCGGCATCATGCCATTCACTTTCCCGTCAGCCTCACGCCGCGTTTCCTGTTCCAGCCGAGTAACAGGAAAATCAATCCTTTTCCGTGATCTGTCTGAGCATCGACTTGATCTCGTTGATATGGCCCTCGATCGTCTGAAAGCGCTGCTCGTTTCGGCGATCGACCTGCTCCGAGACTTTCTGGTTGAAATGAACATCGACGTTTCGCTGATGAAGGTCGATCTCGCGCCGCATCTCCCTGATCTCCCTCGTGATCTCGGTATGTTCTTTCTCCTTTTCCGTTTGAAGCCGGGCGACTTCCTTTTCGAGCGCGGCGTTCCGGCGTTCGAGCTTGACCAGCCACGAAATGAAACCGATCAGCGCGATCACCAGCGAAAGTAAAAATCCAGGCTGCATAAACGGCGACTCCGTCGGGAGACTCTGCATCATCATCTTCCTCGTCTTACCGGCCCTCGGCCTCGTCCTTCAGACTTTGTGCGTTGGCTTCGACCTCAAGCCACGTTTTAGCCTCGGCGAGCGTGACGTTGCCGAGGCGTTCGAGCAGCAAATTAACAACTTCGAGAACAGTTTCTTCGTCCATTCAGACCTCCTGAGCGGCCGCGATGCGGCGATTGACGTCGGCTTCCACTTCGAACGCGCGGGCGATCAGCCGTACCGCGTTGATGACCAGATCGATCGAGTTTCGCATCCGACCGGAAACCTCGATCACCTTCAGCTCGACCAGAACGTCGATAAACTTCTGGACGAGATCGGAATTAAAGAGCGCGAGCGCCCGCGCCCATTCGGCCTTCGGAACGTTGTCGGTCGTTCCGTAGGTCGTTTCGAGCGTCGCGATCACCGCGTCGAACGCCTGCCCGGCTTTCGCCAGGACGATGATCTTGTCGGCGATTCGCGCGGTCTGCGCCGGCGTCAGCACGCCGGCCCGGAAAAGATCGCGCACGGCATTCGTCGTTTGATCGGCGTAGCCGGCGATCTTCGCCGATTCTCGCCGCGCTTTTTCGAGCGTCACTTTCGACGGGCACGCCGTCAGCACGAGGCTGTAAATCAGAAGACAGGAAATCAATAACTTTTTCATAACTACTCCACGTTGTGTTTATCGGGATCGGCCGCGTACTTCATCTTGAGCATATTGAGAGCCGTGAACACGACGGCGATCACAATGCACAGGACGATGAATCCGACCACGCCGACCGCGATCAGCTTCCAGTTCTCGCGGGCAAATCCGATCACGCCGACGACGGCGCTGAAGATCAGCCCGAAAACCTGAATCACAAAATTTCTGGTTTTGCCGCTGGTGACTTTGATCACCTCCTGATAGGCGTCCATCCCGCGTCTGAGCGCGGTGCCGAGAACAGGCGAGAAACCGGTCGGCGGCCGGCTCTCGCTCTCGGCATCCAGCGGCTCGGAGGGTTGAGGCGCTGAATCTTTGACCGGCTCCGGATCAAGCTCCGGCTCGGAAGGAAAACTTTCAGCCGTTTCGGCCGTGATGCTTTCCTGCTCGATCGCGCCGGTTACAGCCGCCGCGTTCGGCGCGACCGTCTCGATCGGCGTGACGCGCGCGATCTTCGGGACGCCGACGAAATGCGCGGTCTGATATTTCAGATCGTCGGCCGAGTCGAACTCGCTTTCCGGGAGACCGACGATATAGTCGAAATCAGCCTGGTCGATCAGGATGTACGGCCAGCGGCCGATGCCTTTCATCAGCGCCGGGTCGGCTTTCCGGATATTGCCGAGCGGAACCTTGACGCCGAGCGCCTCGCCGATCGTCTGGATGAACTCCGGGTACTGGCTGATGTGCGTCGTTTGGCAGCCTTCGGAAAACGTCCAGGTATTGCCGCCGTAGTGCTGATCGATCGCCGTCCCGACGCTCGAATAGAAACCGCCCTTGCCGTCGCTTCGCCAAACCAGAAGCTGCTCGCCCGGCGTCGCCGGCCGCAGCGCGACGTAGCGCTTCGCCGGCTCGTTGATATGGTGATAGGAAAGTTTGTAGAAATGAACGCCTTTTTTGAGGATCGCTTTCGGCTGCCCTTTCATAATGTAGGCGGCCGGGTCGGCGTTCCAGTTGAACGTCTTGATCTTCGAAAGCCGATTGGTCCAGACGGCCAGCTCGTCATCGTAGAAATTGAGCTTCGGATGGCGGATCGCGACCTCGACGATCGGATACTCGGTCTGCCAGTCGTCGCCGAGAAAATAAACGCAAATCTTCCTGAAGGACGATGCTTTGATTGTCGGACGCTTGTTCGGAAGAATAGACATTTGAGTTTCCCTGTGGAGAGAAGCAAGATGTTTTGCTTCTCTCCGACGTCGCCCGGCTCACCTGCAACATCTCAGGCTGGAAGAAACCGGGTTTTGTAAATGCCCTACCGGGCTTTGTAATATGTGAGGCTTTCCGCGTTGAGGGCAGATCGCCTCTGTCGTTAATCGGCCGTTCGGATACTCAACATCGGCCCTCGTTGGTAATGAGTTGAGACGATGAACTGGCCTTCACCGTCCCGGTCGCCACGGGTGCGACTGTTACCTGTTGATGCGGATCGAAAAGTCGTATGTCGTTTTCTTCGTGCTGAGATCATCGATCTCCTTTTCGCTGACGACGTTTTTCGCCTCTTTGATCAGCACGGTAAAACACTGCCAGAACTTCTCGTTTTTGTTCTTCACGAAATCGAAGAACTTTTTCGCGTTGATGATCCGGCTGCCGTCCCTGCGCTCGATGGACGCGACGGCATTGACGCTTGCGATCGTCGCCGGCTTCGGGTTGCCCTGAGCGTCACGTTCGCCCCGGAGCATGATTTCGATTTCCGCCTGAAGCGCCGCCGCTTTCTCGCGAATCGGGCCGGCCTTTTTGTCGAACTCTTCGCGGATCGGCTTCGTGCTTTCCTCGAATTGCCGGATGTGCGGGTCGAGCTTCTTGTTGCGAGTGCCTTCGAGTTTAAGCAGCCGGTCCTGCAACACGGCCCATTGTTCGAGCTTTTCTTTGACTTCTTTCGGATTTACTTTCGCCATAAGATTTGGAAGCGGGAGCCGGAATCGAACCGGCGACGTTCGGGTTATGAGTCCGAGGTTCTACCACTGAACTATCCCGCATTGTTTGAGCGGGATGCTTACCCCAAACATCCCGCAATGAACGTAGCACCTAATGCAGAAAACTCTGCCAACACGAGATTGGCAGAGTTCGGGTATCATTAGAAGGACGTTTTTTGCGTTCCTTTTAAAGTTCTTGACTTTTCTATTTTTTTAGTTTTTTAATAACAGAGAGATGAGATATTACCAGATGCCATTGATAGAAATCGATCAGCTCATTAAGCTCGGCGAAGTCGAGCGGATACTCTCGCAGGTTTTCTTTCCGGCCCCGTCGCGGCCAACGATCGTCGGTTGGATCGAAGACGGCACGCTCGACGGAAAGCAGATCGGTTCGGGCGGCAACTGGTTTATTTATAAATCCTCGCTCGACAATCTTATCGAGCAGAGCCAGCCGCGCCGACTCGCCGCTTAGAGTTGCTTTAAAACGCAACTCTAAAAAATTACCTTTATTGAAATTAAAGGGCTTATCGAAATTATCGACTCGTAGAATTGCGTTTTAAAGCAATTCTAAACTCTGCTGGCCTTAACTACCTGATTGTTTCTGATCAGAAAAACAATCTGGTTTATAACGTAAGCGCCGAACCCATTCTTAGCCCGGATTTTTACGCTCGTTCCCCAATAGGGTTCCTTCCCGATATAAACTTTTTTTACAACCGTCCAGCCCAAATATTCAGAGCTGGAATAATCGTTCAGAGTTTGCTTCAGATAATTTTCAGCCGGTTGAACGCTACCGTCATAAGCACTATTTTCCGGCTTCGGCCCCAGAACTAAACGCTCGGCCACAATCTTTGAAGACTTGTCGATCAATTTTTTGTTCAGAGCCTGAGCTTCTTTGTAGTCTTTAGAGTCTTTAGGAATGGCGCGCAGCGGCTGCATTACCGCATCGAATCTCTTGATGTCTTCGTCAGAATATTCCTCCCGTTCCATTTTCAAAAGATCTTCGCTTTGCGCTTTCAAATCCGCCAGCGTCGGCGGAGGTGTGGGCGTCGCATTCACGTTTGCGGCGGTCGTCGGCCCCGGCCGTGGATTCTCGATCTGAGCACTATTCGAATTTTTCATTTTGTCTGTGAAGGCTCCGATCAGTCCGCAAATCGTGCAACTACCGACGACCGCCGCGAGCGCAATGCCGGCGATTCCCCAACCGGGAAATTTATTTTTGTTTTGAAGTTGAGGCGGAGGCGGAGGCGGAGGCGGACTGCTGAACGCAAGGCCACAGCTCGGACAAAAGCGACTGCCAGCAACAACGGCAGCTTTGCATCGGGGACATTGAAAATTATTCATTGGATATAATCCTCGTTTAAATCTTAAACGTATCGTAAATCTCTTTCCGGATTTTAATCAATTCCAGAGGGTAATTATACTCCTCAATGATCTCGCCCCAAGTTTTCGACTCGACCAGCCAAGTCGGCATCAGCGCGATCGCAGCAAAGAAGTTAGCTTCGCGGTCCATCCGTCGATAGATGCTCCTGCTGAACTTGTGACTTACCGGAGCGTGAAGAAGATGATGCCCGAGCTCATGCAGCAGCACCCAGACGAAAATCTCTCTTTTCAATCCGGGTCTGTAAAGAATGAATGCCTGTTTTTCGTGAATGGTATATTCGCCTTTCGCTTTGATTGTTTCGTCCTTAAACGGACGCACTTTCCAATGCTGGCAGATCTGAAGAACTTCGTCTTCAATAAAAACTTTTTCACACCATCCGGGAACTTTTTTTTTGAGAATCTGTGCGAGAATGAACGACATAATCACTCTTCTTCGAGTTTCATTTTTTCAATTTCAGCATCAAGTAATTTTGTTAGAACGTCGATCTCTGTCCTTGATCGTCGGTGATGTTTTCCGCCGAATTTGAGTGAAACAAACTCGCGAACGGTCATTTCTTCAACTATCGATTTTTTACTTGGTTGAGGCCTCACATTTCCTATGTGTTCATTAAGCCAGTCTTGTCCAAAATTATCTTCTAATTCTACAGCTAAGGCGATCAGTGTTTTCTTTGAAACATCGTTCTTGTTGTTCTCAATTTTAGACAAAGCGGAATGAGTGAGACCGACGCGACCCCCTAATTCTTTAAGGGTAAATCCCTTATTTTTTCTAGCTTCTTTTATCTTTTCACCAAGCACACTTGTAGCGAAATGCGAGTAGTCACATCTTGAGATTGACAGAATGTTCCTGCTCACATTATTATTGTAGTGTTGTATTTCTAAATTCAACATACAACTACAAGGAGAATACTAATGACTGCAAAAGAAGTCAAAATTTTACTTATCAAAAAAGGCTTAAATATCTCTGATATGGCACGGGATTTAGAACCCGAAACTGAAGCGACTTTTAAGAGTCTTCAAACAATGATTGCCGATCTGCTTTACGGCCGCCGATGGTTTCCTTCATTAGCCGCAAAATTAGAAGAAAAATATGACATTCGGATCGAGCAGCCAAAGCAATTCAAACCCATCAAAGAGCAATTAAAACAGGCCGCTTAGTTTTTCTTAGGCATTGACCGTCCGGGTCAAGCCTAAATTTTTTTGCCCCAAAAACGCAATTGCAAAAAATTTCTGTAATTGCAACACCGATTTGAAAAAGGAACGTTCAACCTATGGAATCACACGATTTAATGAAAATTTTGATCCCGGAGCGGAGAGTCGGCGACATCGCGAAATTTACCCGGCTGAATCCTTCGCTTCTCTACCAGGAGCGCCGGAAGGCCGGAACGGCCATCAATGATACCGGCACCCGCAACACCATCGACCGGCTCGATCTCTTCTGCGAATGGAACCTCGACCGCAATCCGGAAGTTGTCCGGATCGTCGGCGAGCGGTATCTGACGATGTACCAGAACCACATTTCCCCGCCCGACAAAGAAGTCACGATCAACGATCTGCTCGCGCAGCTCGGCGAAGTTTCCCGCGAATGCGGCGAAGCCGTCGCGGCGCTCGCCGGTCGTCAGGACATCGGCAAATGCACCGTCGAAGTCAGCCAGGCCAAAGAAGCGCTCGAAAAGGCGCTCGCGCTTGTTATCGCCCTCCAGCGGCAATGCTAACCCGGACAATGTCCGGCACTTTCAGGAGCAAATTTTATGTCTACCAGCCCGATACGAAAATTTGACGAAGACGTCGAAGCCGTCCGCCGGCAGCTCGAATTGACCAACGCGGTTCTGACGGTTCTCCACGGCGGACTTTCGGAAGTCTTACGCTGCGACGTTTCCCGCAGCGGCGCAATTGAAATGAAGGCGATCGCTGAAACCTCGCTCTGCGAAGTGCAGCGGATCGCTCTTCAGACTCAGGAGGTGGCCAATGTCTAAGCAGATGAAAACCACCGCCCAGAACAGAGCGATCTTCGGCCTCGGTGCCAAGCTCGGCTGCGGCAAGGAAGAGCTCCGCGAGCTCGCCTACGACGTCACCGGCGGCCGTACCGATGCGCTTTCGAAACTGACCTTCGACGAAGCCAACGGAATGATCCAGAGGCTCGGCGGCCGGCCCTTCACGAAGACCTTCAACTCGCGCCGGACTGAAAACTATCACCGGCAGAAAGCCGGCGTCGAGACGATCGTCACGACCGAGCACCTCGAAAAGCTCTCGAAACTCTGGTTCGCCAAACCGCACCGCACGGCTGAAGGGCTCGAAGCTCTCTGCCAGCGGATCAACAAAACGCCGAAGCCGCGCACGGCCAAAGAATGCTCGCGCGTGATCGAAGCGATCAAGTCGATGAACAAGCGCGACCAAACTTTCAGCGCCTTCAAAAAAGACGACAAGGAGGCCGCGTGATGGACTTTACCTTTTTTGTTGTCGCGATCGGATTCGTCTTCGCCGGAATCATCATCGGCTACCCGCTCGGCCACGTCTTTGGCAAGCGGGAAGCCGCCCGCTCTTTTTCCTGCGATCAGCACCGAACTTACGAACCGTGCAAACCTGTGCGCCGCCGCCGCTGCTCGCGCAGTGTTTTGGACGCCGAATATCTGGAGGAACGATGAACGACTTTCAAGATTTACCGCTTTTCGCGATGGTCTCCAATGAGTGCCAGCGATGCTTCGGCTCGGGCCTCTGGCTAACGCCGCGCAACGCCGTCGAGACTTGCCCGCGCATTCAGATGCGCGAGCCGCACGTCGAGCCGAACGCCGCCGCGCAGCTCCTGCGCCGGGCCGTCGATCGGATCAAAAGCCGGAACAATTGGATCGATCCGATGGCGTTTGATCTGGCCCGGATTCTGACGAACTTCACAACGACAGAGCCCTGCTCGCGCCAGCATCTTTTCGAACATTTTTACGGCGACACGAATATGACCGAGGCGAATAAACTGCGGAAGTTTCACGGCCTGGTCGAAACGCTGCGGGCGACGTGGTTCCTGCCGGTCGGCTCGCGCAAACAGGAGCCCACTGGCTACTGGATCATTACCGATCTCGAAGATTTCAAGGAATGGTTCGAGCGCGTCAAGGCCGCGCCGATCACGCAGCTCACGACGATTCACCGCGTCGCGCGTGCGAACTTTCCGGTCTTTGCCGAACAGATCGAGCTCGACTTCTGGACGGACGAGGAGGCTGCCGATGTTCTTTGAACTTTTCTTTATGTGGCTCGTCGGCCTCGGGCTGCTTTACCTGCTGCAATTTTTACACCCTGAAAACGATGATAAAACGCAAAGACAAACTGCCGGCTATTCATTACGCGAACGAGAACACGATCCAGACGATCAAGGTGATCGAGGCTCTCGAAGGCGCGAGGTTCGAACCGGTTTCAATCAATACGATTTGCCAGCGGGTCGGCACGATCACCGAGATCGACAAGGCGCTGACCTGGGATAAGGCCCGCCGCATCCTGCTCACTCTGAAGCTGCTCGGATGGGTTCAGGAAAATGAGAAAGGCGAGTGGCTTTTAGGAGCAAGGATTCTGCGGTTTTCAAACCGCTACAGCGAAGTTCTGATAGCTAATTCAATTAAATAGGAACTAATTTATGACGAAAAAAATGACCAAATATGAAGAGAATCGTCAGCTTGTTGAAACGAATGTCACTCAACAAATGATTCACCAGAACGCAAATGCGAAAAAAGAACGGGCGCTCGTGATGATCGGTGCCATCGGTGCCGTCAATCATATTGCGGCGGCGCTTTCGGCTCAAACAATGCGGGGCCTTCAGAAAATTCGAGACGAGAAAATTTTTGAGTCCCTCGGTTTTAATCGCTTTGATGATTTCCTGAATGATTCGGACTTATCGCCCATGACCTACAGGCAATTCATCGATCGTGAAAAGTTGCTTGAAAATGAAGGCGATGAACTTTTTGATGTTCTCAACACTTTGAGAATGTCCCAAAAACAGCGCCGACTTTTAGGCAGCGGCAATGTTCAGATCGATGAATCAAAACAAACCGTTTTAATCATTACCGGCGAAAACCTCGAAGAAGATGTGGAGGAAATCTCCATCAATGACCGGACTCGGCTACTACAAACGCTTTCAGCCCTTGCCGATCAGGCGGCCGTTCTCAATCAAAAGACGATCCGCCAGAAGACGCAGATCGAGCGCGGCGAAAGGCAGGTCGAGGAGCTGCGGAAAAAGCTCGACGACGCGCAGAACAAACCCGGCAAAGTTTCGCTTTTCGATATGACGATGTCGATCACACTCTCGATCGACGCGATGGCCGAGCTGGTCAAGAAATCTTCGGAAATCGACAAGGCCAACGGCGAGCTGCTTCTCAATACGATCCGCGCCGGACTTGCCCGGCTCGAACAGGCTTATTCCCGCAAACCCTACGGCGAAATGACCGACGACGAGATCAAGGCGACGGTCGGAAAAAAAGTGAAGAAACTGGCAGCCGGCTCCGAGCCGGACGATGACGAACTGGCCGATCTGACCGCGTCGATGGACGAAGAGGATCTGGCCGCCCTGATGGATGACTAATTTTTACAAGGAGAAATAACGCTATGAAAAATCAATTGAAATTGACCACTGACCAAAACAAGCTCGTCGCGGAATTCGTGACGAACTACGGCCTTTCGGAAGAGCAGATCATCTTCGACGGCACGGGCCTCGAACCGATCTTCGACTTCGAGGCGCTCTCCGTCCTGCGCGAACGGCTGACAGACTTTCAGTCCGTCGATGTCAGCGACGTCGTTTGGAACCCGGCCGACAATTCGGCCCAGGCGAAATGCACGATCATCACCGCAGCCGGCCGGCAGGTCGTCGTTTCCGACTTCGCCGAGATCGGTGAAAGTCTTCCCGATAATTCGAAGGTCGAATCGTCGCTCGGCGCGAAGCGTCTCGCGCGAGCTCGCGCGATGCGCTCGGGCATTCGCGCGGCCGGCGTCAATCTGCTCAAGGCTCACCGGCGCTTTCTTGAAACGGGCCGGATCGGCGAGGCCGAGCCGGTCGATCCGCGGCTGAACAAGATCCGCGAGATCCACGCTCTCGCCGGCGAGATCGGCTTTATCAAGGGCACCGACCGGACGGCGTATGAAAGCCATCTGGCCGAGATGTTCGAGGGCCGCACGTCGAGCCGCGATCTCAGCGACTTCGAACTCCAGCGATTCGTCGTTTCGCTCAGGGCGATTCGCCGGGCTCAGATAAACGCGATTGCCGACAGCCAGCCGGCTGCGGCATAACCCGAAAGCGCGAACCGCTCAACCAGCCAGAGCGGTTCGCGCTTTTCTTCACCCGATAAGGAACGAATGCAATGTCAAAGATGAATAAAAAATTGGGCAAACTGGCCCTCAAGGAAATCCGGGAATCGATCGAGCGGTGCGTTAATTCGAAGCAGATTAGCGCCGAGGCTGAACGCTTGGCCGATCACTTCGGCGTTTCCAAATCCCGCATTTACGAATTGACCGAAGACCTGCGGCCGAAACGAAAAACGCGGGCCGACAAAGGCAAGCGCGTCGCGGATCTGATGCAGACCGAAGGGCTGAAGCTCGCCGCGTCGTTCGTCGTTCAATACAACATCGACCCGGCCGAAGCTCTCCGGACGGCCGCGCTGCGTGGTCATAAGATTCCGATCGAGCTGCCGACGTTCGTGCGCTACCTGAACGAGCACGGCCTGAACCGGAAAAACCGCCGCCGCAACAGCAAGAACTTTCGGCGCTTCGAAGCCAAAGAGCCGGGCGAGGTTTTCCAGTTCGATATGTCCGGCTCGAAGGAACGCTGGTACGATACGAAGACCCGCAAGATCGTCAAAGTTTCCGAGCTCGAAGTTTCGAAAAACCACCCGAACGAAAACAAGAACCGCGTCAAGGTTTGGCGCTTCGTCCTGGTCGATGATTACTCGCGCCGGCGCTTCATTCGTTTCGTCGCCGTCGATAAAGCCAACTCGTCGCACGTCGTCGCTTTTCTGATGGAAGCCTTTCAGGAGATGGGCGTGCCGAAGATCCTTTACACCGACAACGACGCGATCATTAAAGGCGGCCGGAACAAACGCGCGACGCAGATCCTGAACAAAGCTCTGGAGTCTGTCGGCGGCTATCAGTTGCAGCATCACCTGCCGGGCAACGCCCGCGCGACCGGCAAGGTCGAGAACGCCCACCAGTGGGTCGAGAAGATCGAAAAGCTGCTCGGTCTGTTTCTGGCCGAAGGCCGCGATCTGACGCTTCCGATCCTCGGCAAATTCGCCGTCCAGATCCAGAACGAATACAACAACCGCATTCACCGCGAGACGCATCAGAAGCCGCTCGAACGCTGGAACGCCAAGCGTCACGTCATCCGCACCGTTGATGCCGGGCTTCTGAAATCCGCGTTCCTTGTTGACGAGTTCGAGGTTCTGCTCAAAGGCGATCTGACCTTCAGCCACAAAGGCGTCACTTATCAACTGCCGACCGACCAGCGCTTTCAGGATCTGGTCCACCGGCAGTCTTCGAAGAACAAGGTTCACGTCATCTTCCCGGACGATGCCGACTTTTACATTCTGGTCGATTTCGACGGCAACGAGTACGACATCGTCAAGGCGATCGCCGGGCCCGATGTTTTCGGCGAATTCAAATCGACGGCCGACGACGTCGCCGAGCAGACCCGCAAGGAACTCAAAGCCTTCGCCAAAGAAAACGCCAAAGCCGAGAAGGAACTCAACCGGCAGGGATTCGTGCCGAAGCCGATCGCGGTGATCGACACCGATTTTGTCCCGGAAAAATCCAACACTTTAACTTTCCCGAAACCCACTGTGGACGTCACTCCGCAGATTTTAGAAACGCTTCCGACGCCGCACAAGGTCGCCGCCGAAAACGCGTACTCCGGCCAGCTCATTTCGTGGTACGACGCGGTTCGCAGGTTCAGCGACCGGTTCGAGTCGAAAGCCGAATGTAAAGAATTCCTCGACACGATTTATCAAAGTCGCGAAGAGGATCAACCCGAAACGCTGGTTCGCGAGGCGATCGAAGGTCTTTTCACCGAAGCCGCGCCGAAGCTGCGTTTAGCCCGATAATTATGGACGAAATTACCTATCGCAGACATTTACTGGAGCCGGACGTTTTCGCCGAACGTCTGAAGGCGTTCCGCGAGAAGTTCAAACTCTCGTTTTCCGAACTCGCCCGGCTTCTCGTTTATTCAACCAATTGTTCTCAGTCTTCGCTTTTTCGTCTCGAAAAAGGCACGGCCAGTCCGGTCGTTTACCGGGCCGCCGTGGAGGGCATGGAACAAACTCTTGCCGACTGGCTTCGCGATAAGCAGGGCCTGACGGAAAAGCAGATTTATTTTGAACTCGACCAACTTTTTAACCTTCAGGAGAATGATATGATTGCAAACCGCAAACCGCTGACCAGCGCCGCCATTAAATTTTTTAACCTTCGCCAGGACCCGTTCGACGTCGATCGGATTCCGAGCGAGGAGGAACTTTTCACGAGCAAAGAGCTTGACGAAGTTTGTCGCCAGGTGATCGATGCCGTGCTTTATAAAAAGTGGGTTTTCATTTCCGGCCCGGTCGGCTCCGGGAAGACCGCGATGAAGATCCGCGTCGCCCGCGAGCTTGCCGCCTGGTCGAAACGCAGCGGCAGCAAAACGCACCTGATCGTGCCCGAGTTCTTCGACATGAGCACCGTCGCCGTCCCGGCGATCGCCTCGTACATCCTCGAAGAGTTCGACATCCGGGTACCGAACAACAAGCTCCAGCGTGCCAAGAAAATCAAACAGGTTCTGACATCGCTCGACAAGGATGACGCCCGCGTCGCGCTTCTCTTCGACGAGGGACACCGGCTCAACAGCAAGGTAATCCTTTCCCTCAAAAACTTCTGGGAACTGACCAACGGCGCTTTCTCGCGGCTCCTGGGCATCGTTCTCTTCGGCCAGCCGCAGTTCATCAACACCACGCTCCGGGATGTCCAGTTCCGCGAGATCACCGAGCGCGTCAACGTGATCGAAATGCCCTCGATGGAGAAGTCGGCCCGCGACTTTCTGGCCCACAAGCTGACCGCTGCCGGCGGCGACATCGACCAGCTTTTCGATTCGGCCGCGATCCGCCGCATCTGCTCGGTCGCCAAGACGCCGCTCGCGCTCGGCAATCTCGCCAACAACGCACTGATGACCTGCTTCGAAGAATACGAAGAACCGAAGGTCACATCGAAGATGCTCAGACTCCCGGACGAGCCGAAAGTTCTCAACATACGGAGCGCTGCCTAAAGGAGATTCTCAATGAAATTAGCACAAATTTTACCGCATATTTCCAAGCCTGACCTGCCGGTTCGAATCATCGGAACCGGCACGGTCACTCACGTTTTTATCGGCAAGCTGGTCGAGCCTGAAGGCCCGGCCGGCGATGTCGTTTGTCTGTTCGCCCAGGAAGGCCAGAAGGCATCGGAAGACTTCGAGAAAAGTATGAGGTCGATCGCGTGCCAGTGCGGCAAACAGAAGTATGAAAACTTTCCGTTCTGCGGCCTCTGCTACAGCAATCTGCGGACGAGCGTCAAGATCGCGCTCCGCCAAAATACCGGAGCCGAACTCGAACAAACCTACAAGCTCGCGCTGCGTTGTCTGACCGTTCCGCGCCGGTCGAGGAGGCGCAAATGATAACCGGTCAACGCATCGATCTGAAGATTATCGTTCATTGCGAAATGTGTCCCTCGACGATCGTCCACGGCGAAGGAGGCGACATAAATCTTTACACGTCGCTCGATCTTCTCGACATCTGCGAAACGGCCGATCGCGGCTTCGAGCAACGCGGCTAGATGCAAGGCGTCCGAGGAAGTCTAGACGAAGTAACTTTCTGGAGATGTCCTGAACATCCCATCAAATTTGAGCCAAAATGAAAAATCAACCTTGTCATCAAACGTGGTGCGGCGGCGATCAGGAAACGAGCGCCGCCGAATATCTTCAAACCGTCGAGGATGAATTCTCCCGCATCCGTGGCCGCTGGTCGCCGCTCGGCCCGCTCGACTGGAACCTTGCCGATAAGTGGCGAAAGGACGATGTTCCGCTCTCCGTCGTGATCCGCGCGATGGACGCAGTGCATAAAAAATTTCAGGAGTCCAAACGCCGGGATTCGATCAATTCGCTGCGCTATTTCGAAAAGCAGGTCGAGATCGAATTCGCCGAGTGGCTCAGCCGCCAGGTCGGCAAAAGCGAACCCGCTGAAGCCGGCCCGATGGTCGCGCTCGCCATCTCGGACGAGACCGACGTCCTTCATTATTTTGTCAGCGCCTACGACCGGCCGGCCGGGCTGCCGGAGCCGATCGCCTCAGCCGTTTCGAAAGCGCAGCAGCAGCTCCTCGATCTTCTCAACGAATCCGAGGCCGGGCTCTCCGAGACTGCGACCGAGAACCGGCTCGAAGTGATCGCCGCCGATCTGGAGCTGTCGATGGTCGTCAGTCTCCCGGACGACGAGCGGGCCCGGATGCTGGAGCGGATCAAGATCGAGTATCAGAAGATCTCGATCAACGACGAGTCGCGCCAGAAACTTTTGATCAAACAGGCATACGCGTATTTCTGGTTACCGAAATTGACGCTATTTGAATTATGAATAGTCAAAAGATTCACAACCAAAATTATTATCGAAAATTGCGACGAAACGGCATTTGCTGGAAATGCAAAGAACCGTCAAGACCGGGCAAAACGATCTGCTCTGACTGTCAATCGGCGGTTTCTTTACGACAAAAAGCCGTCCGCAAAGAACGGATCGAAAGCGGGTTTTGCGCCGAATGCGGATTGAATCCGGTCACCCAATATCGCGCCTGCGTCAAATGCAGGATCAAAAGCGCAACCAAATTACGAGCTGCTTACAAACCCAAAAGAATATGAAAGTCATCAAGAAACTTCAAAAACTAATCGCACACGAGCAGAGCGCCCGCGCGATCGGCAACGTCGAGGAAGCCGCCGCCTTCGCTCGCCGGATTCAATCACTGATCGACAAACATAATCTCTCGATGTCGGAGGTCGAATTGGAGACGGCCCAGAACTCGACGATCGACATCGAGCCGGTCGGCGATCGGCTCGGCGACATCGAAACTTGGCAGATATCTTTGCTGCAAAATATTGCGCGTCTTAACGGCTGTCATTCCCTTAAACATAATGCCGGCTTTCAGGTCGTCGTCGGCCGTCAGATCGACCGGCAGATTACGATCAATCTTTACCTGTATTTTGAAACTCTCGGCCGCGAGCTCGCCGAGAAATTCCTTCAGAATCGGAACATAGTCTTCAGCGCAGTGTATGCCGGTTTTTTTGTGTCAGCTCTCAATTCAACTGCTGAAGACCGGCGCAGATCCTTTTTGCTCGGCTTCGTCGCTTCGGTCTGCCAGCGGCTCGAAGAGACGGCCAAAGTCAACGCGGCGGCCAAACAAAGCTCTCAGGCATTGGTCTTCATTGGAAATAAACAGAAAGAAAACCGGGAATGGATGGATGCCCGGTTAAACATCACCCAAGAAGAAAGCGACCTCACGCGGATCGACAGTTCCGCATTCGCCCAGGGAGCTTCAGCCGGCAATGAGATTGCTTTAACTGACAAAACGCTATGTTAATTTTCGATATTGAAATCGCGAACCCGATCGCCACGGAAACGACCCAAAAAGAAGCCGGCATTTTTTACGCGGCCGGCTGGAAAGACTACGCCAATATGGGCATTGCCTGCATCGGCGTTTACGATTACACGGCCGATAAATACCGCGTCTTCGGAGAATACGAGCTCGACGACTTTCAGGAGCTGCTAGACGCTCACGACGTCGCGGTCGGATACAACAACATTAGCTTTGATAACAACGTTCTGCGTGCAGAAAAAGTCAACATATCTGACAGTAAATCCTACGATCTTCTCGCCCAAATCTACGCTGCTCTTGGTTCCCGCCAAAAAGGCTGCAAGCTGGACGATGTTATCAAAGCTAACTTTCCGGGCGACGCCGGCAAGACAATGAACGGCGCAGACGCTCCGCTGTTCTGGCAGCGCGGCTACACGACGAAGGTCATCGACTATTGTTTGAGTGATGTCCGTCTCACGAAGAAGCTGCTCGATCGAATCCTCCGACACGGATGGATCAGGAATCCTATACTACCCGAGAAAACACTTAAATTAAAAAGGCCATAACCCCAGTCAAAGGAATAAGTATTTAAAATTCTTGCCATTTATATTATACTTGCATCACTCAAATTTAACCTGAACATCCGGAGGCTATTTATGTCCAAGAAAAGCCGTCTCTTAAATGGTGAGGCTGGCAATAAACTAGGAGAAGCACTTAACAAGAAACTAAGAGATCTTGATAAAATCTATAGTTTGAATTTAACCGAAGCCAAAGTATGGAAGGAAATTAAAAACAACGTCAGTTTGCTACACAATGTCGCCTCAGGGCTTTATTTAGAAGCGGATAAACTTTGTAAGAAAAATCCAAAACTTATTGCGTCCGACTATCTTGTAGATCAGACAAATTTGGTTATTAAGGAAACGAAAGAAATTGTTGAAGGAGATTCTTTTGTAGATCGTCTTACACAAATCATTCCTGCCGGAGAGAATCCTGATATTCCAGATGTGGTTATAAGATTAAATCAAGTAAAAAGTGGTCTCGAACGTTATAAAAATATACCTGAAAGGGAAATAAAGGAGTACCAATTAGAGCGCCAAGAAATTGAATTAATTCGCGAATGTCTGTTTTCGCTTTTAACTGAGGGTTTGGAACTTACAATTGAAGAAGCGTCTTTTGGAAAAAATCATTCCGAATGGTTTAAAGAAGAAATCCCTTATTGTTTCAATTTTGAGGATCTGAATGAAACCGACTTATTTGACCATTTCGGTTACGAAGAAGGAGACGAAGAGATTGAAAAAACATAATTTATTACTGGAGGGTATTTCACAATTTGAGGTGGATTTTGTAATTCCACACGTTGGTGCTGATATTCCTGTAGGCATCGATCCTTTTTTGCTTTATAAAAGTAGGGATCAAATACTTTCTAAACTTCACACGAAAATAATTGAGGCTTTTAATCAGGGTGTTAGATTGATTGCTGACCGAAAATATCGCGAAGCAGAACAACTCTTTACATATCCTGAAGTAAAGGAAATCGGTCTTGGCTATTCAAAAGATGGAAAAGACGGTGATGGAGTAGGAGAAGGATTAACGAGTCTTATAGTCAAATCTCTTAGCGATTCACCTGAAATGTTGGCACGTGGTATAAAGCACATCGAGGAGATGCAATTAATATCCATAGGCGTTGGTCCAGATAGAATAAGTGATACCATAGCAAATTTAATAAAGTCCTATCTCATAGAATACACGCAAGCACAAAGTAATTTGTGGGGAATAAAATTGACGCGTGGAGTGCCTATCGAAAATATTTTCGATTTTGAAACCGGTCAATGGTATGACGAATATTGTGATCTACCCTTAAGTCCTTTCGACGGTAAACCGATCATCCTAGTTCCCCGTCGAATTGTAAGAACCCTACCATGGATAAATTATCGTGATTATTACAACGTAGAATTAAAAACCTATCTTAAAGCCCAGAAAACCCGCAAAAGTGAAGCCCAAAGTGCCAGTAATTCTAAGGACATTACTGTTCGCAAATCAGAAGCTGTCAAAATTTCCAGAAGGTTAATTGGTGAAATCGATTCTTATATTTCTAGAAAGGAAAAGGATTCAGCAAATGCACAACCAACCCTGAGTTATGTGGACTTTCGTCAAATAACCCCACAGGCCGATGCTCTAAAATCCAAAATCGACGGAATTTTACCTGGAAAGGAGACTGCATCAGATTATCAATATGCAGTACTAGAAATCCTAAATTATCTCTTTAATCCAGATTTGAGTGACGGCAAACCTGAGGTAGCAACGTATGAGGGTACAGAGAGACGTGACATTATTTTCACAAATGAATCCGATCATTCATTTTGGGATTATGTTAGAAGAATCCATTCAGCAATCTTACTGATGTTTGAAGTCAAAAACTCTGATAATATTACGAATACATATTTGGCACAGATCAACACCTATCTGGGTGATCGACTTGGATATTTAGGGTTCATTGTATCCAGATCACAACTTAAGAAGGAACAGCTTAAAAAGACATATTCAATTTTCAACAATAGAACTCCGAGAACTGTGATTTTGGGCTTATGCGATGATGATCTGAAGTTAATGATGACTCAGAAATGCGAAGGCCGTAATCCGACTGAATTTATCCGACAAAAATATAGGGATTTTATGACGGCTGTGCAATAAAAAACGGTTTGAAAATCGAATAGTGTTGAAAGCTGCTTGATCGAATCCTACGGCACGGATGGATCAGAACCTCGATCTTCCCAGAAAAGGCATTGGCGATAAAAAGACCTTGAAGGCTGATTGAAATCAGCCTTTTTTGTTGGCATAATTCATAAAACAGTAACAGTTTGCTTTTTCTTATGGATGAAATGTCGGAAACAACGAATAATGAGTCTGTAACAAAACAAGAAATAAATCTCCCCTTGATGACATTGAAAGAATTTCTTGAAACAGTACCATTAAATAGTTTTTGTCAAGTAGCGGGCTTTTATGAAAATGGCGCGAATTATATATGGAAGAACGCTCCACAATTGCGGATATGGTGTAATGATGAAAATTGTAACGGGTATAGAACTTTTGATGGAAATTGGGGAGATAGAGATATTGGCAGATCAAGCGAAAATTGGGATTTTTTGATTTATAAGTGTCGTGACTGTGGCAAATTCAAAAAACAATTTTGTATTTACTATATTGTTGATAAATTAGGAAAAGGAATTTTGATAAAGCTCGGAGAACTGCCTGAACGTCATATTGATATTCCTTCTTTCTTGCCCAAGCTACTCGGACCAGACTATAAATATTTTGTCAAAGGATTAAAATGTGAAAAGCAGGGCTGTGGAATTGGAGCCTTTTCTTATTACAGAAGAGTGCTGGAAAATCAGAAAGGACGAATACTTGAACAAATAATTAAGGTCGCAAAACGCATCCATGCCGATCAATCCGATATTAAGAATCTTGAAAAAGCGGCTCAAGCTCTCCACGATGAAACCATAAAAAATTTGGAAGACGCATCAAACCAAATACAATTTAAGACGGCTGTAGAATCATTTCAATCGTTTATTCCACAGAGTCTTTTTATAGATGGTCATAATCCAATGATAGTACTTCATAAGGCCCTTTCTATTGGTTTGCACGAAAGTGACGATGAAATATGTTTACAAATGGCACACAGCATCAGAATCATTCTTCAAGATTTCTCGAAGCGAGTTAAAGAGCTGCTAAATGAAGATAACGAATTAAAAAAAGCCTTTTCAGATGTGATGAACTTCAACAAATTGAATTGATAAAAGATGATAGCCTTATGTTGGATCTTGTACTTTGCGACTGAACCACCGAGGCGAGTAGACTGCCGTAGGTCGAAGACGCAAACTAGCCGGGATAATTTCCCGGCTTTTTTATTTTTATGCTATATTTTTTTCTATGATCTTTCTTACATCTAAAAGCGGTAATGCTTATGGCACGCATCAAACAATAGTCAGGCTTCATTGTCCGGCTTGCCATCACAAAGGGACATTTGAACAGGTTCATTCTGATGTCAAAGACTTTTGTGTAGGTATAAAAGACAGTTCATTGGAACATTATACTTTTGGCCAGCGTCGATGTCCTGATCCAAACTGTGCCGCACTTATTTTTTTTGTTGGGGAGCCAGGCACTAACAAAATTTTACTTACCTATCCATCTGAACGGATAACTTTCGACACTACAGATATTCCGGAGCAAATAAAAAATTGTTTGGAAGAAGCTATTACTTGCCACGCCAACAATTGTTATGTTGCCGCCGCAATTATGGTAAGAAAAACACTCGAAGAATTATGCAGTTACCAGAATGCCACAGGCAATAATTTGAAAGAGCGGATCAAATCATTAGGAACAAAAATAGTTCTTCCGCAAGAATTAATTGAGGGGCTGGACGAGTTACGTTTGCTTGGCAATGACGCTGCACATATCGAGTCTCAGGCGTTTCATAAAGTTGAACATGAAGAAGTAGAAACCGCTATTGAATTTACTAAAGAGGTATTAAAAGCAACGTTTCAATTTTCTACGTTATTGAATCGCTTACGTGCATTGAAAAAGCCTTAGTTTGATTATTTTGATCTTTATGAAAATTGGGAATATGGGCAGCGGCATCTTTATCGGAAACACGCCGGTTGGAGGTTTAATTGGAGACACTCCGATCGGCGGCTTCATCGGTGATACCCCTGTTGGTAATGCTTATGGAAACATGGGCGACGGCGGAATTACCGGCGATATTCCTACGGGAACTATAACCAGCCCGCCTTTGTCACGATAACCTGCGAAACGCAAACTTGACTGAGTCAAGTTTTTCGCCACCGTTTCGACCTCATTTGCCACAGCGTTTCCGGCATTATCGTGTTTCATTGCCTCTCATTATCGTGTCTCCTTACAATTTTCGCGTTTTAAATTTGACTAAAAAACGAATCTGGTCAATAGTCATAAAAAACACTATGAAAAATCCTGAAAAACAGAAGGAAATTCGCGAAGCGATTCTCGATGCGACCGACGCGCTGCTGTCGCGGTTCGGCTACAAGAAAATGACGATCGACGATCTCGCGCGCGAGGTCGGCATCGGCAAAGGCAGCGTTTACCTGCATTTTACGAGCAAGGAAGAGATCGTTTTGTCGCACATCGACCGGATCATCGAAAACCTGAAGGGCAAGCTCGCGGCGATCGCGAACGGCGACGCGCCGCCCGAGGAAAAACTGGCGAAAATGCTCCGGACGCGCGTCCTCCACCGGTTCGACAGCGTCCAGCATTACACGCAGAGCCTCAACGACCTGCTCGCCGCCGTCCGCCAGAATTTTCTGGCGCGGCGCGAATCGTATTTCACACAGGAGGCGCGGATTCTCGCGGCGGTCGTCGAAGAAGGCCAGAAGGCCGGCCGGTTCGCGCCGGGCGACGCGGGCGCGATCGCCGAATCGCTGATTCTCGCGACGAATTCCCTGCTCCCGTTCAGTCTGACCGTGCCGGAGCTCGGCGCGCGCCGGGACATCGAAACCAAAGCCGAACGGCTCGCCGACCTGCTGCTGCAGGGCCTGTGCAGCCGGGAATAAGTTGAGGAAGTTGAGGAAGTTTTGGAAGTTGAGGAAGAAAATCCGTTCCCCGAACTTCCCGAACCTCCCAAACTTCCTCAACTTCCCAAACTAACTAAAGACAAGGAGTAACAACGCAATGAAACAACTATTTATCAAACTTTTCATACTTTCGCTCGTGCTGACCGCCTATGTTTTGGATCCGCCCGACGGGCGCGCGCAGACGGGGCCGAAACCGGAAGAGATGACGATCGACGCGGCGCTCCGGACGGAAGTCGTCGATCTGCTTCTGAAAGAGCTCAACAACCGCTACGTCTTTCCGGAAACCGCCAAACAGATGGAAACGAATCTCCGGCAGCGAATTCAGAACAAGGAATACGACGCGATCACGAGCGCCGCCGAATTCGCCAAAAAACTGACCGCCGATCTTCAATCCGTCAGTCACGACAAGCATCTGAACGTCCGGTTCGTGCCGAACGGCATTCCCGCCAACCTCCGCAGCGAACCGACCGCCGAGGAAAAAGCCGAATACGAAAACTTTTTGCGGCGCGTCAATTACGGCTTCGAGCGCGTCGAACGGATGCCGGGCAACATCGGCTACATCAAGCTCAACAATTTCGCCGAAGCCGAACCCGGCGCGGAAACGGTCGCGGCGGCAATGAATTTCGTCACCAACACCGACTCGCTGATCTTCGACCTGCGCGACAACGGCGGCGGCGAGCCGGCGATGGTCGCGCTGATCTGCTCGTATCTGTTCGGCGACAAACCCGTTCATCTCAACGATCTTTACTACCGCGAAGGCGGCCGGATCGAGGAATACTGGACGAAACCGACGGTGGCGGGCAAAAAATACGGCGACAAGGACGTTTACGTGCTGACCTCGAACCGCACGTTTTCGGGCGCCGAAGAATTCGCGAACAATCTGAAAGTCCTCAAGCGCGCGACGATCGTCGGCGAAACGACCGGCGGCGGCGCGAATCCCGGCGAAGCGTTTCCGCTCGGCAAATACTTCGGCGTCTTCATCCCGACCGGCCGCGCCGTCAACCCGATCACGAAAACCAACTGGGAAGGCACCGGCGTCGAGCCCGACGTCAAGGTTTCCCGGGATCTCGCGCTCAAGACCGCCTACCTGACGGCGCTCAATAAATCGCTCGAAAAAGCGAAGGACGAGAACTTCAAACGCGGCCTCCGCGAGGTGATCGACCGGACGCAGAAGGAGATCGAGGCGATGAAAATTAAAAATTGAAATTTATCGTTAGTGACAAAACTAATTGGAAAAAGTGTCGATTCCGGTCGCGTTCGCTTTTTGATCTTCCACTAAACGCACTAAAAACACTAAATTTCCTTCGTGTTATTTCGTATTTTTAGTGGATCGTTCAAGAACCGCTCGCGGGGTTAACGCTCATTATTCCAACAAGTTTTGTCAAACACTATAGGCACCGGCATTCAGGATGCCGGATCTCCCGCCGCTATCGCCGGGTAAACGGAAACTTTCTCTTTAATTCCCTGACCGTGCCGTTAAAGACGTTGACGTCCATACAGCGGTCGGTGCCGGCGACCTGACAGGGACAGGAACGGGCCGGTTCGCCGCAGTCGTAAACCGTCTTGCCGGCCGCGTTCTTTTTTTCGGCCGCGCAGTTGATCTCGCTCGCAAACTGCCAGATCGTGTAGCCCGGCCAGACCGTCGTCGGAAAATCCGTGACGCTCGCCCGGAACCGCGCATACCAGAGCGGCGTTTTCGCAAAGACCGAATCCTTCGAATATTTTTTGGAAATCTCGACGACCACCGTCTGATTGGCGTATAAAACCGGATACCGGCCGGTTTTTTTTCTGATCCGGCCGATGAATTTCTCGGCGTCTTCGAGCGTCATATTCGAACCGCCGAGCCCCTCGATGTCGAGCGCGATCAGTTCGTCGTCGCCCGGATCGACGGTCTTCAGATAAAAATCCGCCTGCGCGACCGGATCGCCGGCAAGACCGAGATGATACGAGCCCCAGAGATAGCCGTGTTTTTTGGCGGCGGCCCGGCGCTCGGCATATTTCGTGTCGGCGCGGTCGCCGATCGTCGCGCGGTGGATGATGCCGGCCACGCGTTTGTCGGTCTTCAGTTTTTCCCAGTCGAAATCGTTGCCCTGATACGGATCGATCAGCAAAGCCGTTTTCTCGTTCTGCCACGGACTTTTAAATTCGTCCGACTGGCCGAAACAGGCCACCAGAGCGGCCGCCAGGATCAGCAGCGAGAAAATCATTTCCGGGATTCGCGTTTTTTTGTTCAAAACTGTTCGTAAACGAGAAAAATAAGCTTTCGGAAGAGGTGCCGGGCGATAAGTATTGTGTTTTTTATAAGCAATTCGGCCCTTGGTCTTTGATCTTCGCTTTCATTTCAAAGGTCAAAGATCAAAAACCAAAGGTCAAAGGTCAAAGATCAAAGACCAAAAACCAAAGCATTTGATCGATTCCGCCGGTCTTCACCGTTTCCAGTAATTCTTGATCTTCAGATCGAGCATCGGAAAGGCGCAGTATTCGCAGTTGCGGCCGGATTCGCGGAGTTTTTGGACCATCCGGATCGCGGCGTCGGCGTTGCGCGTGTGGACGATGATCGTCGCCGCGCGCTGGAGCTCTTTCTTCTCGTTGAGAAACTCGGCGATCGCGTAGCCGGTGCTCGAAAAATCGTTGTGATCGTTCGATTCGTAATGATGCGGCAGCAGATCGTGATCGAGAAAGATCGCGTCGAACGTGTCTTCGGTCAGTATCTTTTTGGCCTCTTCGACCGTCTCGGCGACCGTCACGTCGTCGCCCTCGAAGCGTTTCCTGAACCAGCGGTGCCGGCGCCGATCGTCGTCGAGCAGAAACACCGAGATCGGCGTCCGTTCGGCGGCCAGATTCGCCAGCCCCAGTTTGATCATTACACTGCGGATAATTCCCATAATATCGATTAAAGTCTTGAGTTTTTAGTCTTAAGTCTTGAGTCTTAAGTCTTAAGTCCTAAAACCGCAAGCGAGCCGCTCACGCAATAGACGACTTTATAATAAAGACTAAAGACCAAAGACTCAAGACTTAAGACTCAGGACTCAAGACTTAAGACTCAGGACTCAAGACTTAAGACTACCACACGTCGCGGCGGCAAAAAACGGTCCCGAAGAATTTTCCCGGCGACGTGATTTTTTATCAACTCGTAAGTCCTGTATTTTCAGCAACTTCATTTTTCGACCATTTTCGATGTTCGCGAAAAGCCCATTTTTACTGGTTTTTAAAAGGTGAAATAAAACTTGAATTCATTTCATTGAGTGCTATAATCCCAAAATAGCTTCAGTGGTTTACGAACTCGTCCCCGAAGAGAGTAAGGTCAGTAAAGGTCGAAAATACAGAAACAGAGCTTGATGTCGCAGGAAAAAGCCAAAATCCATTCGCTTTTTGCCGTTCCGAACAAGGCCGACGACGCGTACGAAAAAGATTTCTACGCCGCGCCCGAACCGGACGACGAGCCCGAAGTCTGTCCGAAATGCTACGGCTCCGGGATGGAAGTCGTGCCCGGCAAGGGCGCGCGCCGCTGCGAATGCCGCAAACAGAAATCGCACACCAACCTGCTCGACAAAACGCGGATCCCGAAGCGTTACGCCGACTGTCATTTCCACAGCTACCGCGTGATGAACCCGTCGCAGGAACGCGCTTTCAAATACGCCTCGAAGCTCGCGATGGAATATCCGGCGATCGATCGCGGCCTGCTTTTTATGGGCACGGTCGGCGTCGGCAAGACGCATCTCGCGGTTTCGATCCTGAAGGGTCTGACCGAGCGCGGATTCACCTGTCTGTTCTACGAATTCGGCGCGCTTTTGAAGGAGATCCAGGATTCCTACAACTCGAACACGCAGACCTCGGAATTGAAAGTGCTCGCGCCGATTCTCGACGCCGAAGTGCTCGTCCTCGACGAGATCGGCGCGTCGAAACCGACCGAATGGGTTCGCGACACGATGGCGCACATCATCAACACGCGCTACAACGACCGAAAACTGACGATCTTTACGACTAATTATCCGGACGAGCGCCGCGCCGAGCGCGACGAAACGCTCGAAGACCGGATCGGCGTCCGCCTGCGTTCGCGGCTCTACGAGATGTGCCGCACCGTCCCGATGGTCGGCGACGACTTCCGCCGGACGTTCGATCACGTGACGCCGATCAAAAAACGCTGACAAAAGCCGCGCCCGCCGCGGCTTTTTTGATTTTCGCTTCATTCGTACGGCGGGCTGTCAGCCGGCCCACGCCGCGCGAGCGGCGTCAAATGCTTCAAAGGATGCGAAGCCGTTTTACAGGCTGACGCCCGTCACCCGGCTGACAACCGGTTGTCCCAAACAAAAATCTTTTTTCTTCTGGATTTACGCCGCGATTGGGAGTATATTAATTTGCCCGATCCGGCCCTATGGAAAAATCTTCGTATCGAATCCCGTCGCTCGACGGGCTGCGGACCATTTCGATCCTGCTGGTGATCGCCGGCCATTGGCTGCACGTTCTCGGTTATCCGAGCGACGGCAACCTCGGCAATCTCGGCGTTCGCGTGTTTTTCGTGATCTCGGGCTTTCTGATCACCGGCCTGCTCATCAAAGAACTCGAAAAAACCGACCGCATCGATCTTCCCAAGTTTTATTTCCGCCGGACGCTGCGGATCTTTCCGCCGTATTATTTTTATCTGCTCGTCGTCGGCGCGATGGCGCTCGCCGGCGCGATTCTGATTCCGCCCAAATCTTTTCTCGCCGCCTCGTTTTACGTCAGCGATTACGTCAACCCGTCGGCGTGGCTGCTCGGCCATACGTGGTCGCTCGCGGTCGAAGAACAGTTCTATCTGATCTTCCCGACCGTGCTGCTCGTTTTCGGGCTCCGCAAAACGAAGCTGCTGCTCGGGCTTTTGATCGTCGTCTGCCCGCTTTTGCGGCTCGCCGACTTTCAGATTTTCGGCGATTCGGCGATCTGGGTGATGAAGGGCTTTCACGCCAATATGGACGCGCTCGCGGCCGGCTGCCTGCTCGCGCTTTTCTACAAACGGCTTCACGGCAATCCGCTCTACCGGCGAATGCTCGGCTCGAAGCTCGTTTTTCTGCTGATCCCGGCGATCCTGCTCGCCAACGCGCAGGTCGACCATCCGCGTATCTTTCTCGGGCTGTCGTTCACGGTCATCAACCTGTCGACCGCCGTTTTGATCGATTGGGCGGTGACGAACCACGAAACGATGGCCGGCCGCTTTTTGAATTCCGCGCCGATGGTCACGCTCGGGATGATGAGCTATTCGATCTATCTCTGGCAACAGCCGTTTTTCAATCCCCAAAACCCGGGCGCGCTGACGCGGACGCCGCTCAACTTCATCGGTCTCGCCGCGATGACCGTCTTTTCCTATTATTTCGTCGAAAAATACTCGCTCCGGCTCCGCCAGCGGCTCGAAAAGCGATTCTTTTCGAAGCGCGAACGCCGGCCGGCGGAAATCGAACTGCCAGCGGCGGAAACCGCCTGACGACCGGCCGCGCGCCGAAACGCTAAAATATCTTTCGTGTTTTTTTAGCAGAACTGTCCGGTACGATCATTTCTCAAACGCGCTTTTAATGATTTTGAGACCAAACGCCGCGAAACCTGCCGGTAAATGAAAACATCTGCCGGCGATCGGTTGTTTTTTACCACCAAAAACACGAAACACACTAAAAAAACACCAAAGAAATTTAGTGTTTTTAGTGTTTTTGGTGGATAAAAACCGGCTGTTCGCCGGCTGCCGGTTCCGATTCGATCGAAAACGCGATTCACGAACGAATCAACGCATCGGTCGATTACCGTGCCGCACAGCTCCGGGAAAAATTATTTTTTTTTCAAAAAAGAAGGGAAGAATAGCTTTTCCTATGTTCAATTTCAAAAAAAACAGGGAAGAATAGTTTTTTCTATGTTCAATTTCAAAAAATAAAGGGAAGAATAGTTTTTTCTATGTTCAATTTCAAAAAATAAAGGGAAGAATAGTTTTTCCTATGTTCAGTTTCAAAAAATGTTGAATTTTTCCCAAAAAACCCGTAAAATCGCCGAAAAAGCCGCGGCGGCCGCCGTTTTGGGCGAGAATTTCGCGAAAAACGTTTTTTTTTCGCGAGCGAACCGTTTTTTTGCGGCTTTGCCGGCCGTCTGACGGCCCTGCGGGCGCTTTTTCGGCGAAAACCGGAGGGTGCCAGGGAAAACGGATTTGACCGGAACACGCGGCGCTCCCGTCGCGAACGTTTTTTCGGGAATCCGCTAAAAATGCCGAAAACACTAAATTTTTTCGTATTTTTAGCGGACGGCTAAAAAAGCTCGAAAGTTTGACGATCATTATTTCGAAGGAGAATTTATATGCTGATTCCGAATGTTCAAAGGATGATGCGGCTGCGCGGCATCGAAAAATATTATTCGTTTCTGACCGGTCTCGGCTTCGTGCCGTCGACGGCGCGCGATATTCTGAAGGGCGTCATCAGCGCGCTCAAATTCGATCAGATCGAAAAGCTCTGTCTCGCGCTCAACTGCACGCCGAACGATCTGCTCGACTGGCAGCCGGGCAAAAAACAGGCCGTCGCCGAAACGCATTCGCTCAACGCGTTGAAAAGAGCCGCCGGGGGCGATGAGCTGCCGCAGATTTTGAGCGAGCTCCCGACCGATAAAATCGCGCAGCTCGTCGAGGTTTTGAAGGATTTCAAGGGCAGCCCGAAGTGACCTTTGTGATACAATCAGGATATGGGTCAGATAGTCATTGAAATACCGCAGAACGTCCGCCGCACTTACCGGATCGTTTCGATCGAAGCGGCGCAGAAGCTCCTCGTAAACCTCGAAAAAATCACCGAAAGAGAGAAAACCGAAGAGGAGGAAGACATCCTCGGATTGTGGGAGCCGGCCGAAGAAAATTCACATCGTAAATCGGCCTGACACGAGCCGTAAACAATTCGTTTCGGGTTTCGCCCGCAGACGGCCGCACCGATGCGAAAAGGCCGCCGGATTTTCCGCGTCCGGGCGGGAAACCGCCCGCTTCGCTTTTCAGAATTCCGAAATGTCCCGGAAAATTTACCGCCGAGGCGCGGAGCGGAAAGGCGCGGCTCGAAAATCCGCTGTTGAAATTCGCGGCGCAGTCGGGTTATTGTTTAAATTTCCCGAACGATGGGTGCCGGGGATTTTCGACCGGCGATTTTTTTATGAAAGAACTCAAGCAATTCGACGTCGTCGCGTTAACGATCGATCTGCCCGACGAGGGCCTGCGGCGCGGGCAGGTCGGCACGATCGTCGAGATTTATCAGGCCGGCGAATCGATCGAGGTCGATTTCGTCGATCACGAGGGTTTTTCCTACGCGCTGCTGACCTTGCATCCCGAACACCTGATGCCTTTGCACTACGAACCGCTCCGGCAGACCGTTTAACTAAGATGAAGCCGTTCAGGATCAGAAACATCGAGATCAATCCGCCGCTCATCCTGTCGCCGATGGCGGGCGTCACGGACTACACTTTTCGCCGGCTCATCAAGCGCCGCGGCGGCGTCGGGCTCGTCGTCTCGGAATTCATCTCGGTCGAGGGGCTGACGCGCCAAAATCCGAAATCCAAGCGGCAGATGCGCTTCGACGAGGAGGAACGCCCGTTCGCCGTCCAGATTTTCGGCGGCCGGCCGGAACGAATGGCGATGGGCGCCGAGATGGCCGAGGAAGTCGGAGCGGACATCGTCGACGTCAACTGCGGCTGTCCCGCGCCGAAGGTCGTCAAGGGCGGCGGCGGTTCGGCGCTGCTCCGCGATCTGCCGCGGCTCGAAACGATCCTGACGGCAATCAAAAAGTCGATCACGATCCCGCTCACGCTGAAAATGCGCGTCGGCTACTCGGAATCGACGATCAACGCCGTCGAGGTCGCGAAAATGGCCGAAAGCGTGGGCGTCGAGCATATTCAGGTTCACGGGCGGACGCGCGAGCAGGGCTACAAGGGAATGGCCGACTGGAACCTGATCGGGGCCGTCAAGGACGCCGTTTCGGTGCCGGTTTCGGGCAACGGCGACATCACGACGATCGATTACGGGATGCGCCGCTGGGCCGAGGCCAACGTCGACGGAATCCTGATCGGCCGCGGCGCGATGCAGAATCCGTGGATCTTTCGCCAGTTCGACGACGTCCTCAACGGCCGCCAACCGTACCAGCCCGACGTCGCCGAGAAAAAAGCCGTTCTGCTCGAATTTTTCGAGATGCTCCAGGAAGAAATGCCGGAGATCGTCGCGCTCGGCAAGATGAAGCAATTGGCCGGCCAGTTCACGAAAGGTCTCGTCGGCGGCGCGCAGTTCCGGCAGACGCTCTATCATTCGCACTCGGCCGGGGAGATTCTCGACAACATCACCGTTTATTTCGAAACGCTCGCCGAACGCCAAACCTTCGGCGACGGGCTGACCGAGGCCGACAAGGATCTCGAAATACTTTCCTGCGACGCGCTTTCGAACGACCCAAATGCTTGCTCTGACGATGAAACTTCGTGTAATGTAGCATCAACAAACTGATACCGTTTTGAATAAATGATCGTGCATTAGGATTTCTTTCTCAAAGACTTCGGTTTCGGAAAGCCGAACCGAGCAACCCGACATCGCACGTCCGCCATCCGAAATCGGTAGAGTCGTTTCACTTGAGGTCAAAAATATGAAGAGTTTTAAAATAGCGGCGGGCTTTTTGATGCTGGCCGTCTGCGCGCTGGCCGTTCCGGCCCAGAAACTGAAGGCCGACGAGATCATCGCCAAACATCTCGATTCGATCGGCACGGCCGCGATCCGCGCCGCCGTCAAAAATCAGATCGTCGTCGGCGACGTGCAGGTCTCGTTCGTCACGCCGAAAAGCCTGCCCGGTCAGGGCCGCGTCGTGATGGCTTCCGAAGGCGGCAAAAACTTTTTCGGGCTGAATCTCAATCTGAATGATTACCCGTTCGAAAAATTCAGCTACGACGGCAAAAAAGTCAAGGTCTCGTTCATCCGTCCGGGCATCCATTCGCTGCTCGGCAACCTGCTCGCGTCGAACGAGCTGATGCTCGAAGACAGCCTCTTCGGCGGCACGCTTTCGTCGTCGTGGGCGTTGTTGAACACGCCCGAAACCAAAGCCAAGCTGTCCGCCGACGGCACGAAAAAGATCGACGACCGGGAAACCTACGTGATCGGTTATTCGCCCAAAGGCGGCGGCGATTTCGACATCAAGATGTATTTCGACAAGGAAACCTTCCGCCACGTCCGGACCGAGTACAAACGCGTCAGCTCGGCGTCGATCGGCCGCACGAGCACCAACACGATCGGCCGCAGCGTCGACGATTCGGGCCGCCAGCTCGAAAGCCGGATCAAGCTCGTCGAGGATTTCTCCGATTTCCGCGCGGAAAAGGGCGTGATGCTGCCGCACGCTTATCGGCTGAACTATTCGATCAGCGGCCAGAACGGAACGACCGAGGTCGAATGGAAATTCACGCTCACCGAGTTCGGCTTCAATCTCAAGCTCGATCCGAAGACGTTCGACATCGAAATGTGACGGCGATTGCGGATTTCGGATTTCGGATTGCGGATTGTTCGGGATCGAGGCAAACCGGCTTTCCGACATAGTCGGGGTGTTGGGAAAAACTATTGTTGGGGCTATCATTTACGTATAATGACGATTTTACGGCTTTTTTCGATCGCTTTTCTTTTGATTGCGGGCGCGGCCGCCGCCGGCGCGCAGACGCCGAAGACGAAACCCGCGCCGGTCGCATCGGTCGCGCCGGCCGCGTCGGCGAAGGCCTCGGCCGCCTACGCCGAGGTGCTGCTGCGGAAAACCGAGCTTTTATCGACGCTCGAAGCGCTGCTCGTCGATTACACCGAGGATTATCCGAAGGTTAAGGATCTGCGTTACGAAGTCGGGCTGCTCCAGAAGGAGCTCGACCGTTTAATGGCCGTCGCGCCGGCCGACGCGGCGCGGCTGACGGCGGCGCTCGGCAAACTGATGGTCCGCAAATGCGAGCTCGCGACCGATCTCTGGAATCTCCAGAAAGAATTCAACGACGCCCACCCGGACGTCAAGCGCGCGAAACGCAAAACCGAAATCTTCGAATCCGCCGTCAACGACCTGCTGACCGGCAAATAACCGAACCGCAAAAAAAGAGGCCGGCGTGAACCCAAGGCTTCACGCCGGCCTTTTGATTTAAAACGAGAGTTCGACTTTGACTCTAAAGGATTTACCGATAACCGCCCGGCACTTAGAGCAAATTGAGAAAGAGTGTACGGGAAACGTAAAACAGACTGTTAGTCTGTTTCGGCGCTTCACACTCGCGAACGGGCACGGCAGGCTGACAGCCTGCCGTACATTAAATCCGAAATCCGAAATCCGAAATCCGAAATCCCCTTACGGTATGACGAGCGGCTGCGTCGGGTCGCCGAAAAAGATGTAGGTGCGCCGCAGATCGTTGCCGCCGTACATCAGTTTCGTCTGCCGCGCCGCTTCGCCGAGCGGCATTCCGGTAAAGACCTTTTTATAGAAATCGTTGGTCATCAATTCCTGCTCGTAAGCGGTGTTCCAGCCCGACGAGGCCCAGACCGCGTTCGCGCCGTAACGCTGTTTGAGGACGGCTTCGGCCAGCGAATCGATGCCGGCTTCGGCGAAATCGCCGTTCGCGCAGTCGATCATCGTCATAAACGGCGTCTTCTTGGTGTTGACGAGGCTCGCCGCGTCGGCCACCCGGAAGATCAGCGCGCCCGACCACGCCGTCACCGTCGCGTGTCCGAAATAATTGACGACCGCCGGCCGGGCGTTGATCCCGTCGATGATCGCCGTCCGCAGAACCTGCGGGTCCTGCGTCGTCCGGTCGAGATAATTGATCGGGATCGACGCCGGCAGACCGAGTCCGATATACCGCGAGCCGCTCGGGAAATCGTAGTCGGTGTTGGCGTCGGCGACGAAAAAGACGCCGCGTTCGCCCACTTCCTGCCGCGTCAGCGGTTCGGCGAGAATCGTCTTCTCGATCATCCATTCGAGCTCGACCTCGTCCTTTGCGGGAAGCCGTCCGAGCGCGATTTCGCCGACGCTGTCGTTGTCGAAATCGGCCATCATCTCGTCGCTCGCGACTTCGAGATTCCACGTGTCGGTCATCATCGTCGGGATGCGGTTATAATTGTCGCCCGCGAGCCCCGTATAATTTTTCGGATCGTTCGTGCCGTCGCCCGCGAACAGCGCAAACTCCGGCTTGACCGCCCAGTTCGTCTTCGCATACTGCAGAAAATCGTGAATCGCCTCGGGGCTTTTGACGCCGTGGTTGAATTCGTCGTAAATGTCCTGCACGTCGACGAGCATCGTCGACATTCCGCGCAGCTGGCGCAGCTCGCAGAAATCGTGGATCGATTTTCTGAAATCGGCCGTCGTGATAACGACGAAGCGCGCCCCGTTCATCACGTTTTTCAGATACGACGGGTTGTTCCTGATCAGCGGCGTCGCCGCGAACGGCAGATACTGCCCGCCCTGCGCGAGCATCACGCGCGCCGACGAAGCGGCCGCCACCGTCACCGAATAAGTGCCGTCGCCTTCCGCCGCGCTGGCCGGTTGGTATTCGACGATCTGCGTCGGGTCGGTGATGTCGAGAATCCGCACCTGCGCGCTCGCGAAGCCCTTCAATTTGACGGACTGGCCGGCCGGCACGCTGAAATCGAGCCGGTCGTTGAGGGCCTTCAGCCGCCGCGGATAAATGATCCGCACGGCTTCGGTGATGCTGATGTCCGACGTCGTATTGAGGCCTTTGAGCGTGATCGTGTTCGTGCCTTCGACGAGATTCGAGAGCGGAACCGTCGTCTGCCATTCCGTCCGCTGGAGATTGTAATAATTGATCTGGCCGATCGAAACGCCGTTGAGAACGACCGAAACCTGATGCGCGATCGAGGTCAGGCCCTGCAGATCGATGCCGAGCGTCGCCGTCTGCCCGCTGTCGGTCGCGATGTCGGAGAGCGTCAGCGTCTGATTCGAAGCCGTTCCGTTGACGACCGCGCCGAACCAGTTCTCGCGCGGGCCGTTGAGGACCGAGCTGACGCGGTAGGTCTTGTCGCGTCTTTCGGCCGTCACCGGCGACCAGCCGTAAACCGCCGAATCGATAAAGGGCTGCGTCCGCTGCGAAAAGCGCAGGCCCGGCGTCTTGTCGAGCACCAGCCAGTAAATGTTGGTAGTGGTCTGCAAAGTATCGACCGGCACGCCGAAGAAATCGAGCGAGCCGTCGGTATTGACCGTGATCGGCTGTTCGACGCCGCCCGCGAAAACCTTCCAGTAGGCCGATTCCGTCCGCAGAAAACCGTTGTCCGCGAGGCTCTGCGCGTCGATCCGGTAAATTCCGCGGCTGCGGACCTCGATCTTGAGCGCGGCGCCGTTATCGGCCAACAGACCGGCGGCGGGCGGCGTCATCTGCCGCACTTTCGCTTTGCTGATTCGCGGCGTCGAAAAATTGACCTGATCGGTCTGCACTTTCCGGCGCGATTCGGCCTCGTCGATCTTTGCGACCGTGTCGGAAACGGCGGCGGCCGTCTCGGCCGAAAAATTCGGCTGCGGGTAAAAAGGCCCGAACCAGCCGCTTTTCGTGTTGATGTCGACGACTTCGAGCCAGTAGTAAACATTGGTCGAATCGGTCTGATCGTAGGCAGCGTACTCGCCGCCGTCGGGCAGCAGGCCGTTCGCGACCTTCATCATACTGCCGCCGACGAGATCGGCGGAGACCGGCTTCAATTGTCCCTGATCCTGCCGCCAGAGCCGGAAGCCGAGAACGTTCTGTTCGAAATCGGTCTTCCACCGGAGGCGCGTGACGCCGGCGAACGTCTCGGCCCGGAAATCGCCGAGCCGGACGTCGGAAACGAATCTTTTCCTGATTGAGGGTTGGAAAGAGCCTTTCGTCTGCGCGACGGCCGGCGGATTGAAAGAAAAAGTGATTGTCAAAAGGCCGAGCACCAGCATCGGCAAAAAATTTTCAAACGATCGGGCCGCTGCCCGAAACCCTTTAGTTAAGCCAAACATTTAGTGAATCTCCCTTGTTGAGAATGGATTTTTCGTGGCAAGCCGAAATGAAAGAACCGCGGCGGATTGTTTGGGGACTAAAGTGCTGAAATTGGCTCAATTCGAGCGGTGTTCAAATTGACGTCGTTCCGCTTTTTTATCAAGTAATTCGACCGCTTTTGCGGCCGCCGGAAAGACTCCCGGCGCCGTGCGCGAACAAATACCGCTAACCGACTCATCGGCAGCGAACGACGAAAACTTTAGGATTTCGGATTTCGGATTTCGGATTTCGGATGAGAAAAAAATTCCCCTCCTTTCGAAGACGGGGAATTTATAGTTAGTGACAGAACTTATTGGAAAAAGCGGCGATTCCGGTCGCGTCCGCTGTTTCGATCTTCCGCTAAAACACTAAAAACACTAAATTTCTTTNNTTTCGTGTTTTTAGTGTGTTTAGCGGATCGATTAAAAACCGGCCGCGGGTATAACGCTCATTATTCCAACAAGTTTTGTCACACCCTTTGAGCGGAGATTTTACTGTTTGTTGCGGAGCCGGATCTTCAGTTTTCCGCCGCCGCGGGTGACGGTCAGCGTGCGGCCGGCGGCGGTTTTGTAGAAAACGGTCTCGCCGTTAAGCGGCTCGTCGTCGATCGCCTCGACGACGTCGTTTTCGCGGACGCCGGAGCTTTCGCCGACGCCGTTCGCGGTGATCGATCTGACCGTCCAGCGGCCGTTTTCGAAGGCCGCGTCGATGCCGATCGTCGAAAGCACGTCGCGGACGGTCAGCGGATTCGGCGTTTCGCGGACCTCGACGGTCGGAACCGGTTTCGGCGCCGGATTCGGCTGGAAAACCGGCGTCAGCTTGCTGGCTTTGTCTTCCGAAAGCGGAGCTTCCCGATCCGCGCCGTCGCGCTTGATTTTTCTGACCGGAGTCGCGGCCGGCCGGGTTTGGGCGACTTCCCTTTCCGGCGGTTTCGGCGAATCCTGATCGGTCGGCAGAGAGGCTTTCAGATCCGGCGTTTCCGGCGTTTCGACGGGCGTCGGGACGGACGCGGCGAAATTGGCGGGCAGCGGACGTTCGGCGGCCGGCGAAGAATTTCCGGCGCTCGCGACGGTCGCATCGTTCGACGTCAGGCGACCGCTGAAAACGAACAGGCCGAGCGCCAGCACGACGGCCAGCGCGGGCAGCGCAAAGCGCAGCGCCCAGCCGAAACGCGGTCGAAAATCCTCCGCCCGCGCGTTCGCGAGGCGGGCCTTCAGCCGCAGATCGAAATCCTTCGGCGCTTCGACTTTTTTCAGGGAACTAAACAGCTCGCGCAGCCGGCGTTCGTCGGCGCTCGGTGTTTCGGTTTCTTGGTTCCGGTTTTCGTCACTCATTTTCAGTCAAAATACTTTTTCAGCTTTTCGCGCAAAAGCGCGCGGGCGCGGCTGATCCGCGATTTCGTCGTGCCGAGCCCGAGCCCGAGCACCTGCGCGATCTCATCGTAGCTGAGCTCCTGAATCTCGCGCAGGACGATCGGCGCGCGGTATTTGTCCGGCAGCGCGGCGATCGCTTTTTCGATCGTCCGGCTGCGCTCCGTATCGATCAGATTCTCGTCGGGCAGAGATTTTTCGTCGGGCGGATGAAATTCCTGCGTCTCGTTCTCCTCGGTCTGAAAAAAACTCGACAGCGACAGCAGCCGGCGACGGCGTTTGCGGCGGATCTCGCTGATCGCGAGATTCGTCGCGATCCGGTAAATATAAGTCGAGAACGCGTATTCCGTATGATAACGCTCGATCGCGAAATAGACGCGGACGAACGTTTCCTGCACGAGATCGACCGCTTCCTCGTAGTCGTCGAGCATCCGGAAAAGATAGTTCGTCAACGGGTTGCGGTAACGTTCGACGATTTCGGCAAAGGCCGTTTCGTCGCCTTTTTTCGTCGCTTCGATCAGTTGATGGTCGGACCTTTTTTCAACGGACACGGATTTTGCGCGCGCCTCCGTGTTCGTTTTCTCGAATTTGTCCAAAGCCATACACTCATACTTTTTTACAACAGAATTTCAATCAAAACAAAAGCCGCCTCACGATACTGAATCACGCGCGGCGGCTGCAAAGGTTGCGAAAGTTTCCGGAATTTATTCGACCGGACGGACGGTCAGCACCAGAAACAGCAGCTCGCCGGGTTTCGCCGTCGCGAGACTGCCGACGACGGTCGGCTCGTTTTCGGGCAGGCTGAAGCGCATCGTCGAAAGACCGATGCCCTCGTAACTGACGCTCGCCGGCAGCGGTTTGCCGCTTTCGTCGCGGGCGGCGTTAACGAGCGGCACGCGCATCCCGAAGCGAAAGCTTTCGAACTGCAAAACGTTTTTGCCCTGCGCGTTCACGAGATTCTGAATGCCCTTGAGCGACCATTCGAAAAACGCCGGATAGTTTTTATCGGCCGTCTGCCCGAAATCGTTGGCGAGACTTTTGTATTCGATGTAGTTGTTGGTGCGCTGCAGAAAACTGTTCATCAGCCGGTAGTCCGAAAAATCGTAACCGGCTTTCAGTTTTTTGACGATGCCCGCGAGCGCCGGCGGAACCGCGTCGCGGCCGCCGCCGGCGTTCGAAGCGACTATCGTCTGCAAAACGACCTCGTAGCACGGATCGGCCTTCGGCGGCCGGCTGTCGGTCTGCGCGAAAACGCCGGCGGCGCCGGCGATCAGTAGAAAAATGACGCTGAAAAGAAATTTCGGCTTGGTCATCGGGTTAAACTCCTTTGAAAAGAACTGAATACTCAACGCTTTTCACCGACCAGCCGAAATAAAGTTGCAAATAATTTTTCGCTTAACCTTCCTGGAAAAGCTCGGGCTCGACCTTCTGGCCGAAGGTCGTCGTGCCGATCTCGGATTCCTCGATCTGTTTGTCGTCGGCCCAGAGCACCGAGCGGTACGGGACGAGCGTCCCCTGCGCGTACCGGTAATCGTAGAATTTGCGGCGGTACTTGACGCCCGCCTCCTCGTATTCGAGCATCATCACGCGGTAGGATTTGAGGCTCACGTAAAAGCGCGTCTTGCGATTCTGTTTATCGGTCACGTCGAGCAGGAAATACTCGACGCCCATCACCTTGTCGCGGCCGGCGAGCTCGAGCTTCGATTCGTTTTCCTTATACCGCAGCAGGCCTTCGAGACCGTGCCAGATCTGGTTCTGAAAAGCGCTCGTCGCGTCCTCGCGCGGGGTGAAGACCGAGTCCTTGTAGATGCCGAAAACCTTGTCGCCGGTGTAGATGAGCGAGAATTTTTCGCCGTTCGGAAACGCCTGATCGACCCGGATCTTCTCCTTGTTCAGATTGTCGCCGCGCAGGATCCAGCGGTCGTAGTTGACGGTCTCGGCGCGTCCCTTCGCGTCGGTCAGGAAGATTTTCCCGCGCTCGAGCGTCGTCTTACGGATCTGATTGAGATTCTGCCTGCCGAGAAGCCCGCCGTAGATCAGGATCGTCGATTCCGCGACCTGTTCGGCCGTCAGTTTCGACGGATCGACGACCTGCTGCTTGTTATCGTTTTTTTCTTCCTTTTTATCGGTCTTCGCCTCTTTTTTATCGGTCTTTCCGCTGGCGTCGGTCTGGTTCTGGGCGAGCGCCGCGGGCGCGCCGACGCCCAGTAAAAGAATGCATAAAATGACGTTTCTAAAACTCAAAAACACTAAAATTTCTCCTTAAAACTCGTATCGGTTTTGGCAGACTAAATGCGGATTGTACCACAAACCGATCTTTTCGGCACGACATTCCGCTGATTTTACAAGTAAATTGATGAAAACCGGCCCGAAAAAGATGCACTCCGAATAAAACTTCGCCTCCGCCGATTTTACTTTTCGCCGTTTACTTTTTACCTTAAAACTGATGCTTCACGTCGCGCTCGTCGAACCCGAGATTCCGCCGAACACCGGCAACATCGCGCGCCTCTGCGCGGCGACCTTCACCGACCTGCACATCGTCGGCGCGACCGGCTTCCGGATGGACGACCGCACCCTGAAGCGCGCCGGCCTCGATTACTGGAACGAGGTCCGGCTCCATCGCCACCTCGACATCGAACGGCTTTACGCGGCGCTGCCCGGCGCGCGTTTTCTGTACCTGACGACCAAATCATCGACGCCTTACACCGACTGGGAGTTTCGCGACGGCGACTGTCTGGTCTTCGGACGCGAGACGCGCGGTCTGCCGGAAGAGCTGCTGCGGGCCAACCGGGAACGCTGCCTGACGATCCCGATGCCGAACGAAAACGTCCGCAGCCTGAATCTCGCAAACAGCGTCGGGATCGTCCTTTACGAAGCATTAAGGCAATTAAAATCAGCCGCTTAATTCATTATATTTTTGTAAAGTTTTGTCAATCGCAGGCATCTTTCCGCGCCTTTCGCACATCTTAAAAACGCAAACGAATTTCGGTATTTTGAAAGTTTGTCGGAGGGAAAAAAGATGAGATATATTCGTAATTTTTTGATTTTATCATTCGTATTTTTATCGTTTACGGCCTTCGAGGCGAAGGCCCAGACGCCGTCGAACGGGCTCGAGAAAAAGGTTTTCAAGGAGCTGATCAAACTTCCCTACTACGGCGTTTTCGACCATATCGCTTTTCAGATCGACGGCGACACGGTGACGCTTTACGGCAAGGTCTTCAACGCCCGCAACAAGCGTGACGCCGAGCGCTGGGTGAAGGACGTCGACGGCGTCGGCCGCGTCGTCAACCGGATCGAGATTCTGCCGCCGTCGGGCTTCGACAACACGATCCGCCGGCAGATCCTCGCGACCTTCACGCGCAACGGCGGCAGCCTTTACCGCTATCTGCAGGAACCGAACCCGGCGATGCGGATCATCGTCGACAACGGCCGCGTGACGCTCGAAGGCTATGTCTCGAACCGCGGCGACTATAATCTCGCGAACATCCTCGTGAGCGGCGTGAGCGGCGTCTTCGGCGTCGAAAACAACCTGATCGTCGGCCGCGAAGAACGCTGAAACATTCCCCATTCCTTGAATTGAAAGACCGGAGCGTTCCGGTCTTTTTTTTGTCAGATTCCGCCCGCCGGCCGGTCGCGGAGCCGCGCGATCTTCCGTTCCAATTGTTCGGATGCCGAGCCGGCGAAAGAATTTCCGGCGGCCGCCGCCCGGCGGCGATATTCGAGCGCCTTTTCGTAATCGCCGAGCGCTTCCTTCAAAAACGCGCCGCCGGTCTCGGAAAAGCCGCCGGCGGCCGGTTCGAAGCCGCTCAGCAGATCGGCCCGGCGCGTCAGGGCGTCGGCCAGACAGTTGAGCAGCGCGCCGTCATCCGGGCTTTTCCGCAGAGAGTTTTCGAGTCGTTCGAGCGCCTCTTTTCGCCACAGCTCGGCGGCCCGCCGTTTTTCGCCGCGGGCCGCGAAGAAATCGGCGGCCGGGCCCAGAAATTCGGGAATCTGGAGCAGGTCGGCGGCGAAGTTTTCGAACTTTTTCAGGTTTTCGAGATACCGCGCGAGTCCCGTTTCGAGCCGTTCGCGGCCGGCCGCCCGGCGGCCGAGCTTATCGAGCGCGATCCCGACGCGCATCGTGTAGACCGGGATCGCGTAGAAAAAGCTTTTTTGATCGAGATTTTTATTATCGCGGTTCTGCTCCAGCCGTGCGAGACAAAATTCGTACAATCCGAGCGTTTTCGCCCAATCGCCGCGCGCCCGGTAAACGTCGGCCATCATCCGCCGCACGCGGACCGAATGGTTGAAGGCGAGCGCCTGCGCGGGATCGGCGGCGTAGGCGCGGTCGGCCAAATCGGCGGCCTCGCCGTAGACCGCCAGCGCCTCGTCGGGACGGTCGAATTTTTCGAGCAGCGCGCCCTTCTGCATCAGGAAAAACGCGGTCTCCGATTCGCCGTCGGGCGACGCCGGCCGCGCCCGCTGCAAATCGACGGCGCGCTCGATCGACGCCAGGCTCTCGTCGAGCGCGGCCGCGCTTTCCGCCGTCCGGCCGAGCCCGCCGAGCACTTCGCCGAGGTCGAGATAGTTGTTCGAATTTTCGAAAAACGTCCGCGGATTGTCGGGTTCGAGCTCGTTCAGACGGCGGTTCAGACGGCCGTTCGTGCGGTACAGCTCGATGGTCGCCTCCTTGTTTCCCTGCAGCTGGTAAAATTCGAGCAGCGTACCGTGCGTGAGGACCAGCCTGCGGATCAGGCGCGCGTCGCCGGGCGCGAGCGCGACCGCTCTTTCGTGGAGCCGCCGCGCCTTTTGCAGGTTTTCGAACGCCTTTTCGTAATCGCGCAGATGCCACGTCCGCGCCCAGCCGAGCTGCTGGTAGGCCGCGCCGAGTTCGCCGAGGAATTCGGCGTCGTCCGTGTCGTCGGCCAGCGAATCGAGCACGGCCGCCGATTTTTCGATGACTGCCTGCCGGATTTCGAGCCCGTCCGGCAGCGCGCTCAGATTGCGGCTCGTTTCGTCGAGCAGCGAGCCGGCCACGTCGCGCATCTGCCGCGCCCGGCTTTCGGCCCGCGCCCGCGCCCGGTACGCCGCCGCCGCCTGCCAGACGGCGACGCCCGCCGCCAGCGCAACGACGAGCGCCGCGAACGTGCCGAGCCGGTGCCGGCGGACGAATTTCGAGAAACGATAGAACACGCCGTCGGCCGTCGCGCCGACCGGCAGCCCCTTCAGGTAGCGGCGAATGTCGGCGGCGAATTCCGTCACCGTCCGGTACCGGCGCTCGGGCTCCTTGCGGAGCGCCTTGAGGATGATGTTGTCGAGATCGCCCCGGAGGGATTTCGGATTTCGGATTTCGGATTTCGGATTGGTTGGCGGCGTTTGGTTGGCGGTTCGTCGGTCGCTGTTCGCGGCGTTTTGGTCGAAAATCGGAGCGGGAGCGCTGACGACGGACGAGGGGCGCGGCGGTTCTTCGGTGCGGACGGCGCGGGCGATCTCGTCGTAAGTGCGGCTTTTAGTCTGAAACGGGCGGCGGCCGCTGAGCAGCTCGTAAAGCACGACGCCGAGACTGTAGATGTCGGCCGAAGTCGTCACCGGCAGACCGTTCAGCTGCTCGGGCGCGGCGTATTCGGGCGTCAGCATCCGGTTGCGGGTCGCGGTCGCGGTGCCTTCGCCGCCGTCCCGGTCGAGCAGCCGGGCGATCCCGAAATCGAGGAGCTTCGGCGTGCCGTCCGCCGTCACCAGCAGATTCGACGGCTTGAGGTCGCGATGGACGACGAGATTGCGGTGCGCGTATTCGACGGCCGCGCAGATTTCGAGAAAAAGCTCGAGCCGGGCGCGGACGCCGAGCCGGCGTTCCTCGCAAAACCGCGTCAGCGTCACGCCTTCGACGTATTCCATCACGAAAAACGGCCGCCCGTCGGGCGTCGTGCCGCCGTCGAGAAACCGCGCGATCGACGGATGTTCGAGCCGCGCAAGGATCCGGCGTTCGAGCGCGAAGCGCCGCAGGACCGCGTCCGTGTCCATCCCGCGCTTGACGATCTTGAACGCGACCGGCTTTTCGCGATCCGGGCTTTCGGCCCGAAAGACCGTGCCCATCCCGCCCGTTCCGACGATTTCCGCGAGCCGGTAGCCGCCGATCTCGCGGCCGGCGAGCGACTGCTGATCGAGCCCGAGGCCGACCGGCACGGGCTCGGCGATGAAGTCCGCGGCCTGTTCGTGCGAAGCGACGAGCGCGGCGACTTCGGACCGCAGCGCGGCGTCTTTGAGCGCGGCCAGAAAACGCGCGCGGTCGGCCGGCGCGAGCTCGATCGCGCGGTAAAAAAGCTCCTTGATCTTCAGCCACTCGGCGCTTTGCATTTTTATTAAAGTTCGGGCGACGACGGAAATTCGGGAAAGCGGGAAGATTGTTCCCGGGCTTTCACGGCTTCTGACGAATCACGCCCCGCCCATTTTAAACACGCGCAAAACCGCCGGAAATTTTTCAGACGCCGTTGATTTTGCGGTACAGCCACGCCCGCGCGAACGTCCATTCGCGAAAGACGCCGGCCGTCGAGAGCCCGAGCACGGCCGCCGTTTCCTCGAACGTCAGCCCCGCGAAATAACGCAGCTCGACGATCCGCGCCTGCATCTCGTCGCGGGCGGCGAGCTCGGTCAATGCCAGATCGAGATCGAGCAGCGTTTCGTTCAACTGGACGGGAATCGTCGCGGCGTCGTCGAGCGCGATCTTCAGACCGTCGCGTTTGCGGGCGCGGCGCTCGCGGGCGTGATCGACCAGAATCCGCCGCATCGCCTGCGCCGCGAGCGCGAAAAACTGGCCGCGGTTCCGCCAGTCGACCGAATGCTGGCCGGCGAGCTTCAGATAGGCTTCGTGGACGAGCGCGGTCGTCGGCAGCGTCGCCGCGTATTCGTTCTGCAGAAGCCGGTGCGCGACGCGCCGCAGCTCGTCGTAAACGATCGGCAAAAGCTCGTCCAAAGCGGATTTGCGCCCGTTTTGCCACTCCTGCAAAAGCCGCGTCACGTCTTCCGTCATAAAAATCTTTTTTCGGGGGAACTCGAAAAATTTTAACAAAACTTCCGCGTTTATGTATAGAAGAAAATTTTGACGGCGAAAACCGCGCTCCGAAACATCCGCGCCGGTCTTTCGTTCGCCGGTTTAGAAATGACTTATATGATTGAATCCATTAAAAAAAGAGCCGCGAGAATCGTGTCGATCGGCCTGTTTCTGAGCATCGCGGCGGCCGCGCAGACGCTGCCCGAGATGACTTTTCCGAAGATCGACTACACGCCGAAGGTCAGCAAGGGCTGGGTCGGGCAGTATCTGTACGCGATCAAGTTCGACGGCCGGCAGAGCCTCCGGCCGACCAAGTTCGATTATCTTTACGACGTCAAAATCGAGCGCGTCCACACCGGCTTCGTCGAGCTGACGAGCGAGGTCCGCGGGGCGATCCGGACGAACCAGCCCGACAAGAACAACGGCGCGCGCTGGGAATCGTGGATCCCGATCGGGACGAAGATCACGAGCTGGTCGATGCAGGACGAATTCGTCAAAACCGCGTTCGCCGCGTATCCGAACCTCGGCGTCGCGGCCGTCGACAAATACTCGGCGCTCGTCCAGCTCGAACGAAACATCCGCTACACGACGAACGGCGCGTGGGTCCGCGGCCGGACGCATTACTGCGACCTCCAGATCGATCACGCGACGGGCAAATACACGCTCGCCGTGCCGAAGGTCGAGTTCGTGCTCGAAGGCGAGGACTGGGGCACGCGGATCGGCCCCGACGGCAAGACGGTCGCGCCGTACCGCGAAAAGATCAAGGGCGATCTGACGCATCAGGGCTCGGTCTTTCTCTCGCCGATCGAATGGGACATTCTCTCCGGCGATTTCGCCGAGGGCCAGCGCGAGATCGTCGTCCGCCGCCGGATTCCGGTCAAATACGCGCCCGAACCGTTCGAGGAGCGCGGCAAAAAATACCAGCTGCCGGCGACGACCGGCTTTATCGATTTTTATATGGTGCTGACGCGCGTCGGCTGAGGAGGAAATATGAAGAAACTCGAAACCTGCCTGTTATTTCTGCTGCTCGGCCTTTTTCCGGCCGTCGTCGCGGCGCAGACGACCGCGTTTACCTATCAGGGAAGTTTGAAGGAAGGCGGCGCGCCGGCGAACGGCAATTACGACTTCGAGTTCCGGCTCTACGACGCTTTGGCGAACGGCAGCCAGATCGGCACGACGCTGCCGCGGCTGAACGTGCCGGTCGCGAACGGCGTCTTCACCGTCCAGCTCGATTTCGGCGCGGCGTTTTCGGGCGCGAACCGCTTTCTCGAAATCCGCGTCGGGCCGGCCGGCGGCAACATCTTCATTATGTCGCCGCGCCAGAGCGTCGCGAGCGCGCCGTATTCGATCAAGAGCCTGACGGCCGCGACGACCGACAACGCGCTCGCGCTCGGCGGCATTCCGGCCGCTCAATACGTGACGACGACCGGCGGCGGCGCGAACTTCATCCAGAACTCGACCGGGCTGCAGACCGGAAACTTCAACATCAGCGGCAACGGCACGGCCGGCGGCACGCTTTCGGGGCTCTACGTCAACGCCGGTTTCGGCTATCTGCTCGGCAGCCAGCCGTTTCTCTCCGCGCTCGCGACGAATTCCTCGTTCGGCACCGAAACCGGCCCGGTCAATCTCGGCGCTTCCAACACCTACGCCGGCTACCGGGCGGGCAATGCGGGAACGTCGAACGCGCTCAACAATTCGTTCTTCGGCGCGAACGCGGGCCGCTCGAACACCAACGGTTCGAGCAACTCTTTTTTCGGCGTCGGCAGCGGCGAGCTCAACACGTTCGGCGGCTTCAACGCGTTTTTCGGAAACACCACGGGCGCGGCCAACACGAACGGCAGCCGGAACACGTTCGCGGGCGTGACGGCGGGCCGCGACAACACGAGCGGCAGCGACAACACGTTCGTCGGGATGGCCGCCGGCCAGCGCAACCTGTCGGGCGGCGATAATTCCTTTTTCGGCACGACCGCCGGCGCGTTCAATCAGACCGGCGCGTTCAATTCCTTCGTCGGGCGCAACGCCGGCGGCGCGAACACGACCGGCAGCAGTAACGCGTTCTTCGGCGCATCGGCCGGCGCGGGCGTCGTCGACGGCAGCAGCAACACGATGCTCGGCGCTTACGCCAACGGCGCGACCGCGAGCCTCAGCTTCGCGACCGCCGTCGGCTCTTACGCGCAGGCCGGCGCGAACAATTCGCTCGTCCTCGGCGCGATCGGCGGGACGGGCGGCTGTCAGGCGAACATCGGCTGCGAGACCGTCAAAGTCGGCATCGGCACGACCGCGCCGGCCTTCCGCCTCGACGTCGCCGACCGCGTCCGGATCAAGCAGAACCCGGCCGACACCGGCGCGAACAATTCCGCCGGGATCTGGTTTTTCCAGAACGGACCGAATACCGAGCGGGCCTTCGTCGGGATGGAAAACGACGGAAGCGTCGGCCTTTACGGCAACAACGGCGGCGGCTGGAGTCTCGTGATGAACACGCAGACCGGCGTCGTCAGCGTCCGCAATCTCGGCGCGGCCGGCGCGACGGCGCTCTGCCGCAACGCTTCGAACGAGCTCGCGACCTGCTCGTCGTCGCGGCGCTACAAGACGAACATCGAACCTTACGCGCCGGGCCTCGATCTGATCCGCCGCCTGCGTCCGGTCGCGTTCGACTGGCGCGCGAACGATCAGCGCGATTTCGGGCTCGTCGCCGAGGAAGTCGCCGAGGTCGAGCCGCTGCTGACGATCGAGAACGAAAAGGGCGAGACCGAGGGCGTCAAATACGACCGCGTCGCCGTCGTCGCCGTCAACGCGATCAACGAACAGCAGGCCGAGATCGAGACGCTGCAGAAGAAGCTCGCCGAACAGACCGAGCTCGTCAAAAAACAGCAGGCCGAGATCGACGCGCTCAAACAGTTCGTCTGCACGCAGAACCCGCAGCTCGCGCTTTGCCGGTAAGCCGTCGTTCGTCGTTTCAGTTCGTGCAAGGTCGAACCCGAACCCGAAACCTCGCCGGAAAGCGGCCGGCGGCCTTCCCGCGGCGAGCGGCAAGACCGCCGGAGAAGATGTTTTCGCGCCCGTCACACCGAAAAACGTCCCCGAATGTTCGGGAACACTTCCAAAACGTTTGGGAGCGCTCCCGAAGTATTGGGAAGACTTCCAAAACGTTTGGGAGCGCTCCCGAAGTATTGGGAAGACTTCCCAAACCTTCGGGAAGTCTTCCCAAATGTCCGGGAAGCATTCCGGTTTCCGAAAAAGCTCTCGACCCTCGACTCTCCACTCTCCACTCTCCACTCTCCACTCTCCACTCTCCACTCTCCACTCTCCACTCTCCACTCTCCACTCTCCACTCTCCACTCACTACTCATTTGCCTTTTCCGCGCAAATCGGTCATCATTTTCGTTTGCCTTTCGGGCAGGATTTACAGCTATGATCACGACAGAAAAAATTCGCAACATCGCCATCATCGCGCACGTCGACCACGGCAAGACGACGCTCGTCGACGCGATGCTCAAACAATCGCATATTTACCGTGACAACGAAACGGTCGTCGACCGCGTGATGGATTCGATGGATCTCGAGCGCGAGCGCGGGATCACCATTATGGCGAAGAACACGTCCGTCCGCTACGGCGACTACAAGATCAACATCGTCGACACGCCGGGCCACGCCGATTTCGGCGGCGAGGTCGAGCGCGTCCTCAAGATGGTCGACGGCATCGTCCTCCTCGTCGACGCGGCCGAGGGCTGTCTGCCGCAGACGCGTTTCGTTTTGCGGAAGGCGCTCGAACAGAACCTGCCGGCGATCGCGCTCGTCAACAAGATCGACCGCCAGGACGCGCGGCCCGAAGAGGTCGTCAACGAGATTTACGATCTCTTTATCGACCTCGGCGCGAACGACGAGCAGATCGAGTTTCCGATCCTCTATTCGATCTCGCGCGACGGGATGGCGAAAAAGAACCTCGAAGACGAATCGAACTCGCTGAAACCGCTCTTCGAGCAGATCGTCGAGACGGTTCCCGCGCCGAAAGCGCTGCGCGACGACACGCTCCAATTGCTCGTCGCGAACATCGACTACAATCCGTTCGTCGGCCGGCTCGCGATCGGCCGCATCTTTTCGGGCGAGATCGCCAAGAACCAGGAAGTGATCGTCTCGAAACGCGACGGCTCGACGCAGAAGACGCGCGTCAAGGAGCTTTACGTTTTCGAGGGACTCGAACGGCAGACGACCGATAAGGCCGGCGTCGGCGAGATCGTCGCGCTCGCCGGTTTCGACGACATCAACATCGGCGAAACGATCACGCTGACCGACAATCCGAAGCCGCTCCCGGTGATCGCCGTCGACGAACCGACGATCGCGATGATCTTCGGCGTCAACACCTCGCCGTTCTCGGGCACCGAGGGCAAATACGTGACCTCGCGGCAGATCAAGGAACGGCTCGACAAAGAGCTTCTCGGCAACGTCGCGCTGCGCGTCGCCGACACCGATTCGGCCGACCAGTTCAAGGTCTCGGGCCGCGGCGAGCTGCAGCTCTCGATCTTGATCGAAATGATGCGGCGCGAAGGCTACGAGCTGCAGGTTTCGAAACCCGAAGTGATCACGAAAAAAGGTGAGGACGGCTCGACGCAGGAGCCGATCGAGCTCGTCGTGATCGACGTGCCCGAGGAATTCATCGGCGTCGTCACCGAGGCTTTGGGCCGCCGCAAGGGCCAGATGACGAAGATGATCAACAACGGCTCGGGCCGCGTCCGGCTCGAATACGACGTGCCGTCGCGCGGGCTGATCGGCTTTCGCGGCGAGTTTCTGACCGAAACGAAGGGCACCGGCCTTTTGAACACGATGTTTCTCAGATTCGACCGCTGGCAGGGCGAGATGAAGGGCCGCGGCACGGGCTCGCTTGTCGCCGACCGGATGGGCGAGGCGACGACCTACGCGCTTTACGCGCTGCAGGAACGCGGCGTGCTCTTTATCAAGCCGCAGACGAAGGTTTACGAAGGGATGATCATCGGCGAGAACGCCCGCGCGGTCGATCTCGACGTCAACTCGATCAAGGAGAAGAAGCTGACGAATATGCGCGCCGCGAGCGCCGACGAAGCGATGCGGCTCGTCCCGGTCAAGGACCTCTCGCTCGAAGAAGCGCTCGAATTCATCGCCGACGACGAGCTTGTCGAAGTCACGCCGAAATCGATCCGCCTCCGCAAACGCGTGCTCAAGTCGAATGAACGGCCGAAGAAAATAGTCGGTTAAAAGTTCTGAGTTCCGTCTTACGGTCAATAACCTTAAGATAAGTCGAAAGTTGAATTTATTTAATAGTTTAATAGGCCGCGGATGACACGGATGACGCGGATTTTCACGGATTATTTGTTTTATAGTCGACGACGGAAATTGTTGATAAAGCCGCTGTTCCGTTGCGTTGGCTGTTTTTTCTTTCCACTAAAAACACCAAAAACACTAAATTATTTCGTGTTTTTGGTGTTTTTAGTGGAAAGTTAAATAACCGTTCGATAGTTTAACGATCATTATTCCAACCAATTTTGTCACGAGCGGCCAGAAGATTTTGTCGATTTAATAGAAACAGGTATATTTTACGATCTGCCAGTCGTCGCCGTTTTTCCGCATTTCCAGAGTAATCGGCGAATCGGCCTGTCCAGAAAAAGTAAGCCTGTTGCCCGTATAATAAAGCGTCGTTTTTTCGGGCGATTCTTCGATATCGAAGATGTTCCACGATTGTAAAACGTATTTTCTTTCTTCTTCGCACATTCGATCGATCCAGAGCTGTGTCGAACTGACCGTCGCCAGCATTATTGAATGATGTCGGCGTCGAGGACTTCGCGGACCTTCTGCATCAGCGTGTCGATCGAAAACGGTTTTTGCAGGAAGTTCGCTTCTTCGTTGGTGATGCCGTTGCGGACGACCATATCGTCGGTGTAGCCCGATGTGAACAGGACCTTGATCTGCGGCGAGGTTTCGGCCAGCTTCTGCCAGAGCTCGCGGCCGTTCATCTCGGGCATCACGACGTCCGTCAGCAGCAGATCGATCCGCAGATCGCCGCGCCGGCAGATGTCGAGCGCCTCTTCGCCGCCCGAAGCCTCGATCACGCGATAACCGCCGGATTCGAGTATCTCGCGGCCGAGATTCCTGACCAGTTCCTCGTCTTCGACCAGCAGAATCGTTTCCGCACCGGATTTCGAACGCTCCTCCGCGTCGTCGTCTCCGGCGTTGTCGTCCGGGATCTCGACGCACGGCAGAAAGATCTTGAACGTCGTGCCTCGGCCGGGCTCGCTGTCGACCGTGATGTAGCCTTCCGACTGTTTGATGAAGCCGTAGACGGTCGCGAGCCCGAGACCGGTTCCCTTGCCGACGTCCTTGGTCGTGAAAAACGGCTCGAAAAGCTGCCGCAGCGTTTCCTCGCTCATCCCGACTCCGGTATCGGTCACCGCCAGCATCACGAAATCGCCGGTTCGCTCGCCGCCGTTCTTTTTCGCAAAATCTTCGTCGAAATGGACGTTTTTCGTCTCGATCGCGAGCGTCCCGCCGTCCGGCATCGCGTCGCGCGCGTTGACGACGAGATTGACGAGCACCTGCGAAAGTTTGGCGGGATCGACCTCGATCGGTTTGAGGTCCGGATCGAGCACCCTGACAAGCAAAATATTTTCGCCGATCAGCCGCTGGAGCAGGCTGCCGACCTCGGAGACCGTCTGGTTGACGTTGAGAATCTCGGGCTTGAGGATCTGCTTGCGGCTGAACGCGAGCAGCTGCTGCGTCAGCGCGGCCGAACGCTCGCCGGCCTTTCTGATTTCGGCGACGTTGTGGCGCAGCGGGTTGGCGTCGTCCATCCGCGCGAGCAGGAGGTCGCTGTAACCGTTGATCGCGGTCAGCATATTGTTGAAATCGTGGGCGATGCCGCCGGCGAGCCGGCCGACCGATTCGAGCTTCTGGGCCTGCACGAGCTGTTCCTCGCTGTGCCGCAGGGCCTCCTCGGCGGTCTGCCGCGTCAGCTCGGCGCTGACCCACTGCGCCATCAGCTTGAGAAATTCCTGATCGCCGCTCGTAAACGGGGTCGGGCGCGGATCCCGGCCCGTAAAGCAGAGCGTCCCGTACTGTTTGCCGGAAACCTGCACGGGCACGCCGATGAAGACCTCCGATCCGAACAATTTGTAGGCGGAATGCTCCTTCCACTCGCTGACGCCGAGCTCTTCGACGGCGATCATCTCGTTTCTCGCCAAAACGTACTGGCAAAGCGTTTCGCTCAAATGACAGCTGAAGCCGGGCACCAGCATCCCGTTCCGGGCGGCCGATTCGACGACCCGGTAAGTCTGCTCCGCGACCTCTCCCAAAAGCGCGTTTTCAAGGCCGAATTCACGCATTCCGAGTTCGAGCAGCCGTCTGATCTTTTCCTTCGGATCGATGTTCGAATCGGAAACGATCCGGTACAGCTTCCGGAGCCGGGCTTCCGATCTCTCAAGTTCGAGAACGGCTTTTTTATGCTCGGTCACGTCTTCGACCACGCTTAAGGTCTTGACGACCCGCCCGGCGGCGTCGCGCTCGAAAACGGTTTCGCGGCTGCTGACGACGCGCGTTTCGCCGGCCTTGCTGCGAAAACGCGTTTCGTAACTCAGAATTTCGCCGTCGCGGGCGCGAAGCAGCCGTTTGTTGAATTCCCAGACCTTCGGCAGATCCTCTTCGGGAATCAGACCGAAGATCTCCTCGTGCGACATCGCGCACATTTCTTCGGCCGTAAAGCCGAGCAGATGCCGGACGCGGTCGTTGATGTAAAGAATCGTGCCGGCGCGCACGTCCCACAGCACGATGATATTCGGGGCGGCGTTGTTGACGGCGGAGATCATCCGCTCGCGCGCGGCCAGCTCCTCTTCGGACTGTTTCTTTTCGGTGATGTCGAGAAACGAGGCGAACCCGCAGTTTTTTCCGGCCACGTTCAGATTGGTCGCCGCGACCAGCACGTTTTTGATCGCGCCGGACTTCGTGCGGTGCTTCGTCTCGAACTGGAGCCGGTTTTCATTGCCGAATATTTTTTTCTCGACCCCGAGCACGTCGGCTTTCGGCATCCCGGCGTCGATGTCGAAGATATTCATCCGGGTGATCTCGTCATATGTGTAGCCGAGCATCTCCAAACCGGCCTCGTTGCAGTCGACAATCTTTCCGCCCTCGGCGATGATCATCTTGCCGACCGGCGACCGGTGAAAGAGAACCCGGAAACGCTCCTCGGATTCGCGGAGCAGCGTTTCGGCTTTTTTCCGTTCGGTGATGTCGACGACCGAGGCGAAAGTGTAATTTTCGCCGTGAATCCGGATGCTCGACGTCGCGATGAGCACGTTTTTGATCGCGCCCGATTTCATGCGGTGCTTCGTCTCGAACTGGAGTCTTTTGCCGGGTTCGAGCGACTGCGCCTGCAGTTCGGCGATCTCTTCTTTCGAAAGATGGTCGTCGAAATCGAAAATCGTCAGTTTTTTGATCTCTTCGAGCGTGTAGCCGAGCATTTCCAGACCGGCCGGATTGCAGTCGACGACCCGCGAATGCTGATCGACGATCATCGCGCTGATCGCCGACCGTTCGAACAGATCGCGAAAACGCTCTTCGGATTCGCGCACCATTTCCTCGGCCTTTTTCCGTTCGGTGATGTCGATCGACATCGCCAGCCCGAAAGTTTCGCCCTTGATCCGGATGCCGGCCGTCGAGACCAGCACGTTGAAGATTTCGCCGGATTTGGCGCGGCTTTTCGTCTCGAACAAAGTCCGGCCCCGCTGTTTGATGACTTTTTCGTCAAGCTGCCCGATGTCATCGGCGGTCAGTGCTATATCGAAAACGGAAAGATGCATCCCCCGCATCTCCTCGCGAGTGTAGCCGAGCAATTGCGCGCCGACCGTGTTGCAGTCGACCACCGTGCCACCTTCGCCGATCAGCATCGAGCTGATCGGGGAATGCTCGAAGATCGCGCGAAAACGCTCTTCGGATTCGAGCAGGAGCGTCTCGGCCGTCTTCCGCTCGGTGATGTCGGTCGCCATATACAGCGAGCCCTGAAACTCGCCGTTGTGGAGGATCGAGTTCGAGGAGATGAGCAGCCAGATCCGCTTGCCGTCGGGGCGCGTAAACGGGAAATCGAGATACAGCCGGCCGTCCGGCGACCGCAGCGTCGAGTCGTTCATCCGCTGTTTGATGTCCTCGTTGTCGAACAGGTCGAGCAGCGATTTGCCGAGCACGTCCTCGGGCCGGAAGCCGGTCATCTCGCAGATCTTGGTGTTGACGAGATTGACGCGAAAATCGGCGTCGACCGTCCAGATGCCCTCGTTGGCGGTTTCGATGAGCTTTTCGTACCGCAGTTTGGCGGCCTCGATCGCGACCTGCATCAAATGCCGCTGCGTCACGTCGCGGGCGATGTTTTCGATGGTCGCGCGGTGGTCCTTGGTGCTCAGCGGGCGGCTGCTGATTTCGAGAAACGAGGTCCGGCCGTCCTTGCCGACGATCCGCACCTCGTTGATCGACGACGGGTTGTGCGTGTTCTGCGGGTCGAGCAGATGCGCGACGTAATCGCGGTGTTCGGGAGCGAGAATGTCCGAGAAATTGAGCTTCAGGATCTCCGCGCGCGAATAGCCGGTAGTTTTCTCGACGGCGCGGTTGGCGGCCGTAAAATTCCCCTGCTCGTCGAGCGTGAAGATGCAGTCGCTGGCGTTTTCGACGAGCTCGTCGTACCGTTCGAGAGAGGCGATCCGCGCCGTCTCGATCTGGCGGGTTCGCCGGACGCTGTTCCGGATCAGCGCGAACAACATCCCGCCGGTGATGAAAACATAAAACCAGCCCTTGTAGGTCTGCAGAACGCTCCAGGCTTCCGGGTCCTTGACGAACAGGCCGAGAATTTTATCGGAAAGCAGAATCCAAAGACAGCCCAAAAAAAGGCAGATCGCGACTATCCTGGCCGGAGTCCATTGCAAGTGCGCTGGAGTTGTCCTTTTCATTTTTTTATAAAGGGGCGAAAAAAGGCATTTGTGAAAGTATGATTATCAATATTCCTTGATGCCGGCCTTCCCCGAGTTTGTGAATTATTTGGCGAAAAAAAATTTAGGAGGCAACGGTTAAAATTTACCAATAACCGCCGATTTACGCAAGAAAAATCGTGCTTCGAGCGGTTTCGACGAACATTTTTCCAGGAAAAATCCCCGGCGCCGAAGGCGAAGCGCCCGCCGGCGCGGTCGGTGCTTTTCCACTTTTCGTCATTCCCGGGCGCGGACTTTAGTTTTTCGCCCCGGCCGCGCGGCCGCGCCGAAAAAAAACCGTTTCTTCCCGGTCAGAGAAGAAACGGTTGAGGACATACCGGTTTCGGATGTCGAAACGGCGTTTTTTTTTCGGAATTGCCGCGGCTTTTCCGCCGACGCGGGCGGAGCGGGTTTTCCGGGACGCCGGGTTAAAGGAGGATCATTTCATCACCTCGCCGAACGAGACGGCTTTTTCCTTGCCGTCGACGTCGAACTTGATGAAGACGCGGCCGATCTTCGGATCGACCTTCGTGACCGTGCCTTCCTTGAGCGAGCTGACCCAGACGGCCTTGACCTTGTCGCCCGGCTTGGCCGCCGAGACGAGCGGAAACGGCGTGCAGCGCGATTTGTCGACGACCGCGATCGAGCCGGCAAAGCCGTTGACGAAGACCTTGTCGCCGGCGACGCGGATGACCTGCGCCGGCTTCTGTTCGGCGCCGTCCTGAATGGCGACCATCGTTCCGGGATCGAACGGCGCACCGATCTTGACGAACGAGTTCGGCTTGAGCTTTTCGTCCATCTGCCCGATCGTCGTCTTGCCGTCGCCCGATTTCGCCGGGTTGTCGTACTCGATGTCGAGATAGCGAACGACCGGTTCGGTCGGCGTCGAGGCGTCGGTGACGATCGCGCGGCTCATCCCCGAGCCCGACTGCCACCACGTCAGCAGGATGTCGCCCGCTTTCGCCGTGCCGCCGGCGGGAATCGCGACGATGTAGCCGTTCGGCACCTTGTTCTTTTTGCCGCCCGTGAATTCGACCTCGGACAGTTCCTTGTCGGGCGTCACCATTTTGGCCGAATACCAGATCATCGTCACTTTATCGGGGCCTTCGACGTTCGCTTCCTGCAGCCAGTTGTAGGACGGCACGAGCACGACCTCGCCGGCCTTGGCCGTCGTTTCGACCGCCGGAAAATCCTTGTACGGGAAGGTCGCCTGCATATTCGGATCGATCGACGGCGACGTCTGGGCGGCCGGTTTGTTGGCCGCGCTGCCGTTGCCCGCGCCCGAATTCGCGGGCGCGGCGTTGTTCGAAGTCGAAGCCGCCCCGCCGCAGGCCGCGAGCGTCATCGCCAAAGTCATCAAAAATATTATTTTCTTAGTCATTGTTTTTCTTATTATTTCCTCAAAGCAAATGGTTTAAGGGGAAAACCCATCTGACTGTACCGTTAACTGGCCGGAGAGAGCAAGTAAGGAATTCGTCAAACGGGTTTTCCCGGAGCCGTGAATCTCTTAAGCAAACCATTCGGGGGGGAGATTCACGGGCGAAGCCTTTTCTAATTGCGGCGATCGTAATCGATGCCCTTCTGCGTCTGCCCGATCGCCTCGCGGACGAGATCCATCGCCTGCTCGCGGTAGCCGCCCTTGTCGGCGGTCGCCTTCTGCAGGTTGCCGAGCGCGCTCTCCAGGAAGTTTTTCGCCTGCTGCATATTGTACTGATCGGCGGCCGCCCGGAAATTGTTTTCGAACGGGTCGACCTCGTTGCGCCGGCGCGGCCGGTCGTTCGGGTTCTGGCGATCGTAGGCGATGCCGTTGTTGACGGCCGTGATCGCGCGCGCCACGATATCGAGCGCGTTCTGCCGGTGGCCGCCCTTGTCGGCCGTCGCCTTTTTCAAAAACTGCTGTGCCGTCCGAAGATCGCTGAGCGCGTTCTGCATAAACTTCTGGTCGGCCCGCGCGGGCAGCGCGAACATCCCCAGACAAATCACCAGACCGAGCGCCGCCGCGCCGATTTTACGCATTTCATTTCTCATCATTCATTCGCTCCTTTTTTCTATTTTTTCTTCAACTGGGCGGTAAAACTGCCTTTGATCCGGCCGCCGCCGTCCTGCGTCAGATCGATCTCGCCGGTCACCGTCTCGGCCGTCGCGGAAACGATCTTGACGGTTCCCTTGGCGTTGTAGGTCAGCGACGTTTCCTCGACTTTGCCGTCCTTGAAGGTCTTGACGAGGACGTTGCTGACCCGCCCGTATTTATCGTCGACTTTCCCGCCCGAGCTGCTCAGCTCGAAGGTCTTCGCCTTGAGCGGCGTCTCGACCGTGTCGCCCGAGTCGCCGAAGAGCGTGATCTCGACCGCCGTCTGTTTGTCGTCCGCCGGTTTGGCCGCCGCGTTCGCGTCGTAATCGAAGTCCGTCAGATCGATAAAATAGCGGACGATCGGCTTCCCGTCGAGCGTGATCGAGACGGGCGTGACGACGCCTTTTTTGATCTCCAGATCCTTCTTGACGTCGGTTTTCGTGTTGAGCGTCTTGAAGTCCATCGAGAGTTTGCCCGGTCCGGCCGGCGTCGTTCCCGCCGGCCCCGTGCCGGCCCCGCCGCCGCAGGCCGTCAGCAGCACGCCGCTTAAAATCAACAGTAAAAATTTTTTCATTTTTTTTCTCTCCTCAAAACAAGCCGCAATCCCCATCCGAAGGCGCACAATCCGGCGAGCGTCGTCAGACCGACGATCGTCCAGAATTTAACGGGCTGTTCGGCCAGATAAATCCGCGTCTGATGGCCCGTCCGCCCGCCGAACGCCGCGCCGGTCAGGACCTGAACGGCGGCGAGCGCGAAGAGCAGCAGGGCGAGCCCGAAGGCGATTATTTTGGAGCGGAGCGGCTTCATTATTTTCGTTTTTCATAGACAGGTGATTTTTTTCGAAAAAACATTTCAGCCGCCGCCCTGTTTTTTTATTCGCACTTCATAAAAACGCCGCCGCCGCCGAAACTGTCGACGACCGAAGCCGACCAGCGGCCGCCCGCGTAGGTCTGCTTGACGATCCATTCCTGCGCCTGACAATAGGGGCGATTCGGGATTTTCAGCAGCGCCCAGCCGCGAATGAAGCGGTTCGTCGGGATGCCGAGCGAGTTTTTATACATCTTCCAGTCCTGAAAGCTCGATCCGATCTTGAGCACGGTCGCGCCCTTGTAGTAGGCGAGAAATTTCGTCTTCGCCATATTCTGCTCGGTCGGCCGGCTGAAGGCGGGCTGTTCCCACGCGCGCGACTTGCCGCCCGAATCGATCAGGCCTTTCAGCTCGTCGAGCTTGTCTTCGACCGACGCGCGCCAGTTCGCCGGAAAGTCCGACGGCTTGGCGTTGATGATCTTGGCGAGCTCGGCCTTCCAGATCTCGGGCTCGAACAGCAGTTTCTGGACGTCGTCCGAAGTGCTCGTTTTCGGATCGTCGATCGCCCGCTGGATGTCCTTGCGGACGAACATCAGATTGGCGTCGATCTTCGTCTTGATGTCGGCCTGCGCGAACGCGGCCGGCGCGAAAAGCAACATCGAAAACATCATAACCAGTAATTTTTTCATCGTTTTTTTCTCCTCAAGCAATTATTGATACTGACTTTTACGGGATGAACACCGACGGCAGCGGCGTGTCGCCGCCCGCCCCGAAACCGACGATCGAAACGCCGGCCGTCGTCCGGTTTAAGAACCAGGTACTCGTCGCCGGCCGGAAGACGGCCGTGTCGGTTTTGCCGTCGCCGTCGTAGTCGGCCGGCACGGGCGTGTCGCCCGAAGTGCCGAACGGGAACGAAAAGAAGCTCGAATCCTCGCTTCTCAAGATGAACCAGACGCCGCTCGACGGACGGAAGAACGCGACGTCGGCCTTGCCGTCGCCGGTATAGTCGCCCGGCACCGGTTTGTCCGTCGAAAGCCCGAATTGAAGCGCGGCCGTCTGGCCGGTCGAGCTGCGCGAATACCACCATTCGCCGACCGAAGGCCGGAAAATCGCGATGTCGGCTTTATGATCGCCGTCGTAATCGGCCGGCACGGGTTTGTCGCCCGTCGCCCCGAAAGTCGCGATCGTCGTGCCGCCGTCGCTCGACCGCGAAATAAACCACGTCACCGTCGAAGGCCGGAAAACGGCCGGATCGGTTTTGCCGTCGCCGTCATAGTCGGCCGGCACCGGAACGTCGCCCGAAGTGCCGAACGGGAACGAAAAGAAACTGCCGTCTTCCGAGCGGAGAACGAACCAGAAACCGGTCGGCGCCCGGAAAAAAGCGATGTCCGCTTTGCCGTCGCCGGTGAAATCGCCGGGGACGAGCTTGTCGCCCGAAGTCCCGAACTGCGCGGCGAGCACCTGATTGTCGCTGGAACGCGAATACCACCATTCGCCGACCGGCGGCCGAAAGATGCCGACCTCGGAGCTGTCGTCGCCGTCGAAATCGAACGGGATGTTGAACGTCCGCAGATGATAGCGCGCGACGCCGACGATGCTCGATCCGGTGTTGGCCGAGCCCACGACCAGCAATTTTCCGTCGGCCTGCAGAACGCCTTCGCTGGAAAGGTCGCTGTTCGCCGCAAAATCGGTGATGACGCGCCCGTCGCCGTCGAAGCTCGGGTCGAGTACGCCGTCCGCCGTGTAGCGCACGAGCGCAAAATCGACCGTGCCGTTCTGATCGGTCTGGCCGAGCACGACGATCCGCCCGTCGGCCTGCAGAACGACGTCGCTCACGCTATCGGAGCTCGTCCCGTTGAAATTGGTCGAGACCTTGCCGTTCGTCCCGAAGCCGTTCAGATTGAGCGCGCCGGTCGCGAGATACCGGACGCAGGCAAAGTCCGAGCTGGTCGTCGGGGTCGAGGTCGTACCGCAGACGACGACGCGCCCGTCGGCCTGCACCGCGACGCCCGCCGCCTGATCGTTATTGACCGCAAAATCGGTCGTGACGATGCCGTCGCCGTCCCAGTTGGTATCGAGCGAGCCGTTCGTGTTGAGCCGGACGACGCCGAAATCGGTGTTCGTGCCGGGCGTCGCCGAACCGACGATGACGATCTTTTCGTTTTGCTGGAGCGCCGCCGCCCACATCAGATCGTTGTTCGGCGTGACCGAGACGATCACTTTGCCGTCGGTATCGAACGAGGTGTCGAGCGAGCCGTTCGTGTTGAGCCGGGCGGCCGCGTAATCCTGCCCGGCGGAAATCGTGCGCCCCGCCAGCACGTATTTGCCGTCGCTCTGAATCAGAATGTTCATCGCCGATTCGATGGTCAGCGAACCGAAATCGACCGTCGCCTTGCCGTCGCCGTCAAAGGTCGTATCGAGCGAGCCGTTCGGATTGTAGCGGGCGATGGCGAAATCCTGGCCGGTCGCGGCGAGATTCGCGCTGCCCGACACGAGGATCTTGCCGTCTGCGAGGATCTCGACCGACATGGCGTCGTCGGGCCCGAGCGCGAAATCGGTCGTCACTTTGCCGTCGCCGTCGAAGGTCGTATCGAGCGAGCCGTTCGGATTGAGCCGCGCGACGAAAAAATCGAAGTTGGATTGGCCGACGACGACGATCTTGCCGTCGGGCTGGACGGCGATGCCGCGGCCGAGCGAAGAACTGCCGTTCGAGACCGTGACGCGGCCGTCGGCGTCGAACAATTTATCGAGACTGCCCGCGACCGACGCGCGGATTATCAAGGGAAAGACAAATAAAACTGCGAGCAGCGCGGTCATTGATCCAATTTTCAGCATTTCGAGACTTCTCCTTTTATTTCCTTCTTTGTCTATTTGTGCAGATCGGCGAAAAAACATTTCACCGAAGAGTGCCGAAAGCCGAAAAAACATTTCACACGCCGAAAAACAAGGCCGAAAGCGCTGAAACTTTCGACCTTTTACTTTTTACTTTTTACTGACAGCCCCGCGTCCCTTTTATCTCAGGGCAAAGCGAAGAAATCCAGATCCTCAAGCTGAGCGGTGACCGAAACGACCTGCGGGTTGAATCGACAGCTTTTCGAGTTCACCGCGATGATATAATTTTCCCCCGTCGCCACTTCATTAAATCGGTAATATCCGAACGACGAAGTCCGCGTCGTCCGGCGATTGCCGCTCGCACCGGTCAACGTCGCCGAAGCGTTCATTGAGCGCTCACGGAACGAACGCCGTCGGAATCGCCGTGTCGGTCGATGCGCCGAAGCTGACGATCGACACGCCGGCCGTCGTCTGGTTCAGATACCACGTGCTCGCCGCCGCGCGAAAAACGGCCGAATCGGTCTTCCCGTCGCCGTCGTAATCGGCCGCGACGGCCGTGTCGCCGGCCGCGCCGAACGGGAACGAGAAGTAGCTGCCGTCTTCCGAGCGCTGCACATACCAGACGCCGGTCGACGGGCGAAAGACGGCGATGTCGGCCTTGCCGTCGCCGGTGTAATCGCCCTGCACCGGTTTATCGGTGCCGACGCCGAAGCGGTAGACGCGGAAGTCGCCGTCCGACGAGCGCAGATACCACCACGAGCCGTCCGACGGCCGGAAGATCGCGACATCCGCCTTGCCGTCGCCGTCGTAATCGGCCGCGACCGGTTTGTCCTCGCTCGAACCGAACCCGACGATCGAAGTCGCGTTGTCCGACGAGCGCGAGATATACCACGTACCGGCCGAAGCGCGGTAAACGGCCGGATCGGTTTTGCCGTCGCCGTCGTAATCGGCCGGCGCGGGCACGTCGCCGCTCGCGCCGAACGGGAACGAGAAGAACGAGCCGTCTTCCGAGCGCAGGACATACCAGAAGCCGGAAGCGGGACGGAAGAACGCGATGTCCGATTTGCCGTCGCCGGTGTAATCGCCCGGCGTGATCTTGTCGGTCGAAGCGCCGAACTGCGCGGCGAGCACCTGATTGTTCGACGAGCGCGAATACCACCACTCGCCGACGGACGGGCGGAAGATGCCGACGTCCGTTTTGTCGTCGCCGTCGAAATCGAACGGCGTGTTGACGACGTGCGGGTTGAAACGCAGCAGCGCGGCGCGGACGATGCCGCTGCTCGCGGAGCCGCCGACGACGATCCGGCCGTCCGCCTGCAGCGCGACGGCGCGGCCGATGTCGGCGCTGCCGACGTTGATGTCGGCCGACACTTTGCCGTCCGTGTCGAACGAGGTGTCGAGCGAGCCGTCGGAATTGAAGCGCACGACCGCCGCGTCTAATCCGCCGACCGGCGCTGCCGCGCCGGCGACGACGAGCTTTCCGTCCGGCTGGACGGCGATGTCGTAAGCCTGATCGTTGGTGCCGGTCGAGACCGAGGCCGTCGCCTTGCCGTCCGTGTCGAAGCTCAGATTGAGCGCGCCGTTGGTGTTGTAGCGCGCGCAGCCGAAATCGCGTTCGGTTGCCGACTGGCCGGCCGCCCCGCAGACGACGCTCCGGCCGTCGGGCTGGATCGTGATCGCGTTGGCGACATCGTCGGAACCGTTAAAATCGGTCGTGACGATGCCGTCCGTGTCGAAATTCGTGTCGAGCGCGCCGGTCCCGAGCAGCCGCACGAGACAGAAATCGCCGTTCGACGAGCCGGCGAGGATGATCCGGTCGTTGGCCTGGATCGCCGCCGCATTGAGAGTGTCGACGCCGTTCGTGACCGCGACCGTGACCTTGCCGTCCGTGTCGAACGAGGTGTCGAGCGTGCCGTCGAGATTGTAGCGGGCGGCCGCGTAATCGACGTCGGTGGTCGTGCCGAGCGCGCGGCCCGCGACCACGTATTTGCTGTCGCTCTGAACCAGAATCTCGTAAGCCGCTTCAATCGTCCGCTGGCCGAAATCGGTCGTCACCTTGCCGTCCGTGTCGAAGTTCGTGTCGAGCGCGCCGGCCGGCGTGTAGCGGGCGATCGCGAAATCCATCCCGGTGCCCGAAACGCTCGCCGAACCGGCGACGAGGATCCGGCCGTTCGGCTGGATCTTCACCGCATAAGCGGTGTCGACGCCGCCGCCGAAATCGGTCAACACTTTGCCGTCGCCGTCGAAGGTCGTATCGTAGGAGCCGTCCGGATTGAGGCGAACGACCAGAAAATCGTCGTCCATCCAGCCGACGGCGACGATCTTGCCGTCGGGCTGGACCGCGACGTCGTAAATAATCGAAACCGTCGTGCCCGGGATCAGAATCTTGCCGTCCCCGTCGAAGCGTTTATCGAGGCTTCCGGAAAGCGCCGCCAGCCCGGCGACGGGAAAAAACAACAGGAGCGCAAACACCGCGGCGAACAATCTTTTTTCCAGCTTCATCTTTTATTTCTCCCAAAAAAACCGAATTTCGCTGATTAGTGATGAATTGCGAAAAAACATTTCACGCGCACGAAAAAAAGGCCGAAAGCCGGGGCTTTCGACCATTTATTTTCGAGCTTCGGGCGTTGATTACTGACGGGTCACGCGGAACTGGAAATCGGCGGCCGACTCTTCCCCGCCGGCGGCGTTGAAACCGTAAACCTTGACGAAGTAATCGCCTTTTTTGAGTTTGGCGGCCGGGAAGAAAACGCCGAGCCGCGAGTTGCGGGCGTTGATCTTGCCGCTTCGATAGATCGTCCGGCCGTCGGCGTCGACGAGCTCCGCACGGTAGGTTTTGTAATCCTGGCTTTCGAGATGGAGCTCGAAATTCGCGCCGGTCGTTTCGTTCGTCAGCTTCAGCTCGCTCGTCCTGCCTTCGCCGCGAATCGTCGGGGCGAAGAGCGCGAGCGTCGCCGTCACCGCGCGCGGCGGCGTTTCCTTCGGCACCGGTTTATTGATGTTTTCGGCGTTGACGTTGGCGGGCGGGCGGCTCGCTTCGTTCCGGTTCGGCGCGGCGTTGACGACGGTTTCGTTCGCCGGGCCGGCGCCGTTTTCGTTTTTAACGGGCGTCGGCGTCGGCGCGACGGGCGTCGGCGTGGCGTGTTTGACGATCTCGCCGCCGCCGCCGCGGTTTCCGCCGATCAGGAACCAGAGCCCGAAAACGAGCAGGATGAGCAGCGCGGCGAAACCGGCGCCGAAGGCGAGCGACGGTCTTTTAAATAATCCGGCGAGCAGATTCCAGACGGAATTCTCCGCCGTCACCGGCTCAGTTTTTTTTACGGCCGGCCGGTTTTCGGCGATCAGCCGGTCAATCATCTCGCGGGTGAACGCGACCCGGCGGCGGCGCGTTTCGGTCGTCAGGAAACTTCGTTCGAACTTCGTTTTTTCGGCCGGCGAGAGCGTTTCGCGGACATAGGCCTCGATCAGCTCGTCCTCGACGACGCCGAGCTCTTCGAACAGGCCGGAGTCTTCCGCGATGAATCTGTCCTCGAACGCGGACCTCTCCTCTTCGGCCATCTCCCCGAGCAAAAAGCGGCGAATTTCCTTTTCGTTTTTGAATGTTTCCTGAGTCACTTTTCCCCTTTCTCTAATTTTAGTGACGAAATCGTCAAAAACATTTCACTCCTCTTTGAGTGGAGAGTGGAGAGTGGAGAGTGGAGAGTCCGATTGACTTATTTCCTTTGAGCGGAGAGTGGAGAGTCCGATTGATTTATTTCCTTTGACTCTACACTCTCCACTCTCCACTCTCCACTCTTTACTCTCCACTCTCCACTCTCTACTCTCCACTCCCGTTGCAGCAGTCGCGGACGCAGCCTTCGAGTCTGCTTTTCAGGCGGCAGACGCGGATGCGCAGCGTGTTGAGCGAAACGGCGAGGCTTTCGGCGAGCCGTTTGCGCGTCGCGATCATCGTCCGCTCGTCGGTGTCGTAGTACGCGATCAGCAGCCGCCGTGTTTCGGCGTCGAACGTGCCGAGACATTTTTCGAGACACGTGAACCGCCGGTCGCCGGCGGCGTCCGGTTCGGCCGTTTCGCGGGCGGCGATCCCGGCGGCGGCCGGATTTTCGTCGATCGATTCGGCGAAAACCGCCGGATTCCGGCGCGATTCCTTGAAGACGAAGCGCGCGACCGTCGCCGCGTAGGCCGTCACGTTCTGAATCTCTTCGCCCTCGCCGATCTTTTTCAGGAGGCGGTCGAAGACCGTGTCGGCCAGCTCTTCCGGCGTCTCGCAGCCGCGCCACTCGAAAAATCTGACGAGCCGCGCGCGCAGCGCTTCGTAGCTCGCGCCGGCCGCCTCGCGATCCGAAGCGTCGAGCAGGGCCAGAAGTTTTTCGAAACTGTTCTGCGAAACGGAATCTGCCACTTTTATCGTTTAAACTCAAGAACAGTTTAGAATTAAGAATTAAAAATTAAAAATTAAAAATTAAAAATCTGAAAGAATCCCGTTAAAAAAAAAGGAGCCGTCTCGACGGTCTCCCAATTTTTATTATTTTTAATTTTTAATTTTTAATTTTTAATTCTTAATTCTTAATTCTTAATTCCCCGGTTTATTTCCATTCGCCCTGAATCGTGAAGCCGGCCCAGAAATACGGCGCGCGGAAACGCGGGATCTGCCGGATTTCGGTCTGGGCGGCGCGGAGCGCGGCCGCCGGCGCGAGTTTTTTCTGGAGCAGGTTTCGATAGAAGATCTTCATAAACTCGGCCGTCGCGGCGTCGTCGACCTTCCACAAACTCGACACGATCCGTTTCGCGCCGGCGTAGAGAAAGCCGCGCGTGAGCCCGATCAGGCCCTCGCCGCGAACGTCCTTGCCGAGCGCCGTCTGACAGGCCGAAAGCACGACCAACTCGCTGTTGAGATTGAGATTATAGATCTGATTGAGCCGCAGAAACCCGTCCCGCGGGCGGCCGTCGCGATCGAAGAGCGAGAGCACGAGGCCGGAGAATTCGGGCCGCGAAGTGTCGAGCAGGCCGTGCGTCGCGAAATGCAGAATGCGGTATTTGCCGAGATTCCGGTCGGTCACGTTTTCGCGGCTCGCATCGAAATCGACGTTCAGATCGACCTCCGTTTTCGGCACGAACGCCGAGATGTTGCGGGCTTCGACGCGCGACGAGAGCAGGCGCGGAAAGCCGCCGTTCAGATCGAAATCGCGCAGCACGCGGCCGAATTCCGAACCCTTTTCCGATGGATTGACGTTTTTCGCGACCGCCGCGACCCGCGCGTCGTTCGCGTCGAAAACCGCGTCGGCAAAGATCGCGAGCGTTTTTTCGGGCGTTTTGGCGGCCGCCGCGTCGCGCCGGATCTCGGCCAGCACGTTCGCCGACGGCAGCACGACGAGCTCGCTGCCGGCGACCGCGTCGAGCGCGGCGAACGGGATGAACTGCAGAATTCCGTCGGCGACGATCGCCGCGCGCCGGTTTTTGAGTTTTTCGGCGACCGGCGCGAGCAGCACCGCGTCGAGCGCCTTCGCGAGCTCGCCGGTCTTCGCCGCGTCCGCGCTGTTGTGCCTGACGACCGCTTCGTAAAAGGCCTTGGCTTTGGTTTCGATCTCGCGGCGCGGCGGCAGGACGAAAAGCTCGGTCGAATCCTTCGTCACCAGCCACAGAAACGAGCGCGCCGTGCCGAGCTTGTATTCGAGCAGCACGGTGTCGCCGCCGAGCAGATTTCCGACGTCTTTGGCCGAGAGCGCGGCGGTCTGCCGGAGATCGGCGTAACGCGGGCTTTCGAGCCGGATTTTGGCCTGCAGATTGTCGAACTCGGTCGTCAGCGAAGTGATCTCGTCGGTCAGTCTGGAAATCTGTTCGGGCGTCGATTTGCCGCTCAAAAGCTGCGTTCGCTGGCGGTATTTCGCGTTCAGCGCGTCGAGCAGATCGGCCTCGCGCTCGACCAGTTTTTCGTCGACGCCCTGCCTGACGTTGACGCGCGCTTCCTGCAGCAGCTCGACGAGGCTCCGCGAGCGCGCGCGTTCGCTGATCTCGAACGCGAGCCCGGCGTCGGCGGCGAGCTTCGATTTCTCGAACCGCGCGACGAGCAGCTCGGTGTAGAGCTCGTAAAACTCCTGAACGGTCGAAAAATACGCGGTCCGCAGCTCGGGGCTGACGAGCTCGCCGCGCACCTGTTCGATGATCCGCAGACCGCGTTCGATGTTGTCGATCGCCTTCGGCAGATTGCCGTTTTCCCGCTCGGCGAGCGCGAGCCAGTAAAGCGAATCGGCCTCGCCGCGCCGGTCGCCGAGCTGCGCCGTGAGCGCGTTCGTCCGCGTGAAATAATCGACGGCCTTCATTTTATCGCCCGATTCCCAAAAGGCCCGGCCGAGATTCCGCAGACTGACGGCCTCGCCCGCCCGGTCGCCGTTCGTCTGGCGCAGAACCAGTCCCTGCTGGAAAAAATCGATGCTTTTCGCGTAATCGCCGAACTCCAGATAAACGTGGCCGAGATTGTTGAGCGACGTCGCCTCGCCGCGCTGGTCCTTGACCTCGCGCCGGAGGACGAGCGACTGTTCGAAATACTCCTGCGCCTTCGGCAGATTTTTGAGCAGCAGGTGCGACATCCCGAGATTGTTGAGATTGATCGCCTCGCCGCGCCGGTTTTTCGTTTCGCGCTGCAGATTCAGGGCCTGATTGAGATAAAAAACCGCCGTTTCGTATTCGCCGAGAATGTTGTAGTTGACGGCCAGATTATTGAGCGCCGTGCCCTCGTACTGGCGGCTGCCGATCTCGCGCGCGAGCGCCAGTCCCTGCAGATAATAGTTCAGATCGTTTTGAATCTCGCCGAGCTGTTCGTAAAGCAGGCCGATCGACAGCAGCCCGATCGTTTCCCAGATCTTGTCCTTTTTGATCTTCGAGAGCGCGATGATCTCGCGAAATTTTTCGAGCGCCTGGCGGCGGCTCTCGCGCGTCGCCTTCTGGCGCAGCGGAACCGTTTCGTTGGCGAGCTTCGTGATCCGCACGGCCGCCTCGTTGATCGCCGCGTCCTCGGGCACGGTCGGCCGAATCTCGGCCAGTTTGACGACGTAGCGGCCGGCCGCCGCGCGCGGGTCGGCGGGCGAGATCTCGACGCGGTAATCGCCGGCGTCGGCGGCCGTCACGAGCATCAGATCGCTGCCCTGCAGACCGCTCGGGCTTTCGGTCTCGATGAACCGCTCGCCCGACGGGCGAAGGGCGGCCAGCGAAACGTCGACGCCGCGCTGTTCGACCTCGATCCGCGCCGTCTGGCCGGCGCCGATCGTCACCGTGAAGGCGTGCGTCTCGCCGCCCTTGATCTCGCGTTCGACCGGCTGGTTCAATTCGAGCCGCGGCGCGTCCTGCGCGAAGCCGGCGAGCGCCGCGCCGAGCAACAGAAAAAAAGAGACAAAGGCTTTCGGAAAAAATCGGTTCGGCATATTTATTTCAAGATTTTAACATTGCTGTCAAGGGATTTCGGATTTCGGATTTCGGATTTCGGATTTTGTTGGCGGCGGCGCGGCGGCGTTATAATCTGAAGGTGCTTTATATCAAGGAGGGTTAGTCAATGAAAATCTTTTCACGTCTTTTGCTCCCGCTTATCGGGCTTTGTTTTTTTTCCGGCTGCAGCGTCAGCGTCAATCAGGCGAACGGCAATTCCGCGCCGCCGGTCAACAGCAAAACGCCGCCGGCCGCGACGCCGGCCGCGACCGGCGCCGGCGCGCGGTGGAGCGTCGTCGTCTGCACGTCGCGCGCGAAAACGGTGACGCTGGCGGCCGGGCCGGCGGCCAACGACAGCGAGGTTTTCGCGACCTGGAAAGCCGGTTCGGCGCAGCGCGTCTTCGATCTGCCGGCGCGCGTCCAGAACCTGACGCAAATCTATTTCAAGGCGAGCGGCTCGGAGAAAAATCAGGTCGAAACCTGCGTGCTCTACGACGGCAAGCCGAAAAAACGCGTCGAATTCGACGATCAGGAAGACGACGTCGTGAGCGCGACCGACACCGACGAAACTGACCGATGCCGCTGCGTCAACTGACCGGGCAGCGGCCGAAAAATCTCGAAAATCAGGACTTGCGGTAATTCTCGGGCGGCCGTTATGTAACGCGGCCGACAGTCGAAAATCATTGCAATCGGGCAAACTTAAAACTTATACTTTTTAAATCCCCTTGATTATCAGACGATGATGAAGATTATTACGAGCCTGTTCTGCGGTCTGCTCCTCTTGCTTCCGGCCGCCGTCCGGGCGCAGTCGGAGAAGAATTTCGTCAGCGTGCCGGTCAGCGTCAGCGACCGCGAAGGGCGCTACATCGCCGGTCTGAAGAAGGAGAATTTCCGGATCATTCTCGACGGCCGCGAGCAGAAGATCTCGTTTTTCGCGCGCGAGGACGAGCCGATCAACGTCGCGCTCGTGCTCGACACGAGCGAGAGCACGAAGGGCGTGCTCGACAAGATCCGCGACGCCGCCGGGGATTTCGTCGACCTGCTCAACGAGAACGACAAATGCCTGATCGCGACGTTCGACTCGAAGGTCAAGGTGCTCGGCGGCTTCACGGCCGATCATCGCGCGCTCAAAAAATCGCTCGACAAGATTGAAAGCGACGAGCGCGAAGGGACGGTCGTCTTCAACGCCGTCGCGCAATTGGTGCGCGACGAATTCCCGAAAACCGACGGCCGCAAGGTGATCGTCCTGCTCTCGGACGGCAAGGATTTCGGAAGCTCGATCACGAAAAAGGAATTGCTGGACGGCCTCGAGGAATCCGACGTGATGATCTACCCGATCTTTTATCAAACCGGGCGGACAACGGTCGACGCGAACGGCCGGGTTAAGAACGAACCGCCGCCGAAAAAGGAAAAAAAGCCGAAAAAGCCGAAGGGCTATATGATCCAGATCGGCCAGCCGCAAGACGCGGGCGCGACCGATGATTATAAACTTGCCGAAGAGCTCGCGAGCCGCGAGGCGGTCGGCGTCCTGCGCGGGATGTCCGACACGACGGCCGGCCGTTTTTATATGAGCGATGCGCCGAATCTCGGCCGCGTCTTCAGGCAGATCGCGACCGAGCTGCGCCAGCAGTACCGGCTCGGCTTCGACTCGAAGACGCCGCTGACGGACGCGGCGCTCGGCGAGATCATCGTCAAGGTCGACCGCGCCGACGCGGTCGTCCACGCGCGCGGCCGCTACCGGGCGAAGAAATTGTGAGGATTTTTTGAAAATGAAGAGATTTTTTCTACTGCCCTTTGCATTGCTGTTTTTATCCGGCGCGGCGGCGGCGCAGGACTGGAACTGGCGCGTCGTCAGCGCGCGCGACGGCTCGTGGCGCGTCAACGCGCCCGGCCCGCTGACGCCCGACAAGGAAGCCGAAGCGCTCGCCAGCAAAAAAGGCAGCTATTCCTACAACGATTTTTACGGCTATTTCGGCGTCGTCTACCGCGACGCCAAAGAAAGCGTCTGGACGCTCAAGCCCGATCACAGCCGGCATTATAAAAAGGTCCGCGACGATTTCATCAAGGCGAGCCGGGGCGAGCTTCTGAGCGAGGAAAAATTCGCCAGCGGCGACGTCGCCGGCCGCAACGTGCGGATCAAAATCCCGGTCGGGCAGATGACCGATTTCGAGGGCAAATCGATCACGAAATACCGGATCGAGCGGCTCCGGATGTTCTTCGTCGGCAACCGTTTCTACCTGCTCGTCGCCGTTCTGCCGGCCGACATCGTCGACACGCCGAACGTCGACAAGTTTTTCGATTCGTTTTCGGCCAATTGAGAATTTTCGTTTTGAGTTCCGCCTTCAGACGGCCTTTCGTTTTTAATAAAACTCGAAGACGGTGCAGCGCCGGCCGCCTGAAGGCGGAACTCAAAACTTCGATTTCGTTATGAGACTTAAATATTTTCCGATCGTCTTCCTGTCGGCTTTCGTGTTCGCGCCGGCCGTTTTCGCCCAGAAACAGGCCGAGATCGTCGTCCTGTCGACTTATCTGCGAAAAGAACCCGATTACAAGTCGGAAAAGCTCCGGACGCTGGAAAAAGGCGCGCGGGTCGCGTTCGAGAAGGGCCGCAAGGTGACCGGCTGGACTTACGTTTCGACCGACGGCGGCGCGCTCAAGGGCTGGATTCTCGATATCACGTTCAAAGCGGTCGCCGCGAACGAAACCGCCGCCGTCAAACCCATCAGCACGCCGCCGAACCCGCCGGCGGCCGCGAAAACGGCCGCCGATCCGCCGAATCCGTCGCCGAATCCGTCGCCGACGCCCGCGGCGGACGCGCCGCCCGAAAACGACAGCGAGGTGCTCCAGATCGAGACCGAGGAAGTCTCGCTCAACGTCCGCGTCGTCAACGCCGCCAACCGGCCGGTCGGCAATCTCAGGGAATCGGCGTTCAGAGTCTTCGAAGACGGCGTCCTCCAGCCGGTGACGTCGGTTTCGACCGCCGAAGTGCCGGTCTTCAACGCGCTCGTCATCGACAATTCGCGCTCGCTCCGGACGCAGCTCTCGAAAGTCATCGAAGCCGGCAAGATCATCACCGCCGCGAACAAGCCGCTGGACGAATCGACCGTCGTCCGCTTCGTCAGCTCCGACAAGATCGAGGTCGTCCAGAACTTCACGTCGAAAAAAGCGCTCGTCGACAACGCGCTCGACAACCTCTTCGTCGAGGGCGGGCAGACGGCGATCGTCGACGCCGTCTACCGGACGGCCGAGATGATCGAAAAATACCAGAACTCGCAGAAAAAGGAAGACATCAAGCTGCGCGCGCTGATCCTCGTCACCGACGGCGACGACCGCGGCAGCCGGACGGACGAAAAACAGCTGTTCGAGCTGCTTCGAAATTCCTACGTGCAGATCTACGCGATCGGCTTTACCGACGGTCTGAGCGACGCGAAAGACACGGAAACCGGCGTCAGCCGCCGCGAAAAGGCGCGCGCGTTTCTGACGCGGCTCGCCGCGGAAACCGGCGGCAAGGTCTATTTTCCCGAATCGCCCGACGCGCTCGCGAAGATCGCGGCCGAGATTTCCGGCGAGCTGCGGACGCAGTACGTCGTCTCGTACGCGCCGACCAACAACGCGCGCGACGGCGGTTTCCGGCAGATCAGGGTCGAAGTGACCGACGGCGCGGCCGGCGAAAAGCGGACGGCGATCACGCGAACGGGCCGGAACGCGGGGAAGCCGTGAGCGGCGACGAGGAGGTTCGGGAAGAGGAGAAGGGGAGAAGGGGAGAAGGGGAGAAGAGGAGAAGGGGTGAAGGGGAGAAAGGGAGAAGAGGAGAAAAGACGGGTTGTGATCGGGGTTGTCAGGCACTTCGAACTTCTTCGCGGTTGATGATGATCGGCGACGGTTTTTATGAAATCGGCGGGAAAGCCGTGAAAATCGGGAACTGTAAAAGTAATTGCGTAATCGAAGGAAAAAGCCGCGATAGCCGCGCGTCAAACCGGTTCGGGTGTCAAACGGCGCGGTTCATTCGGTAAATGAAAAGACCGGCCGGCGAATGGTTGTTTTCGATCCACGAAATACACTAAAAACACTAAAAAGAAACGAATATAAATTTAGTGTTTTTGGTGTTTTTGGTGGATCGATAAACAATTGTTCGCGATTGTGAAAGTTCTGATCAAACGGCTATTTCGGCCCCGGATTCGAAAACCTCTTATCCGTCGTCAGCGTTTGCGGAACGACGCCATTTGGTCGGCGAGCCGCGTCGTTTCGGGCAGACGGTATTTGGGCGCGCAGCGGAGGACGTAATCGATCGCCGTCGCGAGGCCGATCCGGTGGCCGACCGAGACGTAAACCGGCTGGACGCCGGCGCGCGTCCGCAGGGCGACGCCGACTTCCTCGCCGCGGTGCATCAGCGGCGCGAAGCTGCCGCGCGTTTCGCCGAGGTCTTCGAACTTCCCGACGAGCAGCGATTTCGCGACGCCGACGGCCGGGACGCCGGCGAGCAGGCCGATGTGACAGGCGACGCCGAAGCGGCGCGGGTGCGCGATGCCCTGCCCGTCGCAGAGGATCAGGTCGGGCGCGGCCGCGAGCTTTTCGAGCGCCCTGAGCGCGGCCGGCGCTTCGCGAAACGAAAGCAGCCCGGGCACGTACGGGAACGACACGGGCATTATCGATTCGGCCGATTCGACGAGTTCGAGCCCGGGAAATTTGAGGACGACGACGACCGCGCGGCAGCGGTTCGTTTCGGGGTTGTAGCCGAGATCGATCCCGGCGACCGTTTCGACCGGTTTGTCGAAGCGGTCCTCGCGGATCACCTCGAAGGCGAGCTGTTTCTGGAGCTCGATCGCGGCCTGCGGCGACAGATTCCATTCGTGAAGCGGCGTGATTTTCATATCTATCGATTTAACCAGACAAGCGAAAAGGAGGACAAGCCGCCTTCAATCTTTTTCCGCCGGTTTCGAACGCCCGTCCGCCGTTTCAGCGCGCCGGGACCGCAATCAGCGGCAGATCGATGTCGCGGTTCTTGCTGCCGCCGACGTTCGACGAGGTCGTGCCTTCGCGCATAAATTTGACCGTTCCCCATTCGCCGGTCGAGCCGAGCCGCGCGACGTGGATGTGCGGGCCGGTCGTGTTGGTGTGGATGCCGTGCCAGATCACCTCGTAATTGTTCCCCGACGCGAAAAAAGCCGACGCGAAGACCTTCAGATACATATAAACCGTCCCGTCGTCGTAACCCGACACGTGAAAATCGGCCGCCCGGTTTTTCAGGTGCATACTGGTCGGCGAGCCGCCCGGCGGCACGTAATTGCGGTCGCCGGAGGTGACGTTGACGTCGGCCTCGAAAAAATCGCAGATCGCCTGCAGCACGTTTTTGATCTCGGTGTCGGAAACGGTTTTCCCGTTGAAATTAATTGTCGCCATTGTTCTTTCTCATCCTCTGTTTTTTTTATAATCGTGGGGCACGGCGGCCCGCTTACAGAGCATTCAGACGACGGCGAAATTCAAAAAGTCGAACTAATTGCCGATTTTTTTCGAAAATAATTTTATTGTAAGTTGTTGCGCAAAAAGAGGTTTGGAATTCCGTCTTAAGACGGTTCGGCGGTTTCCGAAGGCAGTTCCGGATCGTCTTCGGGATCGTTTTCGGGATCGTTTTCGGGATCGTAAACCTCGTAGCCGCAGGCGTCGTCGTAGTAATAGCCGGACGCCGGTTCGGCGGGCGTTTCGGCGGTTTCCTTTTCAGAATCGGGCGGATTTTCGGGCATCGCTTATTTGGTCTTCGGTCTTTGGTCTCTGGTCTTTGAAAAATCGACAATCAAAAATCAAAGGTCAAAGATCAAAGATCAAAGACCAAAGACCAAAGACCAAAGCCCCGAAATTCATTTTACCCGTCATTTACTTTATAATCGAATCAATTTCTTTTGACCGAACCGTAATTTTATGAAATCGAAAAAATATCTGTTGACCATCGGACTCGTCGCCGCGTCGGTCGTTTCGACTTATTTCGTGACCGTCTCGACGACCGCGCAGCAGGGCGCGATGCAGACGCAGGCGTCGGCCGACACCGAATACCAGATCGGCGCGATCCTCTTTATGCAGAAGGCCGCCGAATACCGCGCGCTCTGTTTTCAGGCTTTCAACTGGGCGCAGCGGACGCTCGACGACGACGACAAATCGAAGAAAAAGCTGCCGAAAGCCGAGCGCAAGATGCCGCGCGCGGTCGTCGTCGACATCGACGAGACGATGCTCGACAACTCGCCCGCGCAGGCCTACGGCGCGCTCAACCGGCTGCCGTTCGAGCTCAAGCGCTGGTACGAATGGGGCGATATGCGCAAGGCCAAAGCGATTCCGGGCGCGGTCGATTTCGCCGTCTACGCCAAATCGCGGGGCGTCCGCATCTTTTACGTCTCGAACCGCGACGAGGTCCAGAAACAGGCGACGATCGACAACCTGAAGACGGCCGGTTTTCCGGACATTTCCGACGAGAACGTCGTTTTGCGGCAAAAGGAATCGAGCAAGGAAGCGCGCCGCCAGGCGATCGCCGCCAAATACCGGATCGTCATCCTGATGGGCGACAATCTCAACGACCTGTCGAACGTCTACGAGCAGAAATCGGTCGCCGACCGCTTCGCCGAGGTCGACAAGGCGAAGGCGCTTTACGGCAACAAATTCATCGTCCTCCCGAACGCGATGTACGGCGAATGGGAATCGGCGATCTACCGCGACGACAAGAACAAGCGGACGCCGACCGAAAAACGCGCCGGCGCGCTCGAACTGCCGTAAGATCAAAAATGGCTCGTGATTAGTAGTTCGTTGAATTAAAGTGCGTGACGAAACCTGCCGGAACGATAAGCGTTACTCGGCGAACGCTTGTTTATCCGCCCGCTAAAAACACGAAAACACACGAAATAATTTAGTATTTTTGGTGTTTTTAGTGGACGGAAAAAACAGCGAACGCGACCGAAATCGCCGCTTTTTGAAATCAGTTCTGTCCGGTTTTCAAAAACCAATCCGTTCGTCAATTATGGTTTCCAGAACTTTTCGATTCCTTTTGCTCTCGCTCGTATTGTTTTCGGCCGTCTTCGCGCAGACGCTGACCGTCAAAGACATTATGCGCGAGCCGTCGGTCGCCGGGATGCGGCCCGAAGCCGAACGTCTTTCGCCCGACGGCCGGTTCGTCGTCTACGCGTGGAGCGCCGAAGGCCGCGAGCCGCGCGATCTCTACATCGTCAACGCCGACGGCTCGAACGCGCGGATCCTGGTCAGCGCCGAACGGAATTTCGAGCCGCGCGCGACGCCGCCCGAATCGAAGCTCGACTACGGCCTGACGGTCCGCGACGATTTTCAGAAGGCCCGCGAAAAAAACCTCGGCGGCGTCGATATTTCGCCCGATTCGAAGCGGATTTTGTTTTTGCAGAACACGGACATCTACGTGCTCGATCTTGAAGACAAAGCGGTTTTGACCGATGAGGAAAAAGCGAAGACCGCCGACTACTGGCGGCGATACGAGGAGCAAATCGTCCGGCGCGCGAATCTGATTCCCAACCTGATCGAAACTCTCAAAACGGCCGGCGTGATCGAAAAAGAGATTTTCGACAAGCTGGCCGGAATCCGTTCGAAATTGCTCAACGCGATCAACGAAAAGCCGGCGGACGACGGTCAATCCGCCGCCCGAAAAGACTGGATTCTCCAGACCGACAGCGAATTCGCGGCCGGGGTAGAAAGGTTAAGGAATCTCCGGACAAACTACCCGTCGCTCCGCTCGAATGCAAGCTACTCGAATCTCCTGGACGAGCTTCAGGGAATCGAAAACCGGCTGGCCGTCGCAAAAATCGACTACGACCGAATCGCGAAGGAATCTCCGACGATCAAACCGCGCCGCATCACGCGGACGGCAGGCGTCGAAGCGGGCGCGCGGTGGCTGACGAACGACGCGATTCTCTATTCGTCGAACGGCAATTATTTCGTGCTGAACCTCCGCGAAACGGCGCTCGTGCAGATCACGAAGGAGGCGAACCCGGCAGCGTTCGTCTCCGTTTTCAACGTCGCGCCGACGAGGGACGGAAAACTGATCGCCTACGTCGTGAGCGACGGCTCGAAGCAGCGCGCGCTGTTCGTGCCGAACTACCTCGACGAATTCGTCCAGACCCCGACGACGCGGCGCGGCTTTACCGAGCAGAAGCTGTTCGTCACGCCGGCCGACGGAAGTCTTGAAAAGCCCTATGAAATCAAACTCCCGAAAGCGGAGGGCGCGGGCTATCTGCGGAGCGTCAAATGGGCCGCCGACAACGCCTCGCTCGTCGTCGACCGCGTCGATCAGGACCTCAAGCGCCGCCAGCTTTTTTACGTCTATCTCGCCGGCAGCAAGGCCGAAAAGACGATCCTCGTGACCGAGGAACGCGACGCGAAATGGATCGCGCCGCTCTCGCGGATCGTCGAGCCGCACCCGGCGGACAGGACGAAGATTCTGTTCGCGTCCGAGCGCGACGGCTACAATCATCTCTATCTCGCGACGCTCGAGCGCGCCGCGCCGGAGCCGAACCCGTCGGGCGAGATTCGTCAGGAAGTGCCGGGCGACGCCGGATTTACCGGCAAGATCGAGACGAAACAGCTGACGCAGGGCGCGTTCGAAATCGACTGGGCGAAATGGATGTCGCGACAGAACGCGTTCGTCTATTCGTCGACCGAGACCGGCACCGCGACGCGCGATTTCTACGTCGGCACGGAAACCGGCTCGCGGCCGTTTTTCAGCGGCGAGAAAGGGATGAAAACGAGCCCGCAGCTCTCCGACGCGGCGCCGGCGGACGACGTGCTGCTCTACGAATTTTCGAAATGGAACCGGCCGACCGAGCTTTACACTTTTCAGGAATGCGCCAACTGCGACGCGATCCGCGCGCCGCGCAAACTGACCGCTTCGGCGCCCGACGCCTTTCTGCAGACGAACTGGAGCGCGCCGAAGTTCGTCGACATCCCGGCGCGCGACGGAAAAATCATCAAGGCGAAGATCTACCTGCCGGAAGATTTCAATAAGGTTAAGGACAAGCCGAAGGGCAAGACGAAGGACGAGCCGTGGTTTCCGATGGTCGTCTTCGTCCACGGCGCGGGCTATCTGCAGAACACGATCGACGGCTGGAACAATTACTACCGCGAATTTATGTTCAACGAGCTGCTCGTGCAGAAAGGCTACGTCGTGCTCGACATCGATTATCGCGGTTCGGCCGGCTACGGCCGCGACTGGCGGACCGACGTTTACGATTTTCTCGGCGGCAGGGATTACGAGGACCATCTCGACGCGATCGACTTTATGGTCAAGAACTATCGCGTCGATCCGAAAAAGATCGGCGCTTACGGCGGCTCTTACGGCGGCTTTATGGCCGAGATGCTCGCGTTTCGAACCGACAAGATCGCTTGCGCGGCGGCGCTCCGGCCGGTCGCCGACTGGAAGAACTATTTCGCTTCGTCGCCCGTCTACACGGCCGAGCGGCTCGGCTTTCCCGAAAAGAACGTCGAAGCTTACAAGCGCTCGTCGCCGATCGCCTACGCCGGAGGGCTCGACAAACCGCTGCTGATCCTGCACGGGCTCGTCGACGACAACGTCCCCGCGCAGGACTCGATGCAGCTGATCGAAAAACTGATCCGGCTCGAAAAGACCGATCATTTCGAAGCGATGATCTACCCGTCGGAGAATCACGGTTTTACGCGGCCGTCGAGCTGGACCGACGAATACACGCGAATCCTGAACTTTTTCGACAAACATCTGAAATAAAACTATGAAAAGACGCGAACTGTTAACGACCCTGCTGGCGTTTCCCTTTCTGGCGCAGGCCTTTTTCGGCAAGACCCGCAATGCTCTCGCCGGCGGTAAAAAACTTATCAAGCCGAAACGCCTCGCGGCGGGCGCGACCGTCGGCGTGATCGCGCCGGCGAGCGCGCCCGCGCCGGAAGATTTCGATAAGGCGCTCAAGAATCTCGCCGAGCTCGGCTTTCAGACGAAGGTCGGCAAATACGCCCGCGGCCGCAACGGCTTTCTTTCGGGAACGGACAAAGAACGGCTCGAAGACCTGCACTGGGCTTTTTCCGACAAATCGATCGACGCCGTCTGGTGCGTCCGCGGCGGCTACGGCGTTTCGCGAATTCTCCCGAACGTCGATTTCGAGCTGATCCGCAAAAACCCGAAGGTCTTTATCGGCTACTCGGACATCACGGCGCTCCACGTCGCGATCTCGCAAAACTGCGGATTGGTGACGTTTCACGGCCCGGTCGCCGCGTCGACCTATTCCGATTACCCGAAAAAACACGTTCTCAATGTGCTGACGAACCCGACCGCGCCGTACAAAGTCGAGCTTTCGCCCGACAATCAGGCGAAATCGTCGAATCTTTACAAGACCGAGACGATCGTCAAAGGCAAGGCGCGCGGGCGGCTCGTCGGCGGCAATCTGAGCCTGCTCGCGGCGCTCGCCGGGACGCCTTTCGGCCTGCGCGACGTGAAGGGCAAGATCCTCTTTACCGAGGACGTCGGCGAACAGCCGTACCGGCTCGACCGGATGTTCACGCAGCTCCGGCAGAGCGTCGATCTGAAAAGCCTCGCGGGCATCGCGCTCGGCGTTTTCGAAGACTGCAACCCCAAGGATCCGGCCTCGCAGACGGTCATCGAGGTGATCCGCGACCGGCTCGGCGATCTCGGCGTCCCGGTCGTTTACGGCCTCTCGTTCGGCCATATCCGCGATCAGTTCACGCTGCCGGTCGGGATCGAAGCCGAGCTCGACGCCGACGCCGCGACGCTCACTTTTCTCGAAACCGGAGTCGTCTGAAATCCGCCGGCCCGGCCGCCGGTAAAGTTATGGAGAGATTGAGGGAGAGAGTCTTGAGTCTTGAGTCTTGAGTCTGCATTCCCGGACGCGCGCGCTTCACACGGAAGCGGATTCGGCCGAATCGTCGCGCCTGCGTCCGGCTCAAGACTTCAGACTCAAGACTCAAGACTGAGGCATTACCGGGCGACGTTGAAATAATCTGGAAACCCGCCGATAATGATTATTTGAACCAGATAAACGAGCTTTTATAAATAATGAGAATATTGATTACCGGCGGTGCGGGCTTTATCGGCTCGCACCTGTGCGAAAGACTGCTGAACGAGGGCCACGAAGTCATCTGCCTCGATAACTTTTTTACCGGCCGCAAGGAGAATATCCTGCATCTGATGGACAATCACCTGTTCGAGGTGATCCGTCACGACGTCACCGAGCCGATCCTGCTCGAAGTCGATCAGATCTACAATCTGGCCTGCCCGGCTTCGCCCGTCCATTACCAGTACAACCCGGTCAAAACCGTCAAGACGAGCGTGATGGGCGCGATCAATATGCTCGGGATGGCGAAACGCGTCCGGGCGCGGATCTTTCAGGCCTCGACCTCGGAAGTCTACGGCGATCCCGAGATTCATCCGCAGACCGAAGACTACTGGGGCAACGTCAACCCGATCGGGCTGCGCTCGTGTTACGACGAGTCGAAACGAGTCGCCGAAACGCTCTTTATGGATTATCGCCGGCAGAACAACGTCGATACGCGGATCGTGCGGATCTTCAACACTTACGGGCCGAAGATGCTCGAGAACGACGGGCGCGTCGTCTCGAATTTCATCGTTCAGGCGCTGCGGGGCGAGGAGTTGACGATCTACGGGACGGGCGAGCAGACGCGGTCGTTCTGCTACGTCGACGATCTGGTCGAGGGCTTTATCCGGCTGATGAACGCCGAAGCGGATGACATTCATCTGCCGGTGAACATCGGGAATCCGGGCGAATTCACGATGAACGAGCTCGCGCAGGAGGTCGCCAAGGCGATCGGGCGCGAGATCAAGGTAAGATATCTGCCGCTGCCGCAGGACGACCCGAAACAGCGGCAGCCGAACATCGACCGGGCGAAACGGCTGCTCGGCTGGGAGCCGACGATCCCGCTCGCCGAAGGCTTGAAAAAAACCGTCGCTTATTTTGCAGAAAGGATCAAAACGTCGGACAATAGAACGGCGAAAGTCTAGGGCGATTTCGGATTTCGGATTTCGGATTTCGGATTGTCCGGAACGGGAAAATTCCGTCGTCGACGAAGACTGAAGACTAAAGACTAAAGACTAAAGACTAAAGACTAAAAGCAGTCATACGAGAACAATGAAAATTTTAATTACGGGCGGCGCGGGCTTTGTCGGGTCGCATCTGGCCGACAAGCTGCACGCCGACGGACACGACATCACGATCATCGACAATCTTTCGACCGGACGTTATTCGAACGTCGAGCATCTCGAGGGCCAGGAACGCTTCCGGCTGATCATCGACACGGTGTTAAATGCGCGGCTGATGGAAGAGCTGATCCGCGAATCGGACCGCGTCTTCCATATGGCGAGCGCGGTCGGCGTGCGGCTCATTATGGAGCGGCCGGTCGAGACGATCGAGACGATCTTTCGCGGCACGGACGTCGTGCTCGGCTTCTGCGCGCGCTATCGCAAGCGCGTGCTGATTCCCTCGACCTCGGAAGTCTACGGCAAGGGCACGAGCGTCCCGTTTCGCGAGGACGACGACATTCTCAAGGGTTCGACGTCGAAACATCGCTGGGCGTACGCCTGCGCGAAGGAGCTCGACGAATTTCTCGCGCTCGCGCACTGGAAGGAATCGCGTCTGCCGGTCGTCGTCGTCCGGCTGTTCAACACGGTCGGCCCGCGCCAGACCGGACAGTACGGGATGGTCGTCCCGCGCTTCGTCAAGGCGGCTTTAAAGAACGAGCCGATCCCCGTCCACGGCGACGGCAGCCAGTCGCGCTGCTTCGGTCACGTGCTCGACGTCGTCGAAGCGCTGCCGAAGCTGCTCGAAACGCCGGCCTGTTTCGGACAGGTCATCAACATCGGCAACGCGCAGGAGATCACCATCAAGGCGCTCGCCGAAAAGGCGATCGAGATGACCGGCAGCCGCAGCGAGGTCCACCTGATTCCCTACGAAGAAGCCTACGGCGAAGGGTTCGAGGATATGCAGCGGCGCGTGCCGTCCATCGACAAGGCGAAAAAATTGATCGGCTTCCAGCCAACCCGTTCGCTCGAAAACATCATCAATGATGTGGCGAGCGAGTTTCGCCGGGAGCTCAAGGCCGAAATGGCCAACGCCTGATGATTTATGAAAGCCTTCCGAACGATCGTCTTTTTTATCAGTATAATCTCGCTTTTCGCCGTCGCCGCGTCCGCGCAGGAAACCGGCGGCGCGAAGGGCAAGGTCCGCAGTATGAAGGGCGACGCGCTCGCCGGCGCGACCGTCACGGCGCGGCTCGACGGTAAGGACATCAAATCCGTCAAGACCGACGCGAAGGGTGTTTTCGAGCTCGGCGGGCTCGCCCCCGGCGTCTACAACTTCGTCTTCGACAAGAACGGCTACGATCTCGGCGTCAAATACAACGTCGAGATCAAAAAGAAATCGGTCGTCGACCTCGGCGACAATCTCCGGCTCGCTCCCGATAAGGGTTCGCTCGTGATCATCAACGGCAGCGTCTTCAATCAGGACGGCCGCAGCGTGACCGGGGCCGAGATCAAGGTCGAAAAGCTGCTTGCCGACGGTTCGACGAAAAAAGTCGGCAGCGGCTACACGAGCTCGAGCGGCGAATTCACGATGCGTCAGCCCGAAGCCGCGGCCACGTTTCGCGTCACCGCTTCGCTTCGCGGCGTCAGCGCGTCAAAGGAAATAAAAGTCGACAGCGCCGGCATCTACCGCGTCGCGCTGACGCTCGAGCTTCCGAAAGAAGGACGGGAAAAAAACTGATTTCGGAATTCGGATTTCGGATTTCGGATTTCGGATTGTTCGCGGAGTAAGGCGATCGTTTTCAGACGACACGTCCCGAAAGAAAATCAGCAGCCGAAACCACAAAATCAAGCGTCCTGCCCGAATATTCACATTCCGGCAGGACGCTTTTGTTTATCGATCTTTTATTCTCTCTTCCCAAACCCTCGATTTCGCCGTCGAATTTCCCAAAACCGACAATCCGAAATCCGAAATCCGAAATCCGAAATCAGTTTATCGTTTCGGAGATCGGCTCGGCCGGCGTGAGCGGTTCCATATTGGTGACGTCGGTGACGATCAGCGGGAATTCCTCGCAGAGCCGCGCGTCGGCGAGCGTCTGCACCCAGTAGGTGCCGGCCGCCGGGAAGACGACGTTGACGAAGAACGAGACGTTGTCGGTAAAGCCGCCCGGCGCGAGCTCGATCTGCGTCGGCTGCGACGTGACGACCAGATTCGTGCGGTTCGGCGACAAAATGCGGACCTCGGTCTGGTGATTGCCCGCGCCGCGCCAGTGGTTGACGACCGCGAACTTGATCAGCGAGATCGGCAGTTTTTCGACCATAATGTTCTGAAAGATCCCCATCAGCGAGATCTTGTTGCCCATCTCGATGCGGACGTCGTCGCACAACAGCGTGTAAATGAGTTCCAAATTCTGATTCGTCATAATCGCATTCCCTCAACGCCCGAAACCGAAGCACCGCGGCGAACCGGGCCGGCGCACGACCGGCAGGCTTTTCCTTTTTTCCGCCGCGCCGCCGAAGCCCCGAAAAATTTCTCGTTTCCAATAGAAAGTCCGATTCGGCGCGGTTTTTCAGTTTTATATCGCGCCGTGTTTTTTGAACCAGTCCTGCAGTTTGCTCCACGCGTCCTCGCTCGCTTCCCGGTTGTAGCCCGGGCGATAGTCGGCGTGAAAGCCGTGACCGGCGTTCGGATAGACGACGATCTCGCTTTTCGATTTGCCCTTTTTCAGCTCGTCGCGCATCCGCTGGACCGAATCGAGCGGGATGCCCTGGTCCTGGCCGCCGTAAAATCCGATCACCGGCACTTTCAGATCCTTCGCGACGTCGAGCGGCATCGTCGGCTGGACCGGGTTTTTCGTCTGCTTGTCGAGATACATCAGCCGGCCGTACCACGCCGCGCCGGCGTCGACCTGCGGGTTGTGGGCGGCGTAGAGCCAGACGATCCGGCCGCCCCAGCAAAAGCCGGTGATCGAGAGCTTTTTCGTCTTGCCGTTGTTCTTTTTCGCCCATTCGACGGTCGCGTCGAGATCGGACATCGCCTGCGTGTCGGGAATCTTCGAAAAGATGTCGCGCTGCAGCTCGCGAATCTCCTTGATCGTCTTGACGTCGCCCTGCCGCGCGTAGAGCGCCGGCGCGATCGCCAGATAGCCGAGCTTGGCGAACCGCCGGGCGACGTCCTGAATCCATTCGTGGACGCCGAAGATCTCGTGAACCACCAGCACGACCGGAAAGTCCTTGCCCTTCGTGTCGGGCATCGCGCGATAGGCCGGGATTTCGCCGTCGGCAACCGGAATCTTGACTTCGCCCTCGACGAGTCCCTTGTTGTCGGTCGTGATCTTCGTCTGCGCGGCGATCGGTTCGACGGCGGCCGCGAAGACGCCGGCCGCGAAGATCGACGTCGCGAAGAATTCGCGGCGGTCGAGCCGCGGCGCGGACGGATTTGAATCGCTGATATCCTGAAACATTTTTTCCCCCTCTTCTGGTTTTTCTTAAATTTTTACTTTTCCCGGCCCGTTGGTCAAGGATATAATAGGATTTTAGATTTCGGATTTCGGATTTCGGATTTTTTCCGGCGCGCATTGAGCTGTTTTCGATGAAGCAGATCTGTCGTTTCAAAAAATCCGAAATCCGAAATCCGAAATCCGAAATCGTTATGCTTGTTTACGGTTTAATCTGTCTTTCGCTGAGTCTGGCGGGCGTCGCGGGGCTGCAGTTTTTTTATCTGGCGTATCTCGAACGCGTCGACCGTTCGCGGAAAAACCGGGTCCGCGAGCTCGAACAGCACTGCAAATATCTGGCCGGCCGTCTCCGCGACGCCGAACGGCAGATCACCGAACAAACCGACTTCATCGAGGCCATCTACGAGGAATTCGACACCGAGGACGAAGAGGAAATCTGGGCCGACGTGATCGAAGAACGATAGGATTCAAAATATTTTCCAGAACTGTTCGGCACGTGCTCAAACGCGCTTTTAATGATGTTTGAGACAAACCGCCGCCAAATTTGCCGGTAAATGAAAAGCCCGGCCGGCGAGCGGTTGTTTTTCGGTCCACGAAAGACACTAAAAACACTAAAAAAACACGAAGGAAATTTAGTGTTTTCGGTGTTTTTGGTGGATCAAAACCGGCTCTTCGCCGTGCTGACGAATCAAATTCAATCGAAAAACGCGGTTCACGAACGAATCGCCGGTCCGGTCAATTACCGTGCCGAACAACTCTGCGTATTTTCACGCTTTTTCAGGAAACCCGGAGCCCCACGGTCCGGTCGATCTTCCACCTTCCTTCGATTTTGTAAAGGATCACGAACTCTCCTTTGCCGCAGAGATCGCCGCCGCTGTGGGATACGCTGACGAGCGCCCTGTTTTTTTCCCGGTTGAAGCCGACCGCCGAAAAAGTTCGGAAGCCTGTTCGTTAGGGACTGTAAAATAGATCGTGTAAACAAAGATCGTCCGGTCTCGAAAAAAAGCGGCGACAGCCGCGCTCTGTCAGTAGCGTCGGCGATAGCCGATGCACCGTCCGCCGGCCGTGCTCCTGCATTTCAAATCGTTCGACAACAAGGTTTTAATCTTCCCGGAAAGTTACACCGATGCAGCGGTGCATCGGCTGCCGCCGACGCTACTGACCTCGGGCGGCTGTCGCCTCAAAAAGCATCGATTAATTTTTTTCTTTACTTTTTTTTCGAACGGCGCTATGATCTCTTTCAATTTCGAATCGAATGGCCGCGAAACCCTTTGGTTGACTGCGTTTCAGGCGATTCGAAGGCGTGTGAGATTTGATTGCGGGGCCGCGCGTCGAGCGGCGGAAAGACGGAATTGAATTTTGCGGGCTTCCCCAAACGATTAAGGATTCCCGGCCTCTTTTCCCGACCTTCCGGCGCTTTGCGCAAAGACTTCGAATTCGAATTTTAGGCATTGAAATGTGAGCGTCGCGGCTTCGAAAGTTATTTTCAAAGCCCGCATTGCCCGGACGATCGTTCGAAAAACAATCGTCCGGGTTTGAAAACCGGCGAACGAAACTTGAAAAGTAATCGGGCAAGTTTAAAAAGCGGCGAACGAAGCTTGAAAAGTAACGAACGTAACTTTAAAAATAATCGAGCAGGATCGAAACGCACCGAACGAACCCCGAAAACCAATCGAGCAGGATCGAAACGCGATCGCAAGGGATCGAAACGCAATCGCGAGGGTTTGAAACGCAATCGACGCAGTTTGGCGCAAAGCATTTCACTTTATGAAAATTGTTGTCAGGTCGTAAGAGTTAAATTTTTCTTGTGAAAACTTAACTTCCCAAGTCCCCTAAACAGTTTTGCTAAAGACGTTTGTTAATTCACGGGTGAGGAATTAACGCATCGATTAGTTAAAAACTAAAAAGCAGGAAGAGGACAATTTATAAATTATGTCACGACAAAGAAAATCGATTCCGAAAGAAGTGCAGGCCGCCCAGCAGCGGGCGGCGGGGATGATCTCGGTCGATCCGCGGCTCGATTTCGGCAGCGGCGTTTCGGTTGAAACGCTCGAAGCCGCGATCGAATCGCTGATCGGCGAGATCAACGAATACAACACGGCGGTGGCGCTGCTCGACCAGCGGGCCGACACGATCAAAGCCAGGACGCGGCAGCTTCGCTCGCTGACCTCGCGCGCCCTCAAAGGCGCCGAGCTCCGCTACGACAAAGAGAGCGTCGAATACGCGATGATCGGCGGCACGCGCCCCTCGGAGCGCAAACACTCCGCCCGCAAACCCGAAGGAGGCGGCGACGAACCGATGAAGTAAACCGCGTCTGACGACAACAATTCATTTATTCCGGCGAAGCGTGGGGTTGAACGCCCGGCACGTCTCGCCCGTTTAATTTTTGGGGGATTTTGAAAACGTTCGTTTGTGAAAAATTTGCTAGCGCGCAGTATCGTGCTTTTGATTTGAAGAAATTCAGGACGGTCCAAAAACTCCGCGATCCGATTTTGGACACCGATTTCAACTTACTTTCAAAGATTTTTATTGATAGTGCAGGGCTTTCCGAAAAAAATTTTCAGACCGATAAAAACGGCGAAGCCGTTCGGAGAAAATAGCCGGACGTGAAACCATCAGTATCTACACATTTTTGAGAATTTGTTTTTCTGCGGCTCCGCCGCCCGATGTGCGGACGGGCTGTGCCCGTCCGGCGCACGTCACTCTGGATTTCGGCGAAAGGCTGCGCCTTGAGCCGCGCCGCGCGAGGCCGAGCCTCGCCATTTTAACGGAAAGCCGTCCCGGCGAGGCGAAGCCATCGCCGCACATCGGGCGGCCGAGCCGCGGAAAAGCAAGCCTTTTGACTTGTGTAGATACTAATGGTGAAACGTCTGGAAACGGGTCAGGAATTTATCCGCATTGAAGATGCGGAAAGATGTGGTTCTGGTGCGTCTTCAACGCACGAAATCCGTTCACACCTAACCAGACGTTTCACGTCCGGCTATTTTCCTGGCCGCGTCTGCCGACGCTTAAAACCTTTTTAACTGACGTTTTGTTTCAGCGATTTATGGTAGATTTCGACGTTCCGTCGTCTTTGATAAATTGTGGTCATCCGGTCAAAATCAAATCGCCAACGCTAATCGTGATGGGCGAATTCGATAAAGCTGCTACATTTCCCGTTGCCGAATGGCTGCTAAAATCATTAAAACAATCTCCTACGAGACGTTTAGAGATAATCGGACACGGTAGCCATGTAATCCAATACGAAACTGAACGCACGGAACTCTATCGCGTGCTAACGGCTTTCTTAAAAGAGGGAACTAAACCATAATTGTAGAGAAAATAATCGATTTCTTTACATTCCTGCTCAGTGAAAGTCACGCAAGATGTCCGCGAATTCGCTGAAAAGCAAAACATCGAGGAAGAAAAAGCTCTGGCAGTCGGAATGGCGGAGAAGGCAAAAGGAGTTTGTTGCGACGGGTGGAGAGATTTATCAAGGGAATAACAATAAGGAAACTTTATGAATATTACGACAAATTATCTTATTGTTCCGGGACTTGGAAATTCAGGCACCGAACACTGGCAAACTTTTTTTGAAAAAAGCGGTGGCAATTTTCAAAGAATAAATCAAACTTAAGAGCGGAGCTGAAATAGGAAAATTCGGTATCAGTATGTCAGTTATTAAAACAAGAGAAACGCTAAATTATTGTGTGTTGGATGTCTTCACGAATGAAAATTATAAAGGAAATCCGTTAGCCGTTGTGTTTACCAATGGTAACTTGGAATTAGAACAATATAAAAATATTGCTAAAGAATTCGGCTATTCGGAAACGTCTTTTATTTATTATTCTAAGATTCAAAAGGCTCTAAATATTCGCTCCTTTACTCCTATCGGGGTTGAGGTTGGCGGAGCGGGACATAATTTGCTGGGTGCTGTTTGTCTGGCAATCTTAAAAGAAATGGAAATTTTTCAAGAACAGAAAGCGAATCCGTTTGTAATCATGAAAGAAAATCCAATTCCGGTTTTTGCCGATACTGATAGCCCGACCCACTTGCCTGTGGTGAAAATGTTACAAAAATCCGCAGTTATTGGCAACGTCGTCCCGGCTGAATTTGTTGCCAACGCACTCGGGCTGACGATTGATGATTTAGATGTAAAAATTTTTCCACCTACGATTGTGCAAACGGAGGTTTCCCACCTAATGATTCCGATTAGTAATTTGGAAAAATTAAACAGTATTAAGCCGGATAATAAACTTCTTACAGAAATTTCAAAGGAATATCTGTTCGAGGGTTTTTACTGCTTTGCTTTTACAGGTGAAGAGGATGGAGCCTTTGTTCAATCCCGATTTTTTAACCCGCTCATCGGCATTGATGAAGACGCTGCTACCGGAACCGCTGCCGGACCACTTGCTGGAATTTTATCCAATAAACAATTAATTCAACTAAATAAGGATTATCAGATATTACAAGGTGTCAAACTAAATCAACCTTCTTTAATACAAGTGATGGTCAAGGAAAACAATATACTGGTTGGCGGCTCTTCTGTTATCACGATGGAAGGAAAAATATATTTATAGAAAAGTGAGACCGAGATTTTGAAACCAAAATTGTAACAATCCATTTTGGCAGACGGAATGGCTGAGAAGGCGAAGGAATTTGTTGATAAAGGAAGCGAGATTTATCAATGCAATTTGCCCGAAGAGGCGAAGGAGCATCATTAAAAACGGCCGCGAAGCGTGGGGTTAAAAACGGCCGCGAAGCGTGGGGTTGAACGCCCGGCACGTCTCGCCGGTTTAATTTTTGGGGGATTTTATAAAGGGGCCTAAACGTAAAAAGCCCGTAAAATCAAGATTTGCTGCAAAAAATGTATTTATATGAAGGGCTCTTGCAAAGTCCCGAAACGTAACCGGATCAGGAAATTAAAGGCTTGAAATCTGTCAGTTATGATCTATCATCTTTAATCTATTCCGAAGGTTCGGCCGGTCCTGCTTCGGAATAGATGATAGATCATAGATCATAACTGATAGATAAATACCCAATCTCGCGACTTTGCAAAGACCCTGATTTATATGAATAGTTGCGACTACTTACTTAGAGCGATTCAAGAATGGATCGAAGGTTTTGAGTCTCGCCTTCAGGCCAATGACATTAGGTTAATCTGAGTCCTGAGTCGGAAGTCTTGAGTCTTAAGTCCGTTTTCGAATTCGCCGGTTTTCAGTTTCAGACAAAGATTTTGTCGAAAATAACGCCCGGAGGACGAAATCGAAAGCGCTGCCAAATGACTTAAGACTTAAGACTCAAGACTTCAGACTTTATTTTTTCAACTCAGGACTCAGATTAAGTTAAGACTTTCTCCCCCGCTATTGCAATTCGTCCGGCAACGGTGGCAGAATATCGCGTAAATGGCGGACGCGGGCTGTTATCAGCTGCTGATCGAGATTAAAAAAGACATCGCCGTAAGCGTCGGCGCGCTCGGCGTTTGTCGTTTCGAGCGGGGCTTTTACGTCTACACCGGGAGCGCGATGAAGAATCTCGAAAAGCGCGTCGCGCGGCATCGCCGGAAGGAGAAAAAACTGCGCTGGCACATCGATTACCTGCTCGCGCACCCGGCCGTCGAGGTCAAAGACGTCGCGGTTCATCTCTCGGAAGACAAAGAGGAATGTCTCTACAATCAAAAACTGATCGCCGCCGGCGCGACCGCGCCCGTCCGCGGCTTCGGCTCGTCCGATTGCCGCGCGTGCGAAGCGCACCTATTGCGATTTCGGATTTCGGATTGCGGATTGTGGATTTCGGATTTCGGATTGGTCTTCTCGATGTAACCTGTTCGGTTAAATCTGAAGCCTCCGCATCCGAACCAATCCGCAATCCGCAATCCGCAATCCGCAATCCGATATTTCTCCTTCGGCAAAAAACTTTCGCGTTTTTCGTTCCTATTGATAGTTATTTAACAAGGAGTTTTTTACTTATGATCAGACTGAGACAACCGTCTCTGGTGCTGCATTCGTGCGACGTGCCGGGGTATAAATATGAAATGTGGAAATCGTGGACGATGCCGCGCGGGGCGTCGGCGAGCGATGTCGTTTACTGGATCAACTGGGCGATCGACCATTCGCCCGAAATGGAGCTGCACAACGTCGTCATCAACTGTCACGGCTCGCCGGGCGGTCTGCACGTCGGCGGCTGCGGGCCGGGCGGGCGCGCGATCTACGCCGGCGATCTCGGCGTTTTCAAGAACGTCCGTTCGGGCTCGCTCGGGACGATCTACATCGTCGCCTGCGAGGTTTCGCAGACCGACGGCAAGACGAAGTTCGGCACGAACTTCTGCTCGCAACTGGCCGTCAACGCCGGCTGCTTCGTGGTCGCGGCCGACAAGATCCAGTCGGTCGATTTCTGGTTCGAAAACTTTCGCCACCCGTTCGGCGCGATCGACGATTACGAAGGCAACGTCACCGAATTCGGCCCCTCCGGCAGTATGCAGCCCTGGAACCCCGCCGACGCGACCGGACTAGCAAATTGATTTCGGATTGCGGATTTCGGATTTCGGATTGGTCTTCTCGATGTAACCTGTTCGGTTAAATCTGAAGCCTCCGCATCCGAACCAATCCGAAATCCGAAATCCGAAATCCGAAATCCGAAATCACTCTGGTTCTTTCAGGGTTTTGTCTTTGCGGCAGACCGAAAGCGGGCGGGCGTAGGCGCTTTTGACGACTTCGACCTGATTGGTTTCGGAATTGAACCGGCCCTTGAAGCAGGCGCAGCCGTAGCCGTAATCGCCGTTGGTTTTGACCCATTCGGTCTTTTTGAAGGGCGGCGGATAGTCGCCTTCGGCCTGAAAGCCGCCCTGCGTGCCGATGATCCACTCGCCGTCCTTATCGTCGAGCCAGAAATTGCCGGGCGTCGGGTTCGAAAACCAGCCGCAGCGCGTTTGATCGGGGATAGTCAGGGCGGTAAACGCGGCGGCGGCCGTCGTTTCCTCGAACGAACGGTTCGCGACCGACGCGACCGCCAGAGGGATTCCGCAGATAATCGTAATCGCCAGAAGCGTTAAATTTTTTTTCATAGATTCGCCTATACGAAGGACCCAAACAAGAATAAAGTCCCTGAAACCAACGACAATCCGGCAATGACAAAACTCCCCCGCGTTTTATCAAACGTCGATTTCAGTTGGTTGGGTAGATTTTTACTATCTTTTGACTGGTAGTGTACCTTTTTTCTGCGATCTTGAAAAGCGAAGATTATTATTTAAAGCAGATTTGCGATCGATGTCCGGCGGGCTGTCAGCCGGCCGAATAAGTTTGCGGGCGTGAAGCCGCGCGACCGAACAAAAAATCTTTCGCGCGGTTCCCGTAAATTTACAGAACTGTTCGGCACGTGCTCAAACGCAGTTTTTATGATTTTTGAGACAAACCGCCGCGAAATTTGCCGGGAACTGAAAAGCCCGGCCGGCGAGCGGCTGTTTTTCGGTCCACGAAACACACTAAAAACACTAAAAAAACACGAATGATATTTAGTGTTTTTGGTATTTTTGGTGGATAAAAACCGGCTGTTCGCCGGACTGACGGATCAAATTCAATCGAAAAACGCAACTCACGAACGACTCGCCGTTTCGGTCAATTACCGTGCCGAACAACTCTGGTAAATTTAACTAAAATCTGCTCTAGTCGTGAAAAGTGACGATCGTCGCGCCCCAGCTTCCGGAGAACTCGTCGGCGGTTTTGAAGGATCTGACGAAGGGCGTGTTTTCGAGCACCTTGCGGACGGCCTCGCGCTGGACGCCGATGCCCTTGCCGTGAATGATGCGGACCAGCTTAAAGCCTTTTTTGCGCGCCTCTTCGAGATAGGCGATCGTCACCGCCTTGACGTCGCGCGGCGCAAACGCGTGGAGATCGATCGAATCGGTGATCTCGAGCTCGATCGGCTCGTCGATTTCGGATTGCGGATTGCGGATTTCGGATTGGTTTTCCCGATCGATATCGTTCATTTTGTTTAAGCCTCCATATTCAAACTAATCCGAAATCATTGCTGTTAAAAGTAATTCGACGACAGCTGGTTGTCGTGACCGCTGAAAAGCAGCACTGAAGCTTCTTGACTGGAGCGCCGGCATCCTTGCCGGCCTGAGCGCGAAAGCGCGAAAATGCTTTTCATCATCGAGCAGCGTCGAGGATTTGCAACGTTCGACACCGCTCGCGCGGCGTTGCGGGCAAGGATGCCCGCGCTCCAGTCAGCAAATTCCTGTTTTCCTTTAGAAGTCGATCTTTTTAACAGTAATGATCCGAAATCCGAAATCCGAAATCCGAAATCGCCCTCATTTTCCTTCTTTCGTTTCGTAGTTCGCCATATCGTCGGGGAGTTTTAACTTATAGCGGACCTTGTCGAACGAGACGACGAAGTTTTTGTCCTCGATCGCGCCGGTGTTTTTGTTGCGCAGGCGGAGCGTGAACGTGCGGCTGTCGCCGGTGCCCTGCATCTTCATCGGGAGCTTGCCCCAGACCTCGCCGATCAGCGGGTAGATGCGGTAGTGCGACTGGTCGTATTTGTCGTAACCCAAAAGCAGCACGCCGTCGAAATCGGGTTCTTCGCCGTTGAACGGCTTCGATTCGTTGGTCCGCGAAAGGATCACCCAGCTGCTCGGTTTCGAGGCGGCTTTCGGATCGTCCTTGATCGAGGTGTCGACGCCGTCGATGCGCTGCCAGGTGACGAATTTCTTGTTGTTCTGCTGGTAGAAAACGATGTCGGTCGGCACCTGCAGCTCGACCTGCCGGCCGAAGATCCAGCCCGACGGCGCGGGCGAGACCGACGGATCGATCCGCACCTTGTACCAGATGTCGTATTTATCGTCCATCTTGTCGGGCTCGTCCTCGGTCTTGGCGGCCTCGATGTCCTTATCCTTGTCCTTGCTCTTCGTCTTCGCGTTTTTCGGGTCCTTGTCGTTGTCGTCGGTGTCGTCCTGCGCCTTCGGGACGTATTTCCAGGTGATGATCTCGAAGGTCGAGCCGTTGTCGAGCTTGACGAGCACGTTGTCGTCGCGCTGTTCGGGCGTCAGCCGGAGATTGGTCTTGTTGCGGAGCAGACCGTTGGCCTGCGGCTGGGCGTCCTTGTCTTCCTCGGCGAGTTTTTTCGATTTTTCGAGCACGTCGCCGGTGATGATGTTCTGGGCCTCGATCCAGCCTTCGGTCTGGTCTTCGTCGTGGGCGCGGACGCGATACCAGATCGCCTTTTCGAAATCGACCTGATCGAGCACGTCGAGCTGGTCGCCGCGCTTGACTTCGAGCAGGTCGGACGCGACGACGGCGTATGAAGTGCGGATGTTGGCCTTTTTGGCGATGACCGTGCCGGTGCCGGTCAGGCCGGCGACCGAGACGATGTTGTTGTAAAGATTGCCGAGCAGGCCGCAGCCGCCCGAGAACAGACAGATCGTTAAGATAAACGACAGGAATAAGACTTTCTTTAAATTCATTTCGATGATTCCGAGATTTTTCGCCAGTTATTATAACCCAACTTGTCCAATAAATCCTTTTGGCGGCCGTTCAAATCGGCTTTGACCGTCAATTTTGTCGTAAAATTTTCCGTCTTCGATTCGATGCCGGCCGGCTCGAGATCGGTTTGCCACGCGATGTCGGCGGCGCCCTTGACGTATTTCTCGACGATCGTCCGAAGCTCCTGATGCGCCGCGAATTCGCCGAGAATCGCGGCGCTGCCGTCCGGCCGGACGGTCGAAACGCGGTATTTCCGGTAAATCTCGCCGAGCAGATCGGCAAGCGCGGTTTTGCCCTTCGATTTTCCGAGAAGCGCGACGTCGATCAGAAAGGCGACGAGCATCCCGCGCGCGTAAACCTGCGTGTTGGCGCCGTTCCAGCGGTTTTTCGCGGCCTCGACGAGCGGAAGCCGCTGTGTCTGAAACTGGTCGACCGAATGCGCGCGGCCGAGCGTGTCGAGAAAATCGTCGAAGCGGATCCGGTTCATCGCGACCGCCGCGCGGAGCGAAGCGTAGAGCGCGAAGCCCTCGTAAAACCAGTCGTAGCTGCCGGCGAGCGCGACGCCGTTCGGAAACCATAAATGAAAGATCTCGTGGCGCAGCTGTTCGTGCAGGCGCTGGACCGACTGGGTGATGAAATCCATTTCCGAGGACAGGATCGTGACGCTCGCGCCGCGCGTTTCGGCTTCCCAGCGGCCGGTTTTGACGCCCGGCGGAAACTTGCCGAGGAAAACCAGCGCGGCGTCGAACGAGCGGCCGCCGAACATTTTTTCGTAAAAGCCGGCGATCTCGCGCGTCATCCGCGCCGCCTCGTCGCCCGTGACCTGCCATTCGCCGGCGGCGACGAGCCGGATCCGCGCGTTGCCGGCGGTCGCGATCTCGGTTTCGCGCAGTTTCGCGCCGACGTAAATGACGGCCTTTTCGAGATTTGCGATCTCGAAGACATTTTCGCCCGCGTTTTTTTCGAGCGTCGCGGCGCGCCATTCGGGCGGGAGCTCGAGCGCGAGCCGGGCGGTCGTTTTTTCGGCGAATTCGGGCAGCAGGTCGGCGGTCATCAAAATTCCGCGGTCGCCGGCGAGAGAGGAAACGTGGGCCGCCGCCGACGGCGTTTTCGAAGCGTCGAGTGTGATTTTATAGCGCCACGAGCGAAACGGCTTTTCGGCCAGATATTCGCCGTCGACGAGTTTTTTCACGGCGATCGGCCGGTCGTTTTCGTCGCGCAGCTCGACACCGGAAAGCCGCGCTCCGAGCGCGTCGAAACCGGCGTAAGATTTTAAAAAGGAAAAGTTTGTAACGTTTTGCGCGCTCGTTCCGTCTAACATTCGGCCTTCGACAAAAGCGTCCGTTCCGACAATCCTGAGCTTTGCTTCGAGCGTCTGCGCGCGCGCCGAGACGGCCGCCGCCAGACTCAGCCCGATCAGCAGCGCGGCGCGGGAAATAGTTTTGAAAGCTTTTGACATCGAATAAAATGCGGAACTAAAATAAAAGTTTGGTCGTAAGCGTTTTTGAATCTCCGGACTTAAAGAATAAAAAATTTTATGAGTCTTATCAAAGTAGTCATCTATACTTTAGCTTTTTTGTTGAGCCTTTTGTTTTTCGGACGCTTCTTTTTCTAAGCGCGTGATGACACGACTCAAAAAAACTCTGGCGGCTGTATCGATTGGAGAGAACGGCGTGTTCTCGGATGACATTTGCCGAAATTTATAGCAGCGGAAGCGGTCGAAATCGGCCGCTTTTTTATTTTCGATCTTTGGTCTTTGATCTTTGGTCTTCGGCTTGATTTCAAAGATCAAAGACCGAAGACCGGTTTTCAACAAAATCTGTAACATTATGAACGAACTAAGAAAAATCAAACGCGCCCTGATCAGCGTTTCGGACAAAACGGGCATTCTCGAATTCGCGCGCGCGCTCGGCGGATTCGGCGTCGAGATCGTTTCGACCGGCGGCACCGCGCGCAGCCTGCGCGAAGCGGGCCTCGCGGTCACCGAGGTCGCCGAGATCACCGGCTTTCCGGAGATGATGGACGGCCGCGTGAAAACGCTGCACCCGAAGATTCACGGCGCTTTTCTCGCCCTGCGCGACAACCCGGAACACGTCGGCTCGATGCGCGAACACGGCATCGAGCCGATCGATCTCGTCGTCGTCAATCTCTACCCGTTTCAGGAGACGATCGCCAAGGAAGGCGTGACGCTCGAAGAAGCGGTCGAAAACATCGACATCGGCGGTCCGGCGATGATCCGTTCGGCCTCGAAAAACTGGCGCGACGTCGCCGTCGTGACCGACGCGCGGCTCTACGACGGAGTTTTGGACGAGCTGACGGAAACCGGCGGCAGCCTGAGCCTCGAAACGCGGCGGCGGCTCGCCGCGCTCGCCTATACGCGGACGGCCGCCTACGATCTGGCGATCTCGTCGTATCTCGCGGATCAGTTAACGGACGACGACCAGGAATTTCTCGAGGAATTCAACCCGCTCGAAAATCTGCTGATCATCGAAACGGACGAAATCTTCGAGGAAGCGGACGAGGAAGACGCGGACGCGATGCCGGAATTCGACGCGCTCGATCTCGAAAAGGCCGCCGATCTGCGCTACGGCGAAAACCCGCACCAGAAAGCGGCGCTCTACACCTCGGACGAACAGGGCGGCATCGCGCGGGCCGAACAGCTTCACGGCAAGGAGATGTCGTTCAACAACTACGTCGACGCCGAAGCGGCCTGGAATCTCGTCCAGGATTTCGACGGGCTCGCCGTCGCGATCATCAAGCACACGAACCCGTCGGGCGTCGGCACGGGCGCGACGAATCTCGAAGCCTATCGACGCGCGCTCTCGACCGATCCGGTGTCGGCCTTCGGCGGCATCGTCGCCCTGAACCGCCGGGTCGACGCGGAAACGGCGGCCGCGATCAACGAGGTCTTCACGGAAGTCGTCGTCGCGCCGGATTTCGAGCCGGACGCGCTCGAGCTGTTCAAACGCAAGAAAAATCTGCGCGTGCTCCGCGTCGCGCCGGCGCTCAACGAAAACCCGTTCGAATACAAACAGATTTCCGGCGGTTTTCTCGTCCAGTCGAAGGACCTCTACCGCGTCACGGAAAGCGATCTGAAGTTCGTCACCGAGAGAAAACCGACCGCGGCCGAGCTCGGCGCGCTGCTGCTCGCGTGGAAAGTCTGCAAGCACGTCAAATCGAACGCGATCGTCTTTGCCGACGAACACCGGACGATCGGCGTCGGCGCGGGCCAGATGAACCGCGTCGATTCGGTCCGGATCGCGGCGATGCGCGCCGAAAGATTCGGGCTGCCGCTCGCGAATTCGGTCGTCGCCTCGGACGCGTTTTTCCCGTTCCGCGACAACGTCGACGAAGCGGCCGGCTACGGCGTTTCGGCGATCATCCAGCCGGGCGGTTCGATCAAGGACGCGGAGTCGATCGAGGCGGCCAACGAGCATAAAATCGCGATGGTTTTTACCGGTTTCCGGCACTTCAAACATTAATTTTCGCTTTTTTTAAAAAAAAGCTTGACTTTTATAAATACTTAAAGTAAAACTTAAGCTATTACAGGTTGACTTAAGGAACGCTCGAAGGTTGTTAAAACCAAACCTTCCGGCGTTTTTTTGTTTTTCACGGTAAAAACCGGTTTAGCACGAGATCGTTTCCGCCGGTCGAGACGGAAATCGTCCCGCGCTCGCCGGTCGTCAGAATTTTCGCGCCGGCCGCCTGCCAGCGCTCGACGATTTCCCGGTGCGGATGTCCGAACTGCGACGTCCGGCCGACCGACACGATCGCGTAGACGGCCCGCGTCGCGGCGACGAAATCGGCCGTCGAAGACGTCCGCGAACCGTGATGCGCGACCTTGACGACGTCGGCCCGCAGAAAATCCGGATTCGCCAGCAAAAGCCGCTCGGTTCCCTTTTCGATATCGCCCGTCAGCAGAAATCTCTTCGCCCCGAAAAGAACCCGCAGAACGACCGAATGATCGTTGTCCGCATCGGCGGTCGCCGAATCGTCGGCTTCGGGATACAAGACCTCGACGCGCGCCGCGCCGAAATCGAGGACGTCGCCGCGTTTGACGACGACCGCTTCGATCCGACGGCGTCGCAGGACTTCGGCGAGCGCGGCGAAATCGGCGTCCGTCTCCGGCGTCCGGCCGAAAAAGGCGGCGCGTACCCGAAAATTCTTCGCGACGTCCGTCAGGCCCTGAATATGATCGGCGTCGGCGTGCGTCGCGAGGAGGTAGTCGATCCGCGAATAGCCTTTTTCCCAGAGAAACCGCGAGACGACCGTTTCGCCGATCGTCGCCGCGTCGGGCTCGAACAATTCCGGCTCCGCGCCGTCGCGTTGGACGTACTGCCGGCCGTAATTCGGCCGCCCGCCGCCGTCGACGAGCAGCGTTTCGCCGTTCGGAAACGTCACGAGCGCGGCGTCGCCCTGCCCGACGTCGAGAAAATCGATATGCAGCCGCCCATCCGGCGCGGGCGCGCTGAACGGGTGAAAGACGACGAGCGCGGCCAGCAGCAGAAACGCCGCCGCCGCGCCGCGAACCCGGAATTTCCGGCTTTTGTGATCGAGATCGAACGGTCGCCAGCGGTTGACGGCGATCGTCAGAATCAGGACCGCCGCGAAATACAGCACGTAAATCGACCGCCACGGGCCGGTGTAGGCCGGCACGCGAAAGCCCGCCAGGTCGTTTTCGACGAAAACGCGCGGCACCGCGAGCAGCAGCCAGTTGAGCGCCTCGGTCAGTTTGACGAGCGGCAGCGCCGCCTGTTCGCTGACCGCGGCGAGGGCGAGCGCGATGACGGCCGCGAAGCTTTCGAGCGCGATGAAAAAGCCGACCCACAGATTGAGCAGGACCGAGGCGATCGAAACGCGGTGAAAGAACAGCACGCCGAGCGGCAAAAGCCAGGCCTGAACGATCAGCGAAACGAGAATTCCCTCGAAAAGATACCGGACGACGCCCTGCCCGCCCCGCGCTTCGAGAATTTTCAGATACGGCGATTTGAACAGGTTCGCCGACCAGATCTGGCGGCCGGATTCGATCCGCCACGCGGCCTCGCGCCAGTAAAGCATCTCGCAGAATCTCTTCAGCGGAACCGGCACGTTCGGCGGGAAGGGCGTCTCGGCCGACGGCTGCCATTCGCCGATCGCGCGCAGCTTTTCGACGAGCGGAAAAGCGCCGGCGACGATCGCCAGCACGCTCAGCAGGGTCAGTTGAAACGACTGCGAAAAAAGATCTTCGGGCCGCCAGACGAGCAGGAGCAGCGAGCAGAGCCCGACCGCATTGAGAAGCGACGCGCGGCGGTAAACGACCTGCGAAAACAGCACGCCGGTGAACATTATTGCCGCCCGGACGACCGGCACTTCGGCCCCGACGGCGATCGAATAGGCCCATAAAAACCCGGCCGCGACGACGAACTGCCAGAACCTTCGACGCGTAAAAACCCGCACAAGCAGCAGCGCCAGACCGCCGATAAACGTGATGTGGAGGCCCGAGATGACGAGCACGTGAAAAGTGCCGTCGTCGCGAAAAAGCTCGGCCGTCGGCTTGTCGAGAAAATATTTGTCGCCGAGCAGCGACGCGATCATAATGCCGGCCGTCGCGACGCCGAATCTTGAGCGAAAACCGTCGATCAGCGTTTTGCGCCAGTCGGAAAGCAGGCGGACCGGCGAAAAGCCGCGCGGGTCGGCGAGCTTTTCGACGTTCGCCGGACTTTTGACGACCGCCGTCGCGTCGATGCCCTGTCCGTCGAGCAGCTCTTTTTTCGAGACGACGCCCGGATTGAGAAAGGCGTCTTCGCGCCGGAGACCGCAGGCGACGCGGATCCGGGCGCCGCCGCGCAGCTCGAGATTCCGGAATTCGTCGGCGGTCGGCTCGCTCGAAAGCTCGGCGAACAGCCGGACCGTGCCCGAGACTTTCCGCTCGACGCCGCCGGCAGTCAGTTTTTCGGCGTCCAGCAAGAGAAAAAAGCCGCCGGCGGCGCTTTCCGTTTCGCCGCGGACGACGCCTTCGACCTCGACCGGCTCGCCGGATTTGAGGCGGTTTTCATCGTAGATCCGTCTGATCCGGTCGTCCCGAACGGGCTGATTTCCGGTCTGAAAGCAGAACGTGCCGGCCGCGAAAAAGGCGAGCAGCAAAAACAGCGGGGCGGATTTTTTCCGGATGAAGACGAGCGCCGAAGCGGCGCCGAGCGCGGAAACCGCCGGCGCGATCCGCCAGTCGGTCGGAAGCTGCGCGCCGGCCACAACGCCGGCCGCAAAGGCGGCCGCCAGCCAGAAAAGCGGGTGGAGCGAAATTGTCGGGGAAGCGCTTTCCCCGCGTGAGGTTCGTTTGTCCATAGCAGATATTTTTGGTGAAGTTTCTTCTGCCTTGATTTTTTATTTTTCGGAACCGACGGCCGTCGAAACCGGCCGCATTCCGATCGCGCGGGCCGGCGTTTCAGGCGTCGGAATTTTACCGGTAATCAGCGTTTTCGGAGCGTTTCCGGATCGATTTTGACGGCGGTGCGGCCGTTTTTTCGACTTTTTCAGCGGTAAAATTCGCCTTTTAAGGTTTCGTCCCGTGATCAGCGAACAAAAAGTCCTCGATCACTAAAGCTAATGGATTAATAAGCAAACGATAAATGTTGAAATAACGTGAGTTAATAATCCTCTTTCGATTTTGCATTAATTATGTGCAAAATGCTAAAAGTTCATTAAATTGCAACATTTAGCTATGTGGAAAAGCAGTTTTCCACAGGTTTTTCCACCGTTTTCTGTGGAAAACTGTGGAAAACTTTCGAGCCGTCAGTTGTTCATTTCTTCCATCTCCTGCAAATCCTCGTAAGCCTTTTGCAGAATGGGCCGCGCGCGCGTGCTGCCGTCCATTTCGCCGATGTAGCCCTCGCGAACCATCGCGTCGAGAATGGCGGCGGCGCGGCCGTATCCGATCCGCAGATGACGCTGCAAAAGCGAGGTCGAGGCGCGCTTGGCGCTGACGACGCTGCGGACGGCGTCCCAGAAAAGCGGATCCTTACGGCCCGGCAGATCGCCCGAATCGTCGAGTTCTTCCTCGGTCTTCGTGATCGTCGTGTCGTATTCGGGATTGCCCTGCGATTTGATGTGCTCGACGATCTTGTGAATCTCTTTTTCGTCGACGAACGCGCCGTGGACGCGGATCAGGTTCGACGTCGCCGGCGGCAGAAACAGCATATCGCCCTTGCCGAGCAGGCTTTCCGCGCCGTTCGAATCGATGATCGTCCGCGAGTCGACCTTCGACGAAACGCGGAACGAGATGCGCGACGGGAAATTCGCCTTGATCAGGCCGGTGATGACGTCGACCGACGGCCGCTGCGTCGCGAGCACGAGGTGAATGCCGACGGCGCGCGCCATCTGCGCGAGCCGCGTGATCGATTCCTCGACCTCCTTGCCGGCGATCATCATCAGATCGGCGAGTTCGTCGATGATGATCACGATGTACGGCAGCTTTTTCCACGGCTCGCCGTTGTCATCGAACTGTTCGACCTCGTTGCGGCGCTTGACCTCGGCGTTGTAGCCGTCGATGTTGCGGACGCCCCAGCCGGCGAGATCGCGGTAGCGGAGCTCCATCTGCGAGACCGCCCATTTGAGCGCGACCGACGCCCGTTTCGGGTCCTTGATGATCGGCGTCGCGAGATGCGGAATATCGGCGTAAATCCCGAGCTCGACCTGTTTCGGGTCGACCATGATGAACTTCACCTCGTCGGGCTTCGCCTTGTAAAGAACCGAGATGATGAGCGAGTTGACGCCGACCGATTTGCCGGTGCCGGTCGCGCCGGCGATCAATAAATGCGGCATCTTCGTCAGATCGGCGACGTAGTTCAGCCCGTCGATGCTCTTGCCGAGCGCGATCGTCAGGAGCGACGGCGATTCCTTGAACTTCTTCGATTCGACGACCTCGCGCAGGTGAATGACCTCGCGCTCGCGGTTCGGGACCTCGATGCCGACGAAGGCCTTGCCCGGAATCCGGTCGATGCGGATCGATTCGGCCTTGAGCGCGAGACAGAGATCGTCGGCGAGGCCCGTCACGCGCGAATATTTGACGCCCGGATCGGGTTTGAACTCGTAAGTCGTCACGACCGGCCCCTGACAGATGTGCATCACGCGGCCGGTGACGTTGAATTCCTTGGTCTTGTCGGTCAGTTCCTGCGCGATCGCGAGCAGCTCTTCGTCCTTCTGCTCGATCCGGGCGGCGGCCGGCGTCAGAAATTCGGGCAGCGGCAGAATGTAATTCTCGAACGTCTGCGGCTTGCGCGGCGGCTCGACGGGCGGTTCTTCGTCCTCGATCTCGTCGAGCATTTCCGGGTCGAGCTCGCCCGTCTGCTGGATCGGCGTGATCGGGATCTTTTCGCCCTCGGCGACGAGATCGACGAACGGATTTTCGCGCGGCGCGGGCAGCTCAAGCGGTTCTTCGGAACCGGAAATCGTCGGCCGCGGGATTTCCTCCTCTTCGGGCAGTTCGAGCGGGCTTTCCTCCTCGACGAAAACCGGCCGTTCTTCCGGTTTGTCGGGCGCTTTCTTCAGTTCTTCGAAGAGCGCCGAGACGGTGTCGCGGATCTTGACCGATTTCGTTTCGGCGGCCGGCACGGCGTCGCCGGTCGAGATCGTCGGCTTGGCCTTTTCCGGTTTGATCGGTTTGGCCAGCGGCTCCGGCTCTTCGACGATTCGGTTCTTTCGCTCGGCGCTGCGCGCGCGGCGCTTCGTCAGCCATTCGCTCAGGTGAATCCCGGCGTTTTCGAACGCCATCCCGAAACTGCCGAAGATCGACGACAGCGAAAGACTCGTGATCAGCAGAAGCGAAACGGCCGTCAGCGCCGCCAGCAGAATCGCCGCGCCGATCGTCCCGAGCAGTCCGAAAAATATCTTCTGGAAGAAGACGCCGAGAATTCCGCCCTGAAAACCGAACAGCGCGGCGAGACTCGACACCGCGGCGACGAACAGAAAATAGCCGAAAAGCTGGACGAGCGACAGCTGCAGGTCTTTCGCGCGAAAGACGCGGTAGGCCATCAGGACGATCAGCGCCGGCAGCAGATAGGCGGTCAGCCCGACGATCGAGATCAGAAACTCGGCGAAATTCGCGCCGACGACGCCGATCCAGTTCTGCACCTTCTGCGACGAGGCCGTGTTGAAGGTCGGGTCCATCGGGTTGTAGGAGACGAGACACAGAAAAACCAGCACCGCCAGCGCGAGCAGGATCACCGCGATGATCTCGTTGCTCCGCGAATTGTTTTTGGCCGTGATCTGTTTTTTTCTTGCCGCTGTCGTCGCCATCTTTTACTCGAATACCATTTCTAGACGGAAGCCTGCGCGCCTTTTTTGAAAAGCAGAAACTCCTTGATAAAGTCGTCGATGTCGCCGTCGAGAACCGCTTCGACGTCCGTCACCTCGAATTTCGTCCGTGTGTCCTTGACCAGCCGGTACGGGTGCAGGACGTAGTTGCGAATCTGCGAGCCGAACGAGATGTCCTGCTTGTTGGCTTCGAGCTCGGCCGTTTCCTCGCGGCGCTTTTCGAGCTCGAGCTCGTAGAGTTTCGAGCGCAGGACCTGCATCGCGACGGCGCGGTTCTGGATCTGCGAGCGCTGGTTCTGGCACGTCACGACGATGCCGGTCGGCAGATGCGTGATCCGGACGGCCGAATCGGTCGTGTTGACGTGCTGGCCGCCCGCGCCGGTCGAGCGGTAGGTGTCGATCCGCAGGTCTTTTTCCTGAATGTCGACCTCGATGTTCTCGTCGATCTCCGGCGAGACGAAAAGCGACGCGAACGACGTTTCGCGGCTCCCGCCCGAATTGAACGGCGAGATCCGGACCAAACGATGGACGCCCGCTTCGTTGGCGAGCAGACCGTAGGCGTATTCGCCCTCGACGCGAAACGTCGCCGATTTGAGGCCCGCTTCGCTGCCGGCCTGCTCGTCGAGAATCTCGACCTTGAAGCCCTTGCGTTCAGCCCAGCGCAGGTACATCCGCAAAAGCATCTGCGCCCAGTCCTGCGCGTCGGTGCCGCCGGCGCCCGACTGGATCGAGCAGATCGCGTTGTTGGCGTCCGTTTCGCCGGACAATAAACTCTGCGTCTCGGCCGCCGCGACTTCCCTTTCGAGCCGCTCGATCAGCACGTTCAGCTCGTTCAGGGAGCCTTCGTCCGATTCGGCGAACTCGATCAGCACCTCGGCGTCGGACACGGCCGTTTCGAAGCCTTCCTGCCGGTCGAGCGCCTTTTCGAGACGCGCGCGGTGCTGGACGATCTTCTGCGCCTTTTCCGAGTCGTTCCAGAAATCCGGTTCGGAAATCTGTTTTTCTAAATTTTCAAGTTCCTGCCGCTTGCGAGGAGCGTCAAAGAAACCTCCCAAGTTGTACAACTTTAACTTTTATTTCTTCGTATTTTGTCTGTAAATCTGTTAATTCCATTTTTTTACCGATGCGGCCCGAGATGGCAGTCGATTCCCGTGATTTTGTTGTCCGCCAGGCTCAAAGGGCGAAATAAATAAAATAAAAACCGGTCTTCGGGAAAGATCACATAGGTCTTTCCGTCTTTTTCTCACGTTTCCGAGCGACTCTGCCGAAGCCAAATATAACCTAAAAAGTATAGCGAGAAAAGAAGAAATGCTCCAATCAAAAATTTTCGTTTCATTCTTCGAGGCCTTTCCTTTTTAATAAGGCGGAAAGGATCAGCCCCAAACTCGCGATCGAACAAAGCCACGCGAACCATTCACCGAATCTGACGTAGATCGTCGGCTTTTTGTCGGGCGGCGCGACCGTCCAGACGCGCGTCGCCTCGGCGTAGACGTCGGCCGCGTCGTGGACGCCGCCGTTTGCATCGATCAGCGCCGTCACGCCGACGTTCGTCACGCGGACGAGCGGTCGGTTCGTCTCGACGGCCCGAAAGACCGAGTTCGCGAGATGCTGCCGGAGAACGGGCGTTTTCCCGAGATAGCCGTCGTTCGTCATCTCGACGAGGAGGTCCGCGCCGCGACTCGCGTACTCGCGCGAGAGGTCGCCGAAATGCGATTCGAAACAGATCATCACGCCGCCCTTCAGACTGCCGAACGGCAGCAGATCGTACTCGTCGCCGAACTGAAAATTGCCGACGAACGCCGGCATCGCGCTCGCGAGCGGCTCGGGAAACGGGATGTATTCGCCGAACGGCAGCAGATGGATCTTGTCGTACTGGCCGACTTTGCGGCCGGCCGCGTCGATCATCACGGCCGAATTCATCACGCGTTTGCCGTCGCGCGTCGGTTCGGCCGAATTAAAGAGCAGCGCGGCGTGATTGCGGACGGCGAAATCGCCGAGGACTTTCTGCAGCTCGTCGTCGCGGCCGTATTGAAAGATCATCGGCGATTCGGGAAAAACGATCGTCGTTTGATCGTCGGCGCTGACGGTTCGCTCTTTGAGCGCGTTTTCGGCGAGCTCGAAATGACGCCGCAGGAGCCGTTCGTATTTTTCGTAGGTCAGCCCGTCCATCGGCACGTTCGGCTGGACGGCGACGATCCGCGGGCATTCTTTGCACGAAAGATCGGGATTCGGATTCGCCAGTCGGCCGGCGACCAGAACGCCGGCGACGACGACCGCCAGACCGATAATCAGCTTCGCGCTTTTCGGCGCGGAGCGGTTGAAGACGATCGAGTAAAACAGCGTGTTGCCGCCGACGACCAGAAAAGAGATCAGCAGCACGCCGCCGAATTCGGCCCCGTAAATGACGAACGGGTTAAAGGCCTGCGAATAGCCGATCGCGTTCCAGTTGTTGCCGGTCAGCCACATCCGCAGAAATTCCGTGAACGTCCAGAGAAAAGGCGCGAAGATAATCGCGTAACCGCCGCGGCGTTTGAGCAGAACGGAAAGCAATGCGGCAAATATACCCGGAAAAACGCCCACCGTCGCGGCCACGCAGACCATAAAAAAATAAACGAGCGGCCACGGCATCGCGGCGTAGGTGATCGGCGCGAAAGTCAGCCACCAGCAGGTTCCGAAAAAGAAAACAAGCCCGAAAAGCCAGCCCGTGAGAAAGGATTTGACGACCGAATCGCGTTCCCGCTCGACGGCGAAAAAGAGCGGCCCGAGCGCGATCCAGGCGAGCGGCCAGAGCTCGAAATCGGGGAACGCGAGAACCAGCAGCAGCGCCGAAACCACGGCCAGCACTGCGCTGGACGGCGAGAGCAGATTTTTTCGGAGGCGCGAAAATTTTCTCATATTCCCACCAGTTTACCAGAAAATTCCGCGCCCGGTGAGCGGTTTCGTTCAATTTCGTTCAATTTGAAAGACCATCATTCAGATTGAACGGTCAGCCTGAACGGGCACACAAAATTTGTCAGCCGAAAATGACGTTTTTTGTCAGTCGGTCACAATTTGCGAGACCTGTTCTGTCAAATTGAAATCCCCTGACAGAGACTGCGGAAAATTTTCGCGGTTGTTTGCCCCAAACCCCTGATTTTATTGGATTATATGATAAATGAAGGCTTTAAAAGCGGGAGAGCCCGGTCGGTTTCGACCGGGCTCATAATCGGAAGGACAACTGAAGGAACGCTCGGAAGGTGGTCAAGCACAGTAGCAAACCGCGCTCGGAGAAGAGTTGGCGGCGGGGTCTTGATAAATCTTATCAAGCTAGCCGCTTTCTCTATTGCACGTAGCGTGCCAAAGGATTTTCAAAATGAAAAATTAAAAATTAAAAACTAAAAAATTTCGTTAAACTCAACTAAATCAAACTTTTATGCAAAAGCCAGACATTTTGCGCGGCGTACAATCCGCAATCCGCAATCCGCAATCCGCAATCCACAGTTACACTATTTGGTAGAACATCGCTCGACCATCCGCTGAAGACCCTGAACTTCCTGATTTTCGGCGTCGATTTCGGCCACCGAGCGGTAATAATTCTGAGCCTGCAGGCAGTCGCCTTTCTGCAGATAGATCTTCGCCAGCGAAATATAGGCGTCGACCAGCCGGTTGTCCCAGAAGAGCGCCGTCTTCAGACTGCTGACGGCCTGATCGAGATCGCCGCGCCGCAGATAGATCATACCGAGCAGATAATAGCTCTCGGCGCTCATCGGCTCGCTGACGAGCACGCGGCGCAGCACCGTCACGGCCTCGTCGTCGCGGTTCTCCCGGTAAAGCTGCCGCGCCTGGATGAGCATCGCTTCGGTCTCGTTGACCGGCGCCTGGACGGTCCGGTTCTGCCGGTTCTTGAGCAGGATCACGCCGACGAAATCCTTGCGCGGCGGCTGGACGACCCGCAGGCCGATCGCCTCGGTCGTGCGCGCCCGCGTCCATTCGGTCTGGAGCTTCGCGTAGCGGTCGCCGTCGGTCAGAAAGCGCCGCGCCTGATTGTCGAAATCGGCGGCCGCGCCGTCTTTGAGCAGCTCGAGCGATTTCGCGAGCAGAAAATAGCTTTCGCCGTCCTTCGGGTTCGTCGCGAGCACCGGCCGCAGCTGCGTCGCCGCTTCCGGATAGTTCAGATTGAGAAAGAGCGCGTAGCCGTAATTGAACCGCACGTCGGCTTCTTCGGGCGCCGATTCCGAGGCTTTTTTCAAAAGCTCGATGCCCTCGTTCAAAAGCGCGGCCGATTTGGCCTTGTTCTTCTTCTCGGCGCGCGAGGCCTGCACGGCGATCGCGCCGATCGTGTTGTAGACGCTCGTCAGTTTGAGATCTTCGGCGAGCGGCCGGAGCACGGCGAGCGCCTGTTCGAAATTCTGCTGCTGCCAGTGAATCAGTCCCGAATAAAAAGCCGCTTCCGGGTACAGCGCCGACTCGGCCGGCACACGCGAGAAATAATCGATCGCTTCCGGATAGCGGCGCTGGTTCAGAAACAAATGCCCGAGTTCGAGCGCCGCATCGGCGTAAACCGCGCCGGCTTTTTCCTCGGCGAAGATCCGCATCGCGTTCTTGAAATAGTTTTCGCGCGTCTGAACGTCGCTGTCGGGCACCAGCAGTCCCTTGATATAAGCCTCGAAAGCGCGCGCCGGCACCTTGTTGGCGGCCTCGACGAACTGGCTCTGCGAAAACGGCAGCCGGTTCTTGTCGCGCTGGTACAGAATCTGATAGGCCATCTGGCCGTGGACGGTCTGCAGGTTGAGCAGCGCGTCGTTGATGACGACGTCGATCCGTCTTTTCCCGTCGGCGAAATCCTCGCTCAGAAAACGGCCCTCGTTGACGCGGATGATCTTCGCCGTCACGCGGATGGTCGCGGCCGTTTCGCCCTGCGCCGGCACGATGTCGTACTTGCCGGCGATGAGCAGCGTCGCCTTGCCTTCGCGGGCCAGCTTGAGCGAGGTCGCGAGACTCGGCAAAGTGGTCAGGGGAACGCGCAGCCTCTGCTGAATGAGCTTGCGCTCGTCGTTCGACACGACGTTCAGGCTCGGCACCTTCAGTAAATCGGAAAGCGCGTCGGCGAAGCTTTCGCCGACCCAGTTGAATTCGGCCTTATTCGACGTGTTTTCAAACGGCAGAACCATCACCGTATCGGTATTGTTCGGCGTCTGCGCGCTGACAAACAGGCCGGTCGACAATACGACAACGATTGTAATTAAAATCTTTTTCAGCATTTCATCCCTATAAAATAAAAAATTCGCTTCTGATGAAAGCGAATCGGGTTTACTGATTAGATGCGAATTATCCAAAAAAAGATGGTAGTCGGTACGGGATTTGAACCCGTGTCGCCGCCGTGAAAGGGCGGTGTCCTAGACCCCTAGACGAACCGACCACAAAAGGTTTGTGATGAAATTTTTCCTTTAACTGCAGGAAATCTTTTTCAAATAACTACTCAAATAACAAACCTCGTTTCGAAAAACGAATTGTTAGAATATCGCAACAACTTTTTTTTTGTCAAACGGCCTCGGGAAAATATTCACATAAAACGCGAATTTCGGAATTTCGGCCGGTTTTAGTAAAAATTTCGGGTCAATCGACGTTTTCTGCCGTCGAAAGGGCTTTATCGATTTTTTTGTGGGGAAAATACTGCTAATATGGTCAATTGCCATCAAGCAGAAAATTTGTTTCGGCCGCGTGTTCGGCGGATGTTTTGAAGTATGCATCAAAAACCGACTATCTTTATCCTTTCGGCTCTGTTACTGATCTTATCAAGCGCCCTCGCGTTCGGCCTCGAACCGACCGAAAGCGTGCCGCTCAGCCTCAACGCCCCGCTCACACGGGATTTTCGGAACGACGAGCGTCACTCGTACACGGTCGACGCGCGCGCGAACGAAATCGTCGAAATCACCTGTGAACGAAAAGGCGTCGACATCGGTCTGGCGGCGTTCGCGCCGGACGGCGGAAAAATCGCCGTCTCGAACGCGCCCGCCGGTTTTTCCGGCTTCGACCGCCTGATTTTCCAAACCGAAAAAGCGGGCCGCTACCGCATCGAGATCGCTTCGCGGCGGCCGGGCGACATTCGCGGCGGCTATACGATCCTGCTCCGCGACGAACGCCCGGCCGACGAGCAGGACCGGACGCGCGCCGCCGCCGCCAAAGCGCTCGGCGAAGCGCGGGAAATTCTCTTCGGCGCGGAAAACCGGCTCGAAAAAGCGGCGCGCGCGCTCGAACGGGTCGAAACGGCGCGCGGTCTTTTCGAAAAAGCCGGCGACCGGACGGGCGTCGCCCACGCGCTCTTTCAGCTCGCCTTCATCAACGGCAGCGAGTTCGGCGACAAGACCAAAGCGCTCGGGCTCTACGAAAAGGCGCTCGAAGTCTGGTCGGAGCTCGACGACGAGGCCGGCAAAGCCGTTTGTCTGACGCATTTCGCCGACGAGCTGCGCGATTACGACAATCCGGCCCACGACCGCGAATATTACACCGGCCGCAGTCTCGGCTATTTCAACGAGGCGCTCGCGCTCGTCCGAAAATTGAAAAGCGCGTCCGACGAGGCGATCGCGCTCTCGTTTTTGTGCCGCCAGTATAACGACACCAACAGCTTTCAGAAGGGCTTCGAGGCCTGCCGCGAGGCGCAGCGGCTCGAAACCAACGACAACCCGCTGACCGATTACCGGATCTACACGAACCTCGCCTCGCTCTACAGCAATTCGGGCGACACCGACAATGCGCTGAAATACAACCGGATCGCGCTCGAACGGCTCGCGCTCGTCCGGGATTACCTGTCGCCGATGCGCTACGCCTTCGTCAAAAGCAATCTCGGCAGTCTGCTCGCGACGCGCAAAGAATTCAAGGCGGCCGAGGACGAGCTGACCGAAGCGCTGAAAATCGCCGAAAGCATCCGGCGCACCGTCTATACCGGCTATATCAAAGTCCGCCTGAGCAGCGTCTATTTCGAGACCAATCAATATCAGAAGGCGCTCGCTTACGCCCAAGCCGGGCTCGACGATTACCGGAAAGTCGATCCGGTCAAGCGCCAGGCGGCGCTCAACATCCTCGGCAAAAGCCAGTACGCGCTCGGCTTTATCGACGAAGCGCGGAAGTCGTTCGCCGAGGCGGTCGAAGTCAACCGCCAGACCGGCGACCATTATGCCGAAGCCGAGTCGCTTTTTAATCTGTCGAATCTCGAATATAAGAACGGCAATCTCGAAACGGCGCACCAGAACATCGATCAGGCGATCAAAAATCTGGAGATTCTCCGCGCTCAGCTGCTCGGAAAAAATCAGCGGACGTCCTTTCTCGCGATCCTGAAAAAATATTACGAGCTCGAAATCGAGATGCTCGTCCGGCTTTACGACCGGACGGGCGAAGCCGGCCTGCTCGACGCGGCGTGGCAGAAGCACGAAAAAATGCGCGCCCGGAGCCTGATGGAAAACCTGCTCGAAAGCGGTTTCAACCTGAGCGAGATCGCGCCGCCGGGCTTTTTCGATAAGGAGAAGAGTCTGCTCGAAGCGATCGCCGCCGCCGAGTTCAAGCGTGCCGAAGGCTTAAAGGCCAAAAACGCGGCGCTCCAGAAAGACGCCGAAAACGAGCTCCACCGGAATCTCGACGAATACCAGCTCCTGCAGGAAACCGTGCGCCGCAACAACCCGCGCTTTTCGGCGCTCAACCAGCCGGCCGATTTCACGATCGCCGACGCCGAAAAGATGCTCGACGGCGAGACCGCGATCATCGAATACGCGCTCGTCGAAAATCAGAGCTACGTCTGGGTGATCCGCAAAAACACTTTCTCGCTCGTCAAACTGCCTTCGGAAACGGCGATCAACCAGACCGCCCGCGATTTTTACAAGGCGCTGACCGACCGCGAGGCCAAAAACGACCAGACCGTCGTCGAAAAATCCCGCGCTCTGAGCCGGCTGATCCTGCAGCCGCTCGCGGGCGAGCTTCAAAACCTCAAGCGAATCATCGTCATCAGCGACGAATCGCTGCAGCTCGTGCCGTTTTCGGCGCTGACGCTGGCCCCCGACGCCGAGTATAAACCGCTCGCCGAAACGACCGAGATCGTCAACGCGCCGTCGTTTTCGAGCCTCGCTTTTATGCGGGAAAACAAAACCGTCCGGCTGAAAATCCCGGATAAAACGCTGGCGATCTTCGCCGATCCGATCTTTCAGGACGACGACGAGCGGATCGCGCTCAACAAACCGAAAAATCCGCCGGCCCCCGTCAAAGTACCCGACAAGCTGGCGATGGCGCTCCGCGATTTCGGCCTCGAACGGCTCGCGCGGCTGCCGTTCAGCGGCTACGAAGCACGCGAGATCGAGAAATTCGCGCCCGAGCAGACCTATCTCGCGCTCGGCGCGAAGGCCTCGCGGCAGACCTTCCTGCGCGGCGATTTCAGCTCGTACCGGATGCTGCATTTCGCGACGCACGGCTTTCTGAACCAGCAAAACCCCGAATTGTCGGGCCTCGTGCTCTCGCTCTACGACGAAAACCGCCGGCCGCAGAACGGTTTTCTGCGGATGATCGATCTTTATTCGCTGCGGCTCAACGCCGATCTGGTGGTGCTGAGCGCGTGCCAGACGGGACTCGGTAAGGAAACCGACGGCGAAGGCATCGTCGGCCTGACGCGCGGCTTTATGTACGCCGGCGCGGCGGGCGTCGTGTCGAGCCTCTGGAAGGTCGAGGACGCGGCGACGGCCGAATTGATGAAGAATTTTTACCGGGCGATGCTCGTCAACAAAATGTCGCCGGCGGCGGCCCTGAGCTGGGCGCAGAACGAGCTGCGGAAAACCGCGAGATTTAAAAACCCGCGCTACTGGTCGGGCTTCACGCTCAACGGCGAAGGCCGTTAAAGCAAATTTCAGATAAATGTTCGGGAAATACCTTCAGTCCGGTCGCGCGGTTTCACACCATTGAAACGCGGCGGCCGGACGGACGCCGTCCATCTTTAGCGGCGGACGCGAAAGCTGTATTCGGAGACGGATTCGAAGTCCGACCGGGCGTTTTGACCGTCGAGGAGAATCAGATAAGTGCGGTTTTCGAGCTTATCGGCGGCGATCGTCAGTTCGAGCGTCCGCGTCGCCGGCACGGCCAGCACCTCGTCGCCGTCGGCCGTCTTCAAAACGATCCGGTAAACTTCGTACTTCGCGGCATCTTTGGGCAGCGTCAGCTGCAGTTTGACGTTCTTCAGGTTCGGGAGGATATTGATGAACTGCTCGCCCTCGTCGCGCAGCATTCCGGGCGCAAGCCGGAAATCGGCGGTCGCCGGCGGATTCGCGCCGGCGCTTTTCGGCGTCGAGACGGGTTTTACTTCGGTCGGGATTTTCGGCTGGACGTTGGCGGCGGCCCTGTTGGAGTCGCGGACCGGAACCGCCGAATTGGCGGCCGGGCCGGTTTGCGCGGGGTTTTGATCGGCTTCGGATCTGACGACGCCCGGTCTTTCGATCTTGACCGGCTCGGTTTTGTCGCGAACCTCGGCGACGTCGTTTCGATCGACGCTATAGAAAAACACGAAAAAGACGAGGCCGAACCCGAGCAGCAATAGGGCGAGTCCCGAAAACACGAGCTGAAAACGATAGCGTCGATTGAATATCGACTGCCAGAACGAACCGCCCGCCACCGCGCCGGCCGCGCCTTTCGCGCGCCGTTCGTCCGCCACCCGCCAGAGGCTTTCGGCGATCGCCAGCCGGCGCGCCCGCGCTTCGGTGATCAGATAATTCGTTTCGAACAAAGCGGCGTCCGCTTCGGTGAGATTGCCCCGCAGATAATCGTCGATCAGTTCCCTTTCGCTCAACTGCGCCGCGGCTTCCATTTCGGCATCCGAGGCGCAGGAGATTTCGAAATTTTCCGCTTCCGTTTCCGGCAGTTTGCCGAGAAAATAAGCCCTTGATTGTTCGTCATTGACAAGGTTCATAGTTGGCCCCTCTATATAATACGTGCAGTTTTTCGGTCAAAAATCACGAAAACCGGGAATTTTTTTCTACTTTTTTTTGTCGACGCAGTCTTCCAGACGCTTTCTGATGCGCGAAACTCTGTTTCTCAGAACATTTAGCGAAACTTTTTGCTTTTTTGCGAGCGCCTGTCGATGCTCGTAAAGCTGATCGGCCGGCAGGTCCTCGTAGTATCTCGTCAGCAGTTCCTGCTCGTCTTCGTACAAGCCGTCGAAGCAGCGCCGCAGCGGTTCGAGGTAGGTCGTGTCGTTCGTCCGGCGGGTCTGACCGCTCTTCTCGTAGAACTTGACGACCGCCCGGCCCTCGACGCGGGACGCGCGCAGTATTTCCCGGAAAACGTTTTTGGCGACGCCGAAGGCGTATTTCGTCAGATCGGCGATCTCCTCCGCCTGACGGACTTTTTCCGCCAGCCGGTCGAGCGTCAGATCGGCCGCGTCGTCGGCTTCCGAAAGCCCTTTGATCCGAAAATACCGGACCAGTTTTTCGCGGAGTTCCGTATACGCGCGGGCGGCCTCCTCTTCGTTGGAAGAAAAGCGTTTCAGCAGCCCGGATAAAGAATCTGAGGTTAAAGAATTCGGCATAAACCAGCTAAAACAATGCCCCGAAAAAAAATTACCGCATAATTATATCTTTTATTTGGCTTTCGGCAACTTTCGACGCCGGTCACTTGTCACGGTTTCGGACATTTTTTATCATCGAACCAAATGTCAAAAGAAAACGAATCCAAACCCGAACGCGTATTTCTGATCGATACGATGTCGCATATCTTCCGCGCCTTTTTCGCACCGATGGGCGCGCGGCAGGAACCGCTCCGCAACTCCAAAGGCCAGGTCACGCAGGCCGTTTTCGTCTTCACGAATATGCTGCGCAAGCTGCTTGCCGACGAAAAGCCCGACTACATCGCGGCCGTTTTCGATTCGCCCGAAAAGACCTTTCGCCACGATTCGTTCGCCGATTACAAGGCCAACCGCGCCGAGATGCCCGAGGATCTCTCCGCGCAGATGCCCTACATCGTCCGCGTCTGCGAAGCCTTCAACATCCGGATTTTGCGCGAGCCGGGGTACGAAGCCGATGATATTATCGGCACGCTCGCGCAGAAAGTTGCCGAAAAAGGAATGCAGGCCGTGATCGTCTCGAACGACAAGGATCTGTGCCAGCTCGTCCGCGATCCGCTGATCGTCTGTATGCGCCAGAACTCGCAGAACGTCAAACGCAAGACGCCCGCGCCGCCGGTCGAATACTGCGACGAGGAATGGGTCAAGAACAAATTCGGCGTGCCGCCCGCGCAGATCATCGATCTGCTCGGCCTGATGGGCGATTCGATCGACAATATTCCCGGCGCGCCGGGCATCGGCGAGAAGGGCGCGCTCAAGCTCGTCACCGAGTTCGGCTCGGCCGAGGGCGCGATGGCGAACGCCGACAAGGTGACGCACAAGACCTACCGCGAATCCTTGCAGAACAATCAGGAGATCATCCGCCAGTCGGTCGAGCTCGCGACGATCCACACGACGATGCCGATCGAGCTCGATCTCGAACGGCTCAAGCACCGCGATCCCGACCGCAAGCTCGCCTACACGCTCTTCCGCGAGCTCGAATTCACGGCGCTGACGCGCGAGTTCGCCGACACGATGCCGCTCTTCGCCGGTCTCGACGACGGCCCGTCGCCGCAGACGACGCGCAATTATCACCTGATCCGGACGCGCGCCGAGCTCGACCGGCTCGTCCGCCGGCTCTGGGAAACCGAATACTGGTCGTTCGACGTCGACAGCTCGAATTCGCCGCCGAAAGCGAGCAGCTTCGACAAGCTGCCGCCGCTCGGGATCGCGATCGCGACCGCCGCCGGCGCGTCGTACTACGTCGATCTCGAAAATTTCGAGGACGACCGCGAAGGCACGATCGGCTCGCTGCGCGATATTCTGTCGAACGGCTTTCTCGAAAAAGTGTCCTACGATCTGAAGACGAACCTCGCCGTCCTCGACCGGCTCGGCATTATGCCCGAAGCCGTCAAGGACGACGTCTGCATCGCGTCATACCTGATCGATTCCGGCCGCAAGAACGATCTCGACTCGCTCGCGCAGGTGCAGCTCGGCGCGGACATCGTCATCGAGCCGCCCGAAGGCTGGACCGAATCGCAGTACCGGACGGCCGAGCGCGCCGATTTCACGGTTCAGCTCGCGCCGATGTTCCGGAAAAAGATCGAGGAGGACGGGCTCGAAAAGGTCTACGCGGAAATCGAGATGCCGCTGATCCGGCTGCTCTTTGATATCGAGATGGCCGGGATGAAGGTCGACGTCGAGGCGCTCCGCGGCTTTTCGGATTTCGTCTCGACCGAGCTCGACACGCTGCGCGAAAAGATCTACGCGCTCGCCGGCCGCGAGTTTAAGATCAATTCGCCGAAACAGGTCGGCGAGGTGCTTCAGGAACTGAACATCGACACCGGCCGCAAGACCGCGACCGGCCAGATCTCGACGAGCAAGGACATCCTGACCGAGCTCGCCCAGAATTACGAGATCGCGCAGCTGATCATCGACTACCGCGAGCTCGACAAGCTCAAGGCGACCTATTCCGACGTGCTGCCGACGCTGATCGCCGCCGACGGCCGGATCCACGGCAAGCTCAACCAGACGATCGCCGCGACCGGCCGGCTCTCGTCGACCGACCCGAACCTTCAGAACATCCCGGTCCGCACCGAGCTCGGCCAGCAGATTCGCCGCGCGTTCATTCCCGAAGAGGGCAAAAAGCTGATCTCGGCCGATTACTCGCAGCTCGAACTGAGACTTTTGGCCTACGTCACGCGCGACGAACGGATGCTCGAAGCCTTTAAGAACAATGAGGACATCCACGCACAGACGGCGCGGCTCGTCTTCGGCGCGCAGACCGACACCGAGCTGAAGATCGCGCGCCGGCAGGCGAAGATCGTCAATTTCGCGATCGCCTATGCGGTCGAGGCGTTCGGGCTCTCGCAGCGCGTCGGGCTGACGCGGGCCGAGGCGAAAAAGGTCATCGAGGATTATTACGAAACCTACAAGGGCGTCAAGAAGTTTATGGACGAAACGCCCGAAGTCGCGCGCGAAAAGGGCTTCGTGACGTCGATCTTCGGCCGCCGCCGCTATTTCCCGTCGATCAACGACCGCAATTTCTCGGTCCGTTCGCGGGCCGAACGCGAGGCGATCAATATGCCGCTGCAGGGCAGCGCGTCGGACATCGTCAAGCTCGCGATGCTCAAGGTCGACGCCGCGCTCCGCCGCGAAAACCTCGAAACGCGGATGATTATGCAGATCCACGACGAGCTGCTCTTCGAAGCCCCCGAAGCGGAAGTCGAAAAAGCGATCCCGCTCATCAAACAGGCGATGGAAACCGCCGTCGAGCTCGACGTCCCCTTAACGGTCGAGATCGGCGCCGGCGACAACTGGATGAATGTCAAGTGATTTCGGATTGCGGATTTCGGATTTCGGATTTGCTTCTAATCGACGGCTATCCGCTTTAACTGGAACTTCCGAACTGGAGACCAATCCGAAATCCGAAATCCGAAATCCGAAATCATTTGTATTTATCGCGGCGTTCGGCTGCGGCCCGGGTCTGGTCGTGGGCGGGGCCGAGTTTTTCGAGCAGGACTTCGCAGCTCTCGCGCAAAAGCCGCTTTCCTCTTTCCGTTTCGCCGAGCAGCAGGAGACATTCGCCGTAAAAGCTGTTGGCGGTCGCGAGCAGCCAGTGGTTCGCGTTCAGGGTTTTCCGGCGCAGGGCGAGACATTCTTCGAGCGCCGGCCGCGCCGTCTCGGGTCGGCCCTGCGCGAGCAGGCTCCGGCCGAGCGTCAAAAGCGCGCTGCTGACGGCCGGATGCTCGTCCGTCAGACCGCGCCGCCGCATCGCCAGAACCTCGCGCGCCAGGCGTTCGGCCGCCGCGTAATCGCCGCGCTCGGCGTTCAGAAAAGCGAGATCGTAGAGCGTCCACGCGACGTCCGGGTGATTTTCGCCGAGCACCGTCCGCCGCAGACGCAGAACCTTTTCGAAGAGCTTTTCGGCTTCCGTCTTGTCGGCGAACATCAGCACCGACGCGAGCCGCGCCATCGCCGTGATCACGTCCGGATGCGTTTCGTCGTAAAACGCGCGCAGGATTTCGAGCGCCCGCCGTTGCAGCGATTCGTTCTTGCGGCGCTCGCCGAGCACGCCGAAGACGTTGGCGAGACTGCCGATCGTTTTCGCGACCTTCGGATGATTTTCGCCGTACAGCGCGCGGCGGATTTCGAGCTCTTCCGCGTGCGCCGCGAGCGCCTCGCGGTTCTTGCCCTGAAACGCCAGCAGATACCCGAGATTGTCGAGCACCTCGGCGACGTCGTCCGGCCTGCGCAGCCGGCGAAAGATTTCGAGCGCCTCGCGATAGAGCGGCTCGGCGGCTTTGAGATCGCCTTTCGCCTTCAACAAAAGCCCGAAATTATTGAGGCTCGCCGCGACTTCCGCCGTCCGGCGCGGAAAACATTTCAAACGCAGATCGAGCGCCCGGCCGAGATGATCTTCGGCCGGTTCGAGCAGGCCGAGATTCAGATAGGTCGTGCCGATCGTCGTATGGAGCGCGGCCTTGATGTCGGGCTGATCGGCGAAATCCATTTCGATCGACCGGCCGGCCTCGCCGAGGACTTCGAGAACCCGGACGTCGCGGCCCCGTTCGCGCGGATCGGCCGACGCGAGCATCTTCTGCAGAAACTGATTGATTCTTTCGGCTTTTTCCGTTTCGCGGAGCGCGCGGTCGCGCTGGCCGCGGGCGATCTTCGCCTGCCGCGACGCAGCGATCAGCCCGCCGACCAGCGACAGCGCGATGCCGACGCCGGCCGCGACGCCCGCCTTGTTGCGCTTGACGAACTTTTCGGCGCGGTACGAAAAGCTGTCCTCGCGCGCGATTACCGGCCGGCCGTCCAGATAACGGCGAATATCCTCGGCAAACTGCTCGACCGACGAATACCGCCGCTCGGGCTCCTTGCGCATCGCCATCAGGATGATGTTGTCGAGATCGCCTTTGAGGGCAGAAGAGGAGAAAAGGAGAGGAGGAGACGCGCTGACGCGGCGACGCGGCGACGCGGACGAGTCTTCAGCTTCGAGGGAAGAGATTTCCCTCTTCTCCCCTTCTCCCCTTCTCCTCTTCTCCCCTTCTCCCCTTCTCCCTTTCTCCCCTTCTCCCTTTCTCCCCTTCTCCCCTTCGACACTTCTCAGCGAATCGCTCGGCCGCGTCGGCGCGGTTTCGGTGATGATCCGCGAGATTTCCTCGGCGCGGTTGGTGCGCAGGCGAAACGGGCGCTGGCCGGTCAGCAGCTCGTAGAGGATCACGCCGAGCGAATAAACGTCGCTCGCGGTCGTCACCGGCTGGCCGCCGACCTGTTCGGGGCTCGCGTATTCGGGCGTCATCACGCGAAATGCGGTCGACGCGTCGCCGTGCGTCTGGAGCGAATTGGGCGACGTCAGCTTGGCGATCCCGAAATCGAGCAGCTTCGGCTCGCCGTCTTCCGAGACGAGAATGTTCGACGGCTTCAGGTCGCGGTGGATGATCAGGTTCCGGTGCGCGTAATTGACGGCCGCACAGATCTTGAGAAAGATCGCGAGCCGTTCTTCGAGCGAGACCGAGCGCGTCGCGCAGTAGCGGCCGAGCGGCAGCCCCTCGACGTAATCCATCACCAGATACGGCAGCCCGTCTTCGGTCGAGCCGCCGTCGATCAGCCGCGTGATGTTCGGATGTTCGAGCGCCGCGAGGATCTGCCGTTCGTGGCGAAACCGCTCGATGATCTCGTCGGTGTCGAACCCGCGTTTGATGAGCTTGATCGCGACTTTCTTGTCGAACTCGCGGTCGGCGCGCGAGGCAAGATAAACCGCGCCCATCCCGCCCTTGCCGAGCTCTTTCTCGATCCGGTAAGCGCCGATCTGGCGGCCGAGGAAGGACGGCGTTTTCTCGGCCGTGACGAGCCGCGAAACGCGCGTCAGCGCCGGCGTTTCGATAAAATCCTCGGCCTCGTCCGCCGAATCGAGCAGCGCGACGACCTCGGCGCGCAGAGCCTCGTCGGCGCATTTTTCCGCGATAAACGATTTACGCGCCGCCGCCGGCAGATCGAGCGCGGCGTTGAAGATCTCTTTCACTTCGAGCCATTTTTCCGGAGACATAAATTTAACGGGGGACGGATATGTTTCAAAGGCGGCTGCCGGTTCCGTCAGCCGTCCGCTCTGATCCTTCGAAAAAGCCAGGCTTTGGCCATCGTCCATTCGCGCTTGACGGTCGCCGGCGAGACCGCGAGCACGTGCGCCGTCTCGTCGACCGTCAGGCCGCCGAAAAACCGGAGCTCGACGATCCGCGACTGCTGTTCGTCGAAGCCGGCGAGCTGTTTCAGCGCCTCGTCGAGCGCGAGCAGATCGACGTCCGGCGGATCGGAAATCTCGCCGGCGTCCTCGAGCGCGATCCGCTGCGCGTCGCCGCCGCGCTTGTCGGTCGTCCGGGCGCGGGCGTGGTCGACGAGAATCCGCCGCATCACGTTCGACGCGACGGCGAAAAAATGCGCGCGGTCCTGCCAGGAAACGTCCGAGATATCGATCAGTTTCAGATAAGCTTCGTGGACGAGCGCCGTCGGCTGCAAGGTGTGATCGGAACGCTCCCGGCGCAGATACCGGCGGGCGATCCGGCGCAGTTCGTCATAGACGAGCGACAGAAGCAGATCGGCCGAATCGCGTTTCCCGCCGCCCCAATCCTTTAGAATCAAAGATATTTCCCGCTGTTCGTCGCTCACGTTTTGCCCTTTATTATACGCTCCGAAAAAAAATTTTGAAATTTTTTGAGCCGCTTTTCGAAAATATCTCGCTAAACCGGATAGAAGCAAAAATTTTCAGATTTCAGTCAACAAGGGAGAGATTAAAACGATTATGGGAAACGACAGATTTAAGGGATTCTTTTTACTGGTTATTTTTATCGTGACGACCGGGCTTTCGGGCGTCTTCGCGCAGAGCGCGCCGGCGACGCCGCATAAAACGGTCGTCGATTTCAACGGCGACGGCAAAACGGATTTCGCGATCCTCCGGCCGGCGGCCAACGCGCCGGGCGCGCAGTATACGTGGTGGATCCGGAACAACGGTGCGGCGGACGGCGAGTTTACGGCCCTGCCGCTCGGCCTGCGCGCGATCGACGTCCCGGTGCCGGCCGATTTCGACGGCGACGGCAAATCCGACATCGCCGTCTTTCGCTTTCAGAACACCGGCGCGGGCGGCGCCAACAACGACGCCGGAACGTGGTACATTCTCGAAAGCTCGACCAATCGATTCCGAATCGAAAAATTCGGTCAGACCGGCGACAACGCGACCGTCGTCGACGATTTCGACGGCGACGGCAAGGCCGATCTCGCGGTTTACCGCATCAACAGCGCGGCGCAGGGGCCGGGACAGGCTTATTTTATGTATCGCGGCTCGCTCAACAATCCGGAGGGCAAAGTCACGGTCGTGCCGTGGGGGATGCGCTACGGGGCGCAGAGCGAACAGGCCGACGATCCCTACACGGGCGATTTCGACGGCGACGGCCGTGCGGATTTCGCCGTCCAGCGGCAGTCGGATCTGACCTCGACGAACTCGAACACGCCGGCCGAATTTCATATCCTGACCGCCGCCGGCAATTATTCGGTGCAGTACTTCGGCTGGAAGAGCGACCGCGTCGTGCCGGGCGACTACGACGGCGACGGCAAGACCGATCTCTGCGTCGTCCGCGGCTTCAACGTCAGCCCGTCGCAGATCACCTGGTATATCCGCTATTCGGGCGGCCAGCCCGACGAGGCCGTCCCGTTCGGTCAGGGCATCAACACCGGCTTCGCGCAGGGCGATTACGACGGCGACGGCAAGACCGACATCGCGTTTTTCGTGGCGAGCCGCGGCGAGTTCTGGTTCCGCTCGTCGGCCGATTCGAACAGCGTCAAGGCCTATCGCTGGGGCAACGCGGCGACGATTCCCGCCGATCTGCCGGTCGCGGCCTATAACAACCGCTAAAAAATTCTCCCGCCTCTAAACGGACGAAAAACGGCTTCTCGATTCAGGGAAGCCGTTTTTCGTCCGTCTGCGCCCGTTTTTTTCGGCGCGTTCGCCCCCGCCCGATTGCCGTCGCCTTTGCGGTGCGCTAAAATCTTAGGCATTTCAAACCCGTTGGAGAATCAATCGATGAAAAAAATCCTTTCCCTGCTCGTCCTGCTCGTCGTCTGCGCGCAGGCCGTCGCGGCCGTCGACCTGAGCGGCGAGATCGACGCGGCGACCGCGAAGATTATGCCGAAGGTCGTCGAATGGCGGCGGCATCTGCACCAGTATCCCGAGCTTTCGAACCGCGAATTCAAGACCGCGAAATTCGTCGAGGAGCATTTGCGCGCGCTCGGCCTCGAAGTCCGCACCGGCGTCGCGCGAACCGGCGTCGTCGGGATTCTCAAGGGCGCGCTGCCCGGCCCGGTGCTCGCGCTGCGGGCCGATATGGACGGGCTGCCGGTCACCGAACGCGTCGCGCTCCCGTTCGCCTCGAAGGAAAAAGCCGAGTTCAACGGCCAGACGGTCGGCGTGATGCACGCCTGCGGGCACGACACGCACGTCGCGATGCTGCTCGGCGCGGCCGAGGTGCTGACGTCGATGAAAAACAAGCTCAGGGGCACGGTCGTCTTCATCTTTCAGCCGGCCGAGGAAGGCCCGCCGGCCGGCGAAACGGGCGGCGCGGAGGTGATGGTCAAGGAAGGCGTGCTCGACAATCCGAAGGTCGACGCGGTCTTCGGCATCCACATCAACGCGCAGACCGAGATCGGCCAGATCCGCTACAAATCCGGCTCGTTTATGGCTTCGAGCGACTGGTTCACGATCAAAGTTAAAGGCAAGCAGTCGCACGGCGCGTATCCGTGGCTCGGGATCGACCCGATCGCGACGGCCGCGCAAATCATCAACGGGCTGCAGATGATCGTCTCGCGCGAATCGGAGCTGACGAAATCGCCGGTCGTCATCTCGGTCGGCCGGATCAACGCCGGCGTCCGCGAAAACATCATTCCCGAAGAGCTGACGATGTCGGGCACGATCCGCACGCTCGACGCGGCGATGCAGAAGGACGTCCACGAAAAAATCCGCCAGACGGCCGTCAAGATCGCCGAAAGTATGGGCGCGACGGCCGAGGTCTCGATCGAGACGAAAACGCTCGTCACCTACAACACGCCCGAGCTGGTCAGAAAAATGGTCCCGTCGCTCGAAAAAGCGGCCGGTTCAGGCAACGTGCAGGAAACCGAATGGGTCACCGGCGCCGAGGATTTTTCGTTTTACGGAACGAAAGCGCCGACGTTTTTCTTCTATGTCGGCGGGATGCCGAAAGGCAAGGACGTCAAAGAGACGGCCGCCCATCACACGCCCGATTTCTTTATCGACGATTCGCGCCTCGACGTCGGCGTCAAAGCGTTCTGCAACATCGTTTTCGACTACGGGAAATGAGTGGAGAGTAGAGAGTGGAGAGTGGAGAGTTCGGGGAATTTTTTATTCTTTTGACTCTCGCTCTCGACTCTCGACTTTTAACTCTCCACTCTCCACTCTCCACTCTCCACTCTCCACTCTCCACTCTTTTGATACCTTTGCCCAAATTTCCGCGCGTTAAACGGTGAAGGCGAAATTTCCTTCAATCTATTAATAGCAAAACAATTAGGAGATTCTATGTTGAAGAGGTTCATTTCCGTATTTTTAACCGCGCTGATTTTGATCGCGTCTTCGGGCGTCGGGGCTTTCGCGCAGACCGGCGCGCCGCGCGCGAGCGCCGGCTTCATCAAAACCGAGCGCCGGGCCGATGCCGGCGATCTGAAATCGCTGCTCCGCGCGCAGAACGATCGGAGCGCGCCCGTCGTTTCCGGCAAAAGCACGCTCGCCGATTACGAGCAGGCCAAAAAACAGGGCCGCAAATTTTCGACGGCGACCAAAGTGCTGATCGGCGTCGGGATCGCCGTCGCGGTCGTCGCCGTGATCTTCGCCGTCGGACGCAACGATCTGGAGTCGAACATTCTGAGGTAACCGCGATGAAACTCGAAGTTCCCGAGCCGCTCCCGATCGAGTGGTTCTGCAAGCCCGTCGGCAGCGCGCGGGCGGGCGTCGAAAATCTCGACGACGGCCGGATTTACTGCTGGATCGAGCACGAAACCGTAAAAAACGTGACGCCGGAAATGCTCGTCTGGTGGTTCGGCCATCTCGAGGGCACGGTCGAGATCGACGGCGTCGAATACGACCGCTACCGCGTCTGGCACCCGCGCGATCATTTATTCGCCGAATACGCGCGGCGCGGGGCGGACGGCCGCGTCGGCGTCGGCTCGGTCATTCATCTGGCCGAGATGTTCGGCGCGAACCCGCGCTATCTGATCCATATTTTCACCGAGATCAAAAAGCTCGACGAGACCGGCTACGAGCATCACCCGCGGATTCACGGGCTGAGGCTGGCCGTGATGAAGTATTCGTTCGAGAGCGTCCCGGAAGGCACGTTTTACCGCAACAGTCTGACGATCGGACTGAAGGGATTCTGGGGGAAAATCTTCAATCCGCTGATCCGGCGGTTCGTTTTCGACGAACGGCGCGGCGCGGCGTGGATCCGGCATAACGTCGAGGAAGTCGGCAATTTCGAATTCTTCCTGCCGGCGCTGTTCGCCGCCGAAAACGAAAAATTCAGAGTTCGGGCCGCCGCCTGAACTCTGAATTCCCTTTTATTTTGAATGATTAAGCCTGCAGATGCGCCTCGACGAACCAGAGGAGTTTGTCGATCGCGCGCGAGATGCCGGTAAACAGATCGGCCGTGTCCTTGTCGCCGAGCTCGTCCGTCGCGTCGATGTCGGCGCGCACTTTTTTGCCGAAATCGGCGAGCGCGTTCGAAAGCGCGTCGACGTGGGCCGCGCCGTCGGTGATCTCCAGCGGATATTCGCTCAAAGAAGAATTCTGCGCGGCCGTCCGGACCGTGCCGAGCGCGACGCCGCCGAGCGTCGTGACCCGTTCGGCGATGTCGTCGATATGCGTTTCGACCTCGGTCGCGACCTGATCGAAGAGCTCGTGCAGGGCGATGAAATTCATTCCCTTGACGTTCCAATGCGCCTGTTTGGCCTGCGATTTGAGATCGCTCGCGTCCGCCAGACGCTGGTTCAAAATGGCGATGACCTGTTCCCGTGTTCCTTTTTCGATGTCGATTTTCGTGTTATGCAGTTCCATAATTTTTACCTCGATTTAGAATTATTCTAATTCTAAAAAGTTCGAATGTCAACCCGCAAAGGATAAAATTTCCAACCTTTTCAGTTTCGGTCGCATATAGTTAAAATAAAGGTTTTTATGATGCTGCTGCAAAACACGAACTCAAACGCTTCCTCCCGGGCCGTCGAAAACGTCAAGACGATCTATGACGTGACGCGCCAGTCGATCGATCGTCTGATCGATTCGATCTTCGACCGGCTGCCCTACATCGTCGCCGGAATCATCGTACTGCTGCTTTTCTGGCTGCTCGCGCAGCTCGTCAAAAAGGGCTTCTGGTCGGCTTCGGGCCGAACGCGGCTCGACGGCCGGCTGCGGATCCTGTTCAGCCGCCTGATCTTCGTCGTCGTGATCGTGCTCGGCATCTTCACGGCGCTGACGGTCGTCATCCCGTCGTTCGGCTTCGGCGACCTGATCACCGGTCTCGGCTTCACCTCGTTCGTCATCGGTTTCGCGACCAAAGACATTCTCAACAATCTGCTGTCGGGCGTGCTGATTCTCTGGCAGCAGCCGTTCCGGATCGGCGACTATCTGTTCGTCGGGAACAATCAGGGCAAGGTCGAATACATCGGCGTCCGCGCGACGCAGCTCCGCAAGGACGACGGCGAGCTGATCCTGATCCCGAACGGCGATATGTATTCGAGCGCGATCACGATTCGCGGCGCCGGCGCCGAGCGACGGATGATCCTCAAGATCAGCATCGGCTACGACTCGGACATCGGGCAGGCGAAGGACATCATCACCGGCGTTCTGAACGGGACGGACGGCGTCGTCGGCGAGCCGAAACCGAGCGCGGTCGTCACCGACCTGAGCTCGGACGGCGTCAACATCTCGATCTATTTCTGGCTCAACACCAACACGCACAAGCCGATGCAGGTCTTCGACAGCGTCGCGACGGCGATCAAAAAGTCGCTCGACGACGCCGGGATCGAGATGTACCCGCCGAGCTCGGTGATCGTCCAGACGCCCGAAAAGGACGAAATCCCGTCGGGAAATACGGAAACGAAGAAAAGAAAGGAAGACTTCTGAGCCTACCGCTCCGGAATGCTTTCCTGCTCCTGCTGAAGCTGTTCTTCCTGCTGTTTGCGGGGATTGATCGCGCTCGTGCCCGAGCCGCGGAAAAGCGGCGTGAAGATCCATTTCGAGTGGTTCTCGATGCCGTAATAGGAAATGATCGATTTGCTCTTGCTCTGGCTGGCGACGCCGATGAAGGGCGTGTTTTCGGTCGTAGTTTCGATCTCGGTGTCGTCGGCCTCCTCGGTGTCGCTCTCGCTTTTCGTGTTGATGATGTTGACGAGCGGCAGCGCGAACCGGTCGAACACCTGGCTCGGGCTCGACGGCAGCAACCCGTTGTTGTAGGTCTGGACGCGTTTGCCGAAATTGATGAAGGCGCGGCTTTCCGGCTTGATGAGCCGCCATTTGCCGTCCTCGCTTAAGGGATCGATCGCCGCCGACGGCCGCAGGATCATCCGTTTCTTCGTGCCGTAGGGCAGACCTTCGAGCAGGTCGTCCATCGAATTCGGGAGCTTCGCGCCGTTGTAGAACAGGACGTACTGCTTGATCGCGTCGGCCACTTCCTCGCCGCGCCGGATCGTTTCGAGCTCTTTTTCGCGCTGGACTTCGATGTAAACCGTCGGCGCGACGGCCATCAGCGCGACCGCGAAGAGCGTCATCGACGCCATCACCGCGAGCAGCGACATCCCGCGCTGCGACGAGCGGCGGGCGGGAAGCGAAGTTTTCGGGTCATCGGCTTTCATCTGCTGTCTCCTCGCGGCTCAGTTATCGTCGTCGTTGTCGTCGTTGTCGTCGACGTCCTTCTTGTTGTCCGGCGGCCGCACCTGCTGGATGTTGCCGCACGGGATGCCGGGCGGGCACGGCTGGTTGTTCGGATTATACTGCGGGTTATTCGGGTTGTTCGGATTGTACTGCGGCATATTCGGATTGTAAATCACCCCGTTTGGCGGAAAATTCGGGTTGACCGGCTGCGACGTCGTCGAAGTCGTCTGCGCGCCGCCCTTGACCAGCTCGATCGGATGCTGGAATCCGAGATTGATGTCCTGCACGATGAGCCGCGTCGGCGAGATGCTCACCAGCCGGAAACGGCCGCCGAGAATGTCGTTCAGCCGGACGCCGGTCGGCGAGGTCTTGCCCTGTTCCTGAATATAGGCCGTGTCGTTGTTGCCGCGTTTGCGCGCGACGACGCCGACATACTGAAACTGCGGCGTCGGCGGCGCCTGAATGGAAAAGTTGACGGGGTTCGAAAACCATTTGCCGTCGGGCGATTTGACCTCGACCCGCTGCATTCCCGGCGTCGCGATGAAGTTCGCCGGGATCTCGACCGACAACTGCTGCGGACTGACGTAATTCGTCGGCAGCTGCGACCCCGACCAGTAAACATATGTGCCGGGCGAAAAATTGCTGCCGCCGAGATCGAGCTTGAAGCCCTTCTCGCCCGCGTACGCGCTCTGTTTGCTGATATAGCTGACGATCACGTTCGGCGTCGGCGCGGGCGTCGGCGTCGGCGGCGTCTTGATCGGCGTCACCGGCACCGGCGTCGGGCTGTACGGCGTCGGGACCGGCGGCTCGTAAAACGCGAAGATGTTCCGGCCGGCGTCGTTCGCGCCCGGCGGATACTGCATCGAGACCGGCGTGATGACGTAATCCCGGTCGACGTCTTCCGCCTTCGGCAGCGCGGTGACGGTCTGCGCGGCGACCGTCGACGAGGCCGACGGCGTCGGCGAAACGCTCACCGTGACGGTCTTTTTGCCGCCCGGGAAAAAGCCGATGAGGTTGTAGCCGATGGCGAGCAGCGCGAGCGCGCCGAGCACGATCGCCGCGATGATCTTGTTTCTTTCTTCCGGACTTTTGCCTGCGAAAATACTCATTGTCTTAAAAATCCGCTCCCTATCGCGGCGCGCTCGTGTTCAGGGCGGCCGTCTGCGTGCTGCTGAGGCCGTTCGGACGACGAAAATAGGCGGCCAGCTCGATCCGCAGCGTGACGGTCTCGCCGCGCGTCTTGCCGCGATCGGCCTTTTCCGGCGCGGCCGTCGGCACCGGGCCCGGCTGCTTGTAATTGACCGGGTTGCCGATCGGATTGACCGGCTGGTTCTGGGCGACGGCCGGCGGCGCGTTTTGCTCGGCTTCCTTTTTATCCTTTTCCTCGGACGGTTCGAGCTCGACCGAGCTGATCACGACGAACTGGTTGCCGGTTTCGATCTCGCGGATGAACCGGCGCAGGTTCTGATACGGCCCGTCGACCGTCATCGACACGTAAACGCCCGGATAGATGCTCAAAAATTTCGAGCGGCCTTTCTGGGCTTCGGACTGCTGCTGGTTGCGGTTCTGGTCGTTGATTTCGAGCGGCGCGTAATCGGGTCCCGACGTGTTGGTCAGATTATAGGCCGCGAGCAGGCCGTTCAACTGCTGGTAAAGCGCGGCTTTGCCGACGGTTTCGTTCGACAGAAAGCGGCTTTCGAAATCATCGACGCTCTCGATCAGCCGGCCGACGCGCTCCTTCGTGGTTTTCGCCGTTCCGGCCCGCCGGACTTCGGTTTCGCGCTTGGCGGCGAGCTCGTCGCGCCGGGCGATGTCGTCGGACAAACCCTTCTGCGCCGGCAGCACGAGCAGGACGAACACGACGACGGTCGCGAGGATCGCCAGCAGGCCGAGTCCGACCGAGACCATTTCGGCCGTGCCCCACATTCCGCCGTAGACTTTGCGCGCGCGGTTTTTCGGCGGCACGTCGATCGTCGGCTCCTTCGGGATGATGATCGTTTCGTTCTCGGTCAGCAGAACGGTCCGATCCGGTTCGTCGACGACGACGGTCGGATCTTTCGTCGCGCCGTATTCGTTGACGTGAATCTGCGTTTTGGTTTCGATTTCGTCGCCCGCGCCGGGTTTGAGATTATGATCGTTCATTACTCGTTTCCTCCCGTTCCGTTCTGCGCCAGCTGCGACGGGTCGGTCGTCGGCTGCGCGAGCGTGTAATTCGGCGAGTAGAGCAGATGCAGCGTGTATTCGGTAAAGGTCAGCCGCTCGTTCTTCTGCAGGTCCTGCCCGCGAAGCTCGGCCCGGAAAATACCGGAGCCGTTCAGATTGTCGATCAGCGCCGCGACGCCCTGATAATCCCGGCTCAGCACCGCCAATGTCAGCTCGCCCTTCAGCCGGTCGCCGTCGCGGACGACGTTTTCGACCGTGATCCGCGAGACGCTGACGCTGCCCGGCAGTCGCTCTTCGAGATCGGAAAACAGCCGCGACCAGCCGAATGCCTTGTTCGCGACGAGTTTATGCGCGCCGATCAGCAAAGCCTTTTGTTCGGGCGTCAGCTCCTGCTGCACCTGCTCGTTGTCGGCATTGAGCTGGTCGAGCCGGGTCTGAATATCGGCGATTTCCCTTTTCACGCGATCGTCGTTTTGTCGGATGTCGTTCAGTTTCGCAAAACATAAAACCGCCCCGCCGACCGCGAACGCCAGTAAAACGAGCGTCAACAGATACGGCAGAGTCCGGTTGCGAAACGGGCGGCTGGCTAGATTGAGTTTGGTAATCACTATTTTATGTTTCAGATTTCGTGTTTCGGGTTGCCGGCGCCGGGCTTCCCGAACAAAAAAGTTTTTGAAATTCTACCACGAAAAAATTTCCTTGTCTTTCACGAGCCGCCCGGCGGGAAAGTTGCAAAAAAAGTCTTGAGTCTTGAGTCTTAAGTCTTAAGTCAGAGTTTTCGGGCTTTTCGGCTTTTGTCGATTCAGGATTTCAGACTCAAGACTCAAGACTTAAGACTCAGGACTTAAGTCTTAGGTCTCCTGCCGCGACGGGAGCGGTTTGATCGTTTCTTCGGGTTTCAGATCGCGGTAGGCGCAGATCCGGTTGCGGCCCTCGCGTTTGGCGCGGTAGAGCGCGGAATCGGCCATCTCGACGAGCTCGATGACGTCCGAGGAATCGGCCGGAAACGAGGCGACGCCGATGCTGATCGTGACGTGATGCTTTTCGGCCGGCTTGCCCTGCCGGATCACGGTAAATTCCGTATTCTCGATCTCGGAACGGATCCGTTCGGCGGCGACGAGCCCCTGCCCGATCTCGGCGTGGAGCAGAAAGGCCGCGAATTCCTCGCCGCCGAAGCGCGACGCGACGTCGCCGCTCCGGAGATTCTGCATAATGCAGTAGCCGATCTCTTCGAGCGTCTTGCTGCCGGTCAGATGGCCGTAGGTGTCGTTGACGTTCTTGAAAAAATCGACGTCCATCATCAGCACGCAGAACGGCCGGCCCTCGGCCTTGGCGCGCGCCGATTCGCGGCGCAGTTCGGAAAAGAACGAGCGGCTCGACAACAGTCCGGTCAGATCGTCGTGCGAGAGCAGCCGGTGAATCTGCCGGTGAAATTCGCGGTCGATCTCGTCGAGAAACTCGAACCGCAGGATATGCTCGCCGATCGTGATCTTGTCGCCGTTCTGGAGAATTTCCTGACGAACCCGCTCGCCGTTGAGCAGCGTCCCGTTGCGCGAGCTGAGATCGGTCAGAATATAGGTCGTGTTGTTTTCGCCGTCGGTGACGGCATTGATGCGGGCGTGCTTGCGCGAGGTCTTCGCGTCGTTGACGCGGACGTCGGCTTCGAGCGCGCGGCCGAGGATGACCTCTTCACGCTCGAGCGGAATCGGCACGGCCAGCAGGTCGCCGTTTAAAAAGACGAGTGCGGGACGCAAATCTTCGAGGGGACGTTTCGATTTGTTCATAACCAGCAAGGCAGGAGAGTGTCAGAGCCAAAGCAACTCTAACTTATACAATAGCTTATTTTAGACATAGATTTCCAGAAATTTTTAAAGAGTTTTGGGTCTTGAGTCTGAAGTCCTGAGTCCGTGGAATGAAACGTTAAACCTTTTCTCTCGCCGGCCGCCGGCCGCCGATTCCGGCCAAAAGACTCAGGACTTAAGACTTAAGACTCAAGACTCAAGACTCACCGTCGCCGCCGGTTTACAGCCCGCGGCCGCATCATTTAATATTGACGATTCGAGAAAAAGCGCGTCAATGAAAATTCTCTTCGTCAAACTCAGCAGCATCGGCGACGTCATCCACACGCTGCCCGCGCTCGCCGCCGTCCGCCGGGCGCTGCCGGACGCCGAAATTTCGTGGGCGGTCGAGCAGTCGTCGGCCGAGATCCTGCGCGGCAACACGCTGATCGATCATCTGATCGAGCTCGACACGCGAAGCCTGCGCGGCGGCAAGATCATCGAGGAGATTCTCTTCGGCATCGGCCGCCAGATCAAGGAGATCCGGCGCTTCGACTACGACGTCGCGCTCGATTTTCAGGGGCTTTTCAAATCCGCCGCGATCGCCCGGCTCTCGAAAGCCGGCCGGAGTTACGGTTTTTCGAAAGACGCGCTGCGCGAGCCGGCGAGTCGTTTCCTGTTGACGAAGACCGTCGAGACGCCCGAAAAAATACACGTCGTCCGTAAAAATCTGTCGCTCGCCGAAAAAGCCCTGAATATCGAGGTGCCGGCGGCGGATTTCGAATTTCCCGTCTTCACCGACGAAGCGCACCGCGCCGAGGCCGAAAAAATCGTCGCCGAAACCGGTCCCGATTTCGCGATCCTCAACCCGGCCGGCGGCTGGGTGACGAAGCTCTGGCCGGCCGCGAGATTCGGCGCGCTGGCCGACCGCCTGTGGGAAGAAAACGGTCTCGTCTCGGTCGTCTCGGTCGGCCCGAACGAAACGGAGCTCGCCGAAAAGGTCCGTCAAAACAGCCGGACGAAAAAGATCGTGCCCGCGCAGACGAGCCTCAAGGGCTTTTACGAGCTCGCGCGGCGGGCGCGCGTCTACGTCGGCGGCGACACCGGCCCGACGCATCTCGCGGTCGCCGCCGGCGCGCCGATCGTCGGCATTTTCGGCCCGACCGAATGGTGGCGCAACGGCAGTCCCGACCCGCGCGACGTCGCCATCGAGCGGACCGACATCGGCTGCCGCGTCGACTGCCACCGCCGCACCTGCGGAAATTGGATCTGTCTCGACATTTCGGTCGAAACGGTTTTCGAAGCCGTCCGGAAAAGAGTCGAGAGTCGAGAGTCGAGAGTCGAGAGTCCGAGGTTGGATCTTTGATTTCTTCCGACTCTCGACTCTCGACTCTCGACTCTCGACTCAATTCCCGGCTTGGGTTAAAATTTCCCGGTGGTTTCCAAAAATAAAAGACTTTTGCAGCGATTGCGGGTGCCGCTCGGATTTTTGTTCGCGGTCGTTTTTCTCGTTTTCGCCAAACCGGCGCTCGCGACGCTCGTCGTCGGCTCGATCGTCTCGATTCTCGGCATCCTGATCCGCGGCTGGGCGTCAGGCCATATCCGCAAAAATCAGAATCTGGCGATCTCCGGGCCTTACGCTTACACGCGCAACCCGCTCTATCTCGGCAGCTTCCTGCTCGGCGTCGGCTTCACGATCGCGTCGGGCGTCTGGTGGCTCGCGCTCGTCTTCGTCGTTCTCTTCCTGGGCATCTATTTGCCCGTAATGCGCGTCGAAGCCGAGGATCTGGTGCAGATTTTCGGCGCGGAATTCACGGAATACACCGAAAACGTGCCGCTGTTTTTCCCGCGCCCGACGCCGTGGAGGAAGTCTGTCGAAAAATTCGATTTCGAGTTATACTTGCGTTACAGAGAATATCGCGCCGCCTTCGGGCTGATCGTCGCGTGGAGCGTGCTGGCCGCCAAAGCCTGGTTTTTTCAGTAGATTTTATGAAACACAAATTTTTCGCCTTTCTGTTCGCTGCGCTGCTGTTGACCGCCTCGGCCGTCGTTCCGGCGCAGACCAAACCGTTCGCCCCCGGCGAGGTGCTGAACTACGAAGGCAAGGTCAGCAAGATCATTCAGGGCATCGCGGTCGCCGACCTGACCTTTACCTTCACCAGCGCGCCGAACGGCGTCGATTACCTGATCAAAACCGAAGCCCGTTCGAAAGGCAGCCTGCTCAAGCTTTTCCGCTACAGTTTTCTCCAGCAGTACGAATCGACCGTCGAAGCACAGGGGTTCCGGATCCTGAAGACCGTCAAGCACGACGAGCAGAAGGAACGCGTCCGCGATTCCGAGGCCGTCTTCGATTACGGCGCGAAACAGGTCACGTTTTCCGAAACGAACCCGAAAGAGCCGATGCGGCCGCCGCGCAAGATCGCCTCGGAGATCAAAGAGGACATCCACGATATGGTTTCCGGCATCTACGCGCTGCGGATGCTGCCGCTCGCCGTCGGTAAGGTCTTCGAGCTGACGGTCAGCGATTCGGGCCTCGTCTACAAGGTGCCGATCCGCGTGACCGCGCGCGAGCAGCAGAAAACGGCGCTCGGCAAGATGATGTGCTTCCGCGTCGAGCCCGAAGTCTTCGGCGTCAACCGGCTGATCGAACAGGAAGGCAGTATGACGATCTGGATCTCCGACGACCAGCGCCGCATCCCCGTCCGCGCCCAGATCAAGACCAACATCGGCAAGATCGAGGTCAAAATCAAAAAAGACAGAGTTTAGGAAGTTTAGGAAGTTTGGGAAGTCTGGGAAGTGATTGAATTCTTCCCGAACTTCCTGTTTTTTTTGCCGAGTTTCCCGAACGTACAATCGGCTGTCAGCCGGTTGACAGGCGCCAGCCTGTAAAAACGCTTCAAACCCGCGCGGCGCGGTGACCGAACTAACAGTCCGTCGTCCGTAAATCCCAAACTTCCCAAACTTCCCAAACTTCCTAAACTTCCCAAACTCCGCCCCTTGTCGTTTTGTGAAAAAAAGCGCATAATGCGTGTTTATCAAATAATTTTTTGGATAATGCTATGAGCGAAAACGACAAGAACGACGAATTACCGGAAACCGCCGGAACGGAAAACGAGGAAATTTCGGAGACATTCGAGCTGAGCCCGATCTCGTCGGCCGAGATGATCAAAGCGGATGCCGACGAGGAAAACGGGGAAACGATCGCCGAGCCGCGCGCGCCGCAGTTTTTGATTGCCGAGCCGCCGATCGAGATCGATGAGACCGAAGAGGTCGATCCGATCTTCGCCGAGCTCGCCGCGCCCAAACTGCCCGAGCTGCAGAAGGAAAACCGCGCGCGTCTCCAGATGCAGTCGCCGACGCGGCTTTATTTTTACTGGTCGGTCAAAAACAACCCGTTCCGGACGCTCCAAAAAGTCTTTTCCGGCAACACCGGCAGCTACCGGCTCGTCGCCCGGTTCGTCAATCTGAAGACCGGTCGCGAGGAAATGTATCCGGTCGAGGCCGAAGGCAATTTCTGGCTGAGGGCCGAACCGGACGCCGTCTATCGCGCCGAGATCGGTTTTTACGCGCCGAACCGCCCGTATATCCGCGTGATCCATTCGAACACGATCGAAACGCCGCGCCGCGCGCCGAGCCGCCGCGCCGCGACCGACGCCGACTGGGCCGTCAACTCGCGGACCTTCGCGCAGGTCCTCGATAATTCCGGCTTCCGGCAGGACGCCTTCGAGGTCGCGCTCGCCGGCGACGACCGCGTCACGGCCGAACAGGCGACGCAGAGCGCGCTCGACACGCTGATCAGCCGGCCGCTCGATTTCAGCGAGGTCGACGCCGACGAGGTCCGTTTCGCGCTGCTCGCGCTCGCTTCGGGCGTCGCGCTCGAAACGCTCCGCGGCCGGATCAGCGAGGCGCTCTTTATCGTCCTCGAAGAGCACACCGCGCAGCTCAGCGCCGAAAACGCGTTCGCCGCGCTCAAAGACAATTTCGAGATCTTCGACGAGGAGATTTTCGAGGAAGAGGAAACCGGCCCGGCCGTGTTCGGCGCGAGTCTCATTAATTTCCCGAAAACGCTCCGGAAACGCACCGTCAAGCGTGCCGGCGAGCCGAAGGAACAGTCGCCGGACGGCCCGCAGTTTCTGCCGAAGCTCGCGCCGCTCAGCTCTTTCAGCTTGAGAAATTAGGCGTTTTTTAACGCCAGGACGCGAAGCCGCAAAGACGCGGAGATTTCATAAGATTTCGGAGAAAAGAAGAAGAAATTTTATGAAATCCCCGCGTCTTCGCCTTTTGACGAACGGTTAATAAAATCTGTCGCCTTGCGTCTCGGCGACTTTACGCTAAAATCCTTCTTATGCCAGTCGGTTATTTCAGCTTAATTTTACACGCGCATCTGCCGTTCGTGCGGCATCCCGAATATCCCGAATTTCTGGAAGAAGATTGGCTTTACGAAGCCATCACCGAAGTCTATCTGCCGCTGATCTTCAGCTTTCAGAACCAGCACGAGGAAGGCGCGCGGCCGCGCCTCGCGATGAACGTCTCGCCGCCGCTCTGCGAGATGCTCGCCGACCCGCTTCTCCAGGAACGCTACACGCGGCATCTCGAAAACCTGCTCGCGCTCGCCCTCAAGGAACACGAGCGCGTCACCGCGGAAGAACCCGAATTCATCGACGCCGTCAAGATGTACGTCGATAATCTCGGCGCCTCGCTCCGGCTCTGGAACGACCGCTACAAGCGCAATCTGATCAATGCTTTCCGCGAGCTGCAGGAAGAGGGCGTGCTCGAGATCATCACCTGCTGCGCGACGCACGGCTTTCTGCCGCTGATCTCGACGCACGAAGCGCGCCGCGCGCAGATCCAGATCGCCGTTGCCAACTACAAAAAGCATTTCGGCCGCCAGCCGCGCGGCATCTGGCTCGCCGAATGCGCCTACGAGCCGGGCGTCGAGCATCTGCTCAAAGAGTTCGGCATCGAGTATTTCATCGGCGATTCGCACGCGATCCTCTACGGCGATCCGCGCCCGCGCTTCGGCGTCCACGCGCCGGTGATGTGCCCGAACGGCGTCGCCGTCTTCGCGCGCGACGTCGAGACGTCGCAGCAGGTCTGGAGCGCCGAGGTCGGCTATCCGGGCGATCCGTTCTACCGCGAATTCTATCGCGACGTCGGCTGGGATCTGCCGCTCGATTATCTCAAACCGCATCTCCACCGCGACGGGATGCGCCGTCATCTCGGCCTGAAATACTACCGGATCGGCGAACGCGGCGTCGCGCAGAAGGACAAACCGCCCTACATTCCGGCGATCGCCCGCGAAAAGGCCGCGCTCCACGCCTTCGATTTCATCGGCAAGCGCAAGGAACAGGCGCGCAAGCTCCGCCGGACCTTCGGCGATCATCCGCCGATCGTCGTTTCCCCTTATGACGCCGAGCTTTACGGCCACTGGTGGTTCGAAGGGCCGCAGTTCATCGATTTTCTCTTCCGCCAGCTCTACTACGATCAGGACGAGATCCAGCCGATCGCGCCGGGCGATTTTCTCGACGCCGAGATCCCGATCCAGATCCAGCAGCCGACCGCCTCGTCGTGGGGCGAGAACGGCTACTACAAGGTCTGGCTCAACGAGGGCAATTCGTGGATGTACCCGTACCAGCACGACGCCGAACGGCGGATGACGGCGCTCGCCAACCGTTTCGACAATCCCGGCGAGCTCGAACGGCGCGTGCTCAACCAGCTGGCCCGCGAGCTGCTGCTCGCGCAGTCGAGCGACTGGGCGTTTCAGATCTATCAGGGGACGACCGTCCAGTATTCCTCGCGGCGGTTTCAGTCGCATATCCACCGCTTCGACCGGCTCGCGCAGATGCTCGAAACCGGCGATTACGACGAGCCGCTGCTCGCCGAGATCGAACGCCGCGACACGATCTTTCAGGAGCTGGATTACCGCGTTTACCGGAGCTGAGCCGGCGAAATCATTCAAACGGAAAAGGGCGCGCCGCCGCAACGACGCGCCCTTTTCTCCGTGGTGGCCGGGGAAAGATTTGTAACCGCTTTCACGCAGGAAATTCAGAAAACCTGCTCTTTACTTTCCGCCGGCCGATCAGTAATTTTTTCGAAAATAAAACGGCGGTTCCCGGATTCAACCGTTTTGACAACAGAGATTAAAACCTTCCCGTCCATTGGCTTGCTTTATGCTTTAATCGTCTGTCCGGGAACCGCCGGCCCTCGACCGTCTCTGACTTCGAAACCGGTCGAATTCTTTTATCGAACGCCTGCCCATACCCGTTCTTTTCATCCTCCGCCGGTCGTCCGGCGTCTGGCGTCTGCCTCCAATCTTTTGCAACCGCGATGCCACGCCGCCCGCGCGGCATCATTCGTGCTTTCGGAAAAATGGCGAAAAGCCTGTAAAATATGAAAACATTCGGATTTTCGCTGATTTCGAGAGGTTTTTCGACGGCGCCCGGCGGATGGCGCCCGGCGCGGCCGGTGTCGCAATTTTCAACAGCCTGTCGAATCCGGCGACAACCGGTCGGATTTTTTTTGATGAGCATCGGAACGAAATTGATTTTACTCCTGACGCTGACGGTCGGCGCGGTGATGTTTCTGGCGAGTTTTCTCTCGCTGCGCCTGCGCGAGGCCGCGCTCGAAACCGCGCTCCGCGACGAGCTGCGCGCGCACGCCGTCACGCTGCAGATCGCGCTCGAGGAAAACTACGCCAACGGCCAGACGATCGAATCGCGCCGGCTGATCGACCGCCTGCGCGAAAACAGCCGCGTTTACGCCGTTCTTTTGTTCGACGAAAACGGCGAGCTGACGACGATCTCGCAGCCGGCCACGAACGACGTCTTCCGCCGCCTGCCCGAGATTTCGGACGTGCTCGCGAACGGCCGAACGGTCGAAACCGTCCGCGAGATCGAATCGGGCAAGTACCTGTCGATCGTCCAGCCGCTCCAGCTGGACGCCGGGCGGCGCGGCGCGCTCGAAATCGTCAAGCCGCTCGCGCTGATCGAGAGCGACATCCGCCGCGACCGCGTCAACTGGCTGACGACGACGCTGTTTCTGCTGGCGGTGATCTTCGCGGTCGTCGTCGTCGTGCTCCGGCGAAGCCTCACGAAACCGTTTCAGGAGCTTTTGCAGGGCGCTTACGCGCTCGGCCGGGGCGATCTCGAACACCGCGTCGCGGTCCCGGAAACGCGCGACGAGCTCGCCTTTCTGGCGGCCGAATTCAACCGGATGGCCGATAACCTGACGGCCCAGCGGCGGGTCGCCGAAAACGAGGCCGAAAACCGGCTCGCGCTCGCCCGCGAGCTCCGCCATTCGGAGCGGCTGGCGGCGGTCGGCCGGCTCGCCGCGGGCGTCGCCCACGAGCTCGGCGCGCCGCTCAACGTGATCGACGCGCGCGCCGAACAGCTGCTCGAAAACCCGGCGACGCCGCCCGAAAAAAGCGCGCGCAACCTCTCGATCATCCGGGCGCAGACGGCGCGCATTTCGAGCCTCGTCCGGCAGCTGCTGACGCTCGCGCGGCCGTTCGATTTCCGGCCGGTGCCGATCGAGCTCGGCGCGCATCTCGCCGAAACGCTCGACCAGTTCGAGCAGAACGCCGCCCGCGCCGGCGTCGTCACGGAATTTCCGGCCGCCGCCTCCGAAATGACGGTGACGGCCGACCGCGAGTTTCTGCGGCAGGTCTGGCTGAACATTCTGCAGAACGCGCTGCAGGCGATGCCGGACGGCGGAAAGCTGCGCGTCGAACGATTGCTCGAAACGCGCCACGAGCGCGCCTACGCCGCCGTCCGGTTCGCCGACACCGGTCACGGCATCGCGCCGGAGCACCGCGACAAGATCTTCGACCCGTTCTACACGACCAAGGACGTCGGCCAGGGCACGGGTCTCGGCCTCGCGATCGCGCACCGCATCGTCGAGGAAATGGACGGTTTCATCGAAGCCGAAAACAATCCGGCGGGCGGCGCGACCCTGACGGTCGGGCTGCCGCTCGTCGAACGCGAAAATCAATGAACGAAAAAATCTTAATCGTCGAAGACGACGCGGATCTCCGCGAACTGATCGAGGAAATTTTCGAAGAGGACGGGCTGACGGTCGTTTCCTGCGCGAACGGCCGGCGCGCGCTCGAGTATCTGAGCGACGCGGCCGAAACGGTCGATCTGATCGTGACCGACGTGCAGATGCCCGAGATCAAGGGCGACGAGCTCCTGCAGTACGTCCGGCAGACGCGCGCCGAAACGCCGGTGATCGTGATCACCGCCTTCGGCTCGGTCGAAAACGCGGTCGAGATGGTCAAGAAAGGCGCTTTTCAGTATCTCGTCAAGCCCTTTCAGACCAAAGAGCTGCGCGCCGCCGCGCGGGCCGCGCTCGACGCCACCGAAGCCGCCCGCGCGCAGGCCCGCCTGCGCCGCCGCCAGCCCGCCGCGCCGCCGCGGATCATCGGCGCGTCGCAGCCGATGCGCCGGCTGTTCGAGCTCATCGAACGCGCCGCGCAGTCGCCGGCGAGCGTCCTCGTGACCGGCGAATCGGGAACCGGCAAGGAGCTCGTCGCGCGGGCACTCCACGAAGCGTCGCCGCGGACCGGCGAGTTCGTCGCCGTCAACTGCGCGGCGATTCCGGCCGAGCTCGTCGAGGCCGAGCTGTTCGGCCATACCGGACAGGCGTTCACGGGTGCGAAAACGGCGCGCGCCGGGCTTTTCGAAGCGGCCGACGGCGGGACGATCTTTCTCGACGAGATCGGCGAGCTGCCGCTCACCGTCCAGCCGAAACTGCTCCGCGTTTTGCAGGAAGGTACGCTCCGGCGCGTCGGCGCGGACCGCGAAACGACGATCGACGCGCGGGTCGTCGCGGCGACCAACCGCGATCTCGAAAAGGAAGTCGCGGCGGGCCGTTTTCGCGAAGACCTTTACTGGCGGATCAACGTCATCCACCTGCACGTGCCGCCGCTCCGCGAACGCGCGTTCGACATCCCGCTGCTCGTCGAGCATTTTCTGATCAAGGCGGCGCGCAGCCGGCCGCCGCTCGAAGTCGCGCCGGAAACGCTCGCGCTCCTGACGGCCTATCCGTGGCACGGCAACATCCGCGAGCTCGAAAACACGATCGAGCGCGCCGTCGCGCTGACCGGCGGCGCGATCCTGACGCCCGACGATCTGCCCGAACGGATCCGGGCGACCGGCGGTACGAGCGCGCTTTTGACGAAGGCGAAAGCCGGCCGGCTGACGCTCGCCGAGCTCGAACGCGAGTATATCCTCGAAATCCTGCGCGAAACCGGCGGCAACAAGTCGCGCGCGGCCGAGATGCTCGGGCTCGACCGGACGACGCTTTACCGGCGGCTCGACGAATACGCCCGCGACGAAAACGGCGCGGGCTGAAAGCCGGCGATTGTCGGATTTTGCGACAGCGCCGCCGGCTTCCGGCACCCGAGCTTTTCCCGGTCGCGGTCGGCCCGATCGCCGCAAACATCGACGGCACCTGCTTTTACGGCCGATTTCCGGCGCCGGCGCGCGAAGCGGCACGCGCCTTGCGAGTTTTCCGGCCGGCGCGCCGGCGAATCGGCCGGCGCGCCGACGAGGAGAAGGAATTCCGATGAAATTTTTACTGCTGATTTTGACGCTGGCGGCGGCCGCGACCGCCGTCTGGTACATCGCCTTCCACGAACCGGCGACGCCCGGCGTGGGCTATCAAAACACCTACGCGCTGATCAGCCTCGCGGCCGCGCTCATCTTCGCGACGCTGATGCGTTTTCGGGCCTCGGACTTCGGATTTCGCCTCTCCCGTTTTTCGCGCCGGAAAGGCCGGCCCGAGCGCGACGGCGCCGATTCGCAGTAGTAATCCGAACCGGCGGCGAATTTCCCGAAACCGTTCCTTCCGGCCGGCGTCTTCGCCCGAAAAACCGGCTCCGGCGGCGACTGCCGGCCGGAACCCGATTTTCGATAAAAGCCCGGCTTCCCTTCGGATAACAAGCCCCGCCGACTCCGCCGACGACCGCCGCGCGCCCCGTCGCCGACCGTTTTCCGGGCGGCCGGCGAGGCCCGAAACGCGAAACTGATAATTTATAAAAAACCATCTCTGATAAATCGGTATTTGCCTAAACATCTGCGGAAAGTTATCATCTTGCTTTCACTTCTTGGAGGAAATAGAAAAAACAATGGTAGAACAAAGCGTGGAGATCGCTCCCGCAACAGGTAAATTAGGTATTTTGCTCGTCGGTCTGGGCGCGGTCAGCACGACCTTCGTCGCCGGCGTCGAAGCGGTTCGCAAGGGAACGGCGAAACCGATCGGTTCTTTAACGCAGATGGGCACGATCCGGCTCGGCAAACGGACGGAACACCGGAGCCCGCTGATCAAGGATTTCGTGCCTCTCGCCAGCCTCGACGACGTCGTTTTCGGCGCGTGGGATATTTTCACGGATTCGGCCTACGAGGCCGCGCTGCACGCCGGCGTGCTCGAAAAAGGACTCGTCGAAGAGCTCCGCGAACAGCTCGATTCGCTCAAGCCGATGCCGGCCGTTTTTTCGCACAATTACGTTAAGCGTTTAAACGGCACGAACATCAAGGAAGGCGCCAACAAGATGGAGCTCGCCGAGCAGCTGATGGCCGACATCGCCAAATTCAAGGCCGACAAAGGCTGCGACCGGCTCGTCATCGTCTGGGCCGCTTCGACCGAGATCTATCTCGAACCGTCGGAGATTCACCAGTCGATCGAAGCCTTCGAAAAAGCGCTCTACGACAACGACGAGCGGATCGCGCCGTCGATGATCTACGCCTACGCGGCGATCAAATCGGGCGTCCCGTTCGCCAACGGCGCGCCGAACCTGACGGTCGACATCCCGGCGCTCACCAGGCTCGCCGAACAGAACGGCGTCCCGATCTGCGGCAAGGACTTCAAGACCGGCCAGACGCTGATGAAGACGATCCTCGCGCCGGGCCTCAAAGCGCGGATGCTCGGTCTCGACGGCTGGTATTCGACGAACATCCTCGGCAACCGCGACGGCGAAGTGCTCGACGATCCCGAAAACTTTAAAACGAAGGAGGAATCCAAGCTCTCGGTGCTCGAAACGATTCTCCAGCCCGACCAGCATCCCGATCTCTACGGTCAGTTTTCGCACGTCGTCCGGATCAACTACTATCCGCCGCGCGGCGACAACAAGGAAGGCTGGGACAACATCGACATCTTCGGCTGGCTCGGCTACAAGATGCAGATCAAGATCGATTTTCTGTGCCGCGACTCGATTCTCGCCGCGCCGCTCGTGCTCGATCTCGCGCTCTTTATGGACCTCGCCCAGCGCGCCGGTCTGAAGGGCGTCCAGGAATGGCTCTCGTTCTATTTCAAAGCCCCGCAGACCGCCGAAGGGCTTTACCCGGAACACGATATCTTCATTCAGCTCAAGAAATTGAAGAACACGCTCCGCTACCTGATGGGCGAAGAGCTGATCACCCATCTCGGCCGCGAATACTACAGTGAATGATTTCGGATTTCGGATTTCGGATTTCGGATTGCGGATTTCGGATTGGTTTAAAGCGGCAGCGAAATTTCCGCTTTTGACAAATCCGCAATCCGCAATCCGAAATCCGAAATCGAATTTCGTTCAACTGTCTGAACAGATTTTCCGCCCCTGCCCTGCGTCGGCGTTTCGCCATTAAACAAAAGAGCTATAATGATTTCGGATTTCGGATTTCGGATTTCGGATTATTTCCTGTATTTCGACTTTCGATTTTTCTCGAATCTAACTTCTTTAAACCAATCCGAAATCCGAAATCCGAAATCCGAAATCGAACGGGGTTTTTTATGTTTGAAACGGCGGAACTCGGGCGCAAGATCAGCAAGGAAGATTACCGCGCGCAGGAACCCGAACTGCGGATGAATCTTCTCAACATTCAGGAAGACCTGAAACAGGCGAATTTTCCGGTCATCATCCTGATCGGCGGCGTCGACGGCGCGGGCAAGGGCGAGACGGTCAATCTGCTCCACGAATGGATGGACCCGCGCTATCTCGAAACGCACGCCTTCGGCCCGCCGACCGACGAGGAGCGCGAGCGGCCCGAAGCGTGGCGCTTCTGGCGCGTGCTGCCGCCGAAAGGCCGGATCGGCATCTTTTTCAGCTCGTGGTACACGCGGCCGATCGTCGACTGCGTTTTCGGCCGGATCAACGAATTCGAGCTCGACGCCGAGCTCGCGCTGATCAACGCCTTCGAAAAAGAGCTCTCGGACGACGGCGCGCTGATCATCAAATTCTGGTTTCACCTGAGCAAGAAAGCACAGAAAAAACGGCTCGAGCTGCTCAGCGAAAACCCGAAAACGCGCTGGCGCGTGACCAAGATCGACTGGAAGCATTTCAAGATGTACGACACGTTTCGCCGCGTTTCCGAGCGCGCGCTGCGCGAGACGAGCACCGGCGAAGCGCCGTGGACGATCGTCGAGGGCGCCGACAACCGCTACCGCAGCATCACCGTCGGCAATCACATCCTCGAACAGATCGAAAAGCATCTCGCCGCCTCGAAACAGCCGAAAAAATCGCCGCCGAAGAAAAAAGTTCATCCCGCCGACGCCTACACGCTGCTCGACACGCTCGATCTGACGCAGTCGCTGACCGACGAAAAATATAAACTATTGCTCGAAAAATATCAGGGCAAGCTGAACCTGCTCTACCGCAAGGCGAAGACCAAAAATCTCTCGGCGATTCTCGTCTTCGAAGGCTGGGACGCGGCCGGCAAGGGCGGACTCATCCGGCGGATCACGCCGGCGATGGACGCGCGCGACTACCAGATCATCCCGATCGCCGCGCCGACCGACGAAGAGCGCGCGCAGCATTATCTCTGGCGGTTCTGGCGGCAGCTGCCGCGCGCCGGCCGGGTGACGATCTTCGACCGCAGCTGGTACGGCCGCGTGCTCGTCGAGCGGGTCGAGGGCTTCGCGCGCGAGGACGAATGGAAGCGGGCCTACTCGGAGATCGTCAATTTCGAGGAAAAACTCTACGATCACGGCATTCTGCTCCTGAAATTCTGGGTGCATATCGATCAGGACGAGCAGATGAAACGGTTCGAGCTGCGGCAGAACACGCCCTACAAGCATTACAAGATCACCGCCGAAGACTTTCGCAACCGCGAAAAATGGAACGATTACGAGCTCGCCGCCAATGAGATGATCGAACGGACCGCGACCGAATTCGCGCCGTGGCATCTGATCGAAGCCAACGACAAGAAATTCGCGCGGATCAAGGCGCTCAGGATCTTCTGCGAAACGCTCAAAAAAAGGCTGTAAACCGGCTTTTTCCGCTTCGAAAACTATGCCAAAAAGGCCTCGCCCGCGCGGACGAGGCCTTTTTATTCGTTGAATTCCGGTTCAAAAAAAGAGGTTTCGGCGTTTTCAGGCGAGTCCTTCGATCTCGCCGCGCTCGGCCAGAAAGGCAGCCGTCATCAGCACGAACGAGATCCAGATCGCGTCGGCCAGAAAAAGATGCGCGATCTGCAGGACGACCGGCGCGAGCAGCGCGAGCGTCGTCATCCCGACGGCGAACTGGATCAGCAGCAGGATCGACAAAATGTTCGACCAGCGGCCGACGACCGCGTTGGTTCGCGCCTGAAACTTGAGCCAGACGGCGATAAAAACCAGATACGTGCCGACGGCGATCGCGATCAGCGGGTGAAAGACGCGGAGCTTGAGAATATAATGCGACGTTGCCGAAAAATCCTTCGCGATGCCCTCGCTGAGCGTCGACGACGGGAAGATCATACTGCTCAGAGCGGCGATCGAACCGCTCATCCCGACGATAAAAATGCCCGCCGTGCCGAGCGCCAGCAGGATCAGATATTTTCGCGAAACCTTGAAATTGAAAGATTTGCCGCCGCCCGCGAACCACGCCGTCAGCGTCAGGACGGCGATCAGCGTGAACGTGTTGACGAGGTGCGCGGCCATCCAGAGCGGCCGCGTCGGCGTCCAGTTGGCGGCCGTGTTGCCGGTCAGCACGAGCAGTCCGCCGACGACGCCTTCGATGATGATGAAGACGAGCGAAGCGATCGCCATTTTGAGCAGCAGCGCGGAATGCGCGGATTTTTCGCGACGCTGCTTGATCAGCGCCCAGACGACGAGCCCGATCACCGTGAGGCCGGCGAGCGCGCTCGTGATGCGATGAAAAAATTCAATCGAAGTCTTGAGCTGCGGGGCCGTCGGAATCACCTCGCCGCCGCAGGTCAGCCAGTGCGCGCCGCAGCCGTCGCCCGAGAGCGAAGCGCGCAGAAAAACGCCCCAGAGAATGACGAGCAGGTTAAAAACGAGCGTCAGCCACGCATATTTTGCAAATCCCGTAAGTTTTGTTTCCGTTTTCATTTTGGTAGATTCAAATGTAAGAATATCATTGAACGCGCCCCTGACGGAAAACGCGGCGAGATAAGAATCGCTTAACGAAAACCGGACGTTTTTTTCCGGGCCGGCCGGCGGCCTTTGATCGCCGGCCAGAATTAAAATGCGGAGAGTTCAGCTTTCGATCATCATTTTTCTGCTGATGTTCGCGATCCGCGCGACGGTCGCGGCAGAGGCGCCGTTCGTCGTCGTGCTCGGCGTCGCGCAGGACGCGGGCGTCCCGCAGATCGGCTGCGAATCGCCGTTCTGCCAGCGGGCGTGGAAGGACGCGAGCCTCCGGCGGCGGGTCGCGTCGCTCGCGCTCGTCGATCCGGCCGCGAAAAAACGCTGGCTTTTCGACGCGACGCCCGACTTCCCCGCCCAGTTCGAGACGCTCAAGGAAGTGACCGGCGATTACTCGAACGGGCTCGCCGGCATCTTCCTGACGCACGCGCATATCGGGCATTACACCGGGCTGATGTATCTCGGCCGCGAATCGATGAACGCCAGAGAGATCAAGGTTTACGCGATGCCGCGGATGAAGTCGATGCTCGAAACGAACGCGCCGTGGTCGCAGCTCGTCGGTCTAAAAAACATCGCGCTCGAGCCGTTGGCCGAAAATCGCGGCGTCGAGCTCGGCGACGGTCTGGTGATCGAAGCCGCGCGCGTGCCGCACCGCGACGAATTCTCCGAAACGGTCGGCTACTGGATCGGCTCCGGCCGGAAATCGCTGGCCTACGTGCCCGACATCGACAAATGGCAAAAATGGGAGCTGCCGCTCGACGAGGTCGTCCGGTCGAACGATTACGTCCTGATCGACGGCACGTTTTACGCCGACGGCGAGATCGCGCGGCCGATGAGCGAAGTGCCGCACCCGTTCGTTACGGAGACGATGAGCCTGCTGAAAGATCTGCCGCCGGACGAGCGCACGAAGGTGTTTTTCATCCATTTCAACCACACGAATCCGCTCGTGCAGGGCGACCGCGAGAAGATTCGCGAGGTCGAAAAGAACGGTTTCCATATCGCCTTCGAGGGCCAGAGGTTCAGTTTGAGATGAAACGCGAACGGATCGACAAGCTGCTCGTCGAACGCGGTCTCGCCGATTCGCGGGCCAAAGCGCAGGCGCTCGTGATGGCCGGCGTCGTGCTCGTCAACGAAAAACGGATCGAAAAACCGTCGGAAAGCTTCGCGCCGGACGCGCCGATCCGTCTCAAGGGAAACAGCGCCGAATCGAAATACGTCGGCCGCGGCGGTCTGAAGCTCGAAAAGGCGCTGATCGAATTTAATATTCGCCCAAACGAATATGTCTGCCTCGACGTCGGCGCCTCGACCGGCGGCTTTACCGACTGCCTGCTCCAAAACGGCGCGCGGAAAGTCGTCGCGGTCGACGTCGGCACAAACCAGCTCGTCTGGAAGCTGCGGAACGATCCGCGCGTCGAGGCCCGCGAAAACGTCAACGCCCGCTATCTGGCGCGCGCCGATTTCGCCGAGTCGTTCGATCTGATCGTGATGGACGTCTCGTTCATTTCGGTCACGAAGATCCTGCCGGCGCTGACCGGGCTTTTGAGCGAAAACGGCCGGATCGTCGTCCTGATCAAGCCGCAGTTCGAGGTCGGCCGGGGCGAGGTCGGCAAGGGCGGCATCGTCCGCGACGCCGAAAAACACGCCGGGGTAATCGATAAAATCAACGAATTCGCCGCCGGGATCGGGCTGACGGCCAAAGGCCTGACCGATTCGCCGATTCTCGGAGCCGACGGCAACCGCGAATTTCTGGCCGTTTATGAAAAAGTTTGAACCGCAGGAAGAAAAGATCCCGAAAAGGCCTTCGCGGCTGGTCGAAGGCGTCGATTTCTATTACGAAAACGGGCTGATGGTGCTGACCGCGCATTTTCTCCGGGAGCGCGGCTACTGCTGCGAAAACGGCTGCCGTCACTGTCCGTACCGGGCGGTTGAAGATGATGAGTAGCTGATTTTTAACGCGAAGGCGCGAAGGCGCGAGGCCGCGAAGATTTGTAGATTTTTTTTCCCAATGCGGCGGGCCCGGCATTTTCGACCGAATCTCTTCACATCGAAAACTATCCCGAAAATCACCTGGCGTCTTTGCGCCTTCGCGTCTTCGCGTTAAAAATTTACAAAAGATACGTCGCCAGCTCCTCTTCTTCTTCCGCCGGCGGAGAAACCGGCTCGATTACATTCGTTTCGGCAAATCTAACCGGCTTCGGCGCACGCGCGAGCGTGACGGGCGCGGCCGGCGCGCAGCAGGCGGTCGCGAAACGAGCGTACTCCTGCCGCATTTTTTCCTCGGATTCGAGCCAGCGGAGCGTGTCGTCGAGGACCAGCGCAGCCATTTCATTGATCGGCCGGACGATTCGGTAGTGCATCCATTTGCCGTCGCGGCGCGCCTCGACGATGCCGGCGCCGCGCAGATAGGCGAGATGCCGCGAGATCTTCGGCTGGCTCTCACCGAGCACTTCCGTGAAAAAGCAGACGCAGACTTCGCCCTCGCGCATCAGATTCAGCAGCCGGAGCCGCGTTTTATCGGCCAGCGCCATAAAAAAAGTCTCCATATCGAAGAGAAAATCGTCGCTCATACAAAAAAAATATCATAAAAAGCGAAAAATGTCTTGACAAAACCATTTCCGGCCAATATATTCGCTATAACATATACGTATAACCGTATATGAAAATACGTAAAGGAGAAATTATATGAAAACACATCTTTCGATCAACGTCGAAAACATCGAAAAAAGCATCGAGTTCTATTCAAAAATGTTCGGGACGGAACCCGTCAAGATCAAGCCGGGCTACGCCAAGTTCGACATCAGCGATCCGCCGCTCAATTTTACGATGAATCAGCGGGCGGCGGCGCCGGGCGGCTCGTTGTCGCATCTCGGACTGCAGGTCGCGTCGACCGCCGAAGTATTGGCGATCGGCGGTCGCTGGCGGGAAAACGGACTGCCGACGCTCGACGAGATGCAGACCGACTGCTGCTACGCGCTGCAGGACAAGATCTGGGTCAGCGACCCGGACGGCAATCGCTGGGAAGTCTTTACGGTGCTCGAAAACACGGAAGGCACGGAAAAGGCGGCCGCCGGCTGTTGCGTGCCCGCTTCGGAAACGGTTAGTATTACACGTTCGACAAAAACGAATTGCTGTTAGGACCGAAAACAAATGACGGAAAAATCCATCGAGACTCTCGCCGTACACGCCGGCGCGGAACCGGTCGAAAGACATTTCGGAGCCGTTTCCGTGCCGATCTACAACGCCGCGCTCTTCGCCTTCGCCGACGCCGAATCGGGCGCGCAGATTCATAATTACGAGGCCGAAGGCTATTTTTACAGCCGGCTCGGCAACCCGACGACCGACGCGCTCGAAAAGGCGCTGATGGAACTCGAAAAAGGCGCGGCCGCGCTCTGTTTCGCGTCGGGAATGGCCGCGATCACGACGACGATCCTCGCGCTCGTCGAGGCGGGCGCGCATATCGTCGCGCCCGCCTCGCACTATGCGACGACCGGCTATTTTCTCGAGTTCCTACGCGAGAAATTCACTGTCGAAACGACTTTCGTCGATGCGACCGACGCCGCCAATTACGAGCGCGCAGCCCGCGACGAGACGCGAATCTTCTACATCGAAACGCCCGCCAACCCGACTTTGCAGATCACCGACGTCGCGGCCGTCGCGCGGGCGGCCCGCGCGAGGGGCGTCGTCTCGATCGCCGACAACACATTCGCGACGCCGTATAATCAGAACCCGCTCGCGCTCGGCGTCGATCTCGTCGTCCACAGCGCGACGAAATATCTCGGCGGCCACAGCGACCTGTCGGCCGGCGCGCTCGTCGGAAGCGAAGATTTGGTCGAAAAAGTCCGCCATTCGACGATGAAACTGTTCGGCGGCGCGCTCGCGCCGAACACCGCCTGGCTCGTCCTGCGCGGCCTCAAGACACTCGCCGTCCGGATGGAAAAGCATAACGCCAACGCCGCGCGGATCGCCCGCTTTCTGTCCGAAAATCCGAAGGTCGCCGCCGTTCATCACCCGTCGCTCGAAACGCATCCGAATCACGACGTCGCGCGGCGGCAGATGCGCGGGTTCGGCGGGATGATCGCCTTCGACATCGGCACGCTCGACGCCGGAAAGACATTTCTCAATCATCTGAAGCTCTGCCGGATCGCGACCTCGCTCGGCGGCGTCGAAACGATCGTCCAGCATTCGGCGTCGATGACCAACGCCAACACGCCGCGGGAGCTCCGCGAAAAAGCCGGCATCACCGACGGCCTGATCCGCCTGTCGGTCGGCATCGAGAACGCCGACGACCTGATCGCCGATCTCGGGCAGGCGCTCGAAAAGATTTAGCGCCGCATATATTCGCTTAAACGAATCTATCTTCTTGCGACCCGTGTCGAAACGAAGTGGCCGCACGTTTTGCGATGATTGGATGATTTGAAGATTAAAAAGCCCTGCGTCGTTCGCGATCTTTTCCGGCATCCGGCCAGATTCGCCGGCCAGCAAAAAAGCGGGAACCGTCGGTTCCCGCTTTCGTCGGCAGTTTTTCTTTCAAAACTAGCTTTCCGAGTTTTCGCCGTTGCCGGAAGCCGCGGCCTGCGCCTGCGGGAGCGGGACGCCGATGCCGCCGGATCTGCCTTCGGGCTCCTCGTCGTCCTCGAAACCGCCGGCATCGCTGACGATCATCTTGCCGGTCTGTTTGGCAAAGGTCAGCTTGTCGTTCTCTTCGTCGAAATCGACCATCACGAGATCGCCGGTTTCGACCTGCTCGGTCGCGACCAAATTCGACAGCGGGTAGACGAGAAATCTTTCGATCGCCCGTTTCAGATGACGCGCGCCGTATTTGAGATCGATGCCTTCCTTGAGCAGGAACTCTTTGGCTTCGTCCGTGCATTCGAAGATGAACTTCGTGCCGGCCGATTCGGTGATCCGCGCCTGGACGTCGCGCAGTTCGATGTCGAGAATCTGCCGCAGATGATGCTCGCGCAGGCTGCGAAAGACGACGACCTTGTCGATGCGGTTCATAAACTCCGGCGAAAACTTGCGTTTCGCGGCTTCGAGCGCCGTCCGGTAGATCTTCGTGTCGATCTCGGTGTCCTCGGACGCCTTGCCGGTCTTGGTCGGCGCAAAGCCGATGCCGCCGGAGATCATCTCCGACATCTCGCGCGCGCCGAGGTTCGACGTCATAATGACGACCGCCTTCGAAAAATCGACGCGGCGGTTGTCGCCGAGCGTCAGCGTCGCCTTATCGAGAATGCCGAGCAGCAGCTGCCAGAGCGAATCCGACGCCTTTTCGATCTCGTCGAAGAGGACGAAAGTCAGTTTGTTTTCCTCGGTGTGCGCCTTGTCGAGATTCTCCTGCGTGAGCATCGGCGACGTCTCGCGGTGGCCGAGATACCCCGGAGGCGAACCGATCAGCTTGGCGATCTCGTGCGAATGCTGGAATTCGGCGCAGTCGATCTTGACGACCGCGTGCGGTTCGCCGAAGAGCACTTCGGCGGCCGCCTCGACGACGCGCGTCTTGCCCGAACCGGTCGGCCCGAGAAAAAGCATCGTGCCGATCGGACGCGCGGGATTGTTCATACCGGCCAGATAGATCTGAAACAGACCGCTCATCCGGCGGACGGCGCGCTCCTGACCGACGATCCGCGCCGAAAGCTTTTCTTCGAACTCCTTCGCGCGCGGAGATTTCTGGTCGGGATCGAGCAGAATCATTTTCCCCGTAATTTGTTTCTTTTTCGTTGCCATTTCGTTTTTCATTCTCGTTTCTCCTCGCCAATTGTCAAACGCTTTAAACCGTAAAAGCGTTTCACTAAATCTAAGACGAATTTGTCAAAGCCGACTTGCCGAATACCGCGAAGCAAGTTCTTGCCTTCATTGATGATTTCAATAGATTTTTCGTTGGCTGGACTTCGGCGGACGTTTCGTCCAGATTGGAATGCAGAGCCGGTCCCGAGTATTACCGGCTCTGCATTATTGTTTAACATAAAAAGGTGAGGCGATGCAAGGAAAAGTCAATGTCGAGGATGAGAATTTCCGGCAAAGCTTAACACGCCATTCTGAGGATTTAATCGAGGGGTAGCCAAGATTGTCAATCAGTTCGTAAACGAAAGTCTTTTTTACAAGAGTGAAGAGTGTCAACGCCCTTTATCTGAGCAAGCGACGTGCCAGACAATCGGGCGGCTCGAAAAGTTTTTCGCCGGTTTTTCGGAAATGCTTATATATTAGCAATTTAGGGCGTTTTTTCGAGAAAAAACCGGAGCCCGTCGCCGATTTCGCGGGCTTCAGCGGGAAAAAAAGGCGATTCTCCTTAAACCCGGCGAGGAGAAACGCCGCACAATGTTGACCGGGTGCGGATTTTCTCCCTAACGACATTCGCCGTCTTATCGAAAAACTCAATCTCTCCAGACGTTTAAATCGATTGGGGCAAATTGCCTGCGCTCTTCCCGCGCACGGCGCCGGAAATCGTGCGCCCGCCAGCCGCCGTCACCCCGTTGCCAATGCGTTTCCGACCGTTGCCAATGCGTTTCCGACCGTTGCCAATGCGAATTCTGCCGTTGCCAATACGTTTCCGACCGTTGCCAATACGTTTCCGACCGTTGCCAGTGCGTTTCCGACCGTTGCCAATGCGTTTCCGACCGTTGCCAATGCGAATTCTGCCGTTGCCAATGCGTTTCCGGCCATTGCCGATGCGCTTCCGACCGTTGCCGATGCAAATTCCGGCGAGCCTCAAAGCTTTGTCGTTTCCCTTCGTCGGGCTCATCCCGAGAGCGTGTTTTCCGGCTTCGTTTTCGGGGCGTTATGTAATCCGGCTGACAGAAGAAAACCGGCCTCCCGCGGTATCCTCTTTAATAAGATAAAAATCGACGATATTCCCCTTACTCGAAAAGAGATATATGAACAAGGAAATGATCAATATGGAACCTCTGTGCGAAACGTCCGAGAAGGGCGAAAAACTGTTCGTCAAAACCGAGATCGAGCAAATCGGGCTTGAAATCGGCCGCCGGATCGTCGAGGCCTTCGGCTATCTGCCGGATTCGGAAATCGCCGTGCTTTTGAAAACCAACACCGAAACCGTCCGGAAATTCACCGAGGACGGCAGGCTGCCGCCGACCGAGATCCTGCTCGGAATTCACAAGCTGACCGGCGCGTCGCTCGACTGGCTGCTGACCGGCCAAAACGCGCCCGCCAAGAAAATCGTCCCGCTGAGGCGCTACCGGCACCGCAAACAGCAGAGTCTCGCGGCCTAAAGCCCGGCGAATAAAAATAAATCGATAAAATTATGAGCAGAAGCGACACGATCCTACCGGCCGTCGGCGGCGGCATTCTGGAAAAATTCGTCGGTCTTTTGCGCGACCGGACGCGCGTCACGCTGATGGACGGCTCGAAAATGCAGCACAACAATCTTCCCCCGAGCAGCTAGGGCGGGCTCCTCGGGATGTTCGGCATCCAGATCCACGTCCTGCCCGCCGGTTATAAATACGATCTCAAAACCCGCCGGCCGGTCGTTCCCGGCTTCCGGCAGAGCGCGCAGACGTTAAAACGGCGCGCCGGCGGCCCGGCCGGGCAAAGCGCGGCGGCGGACCGGAGCGCTGGCCGTCCCGGCTGCCAACGCCGCGACAGCGCGAACGAACGTTTCATTTTCTGCGATATTCTAAGCCGTTGAAGCGTTTGACACCGCTGGCGCGGCGTTGGCAACCGGGACGGTTGCGCTCCAGTCCGCTTTCGCGGCCGGCGTTCCGCTCAGCAGCCGAGATAGCTCATCGCTTCGTGGGCGGTCAGGAAGACGTTTTCGCGGCCGACGGCGTTGATGAAGTCCGAATCTTCGATCTTGTCCATCGTCCGGCCCTTGATCTCGGCGAGATAGACAGTGATGCCGAGCGCCTTCATCTCGACGACGAGCTTTTCGAGCGTGTCGAGCGCGCTCACGTCGATGAAGTTGACGCCGCTCAGTATCAATACGAGATGCTGGATCTGGCCGGTCTGGAGCACGGTGTAGAAAAGATAATCCTCGAGATACTTGGTGTTCGCGAAATAGAGATTCTCGTCGACGCGGACGGCGAGCACGCTCGGAAAAGTCGTCACGTCGTAGCGCGAGACGCTCCGGAAATGCTCGGTGTTGCCGACGCGGCCGACGACGACGACGTGCGGTTGGCTCGTCCGCCAGAGATAGAGCGTGATCGCGGCGATCGCGCCGATCAGGATGCCGACCTGAATGTCGAAGATCAGAATGCTGAAAAACGTGACGAACCACGAATAGCCGTCGGCGCGGCTGTAGTTCCAGATATGCCGGAGCCCGTGCGCGTCGAAAAGGTCCTTGACGGCGACGAGGATCACGGCGGCGAGCGTCGCCTGCGGCAGATAATAAAAGAGCGGCATCAGGAAGGTTACCGTGACGACGATCAGCACGACCGTGACGATCGACGAGAGCTGCGTCGAGGCGCCGGCCATAAAGTTGACCATCGACCGCGAAAAGCTGCCCGTCACCGAGTAGCCGCCGAGAAAAGTCGCGCCGAGGTTCGCCGCGCCGAGCGCGATCAGCTCCTGGTTCGGCTCGATCTTCTGGCCGCGCTTGCCGCCGAGCGTCGCCGCCACCGAATAGCTTTCCATAAAACCGACGAAGGCGATCGCGAAGGCGATCGGGAGCAGGCTCTGCGCGTAGCCGACCGGCGGCAGCACGAGATGCGGCAGCCCCGCCGGAATCGCGCCGACGACGGCGACTTTTTCGTTGACGTTGAGCTGCAGGAACCAGACGGCGGCGGCGCTCGCGACGACGAGCAGGAGCGGCGCGGATTTGGTCAGGATTTCGACGAGCGGTTCCGCGAGCCGCAGCCGTTTCGACAGTCTTTTGAGCAGCGTCGGGAAAAACAGCAGAAAGGCGACGCCGCCCGCGCCGAGCGCGAACGTATAATAATTGGTGTTGTAAAGCTGGCGGTAAACGCCCGGCAGCGTGACGAAAAGCTTCTCCGAATAAGGCAGCGAGAGCCCGAGCACGGTCTTGAGCTGGCTCGCGACGATGATCACGGCGGCCGCGCTCATAAAGCCCGAAAAGACCGGATGGCTGATAAAGTTGACGATAAACCCGATCCGGAAAAACCCCATAATGAACTGGATCAGACCGACGAGCAGCGAGAGCGTGACGGCGAGGCCGACGTATTCGTCGCTGCCCGGCGCGGCGAGCTGCCCGACGCCGGCGGCCGTCAGGACCGAGACGATCGCGACCGGCCCGACCGACAAAAAGCGGCTCGTGCTGAAAACCGCGCACAAAAACAGCGCGGCGATGCTCGAATAAAGCCCGAGCTGCGGCGGCAGGCCGGCGAGATTCGAATAGGCCATCGCCTGCGGCACGAGCATCACCGCGACGACCGCGCCGGCGATCACGTCGCCCGACAGATCGCGCCGCTCGTACTGACCGAGCCATTCGATCGCCGGCAGGTAATCGCGAAGCCCGCGCCGGACGTGCTTCGGCTTTTCGAGAATGCTCGGAACTAATGTGTCATCGAGGCGCATCGGGTTTTGGAGTCTGAAGTCTTGAGTCTTGAGTCTTGAGTCTTGAGTCGTTCGGTTATCGTGACGATTTTGTCATCCGTTCGTTTTTCATCTTCAAATCTTTGCCTGAAACGAAAAGCCCGCGAAATCGAAAACGGACTCAAGACTCAGGACAAGACTCAGGACTCAAATTAAGTCAGAGACGCCTACATCATAAAGACTCGGCGGCAATATTGCAAAAACAAAAGAGATATTGATACCGGACAAAGATTTCTCCGCGCCTCTGCGCCTCGACGGGAAAATTCAGGCTTCGCTTTTAACAACTCTGAAATGCTAAGGGAAATTTCCCGCCGGGGTGCGGAGCCGTCGGAAAATCGGATCCGAAAAAAAATTTCGCCGCCGATGATCCTTTTTTTCTCGCGATGTCGTTTAGTCAGATAACCCAACTTTATTTTAGGAGAAAAAGAAATGTTCATTAAGAAAATTGCGATTTACGGATTGGTTCTGGCGGCGGCGTGCGGCCTGCTGGCGGCGTGCGGCGGACAGACGGACGAGGCCAATAAATTCATCAACGAAGCCAACGCGGCGCTCGATAAATCGAAGCCCGCGACCGAAAAGGCGGACACGATGATCAACGAGCTGATGGGCCCGAATATGGTCAAGGCCGAGGACATCGAACAGTATAAAACCGACAACAAGGCGAAATTCGACGAGGTCGCCGGGCTGTACGAAGAGTCGGGAAAAGGAATGAGCGAAGCGGTCGCCAAGTTCGAGCAGGCCGGAAAGCTCAAGATCGACGATAAATTCAAGGAATATGTCAACCTCAAGGCGCAGGAATTCCGCAAGCGGGCCGACCGGCAGAAGGCGATGGCAACCTACATCAAGGCGTTCCTCGCCGAAAAGGACGCCGCCAAATCGGATCAGATGGTCGGCGACAACAACACGAAGGACGCCGCCGCCCTCAAGGAAGCCAACGAGCTCGGCGCGAAGGCGGAGAAGATCGTCAAGGACAACCCGAGCATTTTCAAGAACTGATCGAGGGAGCGCCGGCATCCTGCCGGTAAACGGCGCGAAAGCGGCGTCAAAGCGCTTCATTTTCAGGAAGATTAAGTGAAATGAAGCGCTTTGACGCCGCTTGCCATAAGCGCGAAAGCGCGAACAAACTCCGCGCTTTCTTCGATATTGAAAGCCGGCGAAGCGTTTGACGCCGCTGGCGCGGCGTTGGCCGGCAGGATGCCGGCGCTCCGGACCCGTTTATTTCGCGGCGTTGGCCGGAGCCCTGGTCGTGGTCGTCACGGCCGTCGGCGCGGTGCCGTCGGACTTCCTGTACTCGATCCGGCGGTTCTTGAAGCGGCCGTCTTCGGTGTTGTTGTCGCCGACCGGATTGGCGTCGCCGTAGCCGACGGCTTTGAGCATCGTCTCTTTGACGCCGAGCGCGACGAGCGCCTTCTTGACCGAATCGGCGCGCTGCTGCGAGAGATTCTTGTTGCGGTCGGCGTTGCCCTTGTTGTCGGTATAGCCGCCGATCTCGATGACGGTACCTTCGGATTGCTTGCTCAAAACGGCGGCCGCTTTTTCGAGGATCGGTTTCGCGTCCGCCGGGATCTCGGCGCTGCCGGATTTGAAGTTGAGGATCGAGACGTTGAGCGCCGCGATCACTTCGTCGACCGACGCCGCCGAGCCGAGTTCCTTGAGGGCTTCGTCGTTGGCTTCCTTCGTCGCTTCCGCCTCGCCGGCGATCGAGACCGGCAGCAGCCAGCCGCCCCCGCCGAACAGCGATTTGATCTGATCGACGACCGCCGGCGGCAGACCGGCGGCCGCGGTGATCGCGTTGCCGGCAAACGCCAGCGATCCGTTCTTCCAGTCTTTCAGTCCGGGCAGCAGCTTCTGGAAGTTGTCCCACCAGCCGGCGGCGAACGGCTTCGCGTTCGCGTCGACCCTGAGTCCCGCGTAATCGACGTTGCCCGCGCCGAACTGCGCTTCGAGCTTGGCCTTGATCTCGTCGAGCGTCTGCTGATCCGGAACGACGCCCGTCACGACGTATTTGCCGTCTTTGGCCTCGATCTTAAAGCTCGAATCGACCGTCTTCGCCGCCGGCGGCGCGCTCGTGTTCGCGGCCGGTTTGCTGACGTTCGCGTTGCCCGCCGGGACGCTCGCGATCGGCGTCGATTTCGTGTTGCAGAACCAGTAGCCGAGGACGAGCAGAATGCCGAGCAGCATCAGCGGGATCAGCCAGCGGAGAATGCCGCCGCTGTCGCCGCCGCCGTCGAGCGCGCCGCCGACGCTGCCGATCGCGCCGCCGACCTTGCCGAGCGTCGCGCCGGCCGCGTCGCCGACCGCGCCGATCGCTTTTTTGCCCGCGTCGACGGTCGCGCCGGCCGCGTCGCCGACCGCGTCCGCGCCCTTGCCGAGAACGGCCTTGCCGGCGTCGAGCGTCGCGCCGGCCGCGTCGCCGACCTTCCCGGCCGCGCCGGCCGCCAATGCGCCGGCCGCGCCCAGTCCGCCGAGCACCGCCGCGCCGATCGCGCCGCCGTATTCGGTCAAAACGCCCCTGATCTTCGCGATCAATCCCGCTTCGTCGGGCGCTTCGCCGTCGGGCGTCAGCGCGTCGACGACGCGCGGCGTCATAAAGCCGAGCGCTTTCGTCGCGGTCGCCCGATCGACGCCCGACTGCTCGGCGACCTGCGCGAGCGTGTCCGCGCCGAGCGCGGATTCGAGCTGCTCGTCGGAAACCGGCGCGCTGTCGCCCTTCGCGATCCACGAATCGGCGGCGTCGCCGAGACCGGCGTCCTTAAAACGCCCGATGAAACCGGCGAAACCGCCGTTGGCCGGGTTGGCGATCAGCCCCAGCAGCGAAGCCAGCAGACCGCCGGCCTTGTCGCCCAGATTAAACTTGTCCTGTGCCTGTTTGATAATCGAATCGAACATATATTTACAATTCTCCTTAGATTCTTTTAATAAACTGTACTGAAGGGGGCTGAAGACATTCGGTCGACGCTTTCGTAAAAAATTGAAACGTCTTGATTCGGGGCAGAATAAAGGGGGGCTCGATCGGAATTTCTATTTATTTAATGCTTTCTCGCCATTGTTTCCCAAGTTCGACCAGTTCGTCAAGTCGGCTTTGCAGTTCGGCGCGTTTTTCTTCGAGCTCGTCGTCGGAGGCGTCCGCGGGCACGTAAAACGGCTCGCCGTAGAAGAACTTCGCGCGCGTGAAGGGTTTTGGAATCTGCAGTTTATCCCAGCTGCCGACGGTCGTGAAGCGCTCCGCCTCGACGAGGAACGGAAGAATCGGCTGACCGGTCTTTTTGGCGAGCAGGCAGGCGCCCGACTTGGCGACGTAGCGCGGGCCTTTCGGGCCGTCGATCGTGAAGGCGGTCGCGAATCCGCGCTTGACGAGCCGGATCATCTCGACGAGCGCGCCGACGCCGCCGCGCGTCGAGCTGCCGCGCGCCGTCCCGAAGCCGAACCGCGTCAGGAAACGCGCGATGTATTCGCCGTCGAAGCTCTGCGAGGTGATGACGACGATCCGGCGGTCGCGCAGATAATAGGTGCCGAGAAAGATCCGGTCGTGCCAGACCGCGTAGATCGGCGTTTTCCCGTCGGCGCGGACGTCTTCGAGATGTTTCGCGCCCGCCGTCTCGAATTTGACGGTCCGGCCGACCGCCTTGATGAGCAGGTAAAAAGCGCCCGCCGCGAGCCGGATCGTCAGCCGCTCGCGCAGCGAATAAGCCGAAAGATCGGCGGGGCGGAAAACTTGACGGATTTTTTCTTCCATCGGATAGCAAAAGTCTGCCGACTTGGTTTAAGATATGCAACTAACGGATTTATTTTAGCGTAAATCACCGCTGAGGGCTGTAAAAATCGGGAAAGAAATGAAGAAAATCTTGATTGTTGACGACCACGATGATCTGGCAAGCCTTTTGAAACACGAATTTTCCAGACACGGGCACATCGTCAGGACAATTGAAAGCCGCGCCGAAGCCGTCGGCCTGATCGACGCCGAGGAATTCGATCTGGTCATCTCCGATCTCGACAACGAACAGCTTCCGCTCGAAAAAAAAGCCGACGAACCCGAATGCATCCCGGTCGCCGTCCGCAGCCCGCACACCCGCATCAAAGCCTTCAAGCTCTGCTTCTCGAATTACGAAAAAGACGAGATCGACGAGGACGAGCTGAAGTATTTCGTCAGAACGACGCTCGACTGCAAGGCCCGCTGCGTCGATCGGCGCGAGTACGTGCAGGCGATTCAGGAAAAGATCGAGTTCGAGGTGCCGAGCGTCATCGGGCTGATGAACAACATCCTCGAATACCTGATGAAACGCGTCGAAAAGGTCGGCGTCGTCAACCCGGAAACGTCCAATCTCTTCGTCGCGCTCGACGAAGCCTTCGTCAACGCCGTCAAGCACGGCAACAAATACGACCCGACGAAGCTCGTCCGGATCACGGCCGACGTCTCGCCCGAAGAGGCCCGCTTCACGATCGAGGACGAGGGCGACGGCTTCGACGTCGCCGAGATCCCCGACCCGCTCGACCCGCAGAATCTCTTCAAAACCTCCGGCCGCGGCGTCCTCTTTATCTACAACATTATGGACGAAGTCAAATACAACGAACGCGGCAACCGCCTGACGATGGTCAAGAAGCGCCGCGACGACAATTAGGATTTCGGATTTCGGATTTCGGATTTCGGATTTCGGCCCGTCGAGGATCGCCGGGCCGCGATTTCGGAACGTCCGCCGGCGATCGGCGCTTCGCTGTGACCGCAGACCGGCTCAAAGCTGCCGCAAACCGAGTCGAAGCCTCCGCAAACCGGCTCGAAGCCTCCGCAAGGCAGCTCGACGTCCCCGCAAGGCAAGTCGATGTCGCCGCAAGGCAGGTCGATGTCGCCGCAAGGCAGGTCGATGTTCCGCAAGGTAAGTCGAAGTCCCCGCAGGCCGTCCGGATTGCCCGCCGGCGACGCGGCCGCGGACTGGAGCGCAACCGTCCCGGTTGCCATGAGCGCGACAGCGCGAACAAGCGTTTCGTTTTCCCTGACGTTGAAAGCTGGTGAAACGCCTGACACCGCTAACGCGGCGTTGGCAACCGGGACGGTTGCGCTCCAGTCCGCTGCCGCGCTGATGCCGGGCATTATTACCGGCGCTCCAGTCCGCTGCCGCGCTGCCGGCGGGCGGGACGGTTGCGCTCCAGTCCGCTGCCGCGCCGCCAGCGGGCATTACTCACGGCGCACCGGTCGCGGGGTTATTTTATCGGCTCCTCCGATTTCGCCTGAGCCTTATAATAGGCGCTCGAAAAACGCCATTCGGCGGCGCTCTCGCAGAGCCGGGCCTTGACCGGATTATTTTCGATGTATCTGACGACGTTCGCGTAATGACGGCGGCTGCGGATATAGCGGTCGAACGGTTCGTGCTGCCAGAACTGTCCGCGCCGGCGCAGCAGTTTATTGGCCTCGTGCGCCGTGTATGACTTGATCGAATGCGCGATTTCGGCGAGTTCGACGCCGGCCCGCGGCGTCGCCAGAAAATGCAGATGGTTCGGCATCACGACCCACGCCGCCAGCTCGTATTTCGAGCCGGCGTGAAAAAACAAACCGTCCTCGATCAATTCGCCGATCCGCGCATCCTTCAGAAAACAGCTTCCGAAACCCTTATCCAGATAGTTTTCGATGTTTTTCCGAAATTTGACGCGGCCCGCTTCGTCGGCGTCGGTTTCCTCGCGCCATTTTTCGACGACCGCCGCCGGCAGCGAATCGAAAAGCCGAAAAGTTAAGAACTGGGCCGTTTCGCCGGCTTCGAAATGAGGAATATAGCCGCGATCGTACCAACCCAAACCGGAGCGGAGGCCCTTCGGTTGAAAGTTATGGTTGAGCATAGTGTTTCAGTGATACGCGATCAAAGAAAAAAAGGCAAGCACCGGAAGGCAAACCGCCCGCCGAAAACACAAAATCGGCCGGAACGCGAAGTCCGACCGGAGCGCGGCCGCGGACTGGAGCGCAACCGTCCCGGTTGCTAACGCCGCGTTAGCGGTGTCAGGCGCTTCGCCGGCTTAGGACATCAGGGAAAATGAAACGTTCGTTCGCGCTGTCGCGCTCATGGCAACCGGGACGGTTGCGCTCCAGTCCGCTTTCGCGTTCCGGCGGGCGGGACGGCCAGCGCTCCGGTCCGCTTTCGCGCCGCCGGCGGGCGGCGATCGAGATTCAAAAGACGATGAACCGGCCCAACGGCGCGCCGCTCGCCGAAGATTACCCGGAAGGATAGAATATTTTGCGAAAATCGGCCAGAATATTTATCGATGAAGGTAACAATCGGACAAATCAACACGACCAACGGCGACCTCGACGGGAATGTCGCGAAGATCGTCGGCGCGATCGAAAAGGCGAAGGCGGACGGCGCGGACCTGATCGTCTTTCCCGAGGTCTGCACGCACGGCTACACTTCGCTCGACTGGTTTCAGGACCGCGACATCGTCGCGCACGCGCTCGACCCGCTCGCAAAGATCATCCCGGCGACCGCGGGCATCACGGCCGTCGTCGGGACGATCCGGCCGAACGAATCGCCCGACGGACGCCGTTTATTTAACACCGCCGCCGTCATCTCCGACGGCAAACTCGTGCGCTTCGTCGACAAGAGCCTGCTGCCGGAATACGACGTCTTCGACGACCCGCGCTATTTCGAGCCCGACCAGACGCACGACGGCATCGTCGAGGTCGCGGGCCGCGACGGACGGACGCACCGCCTCGGCGTCGTCGTCTGCGAGGATTTCTGGAACGATAAGACTTTCTGGAAAGAAAGGCTTTACGCGCACGACCCGACCGACACGGTGATCGACAACAAGGCCGAGATCGTCGTCGCGGTCAACGCCTCGCCGTACAACAAGGGCAAGATCCGTTTGCGCTGCGAGATGGTCGCGCACCGCGCGCGCGCGGCCCGGACGCCGGTCGTTTTCGTCAATCTCGTCGGCGGCAACGACGGCATCGTCTTCGACGGCGCGAGCCTCATCGCCGACGCGGAGGGCGACATCATCCTGCAGGCGCCGGCGTTCGCGGAATTCGTCGAATCGGTCGAGATCGACTGCCGCAAACCCGACGCGCGCGGCATCACCGGCGGCGAAACGAGCGCGATCCACGACGCGCTCGTTTTGGGCATCCGCGATTACGCGCGCAAGAACCGCTTTTCGAAATGCGTGCTCGGTCTTTCGGGCGGCATCGATTCGGCGCTCGTCGCGGCGCTCGCGGCCGAAGCGATCGGCCCGCAAAATCTGCTCTGCGTGATGATGCCGTCGCCGTTCTCGTCCGAGGGCAGCATCAGGGATTCGGAGGAACTGGTGCGAAACCTCGGCTGCGAATCGCGGATCGAACCGATCTCGGGCGCGTTCGAAGTCCTTTCGGCGCAATTGCATCTCGACAAACCGACGCGCGGCGGCGAGAATCTCGCGGCCGAGAATATGCAGTCGCGGCTGCGCGGCGTGATCCTGATGGCGATCTCGAACGCCGAGGGCCGGCTGCTTTTGTCGACCGGCAACAAATCGGAGCTCGCCGTCGGCTACTGCACCTTGTACGGCGACACGAACGGCGGCCTCGCCGTTCTGGGCGACTGTCTGAAGACCGAGGTCTGGGAGATCGCCCGCGACATCAACGCGCGCGCCGGCCGCGAGGTGATCCCCGTCAAGATCATCGACAAAAAGCCGTCGGCCGAGCTCGCGCCGAACCAGTTCGACCAGGATTCCCTTCCGCCCTACGAATTGATGGACCCGATTCTCGAGCTCTATTTCGAAAACAAGTTCGCGCCGACCGAGATCGTCGCCGCCGGCCACGACGCCGCGCTCGTCTACGAGATCTTAAACAAGGTCGAGCATCCGGCGAACGAATTCAAGCGCCGCCAGCTGCCGCCGACGATCATCATCTCGAAAAACGCGATCGGCGTCGGCCGCCGCCGTCCCGTCACGCATCGCTACCGGCGCAATCCGGCCGGCTAAACGCCGGCGCGGCAGCGCGGACTGGAGCGCAACCGTCCCGGTTGCCAACGCCGCGCCAGCGGTGTCAAACGTTTCACCGGCTTAGAATATCGAATAAGATGAAACGTTCGTTCGCGCTGTCGCGCTCATTGCAACCGGGACGGTTGCGCTCCAGTCCGCCTCCGCGCCGCCGGCAAACGCTTCGCCAGCGAACGGGCGGCCCAGGCAACCGGCCGCCGCCCTCCCGCGTCCAACCGCCAGACAAACTGTACCGATTCAATCATTTATAGGAGAAGAGAAATATGAAGAGAATCTTTATCGCCCTGTTTTTACTGCTCGCCGCGACGCCGCTCGCGCTCGCGCAGGCCGCGCCCGAGCGACGGATCATCGAGGTTACGGGCTCGGCCGAAACGCTCGTCACGCCGAACGAATTCACGTTCAGGATCACGCTCGTCGAGCGGATCGAGAACAAGCAGAAGCTGACGATCGAGACTCAGGAAGCGAATCTCAAACGCGAATTGGCGGCGCTCGGCATCGACGTCGCGAAGGACCTGACGATCTTCGATCTCGAATCGGTCTACATCGCCCGCAAAAAAACGAAGGACACGCTCGCCGCGAAGGATTACCGGCTCAAGCTGCACGAACTCGACAAGATCGAAAAGCTTCAGGATCTCGCCGACCGGCTGAACATCGCGAATCTCGCGCTCGTCGAATCGACGCACACCGAGCTGACGAGACTGCGCAAAGAGACGAAGATGGAAGCGATCAAGGCCGCCAAGGCGAAGGCCGAATACCTGCTCGGCGCGATCGGCGAGCGCGTCGGGAAAGCGGTTTTTATTCAGGAAATCCCCGACGAAACGGAATCGCGCAACTTCGGTTACACGAATTCGAACAGCAACATCCGGATTTCGGCCGGCCTCGTCGGCGTCGTCAACGAGCAGCAGGACACGACGCTCAGCTTTTCGAAGATCAAGCTGCGCTACGCCGTCCTCGCGCGGTTCGAAATCGAATGACCCGGAGCGCCGGCAATGACGGAGCGCCGGCATCCTGCCGGCAATGCGTTTGCAAAACGCAAACAGCGCTTCATTTTCGCGTAGATTAAAAGTAAATGAAACGTCGGTACGCCGCTTTCGCGCCGTTTGCCGGCAGGATGCCGGCGCTCCGGGTCATTTTTAATAAAATTTTATATTTTTCGCGAAACGCACCGTCCCGTCGTGCCGTCTAGCGGTCTGAGGAGAAACAAAAATATGAAATGCCTGCGAATACTCATCCTGCTCGCGCTGTTCTCGAACCTCGCGTTCGCGCAGAAGCCGCTCGCTTTTTACCTGCAGATCGAAAACCGGCCGATCCTGAAATTCCGCAACGAGATCGCCGTCGGCGGCTACGGCGAATACATCGTCGCCCGGAAATTTCTCGACGACGACGACCGTCTGCTGACCGTCACCAACTTCGGAATTCAATACTGGAACACGAAAACCGGCGAAAAGATCCGCACCATCCCGCACGAGATCGCCGGTCTCGTCAACATCGACAGCGTCGTTTCGATCAGCCCGGACGGTCGCCGGATGATCGTCGCCGACGGCTTCAATCTGAGCCTGAAAAAGCTGCTCGGGAAAAAGACGAAAAAGCCGGCCGTCGTCTACAGCCTCGAAACCGGCAAGGCGCTCGCGACGCTCCAGCGCCCCGAAGAATCGATCCGCCGCGGCGTCTGGACGGGCGACGGCCAAACGCTCGTTACGTTCAGCACGGCGTGGGGCCAGTCCTACGAGATGGAAGTCTGTTTCTGGGACGGCGAGACGCTCGAGCTGCGCGGCTCGCTGATGATCAACAAATGGAACTATCTGACGCGCCGCGGCGACCGCTTCATCACGACCGCCGGCCGCCCGAAGAACACGCTCGGCTACAAGTACGAAAAATCGAACACGATCAACGTCTGGAACACCGCGACCGTCAAGCTCGAAAAAACCTTCGAGTTCGACAAGCAAAAAGCGCTCCGCAACATTCGCATCACGCCGGACGAAAAGCGGCTGCTCGCCGAAACCGAAAATCAGATCGTGCTGCTCGATCTCGAAACCGGCGACCGGCAGTTTTTCGCGGCCGCCGACAATTCGTCGCTCAACGAGGTGACGCTGAGCGGCGACAAACGGTTTCTGGCGGCGAAAAACGGTCGCAAAGTGCTCGTCTGGGAAGTCGGCGGCGGTCGCCTGCCGAAATTCGAGATCGCCGCGCCGCCGCCGGCAGCCAAAGAAAAGCTCGCCGTCCTGCTGGGCGGCTTCAGCTTCGACAACAGGTCGGTCGGCGTCTCGCAGGTCGAGATCAAAAAGGCGCTGCTCGTTTTCCCGTGGCCGAAATATCTGCGAACCGAGCGCTACGACGTCGAAACCGGCAAGCTGATTCCAGAAGCCGATTTCTACGTCAATCCGAATGCGGCGGCGCTCTCGGCCGACCGGCGCTTCGCGATCACGCACGACTGCGGCCAGGGATATTTCGCGTCGCTCGAACCGATGAAGATGCTCTATAAATTCCCTCTGCAGTGCAAACAGGGCGTTTCGACCTCGTACGATTTCTCGACCGGCGAAACGAAAGAGGAAACCTATTATTACAACGACGACATCATCGCCTTTCACCCGCGCGAAAACGCGGCGCTCGTCGTCAAGGACAATTCGCTGGAAATTTACGGGCCCGATCCGGCGAGCCGGCTCTGGCAGCTCGTCGCCGCGCCGCGCCCACTCGCCAAACAATACACGCGGGGCACGTTCGGCAATTCGCCCTACGAGCTGTTCGCCAATCTCGCCAATCTGATCGAGGGCGTCAACGCCGACCACGACAACTCGTCGGCCGGTTTTCTGCGCGACGGCGACGTCGTTTTCGCGCTCAGCCAGGACGGCCGCTCGGTCTTTTTCTGGGATTTCGACAAAAATCTCGTCGATTGAAAAAAAATCTGCAAGAAAGTTTTTGGCGCTCCGTTCTAAAACACATCGGCCGCCGGGCCAATTTTAGAACGGAGCTTTTATTATGACGAAATTCGAGAGTCCCCTGAAAAACCTGAAGATCGCGAGCCCGTGTTCGCAGGACTGGAACGCGATGATCGGCGACGACCGCCGGCGCTACTGCGGCGAATGCAGGCTGAACGTCTACAATCTGTCCGGGATGACGCGCGCCGAGGCCGAAGAGCTCGTCCTCAGCGCCGAAGGCCGGCTCTGCGTGCGGTTTTACAAACGCGCCGACGGCAGCGTGCTGACGCAGGACTGTCCGGTCGGCTGGGCGAAGGTCAAGGCGCGGACGAAGGTTTACGTGACGGCGCTCGCTTCGCTGATTTTCAGCTTTTTCGGCGCGCTCGGGCTGGTTTCGGCCTTTAACCGAACGCGCGAGCGCGTGCTGATGGGCGACGTCGCGCTGACGACGCCGACGCCGACGCCGAAATCGACGCCCGGCCCGCTGATGGGCGGCATCACGCCGGTCAAACCGACGCCGCAGCGGACGCCCGAGGCGACGATGGGCAATGTCGCGATTCCGCGGGACGATTCGGTGATGGGAAAAATCGCGGCGCCGAAAACCAAACGTTAAGATCGAACGAATTTTGACGAATGCCTGCTGCCTCCGCAAACCGGTCTCCAAGGAAAAAAACCAACATTCGTCAAAACGGGCGGTGAAGCTTTCAGCCGAAAAAAGCGGCGAAGAAGCTTCACCGCTTTTTTAGTTTTGGAAGTTTTGGAAGTAAAGGTTTACTTCCCCGACTTCCCCAACTCTTAAATCCGAAATCCGAAATCCGAAATCCGAAATCACTTGACAAAATATCCCTGGCGCGCGCGCACTCTGAGCGGCTGCGGGCCGGTCAGGCCGACTTTCAGGTTGACGTAGCGATTGACCGGGAAATCGGCCTCGGAATAATACTGGACGAGATACTGCGCGCGGAGCTCGTTGGCGAGCTGGCGAAAGATCGTCGTCAGCATCTCCTGATTCTTTTTGACGTTGTAGGAATTGAGCACGCCGTCCTTGAGCGCGATCGGCTGGAATTTCGGCAGAAAAGCCGTGCCGCCGGTCTGGACGGCGAACTTGTCGAGCGTCGCCTGGCCGAACTGGCTCATCTTGTTGAGCTCGATCGAAGTGCCCGCCGGGTTGATCGAATAAAAGACCGTGTCGGCGTTCTGCAGCGACTTGAGAACGCGGGTCTGCTCGCGCGCGCTCGCCTCGTTGCGGTTCGCGACCGTCAGCTGGTAAAGGCTTTTCGAATCGATCGTGTCGATTTTTTTGCCGAGCTTTTTGTAGCCTTCGTCGAGCGCGTTGCGGACGCCCTCGCTGTTCGTGTCCTCGCCGTCGGAGATCACGACGATCACTTTCCGCGTCCCGGCCGGCGCGTTTTTATTCAAATAATCGGCGGCGATCCGGACGGTGTCGTAAAAGGCCGTGAACTGTTTGGTCGGCTGAATGTTTTTGATCGAGACCGCCGACTTTTCGCTGACGTCGCGCGACTGCACGAGCACCGGCCGCTCGCCGATCGTGAAGATCGTCGCGCGGTCTTCGGGCCGCATCACTTCCTGCAGAAATTTGGCGGCCGTGTCCTGTTCGAACTGGAACATCGCGTCGGTGCTCGCCGAAACGTCGAACAGAATCGCGATTTCGAGCGGCACCTTGTCGGCGTCCGAAACCTTTTCGATCTGCTGCGGCCGGTTTTCCTCGGCGATCGAAAAATCTTTGGCCGTCAGTCCCATCACGGGCTGGCCGGCGGCGTTCGTCACGGAAACCGGCACGACGACCAGTCGCGAAGAGACTCTGATCGGTTCCTCGTCGGTTTCGACCTTCGGCGTCGGCGTCGGCGTCTGCGCCAGAGCGGTGAGCGCGAGCGCCGCGACGACCGCAAAACTGTAAAATATTCTCGGCGGCTTAAGGTGTTTCATATCTCAAAGGTTTAGTTGCCGATCGGGGGCGCGGCGGTTTGCCCTTTTTTCCGGACCGGCAGCCGAAAGACAAAAAATTAAGGGCAAAAGGCGAAAAACCTGAATTTTTCGCCTTTGTTTGCCCTCGTTTCGATTCAAATGATTTACTGCTGATCGTTGGTCGACGGCGTGCTCGAAGAGTTCGTGCGGACCTCGACGTTCTGGTTGATGCCGCGGCTGACGAGCAGCTTGACTTCGACGCGGCGGTTCTGTTCGCGGCCCTCGCGGGTCGTGTTGTCGGCGACCGCCTTGAGCTCGCCGTAGCCGTACGACGTGCCGATGCGGCGCAGCGGGATGTCGTAGTTGTCGACGAGATAATCGATGACGGCCTGCGCGCGTTTCTGGCTGAGAACCTTGTTGCGCTGCGTGCTGCCTTCGGCCGAAGCGAAACCGGTGATTTCGATCGTATAGCCCTTGAGCTGCATCGCGGCCTGCGCGACCTGCGTCAGCTGGTCCTTGGCTTCCTGCGAAAGAACGGCGCTGTTGACCTTGAAATTGACGGTCGTCGCCGACTGAACGACGTAATCGTCGATCGCCGAGATCCGTTCATTGGTCGCGTTGACGCCCTTGATCGCGGCGTCGGCCGTTTCCTGCGCGGCCTTCGCGCCGCCGCGGGCGGCGTTCGAGATCGCCATCAATTCGTCGATCTGTCCCGACAGGCGCTGCTGATTTTCCTCGGTCTGGGCGAGCCGGTTCTCGGTCGGCGTGACGCGGCTGTCGATCGACTGCGCGACGCGGAAATCGTCCTTGCCGAAGCGGATCTTGGTCGCCGCGAGGCTGCCCGAGCTGTCGCCGCGGCCTTCGACCTTAAGATTCAGACCGCGCACGATCTGGCTCGACGCGATGCGGTCGCCGCCGCCGAACAGGCCGCCCTTGGTCTTGATGCTCGTGTTCGAACCGATCATCACTTTCGTCTCGACGCCCGTCCCGTCGCGCATCACGAAGCTCGTGTCGTCCTTGGCGACGACGACGCCTTCGATTTCGTATTTTTTGCCGTTTTCCAACGAGCGCAGCTGGGCATCCTGGGCGAAAGCACCGACCGCGCCGATTAAAACTGCCAACATCAAAGCTGAAATTCTTTTCAACATAACTTTACTCCTCATTCCTTGCTAAATGGATTCAAATTCAAAATTACGGGATTATAACTCAGATTTTAAGACGTGTTGAAAGCGGTTTAAGTTGTCGGAGAATTCGATTTTTTTCAAAACCTGCAAACTTTTTATTAACACCACTTAAAATCTTGACATATTCCGCGTTAATTTTTCAACAAAAATCGCATATTCAATTATCGTGCCAAATCGGGGAAAGTTTCCCGATTTTTTGTAAGTTCTTTTATTACAAAGAGTTTAGAAAAAAAGGGCGGAAAGAGACAGTTACACGAAATAGTGTTCGATTTGCGGACAGGGACGGTTTTGAGACTCAAGACTCCTGACTTGAGTCTTGAGTCTTGAGTCTTGAGTCTTGAGTCTTAAGAAAATCCGAACCCCGAAATCATTGGTGTTAAAAGGATTTAATGAATCGGAAGGGGCGGCCGAAAGTATTTGAAAAATAAAATCCTGCTTAAGCCTGTTGACAGGCGACAGAATATAGCGACAGGCGCCAGCCTGTCGGCAAGCGCGCAACCAAATCCTAAAGCCTGTTTACAGGCGACAGAAGAAAGACGTTTATTAATACAGACCGCTCGTGGTTATCGATATTCGGCCCGCGGCCGCGCGAAAACCTCTGTCGCCTGCGGGCAGGCTCGAATCCATATCGGGCCGTTGACTACAGGCTCGCGCCTGTCGCTAAAATCTTCCGCCTGTTCCACAGGCTCAATTCGGAATGATTGTCGGATTTATTTTCAAAGACCATAAGTCTTAAGTCTAGAGTCTTGAGTCTTAAGAAAATCCGAAATCCGAAATCCGAAATCCGAAATCCATTGACCTTAAAGCGAGAACGGCGTCGTTTCGAGATATTCCTTCATAAACGAAAGGAATCGCTCGGCGTCCGCGCCGTCGACGATCCGGTGATCGTAAGTCAATGCGAAATAAGCCATCTGGCGGATCGCGATATAATCGTCGCCGTCGGGCGTCGTGAGCACCTTCGGCCGTTTTTCGATCGCGCCGACGCAGAGGATCGCGACCTGCGGCTGGTTGATGATCGGCGTTCCGAAAAGCCCGCCGAAGACGCCCGGATTCGTGATCGTAAACGTTCCGCCCTGGACTTCGTCGGGCATCAGCTTTTTCGTCCGCGCGCGGTCGGCCAGATCGTTCGCCGTCAGCGCGAGCCCCGACAGCGACAGCGTGTCGGCCTTTTTGATGACCGGCACGATCAGCCCCCAGTCGAGCGCGACCGCCATCCCGAGATTGATGTCGCCCTTGTAGATGATGTTCCCGTCGGCGACCTGCGCGTTGACGACCGGGAATTTCCGCAAAGCCTGGTTGACCGTCTGAAAAACGAACGGCATAAACGTCAGTTTGGTGCCGAAACGCGCCTGAAACTCGTCCTTGTGCCTGCTGCGGAACTTCGCGACGTTCGTCATATCGATTTCGTACACGCTCGTGACGTGCGCCGAGGTCTGTTTCGAGAACGTCATATGCTCGGCGATCTTCCGGCGCATCACCGACATCGGCTCGACCCGATCACCCGATGTCGGATGTTGGATGGCGGATGGCGGAGGTTGGACGGCCGGTTTGACGGGCGTCGCGACGGGCGCGGAGACGGGCGCGGCGACTTTGCCGACCATCAGATCCTGCGGGCGGAGCGCGGCGCCGGTCTCGATGAAGTTGAGGATGTCGTTTTTCGTGACGCGGCCGCTCAGACCGCTGCCCGGAATGCGCGTGATATCGATGCCGTGCTCTCGGGCGATGTTGCGGACGAGCGGCGAAGACTTCGTGCGGCGCAGCTCTTCGACCGAAATCGCGCCGCCGCCGGCGCTCGCGGCCGCGATCCGGACGGGTTCGGCCGGCGCGGCTTCGACGGGTTTCGGCGCTTCGACCGGCGCGGCGGCGACCGGCGTTTCGACCGGTTTCGGCGCTTCGGCGACCGGCGCGGCGGCCGCGCCTTCCGCGCCGACGAGCGCGACGACCGTCCCGACTTCGACCGTTTCGCCTTCGGCCGCACGAATTTCGAGCAGCGTGCCGGCCGCCGGCGACGGCACTTCGGCGTCGACCTTGTCGGTCGAGATCTCGAGCAGCGGCTCGTCTTTTTCGATCCGGTCGCCGACCGCTTTGAGCCATTTCGAGACGGTTCCCTCGGTGATCGATTCGCCCATCTGCGGCATCACGACTTCGGTCAGAGGGGATTTCGGATTTCGGATTTCGGATTTCGGATTTTCGGCGGCCGGTGCGGGCGTTTCGACAACGGGCGCGGGCGTTTCGACGGTCGGCGCGGGCGTTTCGACGACGGGCGCGGCGGGCGTTTCCGTTTTGGCCGGCGGCGGTGCGGCGGCACCGGCTTCGGCGGCTTCGCCGATGACGGCGACGACCGTCCCGACTTCGACGGTTTCGCCTTCGGCCGTGCGGATTTCCAAAAGCACGCCGGCGCCGGGCGCGGGCACTTCGGCGTCGACCTTGTCGGTCGAGATTTCGAGGATCGGCTCGTCTTTTTCGATCTTATCGCCGACCGCCTTCAGCCATTTCGAAACCGTTCCTTCCGTTATCGATTCGCCCATCTGCGGCATCACAACTTCTACGCTCATAATATCTCCGTGTAAAAAAATTTATTGCTTTATAAAATTATCAAATGAATAGAATACTAAATAAAGTGGTCAAAAGTGAAAAAGTGGAAAAGTGAAAAAGTGGAAAAGTGAAAAAGTTTTGTCAGTTTGCGGGCGCCAACTTTTCCACTTTTCCACTTTTTCACTTTTCCCCTTTTATTCACTGATCAGTTTGGCGATCAGAAAGGCCGCGCCGGCGGCGGCGCTGCCGATGAAGCAGGTCTGGAGCGCGCTTTTCAGCGGTTTCGCGCCCGTGAAGCGGCCCTTGACGTAGCCGAACACGAAGAGCGCGACGACCGTGATGACGACCGACCAGACCAAAGCCTGGTGCGCTTCGCTCATTAAGATATACGGAACGAGCGGGATCAGCCCGCCGAACGCGTACGCGCCGCCGATCGTCAGACCGCTCTGCAAGGCGCGCTTCGGTTCGGGCTTTTCGAGGCCCAATTCGAAGCGCATCATAAAATCGGCGAAATCCTTCGGCCGGGCGGCGAGCGATTCGACGATCGGCGCGGCCTCGGCGGGCGTCAGACCGTAGGTTTCGAGGATCTCGAAGACCTCGTCCTTTTCGTGGTCGAGCATCTTGTCGATCTCGTAGATCTCGCGCCGGTATTCGCTGTCGTAATGCTCGGCGTCGGACTTGCCGGCGAGGTACCCGCCGAGGCCCATCGCGATCGAGCCGGCGACGATCTCGGCAAAACCGGCCGTGACGATGATCGAGGACGAGGCGACCGCGCCGGAAAGGCCGGCGGCGAGCGCGAACGGGACGGTCAGACCGTCGGACATCCCGATCACGATGTCGCGGACGATCTCGCCCGAAGTGAAATGTTTTTCGATATGCGGAGTTTGCGGCATTCCGGTAATTGTATCAATATTTTATCAATAGTCGCGAGTCGCGAGTCGAGAGTCGAGAGTCATCTGACTTCTATTTTTTCAAACCGACTCTCCACTCTCCACTCTCCACTCTCCACTCTAAAAGTTATGCCCGTCATCACCATCGAAACCGAAATCAGCGCGCCGATCGGCCGGGTCTTCGATCTCGCGCGGTCGATCGACCTGCACGCCGCATCGCAGTCGAAATCGCAGGAAAAAGCGGTCGCCGGCGTCACCGAAGGCTTGATCGGCCTGAACGAAAGCGTCACCTGGGAAGCGACGCATTTCGGCGTCCGGCAGCGGCTCTCGTCGATCATCACCGCCTACAAAAAACCGTTTTACTTTCAGGACGTGATGGTCGAAGGCGCGTTCCGGCGCTTCGCGCACGATCATTTTTTCAAACAGAAAGATTTGAAGACCGTCCTGATGACCGAAATCTTCGATTACGAATCGCCCTTCCGGATTTTCGGCCGGATCGCCGACGCGCTCTTTCTCGAAAGATATATGCGAAGGCTTTTGACCGAAAAAAGCCTCGTCATCAAACGGACGGCCGAGGGCGACGACTGGCGGAAGTTTCTTTAAAAGTCCTGAGTCTGAAGTCTTGAGTCCTGAGTCCTCGTCGCCAACGGGCATTTCCGGCGGCGGCCGCGTTTTTATATTGCCGGACAGTTTCGTCAGCCGACTCAAGACTCAAGACTCAAGACTCAAGACTCAAGACTCAAGACTTCTCTTCCTCTCGATCGTCCGGATCGCGCTTTCGACGTCGTGGATCGCGTCGGAGAGGGTGATCTTTTCGCCTTTCTTTTTGCGGATCTCGCAAGTCAGACGGCCGTTCGACGAGCTCGTTTCGACCGTTTCGATCTCGTCCCAGCGGGCGGCGAATTTCCGGTATGTGAAGCCGTTTTCGTAAATCTTCAAAACGTTTTTCCGGAGCATCAGCCAGCCGAGCATCGTCAGCAGATAGACGATCAGAAACGCCGACGAGAGAAAGAAATAGAGAAAATTCTTCCACATCGAGAACATCACCATCGTCACCATAAAAAACAGAAACGAGAGCACCGCGACGATCACCGTCCGCTGCAGGTACGCCGGCGCGATCGCGTGAACGGCGACGAGCTTTCCGAGTTTTGGCTGTTCGGTCATTGGTTGATAAAAATTACTTGCTTAATCAGAGTCCTGAGTCTTAAGTCTTGAGTCTTGAGTCTTAAGTCGTTCGGTTTCCGGGACGATTTTGTCATCGGTTCGTTTTTTCAACGGAAAGCCCGCGAAGCCGAAGACCGACTTAAGACTCAGGACTTAAGACTTAAGACTCGGATTTACCCCAAATCCGGCTCGATGATCGGAAGACGCCCGGCCCGCGAACCGATTTTACGGCGCGTGACGAAACCGGTTCGAACGAGCATCGCCCAAGAGCGCGAACGCCGGTTTAACTGTCCACCAAAAACACTAAAAACACTAAAATTATTTCGTGTTTTTGGTGTTTTTAGTGGATGCAAAAAAACGTTCGTGATCCGAATGTCGCTTTCCCCGACAATTCCGGCCGCCCGCTCAGCTCAGTTCCGGGCATTTATTCGCCGGGAACGAATCCAGGCGGTATATTCGTCATTCCGCCGACGAGCGGCTGCGTGATCGCCGACAGGTAATCGGGCTTCGACGGGTCGCGGACGAGGTGCGGGTAGCGTTCGCCGCCCCGGTAGTTGATCGTGAACGCGTTTTCGACCGTGCCGTTGGTCGCCGTCAGCTTGATCGGCGCGGTTCCCGTTTTGGTCGCGGCGACCGCCGTCCGGAGCGCGCCGAGCGAAAAGTCCTCGCCGTTGACCGTCCTGATCGTCATATCCGGCCCGAGCCCCGCCTTGAACGCCGCCATTTCGGGATTGATGTCCAAAATCGTGCCTTCCTCGTTGACGATGATCCCGATCGAATACATCAGGTTCGCGTAGCTCCCGCTGGTGAAATCGATCTCGCCCTGCGTGTTCGATTTGTCGGTGTAAACGAGCTTCCAGCCGCCGCCGGTGATTCCGCCCATCGGCGCGTTGTTCTGAACCTTATAGACCCGTTCGATAAAAAACGTCCGCCAATCGTACGGCACGACTTCGTTGAGCGTCCGGACGACTTCGTCGAAATCGTAAGGCCTGACCATCGGCCCGGTGCTCGGCCCGCCGTGAAATTTCCGCAGAAAATCGTTGAGCGAGAGCCGTCCGCCGCTTTTTTCGCGGATCAGGACGTCGGCTTCGAGCCAGATCAGCGAGCCCTCGTAGTAATAATCGACGCCGCGCCGCGCGTTGTGCCAGGTGCGCGGGCTCGGATAGGTGAACTGGACGGCGCGGGCCGTGTCGACGACCGGCCGCCAGCGCCGGCCCGACTGCGTATCCATCATCGCGACCGTTTCGGCGATCGCCTCGCGAAACATCTCGTCCGTCCAGAGCCCGGCGCGCGCCGGCAGGACGTGGCCGAGATATTCGGTCAGCCCTTCGTAGACCCAGAGCAGATCGCCGTGCATCGGCTGTTCGAAATCCGGCGTCGTCAGCCGGTCGGGACGCCGGTATTTGCCGTTCCACGAATGCGTGTATTCGTGGCCGAGCAGGTCGCCGAGCGCGAGCAGGAGATATTCGTCGCTGAGACTCTTTTCGCCGACGCCGTCCTCGCTCGATTCGTGATGTTCCAATCCCTCGTCGCCGGCGTAATCGCTCAAGGTCAGCAGAAACTTATAGGAATTGTAGTGACGCGCGCCGAACGTCAGGTTCGCCTGCTCGACGAGCTTTTTCCAGCCGGCGAGCGTTTCGGGCTTGTACTTCAAAGCGTCGGCCGATTCGGCGGCGATGTCCATTTCGGCCGGCGCGTCGCCGCCGCCGAGCGGGATTTTGGCGAAATATTTGCCGATGATCGCCGGCGAATCGACGAACGTCGTCAGATTGACGGTTTTGAAATCGACCGCGTCTTTCGCTTCCCTTTCGACCGGCAGCGCGGTCGCGAATTTCCAGCCCGCCGGAACGCGCATCGACGCAGTCACGCGGACGTCGTCGCTCTTCATCCCGCGCGGGTAGAGAATATAGCGGTTCCACTTGATCCGCGCGAGGTTCGCCGAGGCGATCGTGTAGCCCTGCGAGACGTAATCGAACGTCACCTCGACCGTTTTCGCGCCCTCCGGCACGTCGGCCGTAAAGGCGAACATCTCGACGTTGTCGCGCTCCCATTCGACCGGCTTGCCGTCGGCCGTGACGTGCAGGTTGACGAGATCGTTGAGCGGCCCGGTCGGCGCGTGCTCGCCCGGAATCCATTTCGGGTAAAAGAGCCCGAACTTGCCGGGCACGGCCGTCATCGTCTGGCGCACGTGAAAGACGTTGCGCGCCGCGTCCGACGCGTCGAGCGCGAGCCTGACGTCGCCCGCGCCCTGCGCGAAGACCGAAACCGCCAAAACCGCGACCGAAAAGACCGCGAAAAACAGTTTCCGAGCCGTAAATTGTCCGATTTTTTTCATATATTTGACGAAAACGCTCCCTGAGTTTTTCAGATGATAGCAGAATAAGCGGCGGCAGATAAAACCCAATGGCCTTATGTTAAGGAATAAGTTCGGCGCGATAATTGATTCAAGCGGAACAAAAGAATAGGCCGCGGATGAGGGGACTGTAAAACAGATTGCGTAATCGAAGAAAAAAGCGGCGACAGCCGCCCGAGGTCAGTAGCGTCGGCGATAGCCGATGCACCGCTGCATCGGTATAACTTTCCGGGTAGATTAAAACCCTTGTTGTCGAACGATTTGCCATGCAGGGGCCCGGCCGGCGGACGGTGCATCGGCTGCCGCCGACGCTACTGACCTCGGGCGGCTGTCGCCGCTTTTTCGCGTTTCGTCGAGAACGGCTTACACAATTGGTTTTACAGTCCCCGGATGACGCGGATGACGCGGATTTTCACGGATTTTTCTTCGGCTTTGTTTTTAGGGAAAAGAAATCCGCGTAAATCCGCCAAATCCGCGTTCGTCCGCGTCCTATTAAACTGTTCAAGACATTCAACTTCGTGCTTACCTTAACGCCATTGGCCCGAGGGCGGAACTCGGAACAAATAAAAACCTTTTCCCCGTGCCCTGCGTAAACAGGCATTAGTTCGATTTTTTCGATATAATCTATCAAATTAGACTCCGCCATCCGTCTTCCCGAACCGGACGGATCGCTTTACCGCTACCGATGAACAAAAAAATACTTTCGACTATCGCGTTTTTATTAATCGCCGGCGCAGCGAGCGTTTTCGCGCAGCAGACCGGCGCGTTGACGGCCGCCGACTATGCCCGCGCCGAGAAGATGCTTGCTTACAATACGAGTCCGCTGATCGACCGCGGCAGCGTCCGGCCGGTCTGGCTGCCCGACGGCCGTTTCTGGTACGCGGTGATGACCCCGACCGGCCGCGAGTTCGTGGTCATCAACCCGGCCGACGGCTCGCGCGTCGCCGACGCCGATCTGCAGAAGCTCGGCATCACGATGACGCCGCCCGCCGGTTTCGGACGCGGCGGGGCCGGCGTTCCGTCGCCCGACGGCAAGAAGGTCGCCTATATCAAGGACTGGAATCTCTGGGTCCGCGACGTCGCGACGAACAAGGAAACGCAGCTGACGACCGACGGCGTCGAGAATTTCGGCTACGCGACCGACAACGCCGGCTGGACGCACAGCGACCGCGCGATCCTGCTCTGGTCGCCCGATTCGAAAAAGATCGCGACCTTTCAGCAGGACCAGCGCAACGTCAGCGAGATGTATCTCGTCTCGACCAACGTCGGCGCGCCGAAGCTCGAAAAATGGAAATACCCGCTCCCGCAGGACAAGGAGATCATCAAGATCCACCGCGTCGTGATCGACGTCGAGGCGGCGAAGGTCGTCCGCTTTAAAATGGACCCGGACGATCACCGCTCGACGCTCTGCGACGATATTTCCTGCGGCGGCGAGTTTACCGACGTCGAATGGAGCGCGGACGCGTCGAAAGTGGCCTTCGTATCGAGCTCGCGCGACCATAAATCGGCGAAATTCCGCGTCGCCGACGCCGCGACCGGCGAGGTCCGCGACGTTTACGAAGAAAAAGTCGCGACGCAGTACGAGTCCGGTCAGGGCGAGGTCAACTGGCGCTATCTTCCGGAAAAGAACGAGTTCATCTGGTATTCGGAACGCGACGACTGGGGTCATCTCTATCTCTACGATCTCGCCACCGGCAAGGTCAAGAACCAGATCACCAAAGGAAATTTCGTCGTCACGCGGATCGTCAGCGTCGACGCCGCGAACCGGACGATCTTTTTCGAGGCGAACGGCCGCGAGGCGGGCGAGGATCCGTATTTCAGCCATTTCTACCGCGTCGACTTCGACGGCAACAATCTTAAGCTGCTGACGCCCGAATCGGGCAACCATCAGGTCACGCTTTCGCCCGACAACAAATATTTCGTCGACAATTACTCGAAACCGGACGTCCCGCCCGTTTCGGTGCTTCGCGATATGACCGGCAAACAGATCGCCGAGCTCGAAAAGACCGACGTTTCCCGGCTCAAGGCGGCCGGCTGGAAACCGCCGACGCCGATCACCGTCAAATCGCGCGACGGGAAATGGGACCTCTACGGTCTGATGTTCACGCCGACCAATCTCGACAAGAACAAAAAATATCCGGTCGTCAACTATATCTATCCCGGCCCGCAGGGCGGCGGCGTCGGCCCGCGTTTCTTCGCGGCGTCCCGCAACGATAATCAGGCTTTGGCCGAATTGGGCTTCGTCGTCGTCGTCATCGACGGCACCTGCAATCCCGACCGCTCGAAGTCCTTTCACGACGCCTGCTACGGAAATATGGCCGACAACACGCTCGAAGACCAGATCGCCGGCCTCAAGCAGCTGGCCGCCAAATACCCGTATCTCGACCTCGACCGCGTCGGCGTCTGGGGCCATTCCGGCGGCGGTTTCGCGACCGCGGCGGCGATGTTCCGGTTCCCCGATTTCTACAAGGTCGGGATCGCCGAATCGGGCAACCACGACAACCGCAATTACGAGGACGACTGGGGCGAGCGCTACATCGGACTGATGGCGGGCGACAACTACGAAAAGCAGGCGAACCAGGTTTACGCCAAAAACCTCAAGGGCAAGCTCCTGCTGATCCACGGCAATATGGACAACAACGTTCCGCCGTACAACACGTATCTCGTCGTCAACGAGCTGATCAAGGCGAACCGGGATTTCGATCTGATCATCATTCCGAACGCCCGCCACGGCTACGGGCAGGACGCGCTGAACGGTTCCGCGCCGGGGACCAGCTATTACATTATGCGCCGCCGCTGGGACTATTTCGTCAAAAACCTTCTCGGAATGGATCCGCCGAAGGAATACGAGCTCAAACCGAAACCGGACCCGCGGCTGAACCCGACCAAATGAGTCGATTTCGGATTTCGGATTTCGGATTTCGGATTGGTTTGATTGGCGCGGGATTCGAAGCTCGATGAATCGAAAAGACTTTCGGAATAGATGAGAGATGAAAGATTATAGATGAGAGATCGATTCCGAAACCGATCTGTCATCTTTCATCTATCATCTTTCATCTATTCCGGAGTTTTTTTTCGAAACCGGACCGGCCGGGGAAACGATCGCACCGGAAGCGGCAAAACACGAAAATGCGCCGAAGAGTTTTCTTCGGCGCATTTTCGTGTTTTTTTTTAGTGTTTTTAGTGTGTTTCGTGGATCGTTTTTTTCGTTTCCCCGACGGAAACGCCGCGATTAATCGAGTAAACCGCCGCGACCGTTTCGTCACCGGCCGGTCCGGTTTCGGGAATGAATATTTCCGCTTCGTCACCCAACGGTCCGGTCTCGTCACCCAACGGTCCGGTCTCGTCACCCAACGGTCCGGTCTCGGGAATGAGCGGTCCGGTTTCGTCACCGCGCGGTCCGGTTTGCGGACCGGCCGGTGACAACACGGAACCGGGTTGTCCCGTCGATAAAACCGTCGGTGACCGAACCGGACCGGGCGGTTCCGTTTCGTCACCGGCCGGTCCGGTCGAAGATCGAAGCCCGCCGGACTATTTCAATTTGCTTTGAACGTCCGCCGGCAGATAAACGCGCGTCACGAAATCGGTTTTGGAATAGTCGAGATGACATTCGCGGCAGTTTTCGAGCTGTCCGCGGGCGGTGATCTTCGTGCCCGTGCCGTCGACGGTCATAAATTCCCAGTCGCCGACTTCCGGGTTGAATCCCTTGTCGCGTTTGATCATCACGGTCAAAAGTTCGGGCGTCGTGCTGTCGGCCGCCGGGAGCTTTTCCTTGACGATCACGGTGCCGGCCGGAAACTGCGGGCTTTTTTTCGTGAGCATCTCGGTTTTGCCGGTGTCGTTGACGTAAACGTTGATGAATTTGTCCTTGTGCGGGTCTTTCGCGTCGCGGTCGAGCTGTGACTGCGTCGGCGAAGCGCACATCACGGCGACCTTCGAGGCCATATACTGCGGCTTATCGTTGACCTTCGTCCAGTTTTTATAACCGGCGACCTCGCGCGCGTCGGCCAGAGTCTTTTCCGGCGTCGGTTCCGGCCGCCTCGTCTGCGTTTCCGACCGCTGCGCGAACAGAAAACCGAACCCGGCGACCGCCAGCACGAACACGGCGACCGCCGCGATCTTGATCAAGTTCAATCGTTTCATAATTTATCTCCCCGCCCGAAAGATGCCGGCCGGTTCTCGCCGGTTGCTTTTGTTTTGAAAACTCCGGGGCGGAAATTTTTCAATTATCAAATCTCAATTATCAATTAATTTAAGAGGTTATGAATCGTTTCGTCACCCCTGATTTTAATTGAAAATTGATACTTGATAATTTTCTTTTGAAGTTTTCGATCGAAAGGAAGAAAAACTATCCACGAAAAACACGAAAGAGCACTAAACAAAACCCTTTCTCGTGTTCTTGGTGGTTTTGGCGGCTAATCCGGCCGCGCCGGGATCAGTTCTTTTCGTTCAATTCCTTTGTTTCGGCTTCCGATTCGTCGAAGAGCGAGCTGACCGGCGTGTGGACGGGCGGCAGGTTTTCGCGGCGGGCGGCGATGGCCTTGTTGACGAGCTCGACGGCTTCGCGGGCGATCTCGAAATCGTCGCGGCGGAGCTTTAACGCGATCTTGCCCTCGTGGCTCGGCAGCTCGCTCAGCCGCTGGAGGCTTTTCAGACGAAGCTCGATCTTCGCGCCGAATTTCAGAAAGCCTTTGCGAAACCGGCAGTCGAGCAATTCGTCGAGCGCGATCCGGTTTTCCTTGACGCCGCTCTTGATCAGGCCGAGAAACTTCGACTCGAACTCGAGCACGACGCCGGCCGGCGAAAATTTGCCGATTCCCTCGATCTGCGAAAACCCGGTCTCGGTCTTAAATGGCACGGTGATGAAACTTTGCATAACAAAAGAGTGGAGAGTCGAGAGTCGAGAGTCGAGAGTCGAAGGTAAAAGGTAAAAGGTAAAAAGTAAAACTTAGAAATCAACACCTCGGACTCTCGACTCTCGACTCTCGACTCTCGACTGCTTTAAAAATTGCTCGACGGATTCAATATTTCGAGCTTTTTGCGACAGCGGTCGATGCTTTCCCTGTATTTGTCGAGCTTGCCGCCGTCGAGCGTGACGATCGCCGCGTCCTGATAATATTTGATGGCCTGCTGGAGATTGCCCGACAGCTCGTACATTATGCCGTATTCGTTGGCGATCGTGTCTTTGGCGATTCCGGGAACCTGCGACGCGCGGTCGAGGTGTTCCTTTAATTCGTCGAAGCGGCCCTGACTCGACAGAAAATAGGCGTAATTCAGATACGGCGCGGTGTAATACGGCGCGTACTGGATCGCCGCGCGGTAATATTCCTCGGCCCGCGGCGTGTTCTTGTATTTCGTTTCGTAAACCCAGCCGAGATGGTTGTAGGCCTTGCCGAACCGCGGGTTGCGCTTGAGGATCTGGGTCAGCTTATCGACCGCTTCGATCACGACGCCGTCGTTCAAGAGCCGGTCGGCCTGCGCGAAAAGCTCTTCGCATTCCATCTCGGCCCGGTCGGGCAGCAGATCGCCGAACGGGTCCTGGTTATTAAAACTGCTCTGTCCGTTAAAATCCATAAATTCTGCTCCTTCCGGAAGTTTGGGAAGTTTTGGAAGCAAAGGTACAATCGGCTGTCAGCCGGTTGACAGGCGACAGCCTGTAATTAGGCTTCCCCCCCCGCGCAGCCCCGCGACAGACTAACAGTCCGTCGTACATCAAGGGAAGTTCGGAAGCAGACAATCCGCTTCCCCAACTTCCCCAACTTCCAAAACTTCCAAAACTTCCAAAACTTCCTGAACTTCCCCGACTGTCAAAGGTCTCCGGCGCGCGTTTCGGCGCCGTCGTCGGTCTTTTTCTCGGTGATCTTGGCTTCCTTTTCCTTGACGCTGACGAAGTTGAACACGGTCAGCGCGAGCGCCACGAGCGAGATCGCCGTGCCGTAGTAAAGAACCTCGACCGCGTTTTCATACTTCAGGATCTTCTGCACGAATTTTACCGCCATCACGGGAATTATGACAAAGGTAAACTTGGCCTTGAGCTCGGTCAGATCCTTGACGAACATCCAGTCGGGCACGTTGAGCTGTCCGATGAAGAGCTCGTAGAGCGCGATCGCGATGACGATCAGCGCGGTCGCGATCAGAAAGCTGTCGAGCGCCTCGAACAGAATATACAGCGTCGGCCCGGCGTCGTCGGAATGCGTAAAGACCGTCTGCAGCAGTTTGACCGTCTTGACCGCGCCGAGATAGAGCGAAGCGACCGCCCCGCCGAGCATTCCGAAGACGCCGACGACCGGCAGATACCGCGATTTTTCGATCAGCCATTTCATAATTCAAAGAAAGTTCCGAGTCTTAAGTCTTGAGTCCTGAGTCGATTCAACATCGCGAAAATAAACGGCAAGCCCGGCAGTCTTCGAATGCGGCGGCCGCGAAAAATACGCGCCGGCCGACGGGGACTCAAGACTTAAGACTCAGGACTCAAGACAAATTTCACGCTCCGAAAACGTCACTAACCCCATTTTCCGATGCAGATAAATTTACCACAACCGAAAATTTTTTCATAGATTCGCGGCCGGCGGTGTTTTATAATTAGGTGCGCCGATGAAAAAGCCCGAAAACGAAAAACCGGTCTTCAGACCGCTCGGAAGTTTTTCTTCCGGCCGGTTCGACGTCGTTTTGTCGGATTATCACCGCGGTCTCCGGCAGAGCTGGCATCGTCACGACGACTTCGTGCTCGCGATGATCCTGCGCGGGTACGTTCGCGAACAGGTCGCGGCCCGCGACGAGCTGATCCGGCCGCTCGCCGTCGGGTTGAAATCGCCGGACGTCCGGCATACCGATCATTTCTGGGAAAAAGGCGTCCGGGTCGTCCGCGTCGCGCTCGACGCGGCGTTCGTTTCCGAGCTGAAAAACGAATCGCTGCTCGCCGAAGGCTGGCAATGGTTCGACGATCTGTCGGCGACGCGCCCGTTTCTGCGGATCGCCGGCCATCTCTTTCGCGGTGACGCGGGCGGCGCGGAGCTCGCCGATCATCTTTTCGAGGTGCTCGGCGCGCTGCCGCCGCTCAAAGCGGCCAAACCCGCGCGCCACGCGCCGTTATGGATGCGGCGCGCGCGGGAACGGCTCGAAACATCGTTCGCCGACGGCGTCCGGTTGACCGAACTGGCCGCCGATTCCGGCGCGCATCCGGTTTATTTCGCCCGCCGGTTCCGCGAATTCTTCGGCTGCAGCGTCGGGCGCTACGCGCGCCGTCTCCAGCTCAGGAAAACGGCCGCGCTGCTCGCCGAACCGGAAAACAATCTCGCCGACATCGCCGCCCGCGTCGGCTGCGCCGATCAGGCCCATCTTTCGCGTCTGTTCACCGCCGAATTCGGCCTCACCCCGAAACAATTTCGCCGGCTCGCCGAATAAGCGCCCGAAAGGTTCGAAACGTTCAAGACGAAACGATGCCGGAAAAATACAATAGCAGTTGGATTTCGGATTTCGGATTTCGGATTTCGGATTGGTCTGTGCTCGGGGGCTCGTTCTTTTCTTCGGTAAGCCGAAGCCTGCCCGGTAAAAGCAATCCGAAATCCGAAATCCGAAATCCGAAATCCGAAATCCGAAATCCGAAATCAACCTATGAAATATATCTTTTCGGCGCTTTTATTTTGTTTATCGTTCGCGCCCGTCGCGGCGCAGAAGGTTTCCGGCGTTAATGACCGGCCGCTCGCGATCACGGCGAAGGTCGACCGGCGGATCGAGCTCGCGACCATCGTCGTCCGGCTCGCCGAATACGACGAATACCAGCAGAACTCGTTTCAATCGTACGCGGCGGACGTCGACCGCCATTTCGCCAAATATAAAAATCACCCGGCGGTCGAACTCGCGCGCAAGGCCCGCGAAAACGGCGTCGGGTTCGACGCCGTGCCGAGTCTCGCCGTCCATCTGAAGGACGATCTGACGCCGAAATTCGCGCTGACCGACGCCGCGCCCGACAAGCGCTGGGGCAAGCGGAACGCCGACGAATTCGCGCGGCTGCTCCAAAAGTTTTACCGCGACGCCGACTGCGAGACGTTCTTCAAAGCGCACGCCGAAATCTATAAGCTCGCCGAGGAACGGATGCAGCAGGTCATCGCGCAGGTCGATCTCGCGTGGTACAAGACTTTTTACGGCGAGGTTCCGAAAGGCAGCTTCAATCTCTACATCGGGCTGTTGAACGGCGGGATGAATTTCGGGCCGAAAGTCGTCTACCCGGACGGCCGCGAAGAGCTTTACGCGATCATCGGCGCGTGGAAGATGGACGAACGGGGAATGCCGGTCTTCGCCGACGATTTTCTGCCGACGATCATCCACGAATTCAACCACAGCTTTATCAATCATCTCGTCTACGCGCGCGAAAACGAGCTGCGGGCGAGCGGCGAAATGATCTTCAAGCCGGTCGCCCCGCGGATGGTGCGGCAGGCGTACGCGACGTGGCAGGTGACGCTGCTCGAATCGCTCGTCCGGGCGGCCGTCGCGCGTTATCTGTTCGATCACGGCGGAAGTCAGAAAGCGGCGGCCGAGCTGATCGAGCAGCGAAACCGCGGTTTTATCTGGGTCGACGAGCTTTTCGCGCTGCTCGGCGCGTATGAGAACAGCCGCGCGCAGTATCCGACGTTTCGCTCGTTTATGCCGCTCGTCGCGGGCTATTTCGCCGACTTCGCGAAACGCGCCGACGACGAGGCGCAGACGTTCGAGGCGAAGCTGCCGCGCGTCGCCGCGCTCGAACCGTTCAAAAACGGCGCGCAGGACGTCGATCCGAATCTGACGGAGCTGACGCTGACGTTCGACCGGCCGCTCGAAGGCAAGGGCGTCTCGATCAGCGTCGGCGCGGGCGGCCGCGAAAACTATCCGATCGAAAAAGTCGTCGGCTACAGCGCCGACCGGACGAAATTCACCGTCCGGATCAGGCTCGTGCCCGATCACGATTACGAATTCGTCGTCACCGGCCTCGCCTTTCGGACCGCCGACGGCTATCCGCTACAAAACTATCCGGTCAAATTCCGAACCCGCAAACAATGAGTCAGCGGCCGCCGCCGGCGAGCATCGGGATCAGATAGCCGGTCATCATCTTGTCGATCTGCGCGTGCATATAGGGCCGGTTATAGGCGGACGCCGCGATGACGACGACGAACGGGAGATCTTTGAAGACGACGATCTTGCTGCCGCCGTTGCCGCTGCAGTAGAAGACCTCGTAACCGCGGCCGCCGACGCGATAGGTTTTGCTCCACCACAAAAACCCGTAACCGGTCTCGTCGCCGGGGACGCGGAAATACGATTGCAGCGAATCGGCGACCCATTTCGCGGGCAGGATGCGCCGGTTTCCCCAACGGCCGCCGTTTTTGTAAAGCTGTCCGAAGCGGGCGAGCGAGAGGGCCGGCATCCGCAGGCCGCCGGCCGTGTTGACGACCTTTTGGGGCGTGTACTGCCATTCGTATTTATCGATGCCGAGCGGCCCGAAAAGCCGCCGCGCGGCGTATTTTTCGAGGCCGCCGGGCACGCGCCGGTCGAGAATGTCGCCGAGCACGACGACGCCGGCCGTAAAATAAGCCCACCGCGCGCCGGGCTCGTTCTTCGACATCGGCAGATCGAGCGTCCATTTCACCCAGTCGGGCTGCGGGTACATATTTTCCTCGTTGCCGGGCGATTTTTCGTCGAAATCGAAACCGTCGAAGCCGGAGCTCATCGTCAGCAGGCTGCGGAGCGTGACGTTTTCCTTTCGCGGGTCGTAGTTGTCGTATTTTCGGAGATCGTAAAATTCGCCGAGCCGCTGGTCGACGCTTTTCAGATAACCGTCGCGAAGCGCGAGCCCGGCGAGCGCCGACGCGAAGGTCTTGCCGACCGAGTGCGTGTCGTGGAGCGTCGCGCGACCGGCGCCGTTGAAATATTCCTCGATCAGCAGCCGGCCGTTTTTGACGACGACGAGCGCGTCGATCTCTTTGAAATAATTTTCGGCGATCCGGCGGTTGAGCGCGCGGAGCTTTTCGCGGTCGAAACCGTCGTTCGAAAGCGGCCAGCCGCTGCCGGGCGCGATTTTTTGGACCGCGATCCGGCGCTCGTCGATTTCCGGCGCTTTGACGACGACGGTCAGCGCGCCCTCGGCGATCAGTTCGCCGATCTTCACGGTTTCCGTCTGCAGATACGGGCGAATCTCGATCTTCAAACGATGCGCGCCCGGCGTCAGCGCGTCCTCGCCGCCGTTCATCATAAACCGGTTCCAGAGAAAACGGCCCCACGAATCCTCGTTCGTCGGGCTCAGCAGCGGCACCCGGAAGACGGTCCGCCGGTTTTTGTTTTCGAGCGCGCCGGCCCCGGCGTTCAGATTTTCGGTATAGACGGGCCGGTCGTCGACAAAGAACGAGAACCGGTAATTTCCGCGCGCGACGAGCTCGGCGGCGCTCATTTCGGGCGCGAGCCCGTGCAGATAATTCGTCAGCGAGCGCCGCATAAAGACCCGGATATTGAGGTCGGCGTCCGGCCGCAGCTCGAAGCTCGTCAGAAAATCCGTTTCCCGGTAATCTTCGGGCGGAACCGGCTTCGCCATAAACGTCACGCGGCCGACGTTGGCCCGGTGCAGCTCGCCCGTCACGCCGTCGTCCTCGATCAACGGAGCAATCTGTCCGAACGAAACCGAAGTCAGAAAACAGACCGTGCAGAAAAAGAAAATTACAAGCCTCATCTTCCTATGATGACCGGCGAACGAGCGGTTTGATAGAACGAAATTAACCATTTCACGCCGGCCGGCGGTGATTAAAAGTTTTTTTTTCTGCCCGCGAATTCTCGAATGAACCCGGATCGTCCGGGCGGCGAACGGTTGTTTTTTGATCCGCTAAAAAGAAGAAAAAAATTAGTGTTTTTAGTGTTTTTCGTGGATCAAAACCAACCGTTCGCCGGCCGGTCCTGTCATTTCCGGCAATTTATTTCAAAATCGCGTCCCGGTAATTTTTCGGGCCCGTCTTCATCAATGATTTAAAACAGCGGATGAAATGACTCTGGTCCGCGAAACCCGAGGCGAAGGCGACTTCGGTCAGCGATAATTCCCGGTTTCGAAGCAGGACGAGCGATCGTTCGACCTTCAGTTTGCGGACGTATTCGCCGAACCCGCAGCCGAAAAATTTCGGGAACGTCCGGCAGAGATAGACCGGATGCAGATCGAGCTCGCGCGCCAGTTCGCGCAGGACGAAACGTTCGGTAAGGTCAGCGCGCAGCCGTTCGTCGAGCCGCCCGACCCAGCGCGGCTTTTTCGTTTCGGCGTTTTTTTTCAGGCCGACGAGTTCGTCGAGCGCTTCGAGCAGCAGACCTTCGATCGCGAGCGGCGACTCATTGCCGAACGGCCGCGTTTCCCCGTAAATCCGGTGAAACAGTAATTTGAGCGCCGGGTCCGCGATCTTCGCGTAGGCCGGAAAGGCCGGTAAATCGAGGTCGAACCGCGCGAACCAGCCGGCCGTCGTTTCGAGCTGAAAGCCGCGCGTGCCGGCTTCGGGGTCGAGATTGTAATGCGGCTCCTGCCAGTTGTGAAACAAAAGCGTCCCGGCCGGACAGCGATGGACGCCGCGTTTTCCGCCTTCGAGAATTCCGCCGGCGGTGATGAACGTGAAATAAGGATTTTCGTGATAATGCCAGTCGACGCGGGCGACCGTGTAGCCGGTGTCGGTCAGCGTCAGCCCGTCGAGAAAAAAAGCGCGGTCGGTTTCCCCGAAAAATTGTCCGGTCGCGAGATACTCCATTTTTACCCTAACGAAAAAATCGCCGCCGGAGTTTTCAGGGCTTCCGGCGGCGACGGTTGACGGAATCGAATCCGGCCGGACGCTATTCGCCGCCGACGGTCATCTCGTCGATCAGCAGCGTCGGCGAAGCGGTGCTGCCGCGTTTGAAGCTCAGATCCGAACCGACCGCGCGGACGTTTTTGAGGACGTTGAGGACGTTGCCGGCGATCGTGATCTCCTGCACGGGAAAGGTCAGCGCGCCGTTCTCGATCCAGAAGCCGCTCGCGCCCTGCGAAAAATCGCCGGTCACGCTGTTGACGCCCGATCCGAACATCTCGGTCAGATAAAGACCGTTTTTGACCGACCCGACGATGTCGCGCGGGTCGTCCGTCCCGTTTTTCAGAAAAAGATTGCTCGCCGCGACGCCCGGCCCCGACTGATAGCTGCGGCCGGCGCTGCCGGTGACGCGCGAATCGAGCCGGCGCGCGGCGTAGGAATCGCACAAATAAGTTTCCAGCACGCCGTTTTCGATGACCGTGACGGGCGAAGAGCGGACGCCCTCGGCGTCGAACGGCCGCGAAGCGAGCCCGTCGGCGATCGTCGCGTCGTCGACGATCGTGATCGACGGCGCGACGATCTGCTCGCCGACCCTGTCGATCAGATACGACGACCGGCGGTAAACGTTGTTGCCGGAAGCGGCGTTAAAGATCATCCCGACGAAATCGCCGGCGACGTCCGGATCGAGGACGACCGGCACGGCCTGCGATTTGACCTTGCGTCCGCCGAGTCTTCGGACCGCGCGCCGCGCCGCCTCTTCGCCGATCGCGCGCGGCGACTCAAGTTTATTGAAGAAACGGTTGTAGGAATACCAGCCGTCGCGCTGCTTGACGCCGTCCTCTTCGGCGAGAAGCCAGACCGAGAGGCTGGCGATCGTCGTTTGATACTGGCCGACGAAACCGTCGGAGTTGGCGAGCGTGATCTGCCCGACCGAGTTCGACCAGCTCGCGCCGTTCGAGTTGGTGATCCGCGGATCGAACGCGCGGCCGGCGTCTTCCATCTCGCGAACCATCGCGATCTTTTGTTCGGGCGTCAATGTTTCGAGACTCTCGTCGAACAGCAGCAGGCGGCCGTCGTATTCGCCCAAAAGATCTTTCGGCGCGAGGCCGTTGAACTCGTCGGCGTTCGAGACGCGGACGAGCTCGAGCGTTTCGGCGACCAGCCGGCGGACGGTCTGGTCGCCGAAATCGGTCGTAAACGTCGCGGCCGTCGCGCCGTCCTTGAAAACGCGCAGGCCGAGCCCCCTGGCGTTCGACTGCTGGAGCTTTTCGATCGCGCCGAGCCGGACGGTCGTGTTAAAACCGTTCGACGCCGCGATATAAACGTCGCACGCGTCCGCGCCCTCTTTCCGCAAAGCGGCGACCAGCTCGGCCGCCAAATTTCTGTAATCATCCATAATAAATTAGATTTCGGATTTCGGATTATACCGATTTCGGATTTCGGATTTCGGATTTCGGATTGGTCTGTTGCAGCAGTTTCCGATTTACGAGAAAAATTCGGGCTTTCAAACTAAAGCAATCCGAAATCCGAAATCCGAAATCCGAAATCGACATAATCCGAAATCCGAAATCCGAAATCCGAAATCCGAAATCATTCTCTGACTTTTGTGCCGCCGACCGTGATTTCTTCGACTTTGACGGTCGGCGTGCCCATTCCGACCGGGACCATCTGGCCCGACTTGCCGCAGGTCCAGCCGCCGTCGGAAAAGGTCAGGTCGTTGCCGACCATCGAGACTTTGGTCATCACGTCGGGGCCGTTGCCGACGAGCGTCGCGCCCTTGACCGGCGAGGTGAGCTTGCCGTCCTCGATCAGATAGGCTTCCGAACAGCTGAACGTGAAATCGCCCTTCGTGATGTCGACGTTGCCGCCGGTAAAGCCCTTCGCGTAGATTCCCTTTTTGACCGACCGCAGTATTTCCTCGGCCGTATATTTGCCGTTGCGCAGGTAGGTGTTCGTCATCCGCGGCATCGGCGGGTAATTGTAGGCCTGCCGGCGGCCGTTGCCCGACGAACGGACGCCGAGCTTTTTCGCCGAGATCCGGTCGTTCATATAACCGCGCAGAATGCCGTTTTCGATCAGGACCGTGCTCTGCGGCGCGTTGCCCTCGTCGTCGACGTTGATCGTCCCGCGCATATTTTCGAACAATCCCTCGTCGACGACCGTGCACTGCTCGGAGGCGACCTTTTCGCCGATTCTTCCCGAGTAGTTCGAGAGATTTTTATAGTTGAAATCGGCTTCGAGACCGTGGCCGACGGCTTCGTGAAGCAGCACCGCGCTGTCGGAATTGCCGAGCACGACGGTCTGCATCCCGGCCTCGATCTCGACCGCCGACAAATTGAGAACGGCGAGCCGCGCGGCGTCGAGCGCGATGTCGGAAGCGCGGCGGCGGCGGTCGAAATATTCGAGCCCGATCCGGCCGCCGCCCGAGGCGAAGCCGTTTTCGCGGCGCGCGCCGTGTTCGGCGATGCAGACGGTCGAAAAGACGAACATCGGCTGCGAGTCTTCCCAGTAAACGCCGTCGCTGTTGGCGTAGACGACGTGTTTGAGCTCGTCGTTGAAGCCGACGTTGACGCGGACGATCCGCGAATCGTATTGTTTGGCGGTCTCGTTGGCCTCGCGGATGAATTCGAGCTTTTTGAGGAGATCGGCCGAGGTCGCCGGCTCGTCGATCGGGTAGAGATTTTTCGGCGTCAGCGCGCCGACCGGCTGGATCCGCGCCCGCGCCGTGTTGTCGGCGGCGATCGCGGCGGCGGCGCTGGCCGCTTCGATCATTCGTTCGAGCGTCAGCTCCTCGGAAAAGGCGAAACCGATCTGGTCGCCGTTGACCGCGCGGATGCCGGCGCCCCGGACGATGCCGCGGCGCGCGGATTTGACGATGTCTTCTTCGAATGCGAGGTTCGACGAGATCCGGTATTCGAAAAAAACGTCGGCGAATTCCGCGCCCTTCGCGAGCGCCGCGCCCAAAACCTTCCGGATCTGTTCGGGTGAAACCTGAAAATAAGTGTCGAGCAGTGATATTTTTTCCATTTCGGGTTCTCTCGCGACTATTTTAACAATCCGGCGGCCGGTTGTCGCAGCCCGGCGGCGATCGAATGTAATTTTTTCAGGGCGATTTCGAATTTCGGATCATGCCGATTTCGGAATTCGGATTTCGGATTTCGGATTGGTCTGTTGCGGCCGGTTTCCGATTTACGAGAACAATTCGGGCTTCGAAACTAAAGCAATCCGAAATCAGAAATCAGAAATCAGAAATCCGCAATCAGCCGGCTGACGAGGCCGTTCGCGCCGACCGCCCAGACGGCGCGGCGGCCTTTCGACTGAACGGCGTTGTAATTTTCTTTATCGAGATTTTTCCACGTCCGGCCGCCGTCGGCCGAGAGATCGGAACCGCTCGCGCCGACCGCGAGAAGCGTTTTTTTATCGATGTAGGCGACGCCCGAGCGATAGCCGTTCAATCCTTTTCCGGACGTCCAGGTTTTTCCGCCGTCGGTCGTGAACGCGAGATTGGTGTTGACTTCGTCCGGCTTTTCGTAGTTTCCGCCAACGATCACGCCGTTCGATTGATCGCGCATCGCGATCGAAAAAATTCCGCTGCCGGCCGTGCCTTTCGTGATCGGCGTGTCGGAAACCGTCCAGTTGCGGCCGCGATCGGTCGAGCGGAAAACGCGCGCGTCCGCGCCGCCCGAGATCAGGAAGACGTTATTCGCGCCCTGCGCGAGCAGACAGGTTCCGCTCGCCGCGAAGGCCGCCTCGCCGTCTTTCGCGGCCGGCATCTTCGAATTGTCGAGCGGCTTCCACGTCTCGCCGTCCGAGGTTTCGAGCAGCAGATAACGGCCGTCGACCGGATCGCTCATCGCGATGCCGTGCGTTCGGTCCCAGAACGCGAGCGCGTCGAAAAAAGCCTTCGGATTGTCGTTCTTAAACTGCAGCTTCCACGTTTTGCCGCCGTCCGTCGTCTTGTAGATGCGCGACGAATCGCCCGTCCCGATGCTCAAAATATAAGCGGTCTGTTCGTCGAACGCTTCGATGTCGCGGAAATCGAGCTTGTCGGCTTCGGGCACGAGGATGACCGACCAGTTTTTGCCGCCGTCGACGGTCCTGAGAACCGTCCCGCCCGTCCCGCTCGCCCAGATCACTTTTTCGCTGACGACCGCCAGTCCGCGGAGGCTCGCCTTCGTGTCGATGTTTTGTTTTTGCCATTGCGCGCCCGAAAATGTCGTGGAAATCAGAAGAAAAAAGATTACGCCGCAGATTTTCATAGGAATCAAGTTTAATTCATCTTTAGTACGGGTCAAAATTTGAATTTAACGGCCAAGAAAAGTAAAATTCACAGGACAATCTCCATTTCGATAAAAAAGGATTAAAACGAAAAATGAGCTTCTTTCCGATTCCGAGTATGCTTTTGCGGCAGCTCTATACGAACAACAGTCTGAAAAACATCGACGGCGGCGTCCAGTTCGCGCTCAAAAACCGTCTCAGCGACGGCGAATTCAGCGAACTGACCGGCATCCGGATCGACGGCCACGAGGTTCCGCTCGGGCAAATCGCGGTCGATCTCGGCGACGGCCATTTCGTGCCGGCCGAATCGGTCCACAACGTATCTTTTCCGCTCCGCAAAGTGCTCACCGTCCGCTGCGAGATCCCGAATCTCGACACCGGCAAACACAAGATCCGCATCGCCTTTCGCGCCAAGCCGTTCGGCGCTTTGAAATTCGACGTCGAAGACTCGATCGCGCAGACCGAATCGCTCGAAGTCCGGATCCCGCGCGACGACGCCGACGATTATTCGGAAAGCGCGATCAAGCACCGGCAGGAATTCGTCGAACGCTACTCGGGCGCGCAGCTCGAACATCTCAAGCATTACTCGTTCGACGCGCACACGACGTCCGGCAACTGCGAAAACTTCACCGGCGTCGCGCAGATCCCGCTCGGCTTCGCCGGGCCTCTGAAGGTCAACGGCGAATACGCGAGTGGCGAATTTCTGATCCCGCTCGCGACGACCGAGGGCACTTTGATCGCCAGTTACAACCGCGGCATCAAGGTTCTGAATCTGTCGGGCGGCGTCAAATCGACGGTCGTCTCGGACGCGATGCAGCGCGCGCCGGTCTTCGTCTTCGAGGACGCGCGCGAGGGCCGCAAATTCGTCTCGTGGGTGTTGAACAACATCGAGAAGATCAAGGAAGAGGCCGAAGCGACGTCGTCGGTCGCGAAACTGAAATACATCGACCCGTACACGGCCAATAAATTCGTCTATCTCCGATTCAACTACACGACGGGCGACGCCGCCGGGCAGAATATGGTCGGCCGCGCGACCTTCGCGGCCTGTTCGTGGATCATCGACCATTACGAAGGCATCAAGCATTTCTATCTCGAATCGAATTTCGCGACCGACAAGAAAGCCTCGCAGGTCAACATTATGCGGACGCGCGGCAAACGCGTGACGGCCGAATGCACGATCCCGCGCGACGTTCTGATCGAACATATGCGCGTCGAACCGGAATCGCTCGTCTATCACGCCGGCGTCGCCAACGTCGGTTCGTTTCTCTCGGGCGCGAACAACAACGGCGCGCATTCGGCGAACGGCATCACGGCGATGTTCATCGCGACCGGCCAGGACGTCGCCAACGTCTCGGAATCGTCGGCCGGCGTGATCTATTCCGAGCTGACGCCGAAAAAGGATCTTTACATCTCGATCACGATTCCGTCGCTGATCGTCGCCACGCACGGCGGCGGCACGGGCCTCGCGACGCAGAACGAATGCCTCCGCGTTTTGGGCTGCACGGGCCGCGGCACGGTCAACAAATTCGCCGAAATCGTCGCCGGCGTCGTCCTCGCGGGCGAGATTTCGTTAGCCTCGGCGATCTCCAGTTCGGATTGGGTTTCGAGCCACGAGAAATACGGCCGCAATAGATAATCGGTACAGCGAGCGGTAGCGAGTCCGTTTCATCGACGCAAATTACCGGTGAAACGTAACCGTTTTTCGCCGCCGCTCATTTTTATTACACCTCACTTTATGAAAAACGAAGGCTGGAATGAAGCGGGCATCCCGCTCGCTTATCTTTTTACTTTCCGATGTTACGGAACCTGGCTTCACGGCGACGAACGCGGTGCGGTCGATCGATTCAACAACAAATACGAAATGCCTTTTCTGCCGCCGAATAATAAATGGCAGAGGTTCGTCGAATCAAGATTGAAATACGAGCCCGTCAAATTGAACGGCCGAATGCGTAAATCGGTCGAAACGGCCGTCGAGGAAACCTGTCAAATTCGCGGGTGGAATATTTACGCCGTCAACGTCCGAACGAATCATTGTCATTCGGTCGTCGATATCGGAAATGAAAGCTCGAAAAAGGCTTTGAACGCCTTAAAAGCCAATGCGACCCGCCAAATGCGCGAAGACGGTTGGTGGCCGTTCGATCATTCGCCGTGGGCCGAAAAAGGCAGTCGGCGATTTTTATGGACCGAGAAAAGTATCGAAATGGCGATCGATTACGTCGTCAACGGTCAGGGAAAGCCGCTGCCGGATTTTAATTGCCAGGACGAGCAGTAGCGAGTCAGTACAGCGAGCGGTAGCGAGTCCGTTTCATCGGTATCGATTTCCGGGCGGATCGGACTCGCTACCGCTCGCTGTACTGATTATTCTTCATCATCTTTCTTTTTTCCTAAAAACACTTCGCGCATGACTTCGGCGCCGGGGATCAGTTTTTCCCACATCGCCGGGGCGGCGCTCGCCATTTCGAGCATCGAGCGAAAGCGGTTGTCGAATTCTTCCTTGGTTTTCAGGTACGCGTTAAAGCTCGCGGCGAGGTGGTTTTTGAAGAAATCCTGCACGGATTCCTCGCGCGACCGGAGGATCTGAAAAAGAAACTCGGTCGGGAGGATCGTCTTCTTGTTTTTCTCCTCTTCGAGGATCACCTGAATCAGCACGGCCTTGGTGACGTCTTCCTTGGTCGCCGAATCGACGACGCGGATGTCGCGGCCGTCGCGGACGAGCCGCGCGAGGTCTTCGTAATTGACGTAGGTCTTCGTCTCCGTGTTGTAGAGCCGCCGGTTGCCGTGGCGCTTGATGACGATCTGGTTCGGGTCGGCTTTTTCTTCGTGCTTTTTCTTTCGCGGCATAGCCCGACGATTTTATCACAGGTGCGATCCGAAATTCTAAGTTTTTTTCGTTAACTGCTGAAACGGCGAAAGTAAACGTCTTTTCGCAAATGCGCGCCGCGAAACGTCCCGAAAGCGGTTTTATTTTACTTTTTTCTTCTTTTTGCGAACAATTTATTTGTTGAAATATTTACGTTTATGATTTTGAGGTAAAATTTATCTCGCAAATGCGAGATTTTTGCTTGACAAAGGCTTGCCGGCGTTTTATATTGAGAATGTCAGCACGGGCAGAAGATGGGCTGAGAAATCGAAAAAGAATTTTATAACGGAATCAAACGAAGGAGATTTAAGACAATGACTACGAAGAAAGCGATGAGCACCGAAGCGATCGACACGGCGATGGAATTGACGCAGAAAACGGCGAACCTGACGCTGAAAAGCACGGTGCAGGCCGTCGAAGTGACGGAACACTACGTTCAGGGAATTTACAAAGCGGGCTATGACGCGAATCTCGACGCGCTCAAGGTCGTCAAGGGCTACTGGGACGCGGCCGCCGAAATTCGTCACGACTGGCTCAAGCTTTTCGCCTCGACCGGCGAAGCCTTTATCAACTCGGCAACGAAGATGGAGCTGCCGCTGCAGAAGGAAGTTTTCGAATTCGGCAAGAGCGTTCTGACGAACGTCGAAAAGTCGGTCGAAAACCTGACCTCGCACGCTAAAACGGCGACCGCCGGCAAATAATAAACTTTTCCTCCTCCAAGGCAAGTCTGCGGTTGTCATCAACCGCAGACTTTTTTATATTTATTGCACCGAAAATTTAATTTTGAGGTAATCCGATAATGGCAGAAACAAAGAAAACGACGAAAGCGGCCCCGAAAGCCGCCGCAACCCCGAAAACCGAAGAAGCGAAACCGAAGGCCGAAGAAACGCCGAAGGCCGCGGCCGAAACCGCGCCGAAAGCCGAAGCCGCGCCGAAAGCCGAAGCCGCGCCGAAGGCCGAAGCCGCGCCGAAAGCCGAAGCCGCGCCGAAAGCGGCGGCGAAACCGAAAGCCGCTGCCAAGCCGAAACCGGCTGCCAAGCCGCGACCGGTCGGCCGGCCGAAAGCCGAAAAGACTGACGAACCGCACGCCGAACCGAAAAAAGCGGCGGCCGCGGCCGCGTCGGCGCAGATGCCGACCGACTGGGCGAAGATGATCGTCAACCAGCTGATCGAAGCCCAGCGGATGTGGCTCGAAATGACGACGCAGCAGACGGCGCTCGTCTTCAAGACCGTTTCCGAAGTGATGGGAATGTCGCAGAACGCGCCGACCGACGCGCTCGCCGGCTGGGCCAAACAGGGCGTCGAAAGCTTTATCGCGGCGCAGAAACACTGGTCGGAAATCGCGATGCAGCAGAGCGCGCAGCTTTTGCAGAGCGTCCAGTCGGGCGCGAGCTTCGGCGGCGGGCTCGACGCCTTCGGCACGGCGCAGGGCGCGGCCGGCAAGGGAATGGAGATTCTCGTCACGATGCGGACCGCGTGGCTCGATTTCGCCGCCCAGCAGAACGCGCAGATGGTCAAGGCGCTGAAGCAGAACCTGAAGCTCGACGATTCGTCGCCGGTCGCGGCGATCGCCGATTTCGCGCAGCAGACGATGTCGAGCTACGTCGAGATCCAGAAACGCTGGCTCGATCTGGCGACGCAGATGCCGATCTTCGGACTGCCGCCGAAAAATAAAAAATAAACCGTCCGCGGATTGACGCGGATCGGGGCGAATTCGCGCCGATCCGTGTTAATCTGTGGACAACCCGAATTTTATGGCGAGACACGCGACGAAGAAACGAAATTTCCCCTGGACGACGAAAATCGACGGAACGCAGATCAGACTGCGGCTGATGACCGCCGCCGACAAGGAGGCGGTTCTCGAATTTGCGCGGACGCTGCCCGAAGAGGATCTCCGCTTCCTGTCGTTCGACATCACGCAGGAAGCGGTCGTCAACTACTGGATCCGGCGGAGCGAGGCCGGCACGTGGCACACGATCCTCGTCGAGGCCGACGGCAGGCTCGTCGGTCACGGCAGTCTGATCCGCACCGAGCAGAGCTGGTCGCGGCATCTCGGGGAAGTGATCCTGCTGCTCGCGCCCGAAGCGCGCGGCAAGGGGCTCGGCAGCATTCTGGCCGGCGAGATCTTCGCGAAGGCCGAGGAATGGCACCTGATGAAGGTCGTCGCGCGGATGGCGGCCGATCAGAAAGGCGCGGTGCAGGTCTTCGAAAAGCTCGGCTTCAACGCCGAAGCGCTTTTGGCCGACTACGTCATCGACCGCAACAACCGGACGCACGACCTGATCGCGATGTCCTACGACATCACGGGCTTCAACGAATGATTCGATGTCGGATTCGGGGCGTCGGATGGCGGATCTTAATGATCGGCAGACATCCGGCATCCGCCATCCGGCATCCCAAATCGTTATGAAACAAGAACTAAATCGCCGTCTGACATCGCTCGACTCGGCCTTTCTGTATCTCGAACGCAAGGAATGCCCGATGCATATCGGCTCGACGAGCATTTTCGAGGGCCGGCTCACGCACGGCGATTTGGTCCGGCATATCGGCGACCGGCTTTTTCTGCTGCCGCGCTATCTGCAGAAGGTCGTGCCCGACCCGTTCGGCCTCGCCCATCCGACGTGGGAGACGGACGCGAATTTCGATCTCGAAAAGCATATCTTCAAGGTCGAGCAGGACAAGCCGCTGACCGACGACGAACTGGTCGCGCTCGCCGGCAAAGTGCTGACCGAGGTGATGGACCGCGGCAAGCCGCTGTGGGAGCTTTACGTCGTCGAAGACGTCGAGGGCGACCGCTCGGCGCTGATCGCGAAGATCCATCACTGTATGGTCGACGGCATTTCGGGCGTCGATCTGATCAGGATCATCTACGACATCACGCCCGACGCGCCGCCGCCGCCGAAGCCGGCGATCGAAGAGGACGCGCCGGAGAAAAAAGATCCCGCGCAGCGATTTTTCGAATCCGTTTTCGGGGCTCTGCAGGAAACCTCGGCGCGGCTGATGGAGATGCAGGGCGGCCTGCTTTATATGGCGTCGAATCTGACGAACCCGCAGAACGCCGAAATGCTGCCGCATCTGAGCGAGGTGCTGCCGGCCGTGTCGACGCCGCCGCCGATCCTGCCGTTCAACGGCGTCTGCTCGGGCGTCCGGCGGCTGGCGTGGACCAGATTTTCGTTCGCCGAGGCGCGCGCGATCCGCAACGTCCTCGGCGGCACGGTCAACGACGTCGTGCTGACCGTCCTCAGCGAAGCCGTCGCCCGCTACACGAAATTTCACGGCGCGCCAATCAAAGGCAAGATCGTCCGTTTTATGGTGCCGGTCAGCCTCCGGCAAAAGGAGCAGCGCGGCGCGCTCGGCAATATGATCTCGATCCTGCCGGTCGAGATCCCGCTCGATCTGGCCGATCTGCCGGCGCGTTTCCGGTTCGTCCACAAGCGGACCGACGTGATGAAGACGGCGCGGCTCGCCGAAGGGCTGCTCACTTTGGGCGCGCTCTACACGATGATGCCCGCGCCGATGCAGTCGATGGTCGCGGCGCTCGCCGATCTGCCGTTTCCCCCGTTCAATATGGTCGCGACCAACGTGCCGGGGCCGCAGGTGCCGATCTATCTCGCCGGCCGGAAGATGCTGATGCAGTATCCGTACGTCCCAATCGGCTACGGACTGGGGCTCGGCTGCGCGATTCTCAGTTATAATCAAACCCTTTACTTCGGCCTGTCATCCGACGAACAGGCGATGGGCGACGTCGAAAAATTCCGGGAGATTCTCGAAGAAGTCTTTCAGGATTTGATAAACACGGTGAAGAGTGGAGAGTAGAGAGTGGAAAGTGGAGAGTTAAAGGAATAAATCCCCGAACTCTCCACTCTCCACTCTCCACTCTCCACTCGAAAAAAGTTATGGATATTTTAGATAACGAACTCGAAGTAATCACTGGTTTCGACAAGGAGATGCGCGAGCACGCGCTGCCGATCTGGTTCGAATCACTGGTCGGCGTCGATTGGGCGATGCTCCATATCGCGCCGGTCTATTTCGGTTTCGGCGTGCCGCCGGGCGACGGCTCGGCGGTGATCGTCGTGCCGGGTTTTCTGGGTTCCGACTTTTATCTCTACGAATTATATCTGTGGCTCTCGCGCATCGGCTACACGCCGTATCTTTCGGGCATCGGCTGGAACGCCGACTGTCTCAACACGCTCAACGACAAGCTCGTCGAGACGATCCGCCGCGCGAACGACGAAACCGGCCAAAAGGTTCACCTGATCGGCCATTCATTGGGCGGCGTGCTCTCGCGCTCGGCGGCGACGCAGCACCCGGAGCTCGTCGAATCGGTGATCACGCTCGGCTCGCCGTTTCGCGGCGTCCGCTCGCACCCGAAGGTCATCGAGATGTCGGAAAAGATCCGCCAGCGCATCTTCCGGAAAAGCGACAAGCGCGATTACCCGAACTGCTACACCGGCCACTGCCACTGCGCGACGATGACCGCGCTCCATCATTTTCTGCCGAAAAAAGTCCGGCAGACCGCGATCTACACGAAATCCGACGGCATCGTCGACTGGCAGAACTGCCGCTCGCGCTTCGAATCGAACAACTTCGAAGTATCCGGCACGCACATCGGGCTGGTTTATAATTTTCAGGTCTACAAACTGATCGGCGAGCGGCTCAAAGGCGACGGGTAGTAATAACTCACCTTACGCAGTCGATTCGTCATCGACCGTTCTTTTTTTCAGGAAATTTAGAGCAGATTTATGATTGATGTACGGCGGGCTGTCAGCCGGCCGCACCCGCTCGCGGGTGAAAAGCGTCCGCCCAGATTGAACCGGGAGCCAACCGCGCGCGTTCGCGTGGGCGGAGCGGTTTTACAGGCTGTCGCCTGTCAACCGGCTGACAGCCGATTGTACATTACTCCGGCGGGCTGACAGCCGGCCGAAGCGCTTCAACGGTGTGAAGCCGCGCGACCGAACTACAAATCTATCGGGCAGTTTCCGTCCATTTAACTAAAATCTGCTCTAAGTCGCCGCCTCAACCGACAGAACGCGGACAAACGCGGATTTAGCGGATTGACGCGGATCGAAACTTCGTTCGCCGGCTGTCTCCTTTTGGGCCGAAGAAACCAAACTCCGCGCCCGCCGCAACATAAACGAAGACCGGTAAATATCCTCCGATCCGGCGCGCGGCTTCGATGAATCCGAAACGAGCGATGCGGCGAAATATTTTTCGAGCTTCGGCATATTGCCCGCAGGCTTGGACGTCGATAAAATAATCGAACGTTCGACAATCAGGTAAACCTGAAATCTGAAATCTTTAATTTCCAAACATTATGCTTAATTTAGCCGTTTTGCTCGAAGACAGCGCCCGCGCCGTGCCCGACCGGGTCGCCGTCGTCTGCCACGACCGCGAATTTACCTATGCCGAGATCGACGCGCGCGCGAACCGCGTCGCCAACGCGCTCGCAAACTACGGCATCCGGCCCGGCGACAAGGTCGCGCTCGCCTGCCCGAACCTTTATTTTTTCCCCGTCGTCTATTACGGCATCCTGAAGGCCGGCGCGGCGGTCGTCCCGCTCAATATTTTGCTGAAGGGCCGCGAGATCGCCTATCATCTCGCCGACTCCGACGCGCGCGTTTTTTTCTGTTTCGAAGGGACGAAAGAGCTGCCGCTCGGCGACGAAGGCTATAAGGGCTTTACGGAAACCGATTCGTGCGAGAAGTTCGTCCTGCTGACGCTCGACGACGACGCGCCGTCGCCGTATGACGACGCGACGACGCTCCATCGCTTCACGGATGAAGAGCCGGACGCGTTCGAATCCGTGACGACCGGCGAAACCGACACGGCCGTCATCCTCTACACGTCGGGCACGACCGGCCATCCGAAGGGCGCGGAACTGACGCATCTCAATATGCTTTTGAACGCCCGATTGTCCGACACGATGTACCCGCGCCGCGACGCCGACGTCCATCTGATCACGCTGCCGCTCTTTCATTCGTTCGGCCAGACCGTGCAGATGAACGCCGCTTTCTACAACCGCGCGACGATCGTTTTATTGCCGCGTTTTACGCCCGACGCGGCGCTCGCGCTGATGGACCGCTACGACGTCACGGTCTTTGCCGGCGTGCCGACGATGTACTGGGCGCTGCTGCACGCGCCGGACATCGAGAAATACGATCTCGAAAAGATTTCGCGAAACTTAAGGATGTGCAAGTCCGGCGGCGCGTCGCTCCCCGTCGAGGTTTTGAAAGGCTTCGAGGAACGCTTTCAAACCAAAATTCTCGAAGGCTACGGACTGTCGGAAACCTCGCCGGTCGCCTGCTTTAACAAATACGGGACGTCGAAGCCCGGCTCGATCGGTTTTCCGGTCTGGGGCGTCGAGATCCGCATCGTCGACGAAAACGGTCACGACGTCCCGCCGGGCGAGCTCGGCGAGCTCGTCATCCGCGGCCACTGCGTGATGAAAGGCTATTACAAAAAGCCCGAGGCGACGGCCGCCGCGATCCGCAACGGCTGGTTTCACACGGGCGATCTCGGCCGCCGCGACGCCGAAGGCTATATCTACATCTCGGACCGCGTCAAGGACATGATCCTCCGCGGCGGCTTCAACGTCTACCCGCGCGAGGTCGAGGAATTTCTGATGACGCACGAAGCGGTCAGCTTGTGCGCCGTGATCGGCGTCCCGTGCGAGATCCACGGCGAAGAGGTCAAGGCGGTCGTCGTCAAAAAAGCCGGAAAGGAAGTCACGGAAACCGAGCTGATCGAATTCTGCAAAGCGAACATGGCGGGCTACAAATACCCGCGCACGGTCGAATTCCGCGATTCGCTGCCGATGACCGCGACCGGCAAGATCCTCAAACGCGAGCTCCGCTGACCGCCCGGAGCGCCGGCATCGCGGCCGGCAAAGCGTTTGCAAAACGCTCAAACGTTTCAAAAACCCGCAGATAAAAGTAAAATGAAACGATCGACGGGGACTGTAAAAGTAATTGTGTAATCGAAGGAAGCAAGCGGCGATAGCCGCACGAGGTCAGTAGCGTCGGCGGCAGCCGATGCACCGCCGCGCCGGTATTACTTTCCGGGAAGATTGAAAACTTTGTTGGTGGACGATTTGAGATGCAGGAGCCCGGCCGGCGAACGGTGCATCGGCTGCCGCCGACGCTACTGACACGAGCGCGGCTATCGCCGCTTTTTGGATTTCGTCGATCAGGGATTACACAATTTGTTTGACAGTCTCGAAGGAAATTCGGGCATTCGTCTTCGGAAAATCTAAAACCGAACCGACGGAATCAAAATGAGATCGGCTTCCCGAACCGTAACGAGGCGGCGGTCAACTCGGCCAGCTGTCGCCGGAAATCGTCGAGGAATTCCCGCTCGCGTTCGCCGGAACAGACGAAGTCCCGCAAATCGTCGAGCTCGCTTTGCAGGCTCCGCACGTCGTCGAGCGAAAGAAAGTCGCCGGCGTGGATGCCGTTGTAGACGATCTTTTCCAGAATCATCGGAAAGTTCGCGGCCGCGCGCGACAGTTCGCGGCGGAGCAGCGAAACGAGCGCCATATTGCCGATCCGGCGATGGATCAAAACGCCGTTTTCGTGCGCGCAGGCCCGGTCGCGAAGCCACCGGTCGAAGGCGAGCTGAGTATGCAGATCTTCGCTCCGGCAGTCGAGCGCGCCGTCCGGGCAGACGAAGATCGTCTCGATGAACGGCGGCCGCTCGTTCAATCTCCCGGTTTCGAAACAATCGCAGTAGACGCAGGCGTCGAGTCCCATATTTTATCCGTTCTGCGCGCGCCACCGGCGGCAGAGATCGCGGGCGGCGTCCTTCCATTCGGGAAAATCGAAAGTAAATCCGGCGTCGAGGAGTCGGCCGGGCACGACGCGGCGGCTTTTGAGGACGAGCTCGGTCTCGGTCCGCATCAGAACCGCGCCGATCTCGAGCATCAGACGCGTCGCCGGGAGCCCGACGCGCGTGCCCCACGCTTCGCGGAAAATGCGCATGAATTCCCGGTTCGGAAGCGGGTTCGGCGACGAGAGATTGACCGCGCCGCTCAAGTCCTCGCGGTCGATCAGAAACTTGACGGCGCGGACGAAGTCGCGGTCGTAAATCCACGAAATATACTGCCGCCCGGAGGCCGCCGTTCCGCCCAAACCTTTGCGGACGAGGCCGAGCATCACGTCAAAAATTCCGCCGCGGTCGGGCGACATCGTCATCGCCGAGCGCATCAGTACGAGCCGCGTTTTCGAAAGCGCGAACGATTCGGCCGTTTCCTCCCAGCGCCGCGCGACGTCGATGCTGAAGTTCCAAGTATCGGGCGCGTCCGGCTCGCGGCCGCCGACGATGCCCGTCGCCTCGTCGTTCGGCGCGTCGAAACGGTGCGCATAGATAGTCGCGGTCGAGGCCTGCAGCCAGACTTTCGGCGGATCGGCGGCCTTTTCGATCGCCTCGCCGACGGCCCGCGTCGAATCGACGCGCGAATCCATGATCTCGCGCCGGTTTTCGGCATTATACCGGCAGTTGACGATACGGCCCGCGAGATTGACGACGATCTCCGCGCCGTCGATCTCGCGCGTCCACGGTCCTTGAGACTTCCCGTCCCACTCGACGACGCGCCACGCTTCCCTGTTCGAAGCGCGCCGGCTCAAAACGACCACGTCGTGACCGTCCGCCACAAACTCGCGCGCCAGGATCGTGCCGACCTGACCGCTCCCGCCCGGAATGACTATTTTCATAAGTTTAGGAAGTTTAGGAAGTTTGGGAAGTTTAGGAAGTTCGCGGAAGATGTTTTTACTTCCTAAACTTCCTGAACTTCCCAAACTTCCCAAACTAAATTCAATAGACCATTCGCGTCTTGATCGTGCCTTTGACTTCCTTAAGAATTTCGAGCGCTTCTTTCGAGAGCTCGGTGTCGACGTCGAGGATCACGTAGCCGATCTCTTCGTTGGTCTTCAGATACTGGCCTAAAATGTTGATGCCTTTGGCCGAGAGCCGCGTGTTGATCTCCGAGAGCACGCCCGGGATGTTGGCGTGGATATGCAGGATGCGGTGCGTGTCGGGCTGCAGCGGCAGATTGACCGGCGGGACGGTGTGCGAGCCCTCGGACGCGCCGAATTCGAGATAATTGACGAGCTTGGCCGCGACGTCGAGCCCGATGTTCGCCTGCGCTTCCTCGGTCGAGCCGCCGATGTGCGGCGTCAGGATGACGTTCGAGAGGTTCTGCAGCACGGTTTGAAACTCGTCGCCGTTCTTTTCGGGTTCGACCGGAAAAACGTCGACCGCCGCGCCCGCCAGATGACCGTTGTCGAGATGCGCCCGAAGCGCGTCGAGATCGACGACGTCGCCGCGCGCGTAGTTGAGCAGAAACGATTTGTCCTTCATCGCGGAGAGCGTCTTCTCGTTGATCATATTGCGCGTCGTCCGGTCGGACGGGACGTGGAGCGTGACGATGTCCGACTGCGCCAAAAGTTCCTTGAGATCGCGGAGCTGTTTGGCGTTGCCGAGCGGCAGTTTCGTCAGGATGTCGTAGTAGACGACGTTCAGGCCAAAGGCTTCGGCGAGGACCGAGACCTGCGAGCCGATATTGCCGTAGCCGATGATGCCGAGCGTCTTGCCGCGCAGCTCGTAGCTGCCCTTCGCGTCCTTCTGCCAGCGGCCGTCGTGGGCGGCGCGGTTCTTGTCGGCGATCTTGCGGATCAGCATCACGCAGAGCCCGAGCACGAGCTCGGCGACCGACCGCGTGTTGGCGTGCGGCGCGTTGAAGACGGCGATCCCTTTGCGCGTCGCGGTCTTCAGATCGACCTGATTCGTGCCGATGCAGAAACAGCCGATCGCGAGCAGCTTGTCGGCCCGTTCGAGCACTTTGTCGGTGATGTGCGTTTTCGAGCGGATGCCGACGATGTGGACGCCCTTCATTTCGCGGATCAGCTCGTCTTCGCCGAGTGCGCCCTTGAGCCGTTTGATGTCGGCGTAACCCCTCGCACCGAGCTCGGCGACGGCCGAATCCGAGATGTTTTCGAGCAGCAGGATCTTGATTTTTTTGCGCGGATAAGACGTCTTCGTTTTCTTCATAATGTTTTCGGGACCGTTTCGTGGGCGGTCGCCCGTAAATCGCTAAAACATTAATTATAAGTAAAAAAAGCGGCGACGAAAAATCGCCGCCGCAGTTTGTTCCGCGTCCCGAACGGACAGTCAGCGCCGCTGGAATTCGGGCGCGCCGAGCGCGAGCGCGAGCAGCTCGGTCACGTAGAGCGGCGGCCGGTTCCTGTTCGTCGGATCGTTCGCCGCGCCGGCCGCGCCGCCGGCGATCTTGTCGAACTCGGCTTTCGAGGCCGGCGAAAGCTCGTTTCGAAGGATCAGCGCGGCGAGCTTTTCGGAAACCTCCGCCGGCCGCGCGAAATCCGCGTCGCCGAGCAGTTTGCGGGCGTCGATCGTCGTCCCCTTGAGCTGGTTGGCGGCGAGCGCGACCGCGAAGTTCAGCCGTTCGAGCAGCGCGCCCGGCGCGAGCCAATCGCGGCTCTTTTCGGTAAAGCCCTCGGGCGTCAGATGGCCGAACAGCGGCTGTCCCATCTTCGCGATGCCGCCCAGCACCGGATTGCCGCCGTCGGTTTCGGCGTCCGTGATCCGGAGCGCGGCGGCCGCGAATTCGAACGGCGATCTGATCTTCGCCTGATAGACGGCCGGGCTCAGAAACGCCGCCGACGTGACGATGCTCCGCAATGTCTCGCGGATCGAGCCGTCGGTCTTGAGAAAAACCTGCGCGGCCTGATTGACGACGGCCGCCGGCGGGTCGTCGCCGAGAAAGCGCCGCGCGAGCTTGGTCGCGATGAATTTCGCGGTCGACGGGTGTTTCGCGAGAATGTCGAGCACTTTTTCGCCGTCCGCGATCCCGCCGCCGGCCGGAATCTTCTGGCCCAGCACGATCTTTTCGCCGTTGTCGTGCATTTGCGGGTCGAACATAAAGAGGCCTTCCTCGTTCGGCTTGCGGATCGTCCAACCGGTCAGGCAGCGCGCGACTTCCTGCACGTCCCGCTGCGTGTAGCCGCCGTCGACGCCCAAAGTGTGCAATTCCATCAGCTCGCGCGCGTAGTTTTCGTTGATGCCGCCGGTTTTGCGCTCGGGCTTGTCTTTCGTCGCCGGGTAGACGCGCTCGGCGCGCGACTGCCAGTTGTCGAGATAAAAAAGCATCGCCGGCGAATGCGCGACCGCGCCGAGCAGATCGCGGAACCGGCCGAACGCATACGGGCGGATCGCGTCGCGGTCGAAGCTCGTCAACAGCCAGCGGTCGGCGTCCTTGCCGGCGTAGATGCTGAAATGATTTTCCCAGAAATCGACGAGCACTTCGTCAAGCTGCCGCTCGCTGTAGACCGCGCGGAGCAGTTTGGCGCGCTGCAGCTCGTTGACGACCATCTGCGGATTTTTCGGGGGCGGCGGCGGTTTCGGCGTCGGCGTCGGCGCGGGTTTCGGCGTGTCCGCCGGCGTCGGCGACGGCGAAGGCGAAGGCGTCGGCGCAGGCGAAGGCGTCGGTTTCGGTTTCGGCGGATTGTACTGCGCGGCGAGCAGGGGCGTCGAAAGAGTCAGCGTCGGGAGCCGGGCGAGCCGTTTGTCGAGCGCCGAATCGTCGATCGTCTCCGGGTTGAGCTGCTCGTCGACGTAGGCCTTGACGCCGATCCGGCGGATCTTTTCGAAATCGGCGGCCCGCCCGCCGAACGTCAGCCGCGACAGGATGTGACGGGCGCGCTGGCTTTCGGTCAAAGCCTTTTTCGCGCCGCCGTCGGGCGTGCCGGCCCGCAAAACGACCGGCTCGAAAAACAGCAGCGCCGTCAGCAGCGCCGCGCCCGCGAAACGAAGATCTCCGAACTTCATAAAACCCCCTCTTTTTCCGACAATTTCAAGCTTTGCCGACTTTGATTTCGGTCCCCCGCCCGCGGGATGCCCGGAATTTCGCGCCGGCGAAATCGATTATAAACCACGCGCCGGACAAAATTAGCCGCTTTAATCGAAACGCGTCTTTTACAGCGATGGAAAATTGCCTAAAATAAAAAAGGTATGTCGAGTTTAGCCTGGATGATCGTCATCACATTGATCTTAACCGTTCTCGGAACGCTCGTGCTGGCGTTCATCACGTTCAAATATTACTGGGGCGAACGCGGCGCGCCGCCGCCGACCCGCGAGGAACGCCGCCGCCGCCGCGAGGAAGAGCTCCGGCTCCGCGCCAAACAGATCGAACACAGCCGCACGCACCGCTGGGAAAAGCGCAGCTCCGACTTTTTCGACAACCGCAAAAACGATTCGGACGAATGATTATCGTGCGTGACGAAACCTGTTGGAACATTGAGCGTTAAACCCGCGAGCGATTGTTTTACCATCCACAAAAACCACGAAAAAACCAGAATTGTTAGGCACGGTAATTGACCGGGCCGGCGATTCGTTCGTGAACCGCGTTTTTCGATCGAATCGGAACCGGCAGCCCGGCGAACAGCCGATTTCGATCCACTAAAAACACTAAAAACACTAAATTTCTTTCGTGTCTTTTTAGTGTTTTTGGTGTCTTTCGTGGACCGAAAACCAACCGCTCGCCGGCCGGGCTTTTCAGTTCCCGGTAAGTTTCGCGGCGTTTTGTCTCGAAAACCATAAAAGTCCTTTTGAGCAATGATCGTGCCGAACAGTTCTGCGAAAAAACACGAAATAATTTAGTATTTTTAGCGTGTTTGGTGGAAGACCAAAAAAGCGAACGCGACCGGAATCCCCGCTTTTCCGATTAGTGCTGTCACCGACTAAAATTTACCATAAATACAGCACGGCAACTTCACGAAATTACGGGTTTCAATAGCCTTCCTTCAAGGGTTCTTCGGATTGATTGAGAACACCGCCGATGATCTTTTCGGGCGGCAGGTTGTGCATCAGGTCGCCGATGTCGCGGACGGCCGTTTTGTTGGCGCGGGCGACGAGCACGACGCCGTCCGTCTGATTGATGAGGACCGAGGTTTCGGAAAACAGGCCGATCGGCGGGACGTCGATGATGACGACGTCGAACATCGTCCCCGCTTCGTTCAGCAGCTCGCGGAAACGGCTGCCGGAGATCAGCTCGGCGACGTCGCTGCGCGGCTCGCCGCTCGGCAGCAGGCAGAGCCCGGACGGCTCCAGGTAGACGATCGTGTCGGCGAGCGAAACGTCGCGCGTCAGGACGTCGGAGAGCCCCGTCTCGGCCTCGATGCCGAGATGTTCGGTAAGACTCGACCGCCGCAGATCGGCGTCGACGATCAGCACCCGCAGGCCGCTGACCTGCGCGAGCAGCCACGACAGGTTGAGCGCCGTCACCGATTTCCCTTCGGACGGGCCGAAGCTCGCGACGACTGCCGTCTTCAGTTTTCTTTTCTGCCCGGTCTGGAGAAAATGCGTCCGCAGCCGCCGGAACTGCTCGCAGTAGGTCGAATTCGGCTGCGTGATCGCGACCAGCCGGCTGTTGACCTGCCCGGCTTCGACCGAATGACGCTTGAATTTTTCCGAAAAATCGACGCCCAGCCGGCCGGGCACGGCGAATTCCGCCGGCGCCGGTTCGACGGCCGCGGCCGGCTCGGTCTTCAAAACTTCCGGGACGGGCGGCGCGGGCAGCGGCTCTTCGAACGCCGGAACCGCGGGCGCCGCGACTTCGGCGACGGACGCTTCGAGCAGGGAGAAGTCCTCGACGGGCGGCTCGACGGTTTTTCGGAGATTCGCCGGCCGCTCGCGAAGCGGCGGCAGCTGCGGAGCCCGGTTTTCGAATCGCTCCTCGAAATCGCTGACCGGCGGCCGGCGCGCGTTTTCTTCAAGAAACCGTTCGTCCTTTTTCTTTTTTAAGATTTTCAGAATGTCCATTCAGATAATCGATATTCAGGGTGCGGTGACGGATTTCGAGCGTTCCGTCGTGAGGATAATTCTCGATTTTCGCCCGTCTTATTCGGACGGACGAAAATCGGGCGGCATATCGGTGATCGTCGGCACCCGCCATTTCGAATCGAGTTCCGACAACAGCTGGTCGATGCCGGCGCTCGTCAGAAAACGGTTCTCGCGGTTGAGCTCGAGCCCGTTCCGGACCGGCGCGGCCGGCTCCTTTTCCCGGAGCAGCGACAGCCCGCGGGCGACGTCGGCGACGATCTCGCGGCCGATCTTCCAGGTATTTTTTTCGTAGGCCGTCAGCATCGCGTTGTCGCAGAGATTGTTGATCTGGCGCGGGATGCCTTCCGAACATTGAAAGATCAGCTCGATCGCGTCCTGCGAAAAGACGTTGGGCTGGACGGAACCGGCGAGCAGCAGCCGCTCGGTGATGTAGTCGTCGACCTGCCGGACCGATTCGAGCGCGCCGAGCCGGCAATGGAGCGTGATCCGCTGCTTGAGCTGGCGAAGATGCGTCTGGTTGAGCTTGTCGGTGAGCTCGGGCTGGCCGCTGAGGATGATCTGGAGATGCTTGGCGCTGTCGGATTCGAAGTTCATCAGCAGCCGGATCTCTTCGAGCAGGCGGTCCGACAGCTGGTGCGCCTCGTCGATGATCAGCACCGTCCGGAGACCGAGATTATGGCGGTTTTCGAGCATCTTGCCGAGCTTCATCAGCAGCCCGGACTTGTTCGTCCAGTCGCCGATCTTCAGCGTTTCGTCGAGCTGATGATAGAATTCGTCGACCGAGATGCAGGGATTGAAGATATAGACCGGCAGGACGGTCGATTCCATCTGCCGCAGAATCCATCTGAGCGCCGTCGTCTTGCCGGTGCCGACCTCGCCGATCAGCACGGTCAGCCCCTTGGCCATCTCGATCGAATAGTGAAGCCGGGCCAGCAGCTCTTTGTATTGAGAGTTAAACACGATATACCCGGGATCGGGCGTGATGTTGAACGGATAATCCCTCAAACCGTAAAATTCTTTATACATTTGTTTTCTCCCCTAAACTCAATCCATCTAAAAAATCATCAGATCAATCGTTCGAAAATATGCAGTTTCTGGAACAGCGTGATGAGCAGCGGAACGCTGCCGATCGCGACGACGAACGCCGTCGCCCATTTGAGCCGGCCGATCCGCCGCTGCCGGACGAGCTCCGCGTCGGTCAGCATCGGCGGCACCAGAAAGATCGCCGTCAGCCCCGTGTAATGCTTCATATCCTGGACGGTCTGGACCCGGAACAGCCGCGGCACTTCGAAACACGCCGCCAGAACCATTCCCAGACCGATCCCGAAACCGAGACCGCCGAGCGCCAGAAAGATCTTCCGCGCGGTGTTCGTCGATGAGGCCGGCAGATTCGCCCGGTCGACGATCTGGATGGTCTCGCCCTGCGAATCGGTTTCGCGCAGGATCTGGCCCTGCGAATTGTTGTATTTTTTCAGAAGCTCGTCGTAAACGCCCTTCGCCGATTCGTACCGTGCTGTGACGCTCTCGAGCGCGATTTTGATGTCCGGTATTTTATTGATTTTTTCCTCGACCGCGCTGATCCGGCCGGCGTTCTGCTGCATCTCCTGCTCGTTGAACTGGAGCTGCTGGTCGATCTGGCCGATCTGGCTCTGGATCCGCTGGTTTTCGAGATCGAGACTCTTTTTCTGGAGCTCGGCCTTGCGGCTGCTCGACTGGCTCGCGATCTGGACGCGCTTGTCGGTGCTCTTGCGAAGGTCTTCGAGCTCTTCGTTGACGCGCGCGATCTCATCGCGCTTGGCGACGACGTCCGGGTGTTTTTCCTTGAAGACCTTGAGCAGCTTGTCGAGCTGCGCGGTCAGCTCGGCCCGCTTGTTGACGAGCTGCGCGTAGGCCGGCGTGTCCTCGATCTGGCCCGCCTGCCGCGCCGCGTCCTGCGTTTCCTTGATGCCGTAATCCTCGATCAGCCGCATCTGCCGGTTGTTCGACGCGATCTGGTCGTTGAGCCGGAGCTTTTCGGTGCTCAGCGTCTCCTTGTCCTTGGAAATGTTCTCCTCGCGCTTGCGGAGGCCGTCGAGCTGCGCGATCAGGCCCTGCGCCGATTCGGGCAGCGCTTCCGAATTCTCGAGCATAATCTTCATCCGCTGCTGCTCGATCGTGTCGAGATTCTGCTTGGCCTGTTCGAGCTGTTTGTCGATAAACTCGCCGGTCGTTTCGGCGGTCCGCACCGATTCGTCGATCTGCTTGCTGACGTAGATGTCGGCGAGCGCGTTCGTCACCTGCCGCGCCGATTCCGGCGTCTGACCGGTGTACGAGATCCGAAAGCCGAGCAGTTTTTCCTTGTCGCTTTCGAGATCGACGGTGATGTTCTTGCGCATCGTCTCGACCGCCGACTCGATCGACTGGCCGGCCGATCTTTCCCGCTGATAAAGACTGAATTTCGTGATCAGCTGTTCGAGATTCGAACGGCTCAGAATGTTTTGATTGAGCGTGTGGAGCCGCTGCGACATATCCTCGTCCGAAAGCGGCGCGACGATCTTTTCGGAGATCTTCGGCGCTTTGACGGCGAGCAGCGCCGTCGACTTGTAAGTGTTCGGCAGCCGGCTGACCAGACACCCGACGGTCAGTCCGAAAGCGAGCGCCGGCATAATGATATACCACTTGCGTTTTTTGAGGACACGCAAAATCTCATCGAAAGATCGTTGTCTGAAACCGGGGTGCATAATTTATTCGATTAACTTATGTTTTACAACAGGATCGTTTTTTTTTCAATCTTTATTTTTCCACAGGCCGCCTTCGCGACGGCCGAACGCCCTCCGCGGCGACGCCGCCGCTCCGGATAAATCCGCCGTTCGCCTGCTCTTCCGTCAATTTATCCTCTAAATATAAAGTGACGTTTTTTTCCAAACGTATCGCAATTTTTTTTCCCGTTCCTTATTTTTTCCGAAACACGAACGGGCGGTCTGATCTTGCAGGGTCAACCTTCAATTTGATTTAATGAAATATATTGCAGTAAATCGGGCCGGTTGACAACCGTGCTATTACCTATTTTTCTAGGCACTACTACTTATTTTTTTCGGCCGCGCCGGGCGCGCGTTTCGCCGGGAAAGAGCGGTTTCCGGGTGTCGGGATTCGAGCGGGCCGCGGGCCGTCCGAATCCTGCCGTCCGCCATCGAAAACATTATGAAAACGGGAAGACTCGAAGCCTTCAGCGACGGCGTGATCGCGATCCTGATCACGATTATGGTACTCGAACTGAAAGTTCCGCACGGCACGGATCTCAAGGCGCTGCGCGAGCTCGCGCCGGTGTTTCTGACCTACATCCTGAGCTTTATCTATCTCGGCATCTACTGGAACAACCATCACCATCTGCTGCAGGCCGCCGAACAGGTCAACGGAAAGATTCTCTGGGCGAACCTGCATCTTCTGTTCTGGCTCTCGCTCGTGCCGTTCGTCACCGGCTGGATGGGCGAAAATAATTTCGAGCCGCTGCCGACCGCCGTTTACGGCGTCGTCCTGCTCGCGGCGGCGCTCGCCTACTATCTTCTGCAGACGCTGATCGTCCGCGCGCAGGGCCCCGAGTCGCCGCTTCGCGAGGCTTTGGGCGTCGACTACAAGGGCAAGCTCTCGCCGTTTATCTACCTCGCCGCGATCGGCCTCGCGTTCGTCAATCACTGGCTTTCGACCGCGCTCTACGTGCTCGTCGCGCTGATCTGGCTGATCCCCGACCGGCGGATCGAATCGAAGATCGTCGCGTCCGGCGAATGATTTCCCGCGCCGCCTGATACCTTTCGGAGCGCCGGCATCTTGCCGGCAAACGTCGCGCAAGCGGCGTAACGGCGTTTCATTTCCCTAATCTTCGAGGAAATGAAACGCCGTTTGCGTTTTGCAAACGCATTGCCGGCCGCGATGCCGGCGTTCCTGTTTGCTTCGTTTCAGCTGCAGGCCCACGCGAAGGCGAGGCGGTCTTTGTGGGCGGGACACTGCGTGAGATGCGCGCAGCCGTAGTCGCCGTACATAAACGGGAGATGATCATCGGAATCAAGCTGGAAAACGAGCCGCATCGCCGCGCCGCAGTCGGGACAGCTCGGATATTCGACGCCCTGCGACCACATCGGCCAGCCGGCCAGTTTGTCGCGGCTGTGCGGGCCGATTAAATCCAAAACCTCGTCGTCGAGCTCGACGCCCTGATCCATCGCCTCGTCTGGCGACGGATAATCGTCGAACCGCGTCCAGCCGACAATCCGCTTCGGCGGAAACGCGCTCTCGACCGGCGAGGTCTTGAACGGTTCGACGAGTTCCTCGGGCGCGACGAGCCGCGCGACGACGCTTTTCGCGAACGGGAAAAAGGCCTCGCAGTCGACCTCGCAGCACGGGTCTTCGCCGATGCAGTAAAAAAGCTGGACGAGCCCCGCGCCGAATTCGTCCCCCAATTCATCCGGCAGTTCGGCGAGATCGAGCTGGAGAAAAAACTGCAGCGGCCGCCCGCAGTTCGGGCAGACCGGATGTTCTTCATCAGGCCGCAGAAACGGCGCGCCCGCGAATTTCGACGCGACCGCCGAACCGTCGCCGTCCGCGACGACCGGCCGCCACGCGGGTTTTACAAAAGGTTTCAATTCGTTTGGGATTTCCATCTTCTTTTCACGGAGCGCCGGCATCTTGCCGGCAAACGGCGCGCAAGCGGCGTAACGGCGTTTCATTTCCCTGAAGATCAGGGAAATGAAACGCCTTTTGCGTTTTTCAAACGCATTGCCGGCAGGATGCCGGCGTTCCGGTCGCTTACATATGGATCGTCAGGTCGTGGACGCCTTCGGCGGCTTCCATCACCGATTCCGAGACGGTCGGGTGCGCGTGGATCGTGCGGCCAAGCTCGTCGGCGGTCGTCTCCAATTGCATCGCGACGCAGGCTTCGGCCAATAATTCGGTCGCGTGCGGGCCGATGATGTGGACGCCCAGGACCTCGTCGTATTTCTTTTCGGCGACGATCTTGACGAAGCCGTCCGTCTCGCCGAGGATCCGCGCCTTGCCCGACGCCGAGAACGGGAATTTTCCGACCTTGACGTCGTAGCCCGCTTCTCTGGCTTTCGCTTCGGTCAGACCGACCGAGGCGACTTCCGGGTCGCAGTAGGTGCAGTTCGGCACCAGCCGGTGATTGATCGGCTCGACCTTTTTGCCGGCCAGTTTTTCGACGACCAGAATTCCCTCTTTCGACGCGAGATGCGCGAGCCACGCGGTGTCGATGACGTCGCCGATCGCGTAAACGCCCGGTTCGTCCGTCTCGCAGTATTCGTTGACCTTGACGGTGCCGCGCGGGTTGACGACGACCTTCGTGTTTTCGAGGCCGAGATTTTCAAGGTACGGCATCCGGCCGATCGCGACCAAAAGCATCTCGGCTTCGAGCACGACGTCCTTGCCCTTCGAGTCCTTGCCCGAGACCTTGACGCCCGTCTTCGATTTTTCGAGCTTGTCCATCTTGACGCCGGTCAGGCATTTGATCTTGCGTTTCTTGAAGGCCCGTTCGAGCTCTTTCGAAACCTCGGCGTCCTCGAGCGGGACGATCCGGTCGAGCAGCTCGACGACCGTCGTCTCGCAGCCGAAGCGCGAGTAAACGGAGGCGAATTCGACGCCGACCGCGCCCGAACCGAGCACGACCATCGACTGCGGGACGTGATCGAGCTCCAAAATCTGGTCGGAATTGACGACCTGTTTGCCGTCCGTCTCGAAACCGGGGATCGGCCGGACGACCGAACCGGTCGCGATGATGATGTTTTTCGCCTCGACCGTTTCCTTTTTGCCGTCTTCGTAGGCGACCTCGATCTTGCCCTTGCCGACGATCTTGCCGAAGCCGTTAAAGACCGTGACCTTGTTCTTTTTCATCAGGTAGCTGACGCCGGCCGAGTTTTTGGCGACGACGCCGGATTTGTATTCCTGAACCTTTGCGAAATCGTAGGACAGGCCCTCGACCTTGAGGCCGAACTGCTCGAAATGTCCGGCTTTTTCGTAAAGATGCGCGGCATTAAGCAGCGCCTTCGTCGGGATGCAGCCGCGCAGGCCGCAGGTGCCGCCCAGACGCGCGCCCTTTTCCTTTTCGATCAAAGCGACCTTCAGACCGACCTGCGCCCCGCGCACGGCGGCGACGTAACCGCCGGGCCCCGAACCGATAATTACCACGTCAAATTGTTCTGCCAATGTTTTAACCTCTTCTATTTAAAATATTATTAAATACCGAAACAATCATTATAGAAAGTTCCGCCGTTTTCAGCCAGTCGCGCAAAATAAAAACCGCCGCGCCGCAAACGGCGGACGGCAGTTCAATCGCGATCTTCGGTTTCCGTTTCAAAGCCCGAACGGCGAACGGCGCGGCTTTCGATCCGCGAAAATCACGAAAGTTTTTTGGGTTGTCGATTATACTGAACGATTTAACAGGCCGCGGATGACGCGGATTCGGCGGATTTACACGGATTTATCGATCTTAAAAGAATCCGCGTGCAATCCGCGTCATCCGCGTCATCCGCGGCCTATTATTTTTCGGCCTCAAACAATTATCATCTCAACCTTTTTATTAACTTTATGCCCTTTCAGTGACTGCGGCCGCGGCCGTTCGACGCTTCCCGTTACCGATTCAGTTTCTCAAAGAGCATCGGCCGGCGGCAATTGATCAAAGCCTTGCTTTCGACTTACTGCCAAAAAACAACCGCTCGCTGCCCTGACGACGGATCGGCCGGAGCCGGTTTTCTCATCGGAAAACGTCCCGGCCCCGCTTATCACTGCCGGCACAGCTCGGCTTCGGGATTGCCGGCGCAGACGAGTTTTTTGAGCGCGTCGATCGTCGTCTGCTGCTCTTTGAGCCGTTCTTTGAGCTCGTCGTTCTCCTTCTGCAGATTGGCGGTGCGTTCTTCGAGCGCCTTGACGCCGGCCAGCGAGACGCCGGCGAGGTCCTGCACGGGGATCGACTTGTCGCTCGCGCCGAACTTGAAGGTTTCGTAAAAATCCTCGGCGACCGGCCCGATGTGGCGCGCTTGTTTGCCTTCGAGAATATAGTTCCACGTCGTCACCGGCAGCGCGCGGATCCGGCCCAGAACGTCCTCGCCGCTGACGGCGCGGAAATTCTCCTTGATCGTCCGGCTCGACGAACAGCTCCACGTGCCCGAACCGGCCGCCAGATCGCAGCCCGTGTTGCCCGCGACGCCGGCGTCGGCGTTGGCCGCGACGCTCGTCCGCAGGCGAACGCCGCCCGACGCGCGGATCCGAAACTCGTAATCGGCCTGCGCGTTGACGAAATCAGTCCCGAAGGTCCCGCCGCCCGGCGCGCCGTCGCCCCAGACGAACGTTCCCTTGCGCGAATTGAGCGCGCCGCCCGTGCAGCCCGTCGCGTCGATGCCCGTGATGCAGTTGGTCGCCCGAAAGCCGAGCGAAACCGAATAATCGCCGGCGGCGTAGGTCCGGTAGCCGAGCGCGACCGCGCCCTGCCCGTTGGCAAAGTTCGTGTAGCCCAGCGCCGTGCAGGCGAAACCCGAGCAGACGTTGCTCGCGCCCGCCGAAAAGCCGGCCGTGCCCGAAACCGTGACGGCCGACCCGAAGCCGGCGCCGACGGTCGAGGTGACGTTGACCTGATCGCCGTAGGCGAACGCGCCGTAGCCGCTGGCCCGGACCTGATTGCCGCCGGCGAAGGTGAAGTCGTTCATATTGATGTCGTCCCAGTCGGTCTGCCCGATCGGCACGCGGCCGAAACGAACCGCGCCGCGGCACGGAAACCACATAAAGCGCGTGCCCGCGCCGGTCGCCGGGATCGACGACGCGCAGCCGCCGAGGTTGCCGACGTCGCGGACGAAGCCGGTCATCACGAAGCCGCCGTTATAAAAAAACTTGAACTCGCTCGAGCTGCTGATCGGGTTCGTAAAGCTCCCTTTCAGATTGACCAGCGTGTCGCCGCCGCTGACGGTCGCCGAGGTCTGCTGCACGGGCGGGTTGAGCCGGACGAGGTTCGACGGCAGCACCGCGTCGCTGATCGTCGTCGTCGTCGAGGCGTCGTTGAGCGCGGTGATGAGATTGTCGCCGGCCGTCGGCGGCACCGACAGCGCCCTGATCGCGTAGGGCGCGCTCGTCACGGCCTGGCGCGGCGTGAGCATCGTATAGGCCGCCTCGGCCGGTTTTTTGACGCGGATCTCGAGCCAGCGGTCGGCGCCCGGAAACGCGGCCGCGCCGAAATCGAGCTGGACGTCGAAGATGCCGGCCGTCACGTTGACGCCGGTCACGGTCTGCGTCGCGCCGATCTGCGCGCCGGCGGCCGCCGCGTCGTAGAGCACGAACTGGAAGTCGTAAAGACCGTTGGCCCCGGACGAGCCGTCGGTCAGGCGTCCCTGATAATTGAAAACCGAAGTCTGCGCAAAGCCCGGCGCGACCGCAAACGCGAGCAGCGCGAGCAGAAAAAGCGTCTTGCTGGAAATTCCCTTCATAATTGATCTCCTTTGTTTATAAATTCGGGCCCGGATTGAATGATTCAAAACATTTTCAAGGTTCCGAATCCGACCGGGTAAGTTCGGTCTTGGGTCTTTGGTCTTCGAAACTAAATCAAAGGCCAAAGGTCAAAGACCAAAGATCGTATATCAATTAGAATTTCGCACATCAGCCGGTCGAAAATCGTTGCCGGCAGGTCACGATTGCGGTAACTTACGGTGAAAAACGGTGAAGAGGCGGCGCGGGCCAAAAAAACGGGGCGGAAATCGATTTCCGCCCCGTTCGGATAATGGATTGTCGTGCCGGCCGCTACATCTTGAAGGTGTCGGTGTAGTCCTTCATCAGCTTTTGAACTTTCTGCATTCCGTCGCCGTCGTTGGCGATTTCCGAAGCGTGCTTGGTCACCGTGTCGCTCAGCAGCTTGGCGTTGTTGGTCGCGCTGTCGACGAGCTTTTTCTGCATATCTTCGCTGACCTGAAAGCCGCGCGCGTTCTTGAAGGCGTCGAATTTTTCCTTGAGCGAGGCCTTTTTGGCGTCGAAGGCCTTCTGCGCTTCGTCGACGCCCTGCGAATTCGGGCTCGCGTCGAGCTTGCCGACCATTTCCTTGGTCGTCGAATCGAGCTCGGTGATAAACGCCTGAACTTCGGCGTTCTTACTGCAGCCGGTCAGCCCCAAACAAAACACCAACAACAAAAATACGGTAATTTTTTTCATAATTTTCTTAATTTAGTCTCCTTTTTTTTGTAAATCGAACGACCCGGTCATTCGACAAGCCTTTCAATTTTGAGATTGAACGGATGCCGGGGACAAGTCTTGCAGCTTTTCGCGGAACATTTTCGGAAAACGCGGGCCAAGCTGAAAATTTCCGCGTCCATTATTATTTCTCAATCAGATCTTTTGTGAACGAAAAGACGCAAAGATTATAAAGCCTCGCGCGGCAAAAGAAAAAGCGGCCGACGCCGTTCGGCCGCTTTTTGCGCGATTTCGCGACGATTTCCGGGTTATTGTTTGAAGACGTTGGCCAGTTCGAGGACCAGCGCCTGGACTTTCGCCTCGCTGTTCGGGTTCGCCTTGATGGCCTTGTTGGCGGCCTCGCTGAGCTCGACCATATTCTGCTGCGGCTCGGCGTTGATGCGTTTTTTCGTTTCGGCCGAAAGCTGAAACGGCATCGCGTATTTGACGGCCTGCCATTTCGCGTTGAGGGCGGCCTTGCGCGATTCGTAGACGGCGCGCGCCTCGTCCGGCTGGCCGGCCTCGAGTTTGGCGCCGACGTCGGCGGTGACCGAGGCGTATTCCTTCAAAAAGGCGTTGGCCTGCGCGTCGCGGCTGCAGCCGGTCAGGCCGACCGACCAGAACAACAATAAAATCAGAGACAGTTTTTTCATTTGATTTCCGGCGGCCCCGCATAAAAAATTTAAAATGCGCCGCCGGTAAACATTTCGGCAGAAATTCGGAAATGATTATGGAATATTCGAAAGAATTCGAAAAACCGGTCGACGAGGAATGAGTGGAGAGTGGAGAGTGGAGAGTGGAGAGTAAAAGGTAAAAGGTAAAAGGTAAAAGGTAAAAGGTAAAACTTAAAAAACAAGACCTCAAACTCTCCACTCTCCACTCTCCACTCTCCACTCATTCCTGGCGCACTTCGAGCGGGGCGCGAACCATTGCCGCGCCGGGCGATCGATTTCGAAGAGAAAATCGGATTTAGTCGACGACCATCATCCAGCCGTTGACGTAGTCGTTATTGTCGAGCGTCTGCGGGCCGCGGTTGATCACGCAGTAGCCGACCGCGTAGGTGCCGGGCGGCAGCGTGCCGCTCGCGCTGACCGCGAACGGGCGGCGGAGCGCGTCGACGTCGGCGATCAGATGCGCGTCGTTTTCGAAAGCCGTCGGCGTCGAACCGCCGCTCGGGATGTAGCAGAGCCCGACCGCAACACGGGCCGTGCCCTTGCGCGTGCCGAAAACCGCCGAGCCGAAGCCGACGATTTTCTGGCCCGCTTCGACGCGGATCGTCCGGTACGGCCCGAACGGCTGCCAGACCTCGCCCGAAACGGCGATCTCGTCGCCGCCCTCGCCGGAAAAATCGACGAGCCGCGGAAAATCCTTTTCGCTGATCCGGTTGACTGATTGCCTGTCCGGTCGGCAGCCGTTTTCGGTCTGCGCTCCCGTGACGACGAAAAAAAGAACGAACGCGAGCGCGAGCCCGCCGGTGAAGAATAATTTGCTTTTCATTTGCGTCTCCTTTTGAGGTATTGAGGTATCAGAGCAATCGCGATTATCGATTATGAAAGCTCAGGCAAATTCTTATTTTCAAACACTATAGCGCAGGCCGGCCGGGAAGTAAAATGAATCCCGGGCCTAAAGTCTTAAGCCAAGGGCTCTTGCAAAGTCCCGAAACGTAACCGGATCAGGAAATTAAAGGCTTGAAATCTATCAGTTATGATCTATCATCTTTAATCTATTCCGAAGGTTCGGCCGGTCCTGCTTCGGAATAGATGATAGATCATAGATCATAACTGATAGATAAATACCCAATCTCGCGACTTTGCAAAGGCCCTGGTCTTAAGCCGCTGATTCGATCGACCGAAACTCGGATAAATTAAAACGGCCGCGCGTTCGTCAATCGACAGAACGCACAGCCGTTTATTGTTTCGCCGGACGGCGATTCGGATCAGGTTAGAAATTAAAATTCGGCTCAGTTTTCCCAGCCGGCCTGGAAGACGACGTCGCTGACATTGTCGAGCACCGAGATGACCTGGCTTTCCTGCGGGAAGCCGAATTTCTTGCTCCGCACGGTGATCGTGTAGACCTGTCCGGATTCGACGTCCTCGAACGTGAAGCCGCCGAACGTGTTCGTCCGCGCCGTCCGCGGCGTGAACAGAGTGCCGCCGGTCAGCAGAACCGTGATGTTCCGCAGACCCTCGCCGCCGACGCCGAGAATCTTGCCGCTGATGTTGACGCCGGCCGCGGTCGGCGCAAACGGGTTCGGCGCCCAGAAACCGCCGCGGGTCGTGTAGCTGCCGCCGGTCGAGAAGGTTCCGGCGGCCGATTGGCCGGTCGTGCCCTCGACCTTGTAAAGATTATTGACGGCGTCCGTGCTGGTGCCGCCGCCGTTGGCGACGACCGCCTGATTCAAGGTGTAGCTGCCGCCCGTAGCGACCTGCGCCGATGCGGCGGCCGCGAACAATAAGCCGACGACCAGCGCGCCGACGAATTTTTCAATGACGTTTCTCATAATTCCCCCTAGTCTAACACAACTTTTTCGAAAAATGACAAGTTTTTCTTATTGTAGTTCAGATCGCCGGCAATGAAAAATCTCTCCGCGAAGCGTCGGCATCAAAAGCGATTTTCAGCCGTTCGCGTAAACCTTGAAATTTATAGATCTTCCGGCCGGCGACCCTGATTATTACAGCTTGACGATCGCGAGCCGCGTTGTGCCGTCGCCGGTCAGCGTGATCGTGTTCGCCACGCTCGTGTTCGTGTTCGCCACCTTGATCTTGACCTGCTGGCCGGCGGTCAGCTGGACGACGGCGGTCAGTTGACCGCGGCCGATCGTGCCGGACGTGAGATTGCTGTTCTGCATTCCGACGCCGTACAGAACGGTCGTGCCGTTGACGAGCAGCTGCGGGACGACGGTGATGACGCTCGTCGTGTTATGGACGGCCGTCACGGTGATCAGGTAGAAACCCGTCTGGCCGACCGTGTAGGTCGTTCCGTCCCACGAGCCGAGCGTCGGCGAAGTCATCGTATTTTGAAAATTGACGTCGTCCGGCGTGGCCCCGGCGCCGCCGGTCGAAAGAGTCTGCAGGGCGTTTTTGGCCGCGATCAGCTCGACCGTCGAGCCGCCGCCGCCGCCCGACGGAACGGCCCACGTATTGTCGCCGCGCAGAAACGTCGTCGAGTTTCCCGTGCCCGTCGGGCTGACGGTCGCGAGCGTGCCGAGTCCGAGATTCGTCCGCGCGTTCGCGGCGCTCGTCGCGCCGGTGCCGCCGTTGCCGACCGCGACCGTGCCGGTGACGTTGCCGGCCGTCGTCGCGCTCGTCGCGTTGGTCGCATTGGTCGCGTTCGTTGCGCTCGCCGCGCTGGCCGCGCTCGCGACCGTGCCGGTCACCTTCGAGCCGGAAACCGAATCGATCTGCGCGTCGGTCACGCAGCCCGTGCAGGCCGCCGAAAGGCTGTCGGCCGAAGCCGCCGAGAGCGTCCGCAGCGAATAGGGCGCGCTCGTCAGCGGCTGGCGCGGGCTGAGCGTCGTGAACGAGCCTTCGGCCGGTTTTTTGACGGCGATTTCGAGAAAGCGGTCGGCGCTGCTCGAAAAAGCCGGCGCGCCGAAATCAAGCGGCACGATAAAGACGCCGTTTTCGACCGTCACCGAATTGTTCGTGATGGTCGAGCCGACCTGCGCGCCGCCCGAGACGGCGTCGTAGAGCTTGAACGTCATCTGGTAAGTGCCGTTCGCGGCCGAAGCGCCGTCGGTCAGCTTTCCCTGATAATTGAAGGCGGTCGATTGTCCGAAAGCGGTCAGACAAAACGAGAACAGGAGCAGAAAAGCGAAGGTGATGTAGTTATTCAATTTAGGACCCTCCAAAAAAATCATCGAACTCGTCTCGTAAATCCGGATGTTGTTTTTGAAAGCGGCGGAAGCGTCGGGCCGGAGCGGATTCCGCGAATTTATGAGACGGCTTTTGTTATTAAAGTGATATTTGATCGCCCAACGTTTAAAACGCCCGAGGTCAGGATCATCCTGCCGATTTTATACTTATCGGCAGTCCGGCGTCAGACTGTAGGCCCGTCGACACGGATTCGGGAAAAAATTTTACCGGGCAGCAATTTCGGCTTCAGCGTCGCGATCTCCGGCGAGACGGTCGGCGGCGGCGCGATTTTTGACGATCTCGGAGTGAACAGCAATCAGGGCTCGGCCTCCGTTTTCACGCGGTCGGGCGCCGTCTGGACGCAGACGCAGAAGCTGACGGCGACGGACGGCGCGATCGGCGACGAGTTCGGTTACGGCGTCGCGGTTTCCGGCGACAAGATCGTCACCGGCGCGATTTTTTCCGACGTTTCCGTTTCTTCGCCGCTGACCGGCGGCTTCGCCCCGCAGGCGGTCAATCAGGGCGGAGCCTATTTCTTCATCAATACGCCGATCTCGCCGACCGCCGCCGGCGTCGCGGTTTCCGGGCGCGTTTCGACGGCCGACGGACGCGGTTTGAGAAACGCGGTCGTCTACCTGACGAAAGCAAACGGCGAAACGATTTCGACGCGCACCACGACGTTCGGCTATTACCGCTTCGACGGTCTCGAGGCCGGCCAGACCGTGATCGTCGGCGTCAGTTCAAAGCGTTATCAATTCGCGCCGCAGGTGATCGATCTGACCGAGAGCCTGACAAACGTCGACTTTACGGCGTTGGAATGACGGAGTAATGCCTCAGCCAAAAGTTATGGAGAGATTGAGTCTTGAGTCTTGAGTCTTGAGTCTTTCCATTCGGCCGAGTGATCGACGAAAAGCGAGCGAGCAAACGGCCGCGTTTGACTGGGCCCGATTTATAAGCTAATTTTTTATTCGGCAGGGGAGTAGCTTAGCCGCGCCCGAAAAGCGGCCTCGCAGATGACGACATACTGGCGATCCGTCGATCGCCCGCTTTGCGAGCAGAAGATTTTTTTGGATTCTGAGAGCCAGACTTGCGACCCGAAACGCTTCGTCCTCGAAGCCGTTTCGCGCGTCGCCGGTTTGGCTCTTTTTTAGTTTGGGAAGTTTGGGAAGTTGGGGGAGTTCGGGATTCACGTACGGCGGGCTGTCAGCCGGCNNCCACGCCGCGAAAGCGGTGTCGAATGTTTCACTAGTGTGAAGCCGGCCGTCCGTTGAGGAAATTCGGGAAGAAACCTCTTAACTTCCCAAACTTCCAGAACTTCCCGAACTATAATAATTATGACCGCATTCTGGATTTCGTTGATTTACGTGTTGGTCGCCGAGATGGGCGACAAGACGCAGCTCGTCGCGCTCGCTTTCGCGACGCGGTTCAAGGCGTCGGTCGTGCTCGCCGGCGTGTTCGTCGCGACGCTCGTCGTGCATCTGTTTTCGGTCTCGCTCGGCGAGATGGTCAGCCGCGCGCTGCCGGTTTTCTGGATTCAGATGATCGCCGGCGCGGCCTTTATCGTCTTCGGTTTGTGGACGCTGCGCGGCGACGAGTTCGACGACGACGAAAAAGTGCAGTCGAACCGTTTCGGCCCGTTCCTGACGGTCGCGGTCACTTTTTTTCTGGCCGAGCTCGGCGACAAGACGATGCTGATGACGATCACCGTCGCGAGCGAGCAGAAAAGCTTCGTCCCGGTCTGGCTCGGGAGCACGGTCGGGATGGTCATCGCCGACGGCCTGGCGATCGTCGTCGGCAAGGTAATGGGCAAAAAACTGCCCGAAAACCTGATCAAATACGGCGCCGCGGTCGTCTTCATCCTCTCCGGCGTCTACACGTTCTACGAGGCCTTCCGGTAGAAAATTAAGTGGAAACACTCAGCGAAATTGAGCGGAAACGCTCTGTTTCCCGTCCGCGTTCCGGTTCATAATTCAGGTCATCGAATTCGCCGAAATACTATTTTCGGCGAACAAATCCGGAACCGAGGAAACACGAGAATGAGAAAAATTTTGATATTACTGGCGCTCGCCGCTCTCGGCGGCGCGCTTTCGACGACCGCCGCCGCGCAGAAAAAATGCGGCAAGAAGGAAGACGACGAGAAATACGAGCAGACGTTTCGCAACGCGTCCGAAAAGACGATCACCGTCAAGGTGATCGACGAAAACTGCGAGGCGCATTCGTTGACGATCAAGCCCGGCAAGGCCGAAAAATACGATTCGGTCTACACGGGCTATCTTTTCACGGCCAGTGTCGGCGGCGAGGAAAAGGAATACACGGCCGCCTACAGCAACTACATCATCACGATCGGCGCGGCCGAATCCAATGATCAGAAGGAAAGCTTTCTCGAAACCGTCAACCAGATCCGCCGCGGCAACAGTCTCGCGCCGATGGAATTCGACGACCGGCTCAACGAAGCCGCGCAATGGTACGCCGATCTGCTGGCGAAATACGAGGGCGACGCGGGCGGTCACGACGCAGTCGCGGTCGGCGGCGAGCAGTACAAGGATATGCAGGACGTCGGCCAGCGCGCCGCGCATTTCGGCTGGAAGACCAAAAACGGCGTCGCCGAGGTCGTCGCCGGCGACAATCTGCTGAATCTGCCGGGAAAGAACGCGCTCGGCGGCGGCTTCGCGCTCGTCTGGGCCTCGGGAACGACGCATTACGCGCCGTTTTTCGACATCGGCGAACAAAAATTCAACCGCGTCGGCTTCGGCCTCGCGCCGTCGAAAACAACCAAAGACAAATACTACGCGGTCGCCGTCTTCGGCACGACCGACTGACGAATCATCGAAACCGAAAAACGCTCGTTTCAAAATCGAAGAGGCCGGCCGAAACTTGATTTCGGCCGGCCTCTTAACAATTAAAGAATGGAGCAGAGGGGGATCGAACCCCTGACCTCAGCATTGCGAACGGGCAAATCGATTTTCGATTCAAAACCCTAAACGCAGTGTTTACATAACATACAACTAAAATTTCCAGACCTAAGCCGGAACATTTTGGAAGATTTTGGCAGGATTTTGAACCTGAATCCTGCCAAAATCCTGCCAGAAAACTACCATTGTTTTAACCAGATTGCGGAAAATGAATAATGTGAATATCGCACCTGGATTTTCCCAGCTTTTAATTTCCCGAGCGTCCGATACTGCTTTTTTTCAGTCAGGGCACGAAAACATTTGGCAAAGGCCGATCCCCGGCTGCGCCAAAACTATCGATTCTCACGCCCGCTGTGGTTTGATTTATGTACCAGGTGGAAGTCGACGGCCGAAACACGGCGGCATCGAACAGACCGTCGCCATCGTAGTCGCCGGCGACCGGAAGATCTGCGGCGGCCCCGAACGGGAACGAAAAGTATGACGAATCTTCCGATCTGAGAATATACCAGTTACCGTTTGAGGGCCGGAAAAAAGCGGCATCCGCCCGCCCATCACCGGTGTAGTCGCCAGGTAAGGGTTTATCCGATGAATTTCCGAACTGAAAAGCGTATACAATTCCATTACTGCTGTTGACAATCCACCATTCCCCAACCGACGGTCGGTAAATGGCAACATCGGCCTGCCCGTCGCCATCGTAATCGGCGATCACGGGAACATCCCCTGTCGCCCCGAAGGTCAAAATCCGAACTCCGCCGGTCGATTTTCGGATAAACCATTCGTTGGTTGATGGCCGGTAAACGGCGACGTCGGCCATCCCGTCCCCGTCATAATCGGCCGGTATCGGAACATCACCCGTCGTACCGAACGGAAATGAGAAATAGCTCCCGTTCTCCGAACGCAGAACAAACCATTCGCCGGTCGTCGGTCGCCAGAATGCAATGTCCGTTTTTCCGTCCCCCGAAAAATCCGCCGGAACGGGCCGGTCGGTTCCGGTGCCGAATCCGGCCGCCGGAACCTGCCCGTCGGAAGAGCGCGAGTACCACCATTCGCCGACCGATGGGCGGAATATCGAAATATCCGTCTTCAAATCCCCGTCGAAATCGAAAGCATTGAAATGAATAACGCTGCACGGGTTTTGAAGTAAACCGACATTGCTCGAATTGTAGCTCGCAAAAACGATTTCCTTTTTATTATCGCGGTCGAAATCGTCGACCACGATCGACATCACGACCGCGCTGGCGACCTCGTCCGTTCGCGGAGCAAAGGAAATCGTCCCCGGACCGCTGGTATTATTGCGAAGAATCGATACGAAGCTAAATTGCATATTTGTAAAAATAAGATCATCTTTTCCGTTGCCATCGATGTCGCCGGCCACAATTTGTCCGAGCGCAGCGCTGAGCTCTTCGGGCAGAATCGTAAAGTCAACCGGCGGATCAAAACCGATATTCGCGGGACCGGTGCTGGTATTTCTCAACACCGAAACGATTCCGTTATTGCTTAACCGGTTGGTGACGGCCAGATCTTTCTTTCCGTCACCGTCAAAATCTCCGGCCGCGACCGAATAAGGATTCGAATTCACCGTCACATCGGTTTTCGGATCAAAAGCGATTATTCCGGCCGCCGAACTCGAATTTCTAAAAACAGAAATATTCGTGGAGGAATTGTTTGCGACGACAATATCCGCTTTACCATCGCCGTCGAGATCCGTTACGGCCAGAAAAGTCGGATTTGAATTCACCGTTAATACGATGGGCGCAGCCAGACTGATCGTCCCCGGCCCGGAACCGGTGTTTCTTAGAATGGAAACACTATTTGAGCTGTAATTGACCACCGCCACATCGAATTTCCCGTCATTATCGAAGTCTCCGGTCGTGACGAATCTGGGGCCGCCGCCGACCGCGAAATCTATTCTTGCGGCAAAATTGATCGATCCGAGACCAGCGCTCGTGTTGCGAAAAACGGAAATGCTGCTCAAATTGCTGTTTGCAATGACGACATCGTTTTTCCCGTCTCCGTCCAAATCCCGGGCCTCGCCCCAATAGGGACTCGCTCCGCCGGCAGCCGGAAAATCGATATTTTGGGAGAACTTGACGATGCCCGCATTGGTTCCGACATTTCTCAGTATCGAGATCGAATTGGAATTATTCGCGGTCAGGAGGTCTTTTTTTCCGTCGTTGTCGAAATCGCTGGCAGCGATCGAAAATGGATTCTTTCCAAACGCACCGATTCCGAATTCGGGGCGGGCGTTGAATTGGATGAAACCGGCGGCAATGCTTTTATTCTTCAAAAATGAAACGCCGCCCGTTTTCGAATTGGTGACCGCCAAATCGATTCTGCCGTCCCCGTCAAAATCGGACGAAGCAAGCGATGCAGCAAGCCGGCCGACTCCGAATTCCCGTCTCGACTCAAAACTGACGGTTCCGCCAGAGCCGTTGTTTCTCAAGACCGAAACGGTATTTCCATTGTAATTCGAGGTTGCGAGATCGACTTTACCGTCGCCGTCAAAATCGCTGCCGACCATAAAATTAGGAGCATACCCGGTATCAAAATTGACCGGCGCCGCCAAACTTATCGACCCCGTTCCCGAACTCGTATTACGAAGCACCGTAATCGTTTCCGCCATCATATTGGCCAGCGCGATTTCGGGCTTGCCATCGGCCGTCAGATCGGTAATCACGACCGAACCCGGCCGCGAATTATTAAACGGCCCGCCCTGAAAATCGGCCTTCGGAGCAAAACTAACGGTCGACGTGCTGGTATTTCTTAAAACCGAAACCGTTTGAAGATTATTGCCGGTCACGATTTCCGGTTTGCCGTCGCCGTCAAGATCGCCGACCGCCACTCCGAACGGCTGCGATCCGACAGTATATGAAACAACCGCCGCAAAACTGACTGTTCCCGCACCCGGACTGTTGTTGACCAATACCATAACGCTGTTGGCCGTATTGTTGCTGATGACGACGTCTAATTTCCCATCGCTGTTCAAATCGGTCACAGCAATCGACGCGGAGGGAGCCGCCGGAAAAGAAACCGCAGAGGAAAAATTGATATTGCCGGCTCCGGAACTGGTATTTCTTAAAACAGAGATAACGGGATTGCCGGATAGAGTCAAAACAATATCTTTTTTTCCGTCGCCGTCGACATCGGCAAGGGCGACACTGTACGCCCCGGCAATCACGGGGAAATCAATTTTAGGGGCAAAATTGCCTCCACCGAGGTTTCTTAAAACCGAAACGCTCACTCCATTGTTAACGGTGAGAATATCGGTCTTGCCGTCACCGTCCAGATCTTCCGCTCCCATAAATCCGGGATTAGCGGCGACGGCAAAAACAGGGGCCTGTTTGAAATTCGTAAGTAAACAGGGGGATGCATTTTGTGCCGCGGCCGTGTTAGCCAGCAGCTCCGCCATCAACAAAAGAACACTCAACCAATAAATGTTCCGCAACGACCATTTAGATTCATAAAATGTTTTGTAAATTCCAATTCTGCTTAATATCCACATCATATTATTATGTCAATTCTCCGTCGATGCCATTAAAACTTCTATATTTATAAAGATTTAAGCAAACATAGACTTCGCGAAAAATGTAAAGACTTTCGCCTTAACCTGAAAGGAACAGATAATCAAGCGATCGACATTCTATTTTGCAAGCCGCAATCTCTATTGCGGAAAGCCGTAGCTGAAAACTCTCCTTTTCTTAAACTTGCTGCTTTTCGGATTCCGGTAAGAGGCAAGCCATTTTTGACTGTCGCTCTCAAGAAAGCCGCCTTCCGAATCGGTCGCGAATTTCGTGACGATATAGCGAAAGTAGAGATGATCGTAGATCCGGAAAAACTCTCCCAGATAAATGTCCGCCACCCTTTTATTTCCCTTGATTATCAGCATATTTTCATCGTTGCTGTCGGTCGATGGGGCGCTGAAATTAGCCGAACCCGTAATGACCAGCGGAGTATCGCTCAAAGCGTCGACAATCAGAAACTTGGTGTGAATATACTGCACCGTGCTTCCGTTGAATCCGGTCAGAGTTTCCTTCATCCACTGCTCCCAGTCCTTTTCAATAAACCCGCCCGGCGCGATGTAAACGTCGCCGTCCGCTCTGAAATGCTGAACATAATCCATTCCTTCCTTAAGAACGATGTCGGTTCCCTTTTTCTTTTTGTCCGGCTCTTTATCCTTGTTGAGAACGATATATCGAACTGCCTCTGTTTTTCTCTCAAGTTCGCTCATAAAACGCACGTCAATATTGAACGGCAATGTCAGATTTGCCAGTGACTGAGCTTTGCTGAAAGCCTTGACGTAAGTATCCAACATCGTATCCTGTTTGCGCGGGCTGAAGATTACGGACACACCGTCGGGAAAATCATCGGCATCGATGTCCGGTTGAATATTTTCGACAATGTCATCCAGATCACTCTGTGACGGATCGGTTTTTAAGGCTTCCCAAAATTGATGGTACTTTTCAGCAATTGTTTGATTCTTGATGCAGTGACCGACGTTTGAATGGCCGAATATTCCGCCTTCGGAAATATTGGTCGAACCGGTAAAGACCTGCACCGGTTCATCGTCTTTGTACAAAATGAAGAATTTATTATGAAAAATCCCGCCGGACTTTCTTCGAGCAAATGTCGTATTTTTGTCGTCGAGCGAAAATCCGGCATTAAAAAGCACGGTTTCATTGTCGTGGGCCTGCGAATCTTCTTTGTCGTGATAGATGATCTTCACGTCGGTGCCTCGTACCTGAGCTTTTTTCAAGGCTTCCATAACGGGTAAATAGTCCAGTTCATAAAGCGCCGCTCTAATTTTGAAAGTATCGTCCTGCGCTTGTTCGATAAATTTGATAATCGCTTCGAAAAGCCCCCGCGAAAGCCATTCATAAACGTCCTTATGTAATTGAGGATCGGTGATTTTATCGGGCTTTTTCTCGCCGAATTTGATGGCGTAAGCCTGGCTCGCCGCGACCCCCCGATTGAAATAGATTTCGTGCTCGTCGTTTTCCAACGGTTCGGCCTGGATTTCAACCTTGACGGATTCGCCGTAAGCCAGGTTTTTGGGCTTGCCGTAAACCGGAACGACCTCGTAAACATAGGTTTTGCCCGGCTCTACCGTATAATCTCCCCAAATGAAAGATTGAATCGGATGTTCAAAGGAACTGTAAAAAACTCCGGGTTTCGGCTGAGGATAGATTTCTTTGAAGGGCTTATATCCTCTAAGAAAATAAGACTCTCCGTCGGCATCGCAAGACCTTCGAATGCCAAAACCGAGAAGTCCCTGCATCGCTTCGTCCGTCGCATCAAACCCAAGAATTACCACGTGATTTCTCGAAATCGCGTGAACACTGATTCTACCGTTATGATTTCCGTTTCTCATCGCTTATTTTCTCCCTGAAATCTCATTTAAATACAGCTTTTCCCGAAAACGTTCGAGCTTCGCTTTTACCCGAAAATATCCAAATTCTCCCATTTATCCGCCCATTCCCGGATTCGTTTCTCATCGATCGAATGATGTTTGGAATCCGGCGTATCCCGCCGCCTCCCGCCGTGTCTGCTCAAGTATGCCTGATGCGCTTTATTGATGTCGTTTCGGATCCACTCATCGCCGACGATCCGGAATCGCGGATTTTCCTGATCGGCCAAATCCACGAAAATCCAGTAAGCGGTTTCATCTTTGGGATTTTCGGGCACTCTCGAATCTCTTCCTTCATCGATGTTCGAATGCCAGTGCCCTTTTCTTTTGGTCTTAACATGAATCCGGATGGTGCGGCCGCCGTCACCATTCGACACTTCCAGAATGCTCTTTCTTTTAGGATGAGGGCTTATGTTTTTCGCGCCGCGCCGCCTCAGCTCTTCCTCGACCTTCTGCCGGCCGGCGAGCGCGACTTCGTGACTGTTCTTTTTGTGATTTGAAGTCATTGCTTTAATAAGAATTCGATCAGAAAGGTCCGCTCCGAGCCGATGTCATCCTTCAAGGTAATTTTCTTTCCGTCGCTGGAAATTTTCGTTACTTTTCCGGTCGAGGTCTTCGTTCTAACGACGCGGCCGATCGCGCAGTATGGAAAGTTCGGCTCATCGGTGAAATCGCGGAGCCGGTTAGACGAAGTCAATTTTTGATACAGTCCGTGTTTGTTGCGAATATGCCCGGCTTTCACCTCCGACAGATAGCTGGCGCATTTCGACAAATGCGCCAGCTCAGTTCGCCGGCTGTCGTTTTTTAATTTCTCTCCGCAATAGACGCAGCTTATCTCGAGAACTATTTCCAAAGGCTTTTTGTAGTTGTAGTTTTCAACGCCCCGCTGCTTCATCAAATTATCGTCATGAATTTTTTCCCAATCGAGTTTAGGATGTTTCATCGATTTCGCTCCTTTGTCTTACTTCCAACCGCAAGATCGTGCTTTTTATCGCCGCTAACCCATCGTTTGTTCAACAGTACTCATTATTTTCGGCAAATCGAGGCTGGCAAAATCTCTCCAGGCTTTTTCTACTCTTTCCTGCAGATCTTCAAAATGGGAATCTTCAGAATCTTTACTTGAAAGCAGGTTCTTTCGAAAGACCGAATTCCATTTTTGTTTAAGCGTTTTGGATTGGCTCCTAAAGGGCGGATTATTATTCAATGCCATATCCATAAGTTTCTGGCGCGACTCAACAGGGCCGGGGCCGATCCATAGAACGATTTTCAAAGGCTCGGCATATACTTCAAAAAGCATTATTTGCCCTGATTGCGTCCAGCCCTGTCCCTGACTCATTTCATTTATTTCGTACCAACGCGCGGGCGCAAATCGAATAAGGGTTTTCGCACACCGGTCCAGTCTGAGAGCGGGATCGCTTTCGATTAAACTTCTGACAAGTTCGATCACGGCCGCCTGCTCGTTGGGGCGGTGTTCGAAAATTAGGTCCAGCGCTTGTTTGTGCTTTTTGTAGATTCGCCGGCAAAGCTCGACAATTTCAGATTCGCTCACAATATGTCTCCTTAACATCTGGGTGTAGTGGGTCATCAACGTTCGCACATCGCCCCCTAAAGTCGAAGCGCGTTTTTCCGTTAGACTTTCGAGGATTTTACAAATGGTTGTGTAATCCAGCGAAATATAACGGTCGTCGGTCGGCATATCGCCTTCGGGAGTCAATAATATTCCCACGACATTCCATCCCGGGTAATGATGGTCAATAATTTCGCGGTAACGCTGCAATTGATTAGAATGCTCACTGCTGCCGATCTTGTTTTCAATGATGACGGCCAACCGATGGGTGCCATCGATCAAAAGAATATCGATGTTTTGCCATTCGCGGCTGACTTCGATTTCAGTCAAATTCCAGACATCGAGATCAATCAGCGAAATCGGCAACTCCATTCCGCCGGCCATGGACAGAGCCTTTTGTAAAAGCAGCCTGGTAAACTCATCGCCCAACCCGTGATTCTGACGCGGATCGAGCAGGTAACCCAGAAAATCGGAGTGCCGCAGTTCGTGGCGGACCGCGCCGATGACCTCAAAAATATTGAACTGCCCCAGCAGTTGTTCAAGTCTTTCAAGATCCTCATTTTCGACAACGAACGACTCAAGCAGCGTCCGGGCATCGGCGTCGATCATGTTTGCTATGTTTGAGTTCATTGTTTTTATAGAGTTTACTTTTATTGGAAATCCGTATTTTTCATAAAACTAATCATTTTTCGGTTTATGTGAAGTACCCACCCCCGCCAGCTTTAACAAAGTATTTCTTCCGTTAGCAATAAAAAACGGCAATAGTTTTTCATCCGTATTCAGAAGGCGCTCCTCTATAGACCGACAGAATTCTTCGAATGTCTGACTCTTGCCTTCAGTTTCAATCCCGATATGCCGATCAATATCAGATTTCGTAAAGAAAAGGGGGGCGCCATCGCTTCCGGTTAGAAAGCCTCCGAACAGTGCCTGATAAATGGCTATCCGACGCCACATATCATCTACGTTTTCGCGGGTAATTTTCGTCACTCCCATCAACGGCATAAAATTTATGGTTCTACTGGGAATTTAGTGG